>NZ_CP095078.1:0-612472 GCF_022919075.1 Nocardioides sp. W7 | reverse complement strand
GGCGCCCGCCGGCGAGGCAGACGAAGCTCTCCCGATCCATCCGCAGGGTCACCTGCGGCGAGGGAGGTACGGCGGGCAGCCGCTCACCGCGCCCCGCGTCGTTGACCGTGAACGCGAACGGCTCGCTGCCGGCCAGCTCCAGCACGGCCGTCGTGCCCGGGGTGGCACCGACCTTCTTGGCGAGCACGAACCCGAGCGCCTCGGCGAGGTACTCGGCGGTGTGCCGGGCGGGCTCGCCGTCCATCCCGCCGGGCCGCCCGACCGCGCGGCGCACGTCCTGGTCGTGCATCCACACGTCCAGCGGCCGGTTGCGCAGCAGCGTCTCCCAGCTCCACGGCACGCCCCCGAAGATCACCTCCGGCTTAGCGCTCGCATCCGTCGGCGGGTCCGCCCGCAGCATCGCGTAGCGCGTCTTGGCCGCCTGTCGGATCTCCTCGACGATCTCGCTGACGGGCAGCTCACGCCGGTTCACCACCCCGATCTCGGTGTAGAGCCCCAGGAAGCCGCTGACGTGCGCCGGCTCGCCCACCTCGGCCGTCTCCTCGGGACCGCCGGCCAGGATGCCCTCCAGGTGCGCGGTGTGCGAGGCGACCGCCCGCACGTCCCAGCCGGGCAGGTCGGTCGGCAGCGACCAGTCCTGCTCCGGAAGGCTCTCGAGCAGGGCGACGAAGTCGTCGACCGCCTGCTTCCACACCTCGACGTACGCCGCGAGCCGCTGCTGGTCGTCCATGGCGAGGGAGCCTAACGAGTGCCTGGTCCGATGGGGACGGATCTCAGCCCCGGGCCAGGGACACCGCGATGGCCAGCATGGTCAGCCCGATCAGGACGTCGAGGACCTGCCAGGCGCGGGGCCGCGCGAGCAGCGGCGACAGCAGGCGGGCGCCGAAGCCCAGACCGGAGAACCACAGCAGGCTCGCCGCCCCCGCCCCGACCGCGAACCACCAGCGGCCGTCCGGCCCGTGGGTGTTGGCGATCGAGCCGAGCAGCAGCACCGTGTCCAGGTAGACGTGCGGGTTCAGCCAGGTGAGCGCGAAGGCCCGGCCGACCGCCGAGCGCCGCGACAGCCGCTGCCCGCCGTTGGCGGCCAGGCCGGCCGCGTGCCGCACGGCGAGGAGGGTGCGGACGCCGTACCAGGTCAGGAAGGCGACGCCGAGCCAGCGCACCACGTCGACGACCACGGGAGCCTGTTCGACGACGGTCCCGATGCCGCTGACGCCGGCGAAGATCAGCACCAGGTCGGAGATCGCGCACACCGCGACGACCGGGCCGACGTGCTCGCGCGCCAGCCCCTGGCGCAGCACGAACGCGTTCTGCGCCCCGATGGCCACGATCAGGGTCAGGCCGGTCGCGAGGCCGGCGGCGGCGGAGTCGATCACGGGGCGACGCTACGGTCGTGCCGCGATGAAGACCAGCGAAAGAATCTGCAGGACCATTAGCATTGCTTCATGAGGCCCCATCCGGACCAGCTCGCGGCACTGGTCGCGATCGCCGACCACGGCACCTTCGAGGCCGCCGCCCGGCACCTGCACGTCACGCCCAGCGCGGTCAGCCAGCGGATCCGCGCCCTCGAGTCGGCGGCCGGCCGGGTGCTGGTCCGGCGCGGCACGCCGTGCCGGGCGACGGACGCCGGCGAGACGCTGCTCAGGCTCGCCCGCCAGACCGAGCTGCTGTACGACGAGGCGCGCGACGCGCTCGGCGAGGGCGGCCACCGCGTCGAGCTCCCGCTCGCGGTCAACGCGGACTCCCTGGCCACCTGGTTCCGCGACGTCGTCGGCGAGGTCGCCACCTGGGACGACAGCGTGCTCCGGCTGCACGTCGAGGACCAGGCCTGGTCGGCCGGCCTGCTGCGCGGCGGCGACGTGCTGGCCGCCGTGACGAGCGACCCGGTCGCGGTCCAGGGCTGCGAGGTCGAGCGGCTCGGGACGCTGCGCTACCGCCCGGCCGCCGCCCCGGGGTTCGCCGAGCGCTGGCGCCGCGGTCGCTCGCACGACTGGGCCGCCATGCCGGTGGTGGTCTTCAACGAGAAGGACGCCCTGCAGCACGAGATCCTCGGGTCCCACGGAGTCGAGGCGGCGCCGCTGGTCCACCGGGTGCCGACCAGCGCCGACTTCCACGAGGCGGTCCGGCTCGGCCTCGGCTGGGGGATGCTGCCCGAGCCGCAGCTGCTGCCCGACCTGGAGACCGGCCGGCTGGTGGTGCTGGGTGGCCGGGCGCGGCTCGACCTACCCCTGCACTGGCAGCGGTGGCGGCTCGACTCGCCCGCCCTGGCCCGCCTCACCGACGCCGTACGACGGGCCGCGCGGGCGCACCTGCGGCCCTGACCGGCGCTGATCGGGCGTGACCGGCCCGGGACGCACGACGCCCCCCGCCGCGATGGCGAGGGGCGTCGGGAGGAGCGTGCGTCAGAAGGCGCTCTCGTCGAGGTCCATGATCGACAGGTCGGTGGCCTCGGCGATGGCCCGCTCGGCGCTGATCTTCGGCAGGTTGGTCTGGGCGAAGAACTGGGCGCCCGCGACCTTGCCCTCGTAGAAGGCCCGGTCCTTGCCGGCGTCCCCGCCGAGCTTCTCCAACGCGACCTCGGCCTGGCGCAGCAGCAGCCAGCCGCAGACGACGTCGCCGAGCACCATCAGCAGGCGGCTGGTGTTGAGGCCGACCTTGTAGAGGTTGCGGACCTCCTCCTGCGCCGACATCAGGTCGTTGATCATGTGACCGACCAGCGCGTTGGCGTCGTCGAGCGCCGTCGCGAGCAGCTGCCGCTCGTTCTTCAGCCGGCCGTTGCCCGCCTCGGAGTCGATGAACTGCTGGATCTGGGCCGCGAGGTGACCCAGGGCCTTGCCCTGGTCCTTGACGATCTTGCGGAAGAAGAAGTCCTGGCCCTGGATCGCGGTGGTGCCCTCGTAGAGGGTGTCGATCTTCGCGTCGCGGACGTACTGCTCCAGCGGGTACTCCTGCAGGAAGCCCGACCCGCCGAAGGTCTGCAGCGACTCGGTGCCGAGCAGCACCCAGGAGCGCTCCGAGCCGTAGCCCTTGACGATCGGGAGCAGCAGGTCGTTGAGTGCGGCGGCCAGCCTGGCCTCGTCGCTGCCCGACTCGCCGTTGGCCTCGGCGAGGTAGATCTCGTCCTGCACGGAGGCGGTGTAGAGGACCAGGGCCCGCATCGCCTCGGCGAACGACTTCTGCGTCATCAGCGAGCGGCGTACGTCGGGGTGGTGGGTGATGGTGACGCGCGGCGCGGTCTTGTCGCCGGACTGGGTCAGGTCGGCACCCTGGACGCGGGACTTGGCGTACTCGAGCGCGTTGAGGTAGCCGGTCGACAGGGTGGCGATGGCCTTGCTGCCGACCATCATCCGGGCGTTCTCGATGACGTCGAACATCTGCGCGATGCCGTTGTGCACCTCGCCGAGCAGCCAGCCCTTCGCCGGCTCGCCGCCACCGACCTGCGGGTCGCCGAAGGTGACCTCGCAGGTGTTGGAGACCTTGATGCCCATCTTGTGCTCGACGTTGGTGACGTAGACGCCGTTGCGCTCGCCGGTCAGCTCGCCGGTCTCGTGGTCGAAGTGGTGCTTGGGCATCCAGAAGAGCGAGAGGCCCTTGGTGCCCGGCCCGCCGACGCCCTCGACGCCCTCGGGGCGGGCGAGCACCAGGTGCATGATGTTCTCGCTCATGTCGTGCTCGGCGGAGGTGATGAACCGCTTCACGCCGGTGACGTTCCACGAGCCGTCGTCGTTGGCGACGGCCTTCGCCCGACCGGCGCCCACGTCGGAGCCCGCGTCGGGCTCGGTGAGGACCATGGTGCAGCCCCACTGGCGCTCGACCATGATCTGGGCGATGCGCTGGTCGCGCGCCACGCCGTTGGCGTTGTTCCACACGACCCCGGCGAACGGGGCGCCCGCGGCGTACATCCAGATGGGGGCGTTGGCGCCCAGCACCATCTCGGCCAGGCCCCAGATGACGCTCGGGGGCGCCGGGGTGCCGCCGAGCTCCTCGCGGATCTGCAGGCGCCAGAACTCCGAGTCCATCCAGGCCTGGTAGCTCTTCTTGAACGACTCGCCGATGGGCGCCGTGTTGGTCTTGGGGTCGAAGACGGGCGGGTTGCGGTCGCTGTCCTCGTACGACGCAGCGAGGTCCTCGCGCGAGAGCCGGTCGACCTCGGCCAGCACCTCGCGCGCGGTCTCGGCGTCGACCTCGGCGAAGGGGCCGGTGCCGAGGACCTGGTCGCGTCCGAGCACCTCGAAGAGGTTGAACTCGATGTCGCGCAGGTTGCTCTTGTAGTGGCTCACTGGTGCACACCTATTCCGTGATCGATCGGCTGTCGAGAAAGCGGCCAACAGAAAGCGCTACTGGCCGGTAACTTAATGGTAGGTCGGGGTTCGCGCCCGTGCAACATGTCGGCGGGCGTGGCCTTCGCCACCCGCAGGGCCCGAAGTTCGGCCGGGAGTTTGACAGCAGGCGGCGTCGCAATCTGTACTAGCTCAGTCGAATAAGCCAATTCATGCTTGTCGACTGTCTTATATCCGGTCGGTGATGGTGCAGTCACCGAACGACCCAAGGGTGCAACCTTCATGCGTAAGCTCATCGTGCTCGGCTTCGTGGGCCTGTTGGCCCAGCTCATCGACGGCTCGCTCGGCATGGCGTACGGCGTCACCTCGTCGACGCTGCTGCTCGCGGCCGGCGTCGCGCCGGCCGCGGCCTCCGCGGCCGTCCACTTCTCCGAGATCGGCACCTCGCTGGTGTCCGGCTTCGCCCACCACAAGCTGGGCAACGTCGACTGGCGGACCGTCTCCATCCTGGCGATCCCGGGCTTCGCCGGCGCCTTCGCGGGCGCGACCTTCCTGGTCAGCCTGGACGGGGACACCGCGAAGCCCTGGGTCGCGGGCATCCTGCTCGGCCTGGGCATCTACGTGATCTGGCGGTTCCTGGTCCTCGGCGGCCGGCGGCCGACGTTCAAGAGCCGGCCGTCGGCGAAGATGCTCGCCCCGATGGGTGTCATCGGCGGCGCGCTGGACGCGATCGGCGGCGGCGGGTGGGGCCCGGTCGGCACCACCACGCTGCTCTCCTCCGGGCGCCTCGAGCCCCGCAAGGTGATCGGCTCGATCGACACCTCGGAGTTCGTCGTCGCGGTCGGCGGCTCGCTCGGCTTCATCCTCGCCCTCGGCTCGCAGGGCATCGAGTGGTCGTACGCCGCGGCGCTGCTGGCCGGCGGCGTGATCGCGGCGCCGATCGCCGCGTGGCTGGTCAAGAAGCTCGCCGCCCGGGTGCTGGGCGTCGGGGCCGGCGGGCTGATCGTGCTGACCAACTCCAAGACCATCGTCGAGGCGGTCGGCGGCTCCGACGCGGTCGTGATCGCGGTCGCCGCCGTGCTCGGCGTGCTGTGGATCGCCGGCATCACCTGGGCTGTGCGCCAGGAGCGCCGGTCGCGGATGGTCGAGGCCGAGGACGGCGACGAGGACCTGGTCCTGGCCTGAGCCGTCGCCAGCGGCGGCCGTCGCAGCACTCGCCGGCGGGGAGTCGCCGAGTGTGTGCATCGACATTTCTGACACACTGCACCCATGCGAGTTTCCGCGAAGTCCGACTATGCGCTGCGCGCGCTGATCGAGATGGCGTCGCGGGCGGACGGTCGCGCGGTCAGTGCCGAGGAGCTGGGCAGGCTCCAGGAGATCCCGCACGGGTTCCTCCAGGCGATCCTCGCCGACCTGCGCCGAGCCGGCATCGTGATGTCCCAGCGCGGCCAGTCCGGTGGTTGGCGGATGGGCCGGCCGGCTGACGGCGTGTCGGTGGCCGACGTGATCCGTGCCGTGGACGGCCCGCTGGTCTCGGTCTACGGCCTGCGTCCTGAGGCCGTGACCTACAACGAGGCCGCGGACGTGCTCCAGCACGTCTGGATCGCGGCCCGCCGATCCCTGCGCGACGTCTTCGAGCAGGTCTCGATCCAGCAGCTCGCCGACCGCAAGCTCCCCAAGGCGGTCACGGCGCGGACCGCTGACGAGGACGCCTGGCAGCCGCACTGACCGGTGCTCAGTCGCCGGTCGCATCGGCCAGTCGGCGCTTGAGCCTGCGGCGCTTCTTCTGCAGCTTCGCCGCGCGCACCTGCAGCTGGGCGTGCTCGCGCCGCAGTCGGGCCAGCTCGGCGACGGTCTCCGCGAGGGCGCCGCTGACCAGGTCCAGACGGGCCTGGACCGGCTCGTCGTCGTCCCCGTGGGGAGAGCTCGGTGCGAGTCCGCCGAGGTCACCCTGCACGTCGTACCCACCCTCGGCGATGGTCTTCGCCCACTCCTCGGCCGCCCGGCGCAGCTCCTCGACGGTGGCCAGCAGACCCGCGGAGCTCGCGAGAAGTCGCAGCGCGCCGAGGTCCTGGTCGGCCGTGACCTCGAGGTCGGCGGGCAGCGGGAGCAGCCCGGCGTCGAAGCCCACGACCCGTCCCAGTGCCGCCCAGGTCGCGGTCAGGTCGCCGGGATCGGTCACGAGCAGGTGCACGCGGTCGGGGCTGCGCACGTGCGCGGCCCAGCGGTCCAGGACCGCGCCCAGGTCGTAGTCGTCCGGGAACAGGGTCAGTCGCGGGTCGGCCGGCCCCGCCGCCACCACGACGTGGACGTCGAACCCGGGCAGTCGGTCGACCAGTAGCGCGATCTCCGGGTCGCCGGCCGCCGCGAGCAGCTCGTGCCCGACCACGATGTCGCCCTTGCTCCGGTCGGCACGCCGACAGACGCCCGACCACGCGCCCTCGACGTCGCGACGTCGCAGGCCCCAGGACTGGTGGTCGCGGCGGATCTCCACGGACGCGCGGAACATCTCGTCCGCCGACCGCGCCGGCTGCCGCAGTCCGGCCTCCTCGAGACTGGGCCCGTGCGCGTGCAGGGCCGCCGGGAGGAAGGTTCCGCCGCCGTGCGGCAGGCCGACGATCAGATACGCCGCTCGCTTGGTCATGGCCCCAGCGTCGGCGGGACCGGCGGCCACCGGCTGAACCGGGCATGGCGCGTGGATGAAGCATCGCTCGCCGAAAAGTAGAACTCGTTCTACGCTGCGGTCATGATCACGTCCGAAGCCATCACCTGGACCGCCCCGAACGACCTCCACCCCGCGCGCACCGCGTCGCAGCGCTCGTACTCCGCCGTGGCGAAGGGCGACCTCGCCGAGTGGCTGACCGTGTACGCCGAGGACGCGGTCCTCGAGGACCCGGTCGGGCCGTCGATGTTCGACCCCGACGGCAAGGGCCACCACGGCCACGAGGGGATCTCGGCGTTCTGGAAGCTGGCCATCGAGCCGATCGCGACCTTCGAGTTCGAGATCTACGAGTCCTTCGCCAACCCCGGCAGCAACACCTGCGCCAACATCGGGCGGATCAAGACCAGCTTCCCGGACGGCAGCCACACCACGACCGAGCTGATCATGGTCTACGTCGTCCACGACGACGGCCGGGTCGCCTCCATGAAGGCGTTCTGGGAGCCCGAGCGGACGATGGCGTCGTTCACGAAGGTGTGACGCCGCGCGTCCCCCGTGCGTCGTAGAGGGTGGAGCACCACCCGAGCTACGGACCCTGGGGAGCAGATGAGCGACGACGACGGTTTCGAGGAGTTCGCCCTCGCGCGGACACCGAGGCTCTACCGCTCCGCGTGGCTGCTGTGCGGTGACCGGCACGGCGCCGAGGACCTGGTCCAGGAGACGCTGGCCAAGGTCTTCGTGAAGTGGCGGCGGATCGACAACCCGGCGGCGTACGCCCAGACCACCCTGGTCCGGACGTTCCTCAGCCATCGGCGGCGCAAGTCCAGCCGGGAGCTGCCGTACGCCGACCTTCCGGACGTCGCCGGGGCCGACCCGACCGACCTCAGCGACCTGCGACTCGGGTTGCGGGACGTGCTGGCCGGCCTGGCCCCGATCGACCGCGCGGTGCTGGTGCTCCGCTACAGCGACGACCTCTCGGTGGAGGACGTCGCCACCCGCCTCGGCATCAGTGCCGGGGCGGTCCGCAACCGGAGCATGCGGGCGCTGGAGCGCGCGCGGGAGAGGACGACGCGATGAACGAGCACGAGATGAGCGACCTGCTGGAGCGGGCCGGGTCCGGGCTGGACCCGGACGTGGCCGGACTGGTGGCCGGGGGCGCTGGGCGCGGGCGGACGCTGCGGCGTCGCCGGCGGAGCGGGGTCGCGCTCGGCGCGGTCACGCTGGTCGGGGCCACGGTGTTCGGAGCCGCGGTTGCGCCGGACCTGGTCGGCGGCGACGACCCGGGTCGCTCGACCGGCGGTTTCGCCGGAGCGCCGACCAGCCCGGCCGGGCTCGACGAGGAGGCGCCCACCTCGGCGCCCGGCGAACTGACCGAGTCGCCCACGCCGCCGGCGGCCCCCCAGCTGCGCCGGTTCGGCCCCGATCCCGCCGAGATGGGTCGGGTGCTCGGCGAGCGACTCGAGGGGCGGGTGACCCAGCCCCGGGCCTGGGACCAGCAGCCCGATGATGCGAACGGCTTCCAGGCGGGGTCGGTCCTGCTCGACGGGGCGATGGTGTCGATCGTGCTCGAGCACTCGACGGTGCCGGGATGCGGTCAGCACCCTCCGGGTGCCGAGTGCACGGCCGTGCCCGGCGGACATCTCACGAGCCTGGCCTATGAGGAGCCCGCGAGCGGCGGCGGCCCGACCGGGATCTTCGCCGCCACCGCGACGTACTTCACCGACGACGGGTTCTCGATCACGGCCATTGCCTGGAACGCGCCGTCCGAGAAGAACACCGACCCGGTGCTGGCCGATCCCGTCCTCACCGAGCAGCAGGTCGCCGACCTCGTGCAGGATCCGATCTGGCTCGAGTAGCCGCAGTAGTCGGACGCCGGCGGGTCAGACGCTGGTGTGCCGGGCGATCCACTCGACCAGGGGACGCAGCTCCCGCCAGTCGTCGCGCACCAGGTCGAGCAGCTCGGGGGTGTGGATCACCGGCTCGAAGCCGAGCGAGTGGCCGACGGTGAGCGACCGGTGGCGGAGCAGCTCGATGCGCGGGTGGTCGGCGTCGTACCCGCGCGGGCTGGTCTTGAGGCGGTCGCCGCCCACCTCGAAGCGGTCCTTCTCCAGCTTCCGCAGGATCTTCTCCAGCTCGGGCCCGAATCGCTCGTGGGCCACGGCCGCGCGGAACGCCGCGAGCCGCGGCCCGCTGGCCTCGTAGAAGCCGGCGCCGGTGCGGACCCCGCGCGGCGAGACCTCGACGTACCACCCGGTCGCCTCACCGACCCGGACGAACGCGCCCTGGTGGGTCTTGTAGGGCGTCTTGTCCTTGGCGAAGCGGACGTCGCGGTACGGGCGGAAGATCTTCGCCTCGCCGAACTCGGGTGCGAGGGCGGCGCACAGCGCGGTCATCGGCGCCTTGACCGACGCGGCGTAGACGCCCTTGTGCTTCTCCCAGTACGACTTGGTGTTGTCGACCTCGAGATCGTCGTAGAAGTCCAGGGCGGCGGCCGGGAAGCCTGCGAACTCACTCACCGGCCCAGCCTACGGAGGCGCTCATCCGACCCGGGCGGACACCTGCTCGTCGCCGCCCTCGGCGTACGCCGTGACGGTCAGGACGTCGCCGCCGCAGCGCGGCGTCTCCAGGAACGCCGGCCCGGCGGGCGACTCGTAGACCACCTCGGCGCTGGTGCCGTCCCAGCGGACCAGGCGGGCCGGGTCGGTGGCGTTCTGCGGGTCGCGGACGAAGTACGCCGCGCCTGCGCACCCGACGAGCGTGCCGGACGTGCCGGGGCCGAGCTCGACGACGCCGTCCGCGCCCCGGGCGAAGAGGTCGACCTGCTCGATGTTGCGCTCCTCGCGGACCACCGACCAGACCGGGCCCGACTCGAGGAGCAGGCCGTCCCAGGCGGTGCAGGCCGGGGCGTCGGGGAACGGCGCGACCTCTGCGCCCTCGACGGTGCCGACGGTGCGACACGAGGGCCGGGCATCGTCGAAGGTCTGCAGGGTGGTGCCGGCGTCGGTGATCCGGGCGCCGGTGAAGCCGTGCCGCTCCGGCGCGCACCAGCCGCGGGTGGCCGCCGTCGTGGCGAGCTGGACGGTGGCCAGGCAGTAGGAGCCGTCCGGGGCGATCGTCGCGTGCACCAGGGACGTGTCGCCGAGGGCCCAGGTGCCACCGGTGGTCGTCGGCACCTCGGAACTCCCGTCGAGCACGGTCTCCTCGCCGGAGTCCAGGTCGGTCAGCACCGCCCGGGCCGGCTCGGACTCCTGCGGGTCCTGCTCGACGACCAGCGAGTGGGTCTCGGTCAGGAAGGTCTCGCGGTGGGTCGCACCGGTGAGCTCCGTCCCTCGGGCGTTGCGGGTGACCGCGCGGTCGACCGGGCCCTCGACCGGCTGCCAGTCGGGCGGCGCCGGGGCCGGGGTGGACTCGGCCCCCGTCGGCGTCGGCTGCGTGGGTGCGGCCTCGGGCGGCTCGGAGCCTGAGTCGCCGGCCGGGTCGCTCGAGCAGCTCGCGAGCACGAGCAGGACCGCGGGGACGGCGTACCGGAGCCTCCGCATCAGACGCCGATGTTCTGGTGCGGGTGTTCCTTGTTGGCGCGGTAGCTCTTGTAGGCACTGCGCCACTGGACCCGCTCGACGTACGGCTCCGAGCGGTCGAACCGCTGCTGGTCCCACGGCTCGAAGTAGGAGATCGCCATCGCCTTGCCCGGCCGCTGGCGGTAGCCCCGGCCGACCTGGAAGTGGCCGGACGCGTCGTCGTCGATATAGGGGTAGAAGCGCTTGAGGAGGATCGGGTGCAGCACGACCGGTGCCCGGTAGACGGCGATGTGCTTCATGATCAGCCGGGACCACTGGCGGTAGGACCAGTCGCCGATGTCGAGCACGATGTAGGGCCCGGCGTGGTCCGTGCGGTCCCAGCCGGTGGAGCTGTTGACGGTCGCGACCATGTTGGAGATCGCGGTGCCGTCGGTGGTGGTGCCGAGCCGGGCGGCCCACCGGGACTGGGCGCGCTTCCTGTCCCGCCAGCCCCAGGCGATCATCTGCATGGTCGCCGGTCCGCACCAGTAGGTCTGGGTCTGGGAGGCGACCTGCCTCGCCTTCATGATCCGGGCCGAGGCCGGGTAGTCCGCGGCGCTGGTGCGGGCAACCGGGGCCGCTCCGGGAACCGCGCGGGCCTCCGGGTGCCGCTCGAGGAAGCCGTCCGGGAGCGGTACGCCCTGGAGCTCGTGCCGCAGCAGCCAGACCTTCGCCACCGAGCGGGCGGCCGAGGTCAGCTCGGCCCGCTCCTGCGCGGCGCGCTGGGCCGGCGGGAGGGCGGCGGTACGACGCAGGCGGGAGGCCGTGTCGAGGTCGCCGGTCTGCTCGACCGGACGCGCCCGGGCCGCGACCGGCCGGGCGGCGCCGGCGACCCGGGCCTGCACCTCGGCCTGGGTGTCCTGGGTCCAGCCGGTGCCGAGGCAGTAGCGCTGGCCCTCGAACTCGGCACACCGGGTCAGCGAGGCGGCGAGCGCGGCGGGGGTGGCCCGGGCGGCCACGGTCTCGCGCTGCCCCTGCTCCAGCACCCGCTCGATCTCGTCCGCGGCCGTGGGCGTCAGCTGGCCGAGGCCAGCGGCGGCGGCCGGGCGGGCGTCGTACTCCTGCTGCCCGGAGGGCGTGATCGCACCGTCGTCGTCATCGCCTCCCCGGGGGACGAAGGGGGCGACGGCCAGCAACAGGGCTAGCGCGCCGATGGCGATCCATCGTGGGCGAGACATCCGAGACTCCGAGACATGGGGGGAAGAGGGAGCCGCTCCACCATCACCACTGGCCACACTGATTGTCAATTGCCACACCAGTCACACTCCTCCCGCCCCGGGGCACGCCGAGTCGGCAGAAGTAGACCGACGAGTCGGCAGAAAAGGTGCCGACGCGTGCCGACTGGCGCGGCAATTTCTGCCGATTCGCGCGTGAACTACTGCCGACTCGGCAGGGGGAGGGACTGGAGCGGATGACGAGACTCGAACTCGCGACATCGACCTTGGGAAGGTCGCGCTCTACCAACTGAGCTACATCCGCACGCCGGGCGGACCGGCGGGAGGATGCTACCCCAGGCCGGGTCGGGCGAGAGCGGGGTACCTCGGCTCGAGGCCGTCGCCGGAGGAGCGCCCGGTCAGTCGCCGATGCACCCAGGGCCCGGCTGACTCGCGGACCCAGGCGGTGTGCGCGGCCCGCTGCTCGGCTCGGGACAGCGGCACGACCTCGCGCAGCGGCAGCGGCTGGAGGTCGTGCGATACGCCGAGGGTGTCGAGCACCTCGACGGCCATCCGCTGGTGGCCGGCCGGTCCCAGGTGCATCCGGTCCTCGTCCCACAGCCGCCAGTCGCGGTAGTCGCGGAGCCGCCAGAAGTCCACGATCGTCGCCCCGTGGTGGTCGGCCGCCTCGCGGACCAGCTCGTTGTACAGCGCGAACCGGCCCCGCACCGGGCGGTAGAGCGCGCTCCCGGCCGGGTCGAAGGCCGTCCACACCAGCAGTCGGGCGCCGGTGGCGGTGAGCCTGCCGAGCGCGGCGTCGTACCGCTCCGCCAGGGCGTCGAGGTCGACCCGCGGCCGGAGGATGTCGTTGGCGCCGGCGTAGATCGTGACGAGGTCGGGGGCCAGTGCGATCGCCGGCTCCAGCTGCTCGGCCAGGATGCCGTCGAGCTTGCGGCCGCGGATCGCGAGGTTGGCGTAGCCGAAGTCCGGCGACTGATCCGCGAGCACCTCGGCCACCCGGTCCGCCCAGCCGCGCAGACCGTTCGGACGGGTGGGGTCGGGGTCACCGACGCCCTCGGTGAACGAGTCGCCCAGGGCGACGAATCGGCGGAAATGCGGCATGCGGACATTCTGATCGGTGGTTCCATGAGGACATGACAGGGGTACGACGCGGCCTGGCCGCCGTGGTGCTGGTCATGGTCGCGGGACTGTCCGCCTGCGACGACGAGGCCGAACCCCCACGCGTGGACCTGCCGGCCGCCGGCGACCTCTTCACCTGCGACCGCACCTTCACCCGCGCCTCCGAGCCGCCGGCCGACCTGGTCGAGCAGGGCGGGATCTCGGAGTGGGCGGGCGGCTACGTCGGCGACGGGTACGTCGTACGCCGCGCCGCGAGCAGCCCGCTCGGCCTGATCGCGCTCGTCTCCGGCGACGTGGCCCGGGCGCGCACCGAGCTGGTCCCGCGCGGGGTCTCGGTGGTGGCGCCGTGGCAGGACCCGCAGGGCGACGCGAACCCCTTCGCCCAGGTCACCGAGGTGGTGGCGCAGCGGCTCGCCCCAGTCGCCCGGGAGGTACGACGCGAGGTCCGCGGCCTGGAGGGCGGCTACGACGTGGTGCCCTGGGTCGCCGGCGGCGCCGTGGTGGTGCAGTGGCGAGCGCCGGTCCCGGGCGTGGTCCAGGCGCTCGCCGGCGAGCGGGCGGACCGGGTGCGGGTGATCCTCGAGGAGGTGCCGCTCTCCCGGCACCAGGTGGACCGGGCCGCGGCCGCGATCGAGGAGGCGGACGACCTCGGGGTGGAGGTGACCGCGACGTCCGGCTGCGCGGGCGGCACCGGGCTGGTCGTGGGAGTGCCGCCCGACACCGAGATCGATGACCGGCCCGCGTTGCAGGAGCGGCTGGCCGGGGTGGCCGGCGTACCGGTGCTCGTCGTACCGCTGGAAGCGGCGGCGGCGCCGGGCCCATGACCGGTAGGTTGTGCGCGTGCTGCTGTCAGACCGCGACATCCTCGCCCAGCTCGACGAGGGCCGGATCGCCCTGGAACCCTGGGACCCCGCGATGCTGCAGCCGTCGTCGATCGACGTGCGGCTGGACCGGTTCTTCCGGGTCTTCGAGAACCACAAGTACCCCCACATCGACCCGGCGGCCGACCAGTCCGACCTGACCCGCGAGGTGGAGCCCGAGGGCGACGAGGCGTTCATCCTGCACCCGGGCGAGTTCGTGCTGGGCTCGACGTACGAGGTCGTCACGCTGCCCGACGACATCGCGGCCCGGGTCGAGGGCAAGTCGTCACTCGGTCGGCTGGGCCTGCTGACGCACGCGACCGCCGGCTTCGTCGACCCCGGCTTCTCCGGGCACGTCACGCTGGAGCTCGCCAACGTCGCGACGCTGCCGATCAAGCTCTACCCCGGCATGAAGATCGGTCAGTTCTGCTTCTTCCGGCTCTCCTCGCCCTCCGAGCACCCGTACGGCTCGGAGAAGTACGGCTCGCGCTACCAGGGCCAGCGCGGCCCGACACCGTCGCGGTCCTTCCAGAACTTCCACCGCACCTCGATCTGACGGGCACCCGTCCCGTAAGGTGAGCCTTACTTAGGCTCACCTAATCGAGGATGAAGATGACCACGCTCGCTGCCCCGGACCTGCCGATGCTCCTCGAAGAGGTCGAGGTGGTCGGTGTCGACCGGCTCTCGCCGAGCTTCGTGCGGATCGAGCTCGGCTCGCCCGCCCTGGCGGAGTTCGGGGTCGACGGCCCGCTGTACGACCAGCGGATCAAGCTCGTCTTCCCGCACGGCGACCAGCCGCTGCCCTCGCTCGTCGGGGTCGACCAGGACTGGATGGCCACCTGGTTCGAGCGACCCGCCGAGGAGCGCGGCCACATGCGCACCTACACCGTGCGCGACGTCCTCGGCTCCGGTGCCGACACCCGCCTCGTCGTCGACTTCGTGCTGCACGGCGTCGACGGGCACGGCGAGGCCGGCCCCGGGTCCACCTGGGCGGCACGGGCCCAGGTCGGCGACCGCATCGTCACGCTGGCGCCCCGCAAGGGCGCGGCCTTCGGCGGCATCGAGTTCGTCCCCGGTACGGCGGGCCGCCTGCTGCTCGTCGGCGACGAGACCGCCCTCCCCGCGGTGGCCGCGATCCTGGCCGCGCTCCCGAGCCACGCCCGAGGCGCGGCGTACCTCGAGGTGCCGCTCGCGGCCGACGTACAGACCCTCCAGCACCCGACCGGCGTCGAGATCACCTGGCTGCCGCGTGCGGGCGCTCCCCGGGGCGAGGCCCTGCACGCCGCCGTCCTCCAGCATCTCGGCGCGCCGCTGAAGCCGCTCGAGGTGACCGACGACGAGATCGACCCCGACCTGTGGGAGACGCCGTCGTACTCCTCCTCGGGCGAGCAGGTCGACGCCACGATCACGCACGTCGGCCACGACCTCGACGACCTCTACGCCTGGATCGCGGGCGAGTCGAAGGTCGTCACCGCGCTGCGGCGCGCGCTCGTGAAGGGCCTCGACGTCGACCGGCGCCAGGTGGCGTTCATGGGCTACTGGCGCGAGGGCGTCGCCATGAAGTCCTGATCCGCTGCTGGTCCCGGAGGACCGAAGGGCTCAGGCCCGGACCAGGACGACGTCGCCGCTGACGGTCTTCGCGCGGAGCTCCAGGTGGTCCTGGCCCTCGGCGGGCCGGCCGGCGCCGGCCAGGGCCGAGCGGATCTCGCCGGAGACCGTGGTGATGTCGGTCCAGACGGGGACGCCGGCCGGGACGCCGACCAGCACGTCACCGGACGCGCCCTTGACGGTGATCCGGCCGCGGTGGGCGGTGGCGACCGCGAGGTCCCCGCTGCCGGTGGAGAGCGTCACGTCGGTGCGGGTCTCGCGCACGACCAGGTCGCCGGAGCCGGTCTTCACCGCGGTGGGTCCGTCGGCGCTCCCGATGACGACGTCGCCCGAGCCGGTGGAGACCGCGACGGTGGCCGAGGTGCGGCCGAGCTCGACCGTGCCCGAACCGCTCTTGACGCGCAGGTCGCCGAGCGCGGCGCCGACGCGTACGTCGCCGGACCCGGTCTCGACCACGCCGGGGCCCCCCAGCGACTCGATCCGCACGTCGCCCGAACCGCTCCGGAGCCGGCCGTCGCCGACCCGGCCCTCGACGACGACGTCGGCGGAGCCGGTGCGGATGGCGACGTCGCTGTCCTCGGGCACGGTGACGTCGACCTGGAGCCCTGCGTCGCTGCCGAACAGGTTGTTGCGCTGACGCGGGGCGACCACGGTGACTCGGCGGCCGTGCTGCTCGACGCGGACCTGCTCGGCGTCGCGGCCCTGGATCTGCACCTCGACGGTCGCGGTCTCGGTGGCCCGGACGTGGACCGTGCCCTTGCCGACCTCGACGAAGAGCTCGACGGGTCCGGGGGTCTCGAAGGTGTGCTCGCTCATGGGGTCTCCTGGTCGGGTGGGGGCTACTGCCAGCCGGTCATCCGGCGGCCGCCGCTGCGCCAGGCTCCCGGCGCGTCGCTGCCGCCGAGGAACGGGATGCTGGACAGGTCGATGTCGACGCTGATGGCGTTCTCGCGGGTCGCGTGGCGCACCACGTTGACCAGCCAGGTGTTCAGCGAGTGCCCGGACCGCGCCGCCAGCTCCTCGGCCCGGGCCTTCACCGACTCCGGCATCCGCAGCGTGATCCGGGTGATCGCGCCGTCGTCCTCGGGCTCCTCGGCCGGCGCCCGGTCGGCCGGCGCGACGGCAGCCTCCGGGGCGGCATCGACGACGAAGTCGAGCTCGCGCCCGTTCAGGCGTACGCCGACCGCGCCCGCCGGCAGCTCCGCGGTGATCTCGGCGGCCGCCTGCGAGACGGCCTCCATGATCGCGAGCCGGGCGGCCGGGTCGAGCGCGAAGCCGAGCCGCTCGGCGAGCTGCCGGGACTCCTCGCCCGCGCCCTCGGCGGCGGCGAGCAGGTCGCGGCGCAGACTCTCGACGTACGGCGTGATGTCCATGTGCACCACCATGACACCAGTACGACGTCAACGCAAGGGTGAACGACGTCAACCTGACGTCACGGTTTGTCGGCAGCGGCCGCGGGGAACCCGATCCGAAGGTCAATCTCGGACGACGCAACCGGTTCGGTTGCACGAAGGGCACCGCCATGACGAGTCCGCTCGCGAGCGACACGATCATCTCCGCGCATGCCGTCGACTACCTGATCATCGGCCTGTACTTCGCCGTCGTCCTCGGCATCGGGGTCATCGCCCGCCGCCAGGTCTCCGACTCGGTCGACTTCTTCCTCAGTGGCCGCTCGCTGCCGGCCTGGGTCACCGGCCTGGCGTTCATCTCCGCCAACCTCGGTGCCGTCGAGATCATGGGCATGTCGGCCAACGGCGCCGAGTTCGGGCTGCCGGCCGTGCACTACTTCTGGATCGGCGCGGTCCCCGCCATGCTCTTCCTCGGCGTGGTGATGATGCCGTTCTACTACGGCTCGAAGGTCCGCTCGGTCCCCGAGTTCATGTTCCGCCGGTTCGGCACCGGGGCCCACCTGGTCAACTCGGTCTCGTTCGCCGTCGCCCAGCTGCTGATCGCCGGCATCAACCTCTACCTGCTCGGGACGATCATCCGGGCGCTGCTGGGCTGGAACCTCACCCTCGCGCTCGTCCTCGCCGCCGCGATCGTGCTGTCCTACATCACCCTCGGTGGCCTGTCGGCCGCGATCTACAACGAGGTGCTGCAGTTCTTCGTGATCGTGGCCGCGCTGCTGCCGCTGACGCTGATCGGCCTGCACAAGGTCGGAGGCTGGGACGGCCTGACCGACAAGATCACCGAGAACGCCGGGATCGGCGGCTCGGCGTCCGCGGCCGACCAGCTCAACTCCTGGCCGGGCAACGCGCTGACCGGCTTCGAGTCCGACTTCTGGTCGGTCGTCGGCATCGTCTTCGGCCTCGGCTTCGTGCTCTCCTTCGGCTACTGGACGACGAACTTCGTCGAGGTCCAGCGCGCGATGGCGACCGATTCGATCTCCTCGGCCCGCAAGACCCCGATCATCGGGGCCTTCCCGAAGATCCTGGTCCCGTTCATCACGATTCTGCCCGGGATGATCGCCGCGGTCCTCGTCACCGAGATCGCCGCGACCAAGGCCGGCGAGACCGTGTCCGGCGGGGCCAACGGCACGGTCCAGTTCAACGACTCGCTGATCCTGATGATGCGCGACCTGCTGCCCAACGGACTGCTGGGCGTGGCGATCGCCGGGCTGCTCGCCGCCTTCATGGCCGGCATGGCCGCCAACATCTCGGCGTTCAACACCGTCTTCAGCTACGACCTCTGGCAGCGGTACGTCGTCAAGGACCGCGACGACTCCTACTACCTGAAGGTCGGCCGGGTCGCGACCGTCGCGGCCGCCGTACTCGCGATCGGCACCGCGCAGCTGGCCTCGAACTTCTCGAACATCATGGACTACCTCCAGACGCTGTTCGGGTTCTTCAACGCCCCGCTGTTCGCCACCTTCATCCTCGGCATGTTCTGGAAGCGGATGACTCCGACCGCAGGCTGGGTCGGCCTGTCGGCCGGCACCCTGTCGGCCGTCGCGGTGGCCTTCCTCAGCGAGGACGCCTTCGGCTCGGCCAGCCTCGGCGTACTCCCGCTGGCCGGCCAGGGCGCGTCCTTCGTCGCGGCCGGTGCGGCGTTCGTCGTCGACATCGTGCTGAGCATCATCGTGTCGATGATGACCAAGCCGAAGCCGCCCGAGGAGCTGCGCGGCCTGGTCTACTCCGAGACCCCGCGTGAGGACCTGGTCGACGAGAACGAGGCGTCCTACCCCTGGTACCGCCGCACGATGCCGCTCGCCGGCATCGCGCTCGCCATGGTCATCGTCTTGAACCTCGTGTTCTGATGTCGTCCCCCGAGGAGGACCGCATGTCTTCGAACAGCAGCTCCGAGCGCAAGCACCAGGCGGGCGCTCTCGACATCCGCAACATCATCGGTGGGCTGATCGGGGTGTACGGCGTGATCCTGACGCTGATGGGCATCTTCGGCGACCCCGAGACCGACAAGACCGGCGGCCCGAACGCCAACCTGTGGGCCGGGATCGCGATGCTCGTCTTCGGGCTGGCCTTCCTGACCTGGGCCCGGCTGCGCCCGGTGCTCGTGCCCGAGCACACCGACAAGGACGAGCTGGGTAGTCGCTAGCCGCATATCCACCACCTCGGTGGCGAGCCCCCGGGCCGGGTGCCGAGACGGCAGGGTGTCCGGGTGGACGCGGCGCGGCTGATGACGGAGCAGGGTGGCGTGCTCGCCCGCCGGCAGGCGCTGGCGGGCGGGCTGACGGTGACCGACGTCAACCGGCTGCTCCGTCGACGTGACTGGGTTGCCGTACACCCCGGGGTGTACGTCGCCACACCGGCCCGCTCTCGTGGCTGGAGCGGGCCGGGGCGGCGCGGGCGCGAGGACTCGCTCATCCACGTCGCGGTCGCGCGGTCGCGCCACGTCGCGACCCCGGCGGGCCCTGCCAGACAGCCGCGAAGATCGGGCTCGTGCTCCGGCGGCGCGGCTGGGCGGGCGAGCTGACCAGCTGCCCGAACTGCGGTGGATCCGTTCAACCAGGCTGAACGGATCCACCGCGTTGGCGCTCAGAGGTCGAAGAGCGAGCTCGCCTCGGTGATGTCGACGTCGGTGCGGGGCTGGTGCGCCTCGCCGCTGACCGTCGGCTGCGGCTTCACCTCGGCCGGCTCGGGCTCGGACTCCGTCTCCGGGGTCGGCTCGGTCTCAGCCTCCGGCTGCGGCTCGGAAGTCGGCACCTGGGCCGCCGGCACCTCGCTCGCCGCGGCCGTGGCCGCAGCGCTCAGGTCGGCGCCGGGGTTCTCCGACTCGGGAGTCGGCTTCGGCTCGGCTTCGGTCTCGGTCTCGGTCTCGGGCTCCGGCTCGGGCTCGGCCTGCGGCGCGGCCTCGGACGCCGGAGCGGGCTCAGCCTTCGGAGCAGCCGGGGCCGGGGCGGCGACGGGCTCGGGCGCCTCGATGTCGAAGAGCGAGCCGAGGCTGTCGAAGTCGACGTCCGTGGCCGGGGTGACCGCCGTGGAGGTCGCCGCAGCTGGTGCCGGCTCGGCCTTCGCCTCGGGCTCCGGAGTGGGCTCGGGCTCGGCGGTGACCTCGACCTCGGCGTCGGGCTCGACCTCGGCGGCGGGCTCGGCCGGCACCGGGGTCGCCGGGGTCTCCGGCTCGACCTCGACCTCGACCTCGGCCACGGTCGCTGCCGGGGCGGCGACAGCGACGCTGACCGGCTCGGGCGCCTCGAGGTCGAAGAGCGAGCCGAGGCTGTCGAGGTCGACGTCCGTGGCGGGTGCCGAGGCAGTGGCCGATGCCGTCGCCCCGGTCGGAGCAGCCGGTGCCGCTTCCGGCTCGGGCTCGGGCTCTACGGCGGACTTCTCCGGCTCAGGCGCCGTCTCAGGCGCCGTCTCCGGTGCGGGCTCCGGAGACGGTTCCGCCGGAGGCTCGGTCGGCGCGGACTCGGCGGTCGGCTCGGGCGCGGCGATGTCGAACAGCGAACCGCCCGAGCTCAGGTCGACGGCCGGCTTCGCGGGCGCCGGGGCCGGGGCGGCCTCGGATGCCGGCGCGGCCTGGGCCGTCGGGGCAGGCTCGGCCTTCGCCGTCGGCTCCGCCTTCGCGGCGGGAGCCGACTGCGGCTCCTCGGCCTGGATGTCGAAGAGCGAGCCACCCGAGCCGAGATCGGCGGCGGGCTTGGCGGCCGGCTCCTCCTTCGGGGCAGCAGGCTCGGCCTTCGTCTGAGCAGCCGGAGCCGACTGGGCAGCAGGTGCCGCCGCGGGCTCCTCGGCCTCGATGTCGAAGAGCGAGCCACCACCCGTCGCGGGCGCGGCCTTCGCCTCGGGGGCCGCCTCGGGGGCGGCCTCAGGAGCCGCCTTCGCAGTCGGCGCGGACGAGGAGTCGCCGAGGTCGAAGAGCGAGCCGCCGGAGGAGGCGGGCTTCGCGGCCTGCGCCTCTTCGGCGGGGGCCTTCTCCTCGTCGGCGGTCGCGGGAGCGGCCTTGGCCTGGGGCTCGTCGAACATCGAGGAGGCGTCGTCGAAGAGCGAGGACCCGCCGGAGGCCTTCGCGGCCGGACCGGCGTCCTCGGTGGCGACGACGGTGTCCGCGGTGATGGTCTCGTCGCCGGCCTCCGGCTCCGCCTTCGTCTCGACGGACTTCTCGGCCGGCTTCTCGGCGGGCGCGGCCTTCGCCTCCGGAGCGGCAGGCGAGACAGGCGCGGCAGCAGGGGTAGCCGCCGACGAGCCGGGCGCCAGCTTGGTCGCCATCTCGCCCTTGACCGACGAGAGCAGCATCTGCGCGACGTCGAGGATCTCGACCTCCTCGCGGGCCTCGCCCTTGGCCTGCTGGGCGGTGAGCCCGTCGGAGAGCATCACCCGGCAGAACGGGCAGCCGACGGCGATCTGGTCGGCACCGGTGCCGACCGCCTCGACGGTGCGGTTGACGTTGATCCGCTCGCCGAGGTTCTCCTCCATCCACATCCGGGCGCCACCGGCGCCGCAGCAGAAGGACCGCTCGGAGTTGCGCTCCATCTCCACGACCTCGGCACCCGGCAGGATCTGCAGCAGCTCGCGCGGGGGCGTGTAGACGCCGTTGTGACGACCGATGAAGCAGGGGTCGTGGTAGGTGATCTTGCGCTGGTGGGCGCCGGCGCCGTCCTTGACCGGGGTCAGCTTGCCCTCGCGGACCAGCCGGTTCAGCAGCTGGGTGTGGTGCACGACCTCCAGCTCGACACCGAACTCCTTGTACTCGTTCTTCAGCGTGTTGAAGCAGTGGGCGCAGGTCGAGACGACCTTCTTGACCTTGTACTCCTTGAAGGTCTCGACGTTCTGCTGCGCGAGGCCCTGGAAGACGAACTCGTTCCCGGCCCGCCGGGCCGGGTCACCGGTGCAGGTCTCGCCGTTGCCGAGCACGCCGAAGGAAACGCCGGCGATGTCGAGCAGCTCGGCCACGGCGCGGGTGGTCTTCTTCGCGCGGTCCTCGTAGGCGCCGGCGCAGCCGACCCAGAACAGCCAGTCGACCTCGCCGAGCGACTCGATCCCTCCCTGATCGGACGGAGTGCCGACGACCTTCACCTCGAAGTCGAGACCCTTGGCCCAGTCCATCCGGGCGTTGGGCGACATGTTCCACGGGTTGCCCTTGTTCTCCAGGCCCTTGAACAGGCCGTTGAGCTCCGCGGGGAAGTTCGACTCGACCAGGACCTGGTAGCGCCGCATGTCCATGATGTGGTCGACGTGCTCGATGTCGACGGGGCACTGCTGGACGCACGCGCCGCAGGAGGTGCAGGACCAGAGCACGTCGGGGTCGATGACCGCGGCGCCGTTCTCCGGCATGTAGAACCACTCGCCGTCCTCGAGGCCGTCCATCCGGCCGCCGGTCTCGCCGACGAGGGGGCGCTGGACCTCCTTGGTCAGGGTGTCGTTGCCCTCGAGCAGGGCGGCCTTGGCCTCGTCGCCGTCGGCCTGGAGGTACGGCGCCTTCGCGTACGTCGCGTCGCGCAGCGCGGTGATGAGCAGCTTGGGGGACAGTGGCTTCTCGGTGTTCCACGCGGGGCACTGCGACTGGCAGCGGCCGCAGTCGGTGCACGTCGTGAAGTCGAGGATGCCCTTCCACGAGAAGTCCTCGATCGACCCGACGCCCAGCGTGGAGTCCTCGTCGAGGTCGTCGATGTCGTCGAGGGTGATGGCCTTGCCGTCGCTGGTCAGCGGCTTCATCGCGCCGAGCGCGGTGCGGCCGGAGGCCTCGCGCTTGAACCAGATGTTGAACCAGGCGGTGAACCGGTGCCAGGCCACGCCCATCGTCAGGTTCTTCGAGATCACGATCAGCCAGGCCATGGCCAGGACGATCTTGATCATCGCGATGAACACGATGATGTTCTCGAGCGTGTGCTCGGAGGACTCGACGCCGGCCGGGAAGAGCGCCTCGCCGACCAGCGAGCTGATCGGGAAGTGGAAGCTGTCGAAGTCCTCCGCGTGGGTGCTGTCGATCTGGCCGAGGTTGTACTCCGCGCCGCGGATGAACAGGATCGCCGAGCCCTCGAGGAGGGCCATCGCCTCGACGAAGTAGGCCTGCCAGAAGTTCGAGCCGTAGAAGCGGCTCTTGGTGCCCTTGCGGCGCGGGTGGTTGAGCTGGCGGTAGACGATCAGGAAGACGATGCCGACCGTGCTCAGCAGGCCGAGGCCCTCGCTGACCCACTCGTAGAGGAAGAAGTGCCCGATGATCGGCAGCGCGAACTCGGGGTTGAACAGCTGGAAGTAGCCCGTCGCGACCGCGCCGCTGAGCACGATGAACCCGGCGTACACGAACCAGTGCATGATCCCGACCCAGTGCCACTGGAGCATCCGGGTGTGCCCGAGGGTCTCCTTGACCATCGTCCAGGTCCGGCGTCCGGGGTCGCCGGACCGATCCAGGGCGGAACCGCCGATCCGGACCGTGGCCAGGATGGACCGGACAGCTCGGACGGCCAGGACCACCGCCACGGCCGTGATGGCCAGCGAGACGATGATGGCGAAGGTCTGCATCGAGTAAAGCTCCTCGTCGTGGTGCGCGGCACAAGCCGTCCGCGAGCCTAGAGGGCCGCGGATGCTGCGTCAGTGCCCGGCCAGCGTGAGAAGTATCCTACTGGTCAGTAACTTCATCGGCGAGCTCGGACCGCCTTCACCCGCCCGGCCTTCGAGAACGTGATCGTGACCGGCACCTTGCGGTCCTTCGCGGTCCGCGCGCAGATGCCGTACGACGAGCCGAGCCGCGTGTAGGGCTGGCCGACGGCCTGCATGACGGCGCGGGTGCTCATCCCGCGGCGCACCAGCCGCTGCACGGCGCCGACCCGCTTGCGGAGCTTCGGGTTGCGGCACGAGTCGGCCCGGACGCCCTCGGCCCGCTCCCACATCTGCAGGTAGGCCTCGGCGCCGCGCGCCATGTCGTCGACGATCGCCTTGCCGGTCGCGCCGCCGGCGACCTGGCGGAGGTCCTCGACCCAGTCGGGGTACAGGCCGTACTGCGCGACGCCGTCGACGTTGATGTCGTAGACCCGCTCGCCGGCCCGCTGCTTGTTCACCTTGACCCCGCCGAGGCCGCGGAACGGGTAGCGGACCGGGTTCTGCACGTTCGCGCCGCGCGGGTCGCCCTGCGCTCCGAGACCGTTGATGTCGGCGCCGAAGCCGATGCCCCAGTAGTAGCGCGGGTCGGCCCAGCCGACGTGCTCGCGCCACTTGTCCACGAAGCCGGTGGAGTCGCCGGCGTACGGCGTGATGAAGCCGCCGGAGCGGTAGATCCGCGGGTAGGTGTCGGGGGTGGACCAGGAGTGGCTGGACAGCACGCCGGAGTAGCCGAGCTCCTCGATGGTGTCCATCGAGGCCTGGCGGGCCTTGACGCTCATGTGGTCGGGGTCGAAGAGCATCTTCCGCTTCGCGAGCCCCTTGATGGTGTGCTCGCCGAGCGTCGTCAGCCCGCGGCTGTTGCAGTGGTTCGGCGTCGGGTAGAGCGGCAGCGCGAGGTTCGGCAGCCCGAGGTTCAGGCCGAGGGAGGCGACCGCACCGAACAGGGCGTCCTGCTGGCCGCCGCTGATGTCGGGCAGCGCGACCTGGTTGTTGTCGTGGGAGCGCCCGTCGGCCGGCTCGCAGTGCTTCATGTCCCAGAACGACCCGGTCTCCAGGAAGTTGGCCACGTTGACCAGCGGGCCGATGGCCCCCTTGTCGCCCGCGACCCCGGAGAGGGCGTTGTCGAACTTGTTCACGAGCTCCATCTGGCGCACCCCGAGCCGGTGCACCTCGTCGAGCTGCCGGTCGATGTCGGCCAGCGAGCACTGGGGGATGTCGATCTTCATCGTGCAGCCGAACGGCACCGAGGTCTCGATGCCCATCACCACCGCCATCTTCCCGGCGTTGATGACCTTGCGGGCCTGCCAGGGGGTCTTCACGATCCGGTAGAAGCCCTTGCCGGGGCCGCCGAACTGGGCGTCGACGTAGTCCTGCAGCTCGTACATGTCCCGCGCCTGCAGCCGGACGGCGTCCATGTCGTCGCAGGAGTTCCGCTTCAACGGGTAGAGCTGGCAGAGCTGGTTGTTCTCGACCAGCAGGTTCACGAACAGTCGCTGCCCGCCGCGCCACGCGCGCTCCAGCCACCGGTAGTAGGTGCCCTCGTGGGTCAGCGACTGCGGCGCGGGCCAGTCCTTGAAGGTCGGCCAGCCGACCGGGTCGTGGCCCGGCTCGCCGGACAGCACGCTCTCCAGCACCCCGCCGTACCCGCCGGTGACGGTGTGGTCGACGCAGTCCTTCAGGGCGTACGGCGCGCCGTACCGGTGCCAGGGCCGGCCGCAGTGCGCCTGGCCGCCGAGGAACTCGAAGGCCATGCCGTGGGTGTGCGCGTCGACGTACCCGCGGACCTCCTGGTACGACGTCACGCCGGCGTACGGGTCGCCGTCGACGTCGATCTGGGACTCGGGGTACGCCGTGCACCCGGTGCTGCGCACGAGCGGGAAGTGCGCCTGGCCCCTGATCCGCAAGTAGTCGCCGGCGTTGCGGAAGGTGAAGTTCCGCCGGCCCACCTTGGTGGCCCGCCACTCCACTTCGGGCGACGGCTGCGCCACGTGCTTCCCGCCGACGCTCAGGAAGCGACGGTCGGTCGTGTACAGCAGGTAGGTGCCCAGGGCGGTGGGCTTGAAGAAGACCCTCCGCCCGGCCATCCGGTAGCAGCCACCTGCCATCGCGTAGCGGTCCTGGGGCCGAGCGCGGCGCTTCTGCAGCACCGGCGTCGTGGTCAGTCGCGGGTCCTTCAGCCGCCGCTGGCGCTCGACGTACGACGCGGCCGCGCGCCGCTCGGGCGCCGTCGTGGGGTCCTGGGTGTCGGCCCCGACCTCCGCGGCCCGGGACAGCGAGTTCTTGGTCGCCGGGTCGTTGTGGTCGTGCGGCGGCGTGCCGGGCGGGTCGACGTGGGGCAGGCCCGCGGCGGCCTTCTGCGCGTCGAAGCCCGCAGCCAGGGTGCCGCTGCGCTCGCCGGGCACGTCGCCGACGACGATCGCGCTCACCACCACGGCGGTGGCGGTCAGGCCCGCGACGAGCAGGTGCAGGTACGGGCGGGTCGAGCGCATCCGGGCCTCCCAGGCTGAACAGGAACGTGTTCTACGTTCCCGCTCAACGACCGGTTCAACCGGGAGGTACGACGGGCCTGCGCCCGAGGCCCGCGACGGCGAGCAGGATCAGCGCCGTACCCACCACGCCGAGAGCGCCGATCCGCTCGTCGAGGAAGGCCGCCGCGACCAGGGCCGCGGTCACCGGCTCCAGCAGGGTGGCGATCACGGCCGCGCTGCCGGGGGTGGTGCGCAGGCCGGCGTACAGCAGGCCGTAGGCCAGCGCCATCGTCATCACGCCGAGGTAGAGCAGGGTGCCGGCGGCGACCGGGTCGGTGGTGAGCACCGGGCTGCCGCCCAGCGCGCTGAGCGCGGCGAGGGGCAGCAGGACCAGCGCGCCGACGGTCGTGGTCGTCGTCGTGAGCGCGAGCGGCGAGGTGACCTGGGCGAGCGGCCGGCCGAGCGCGGTCGTGAGGGCGTACGCCGTACCGGACCCGACCGCCGTGAGCAGGCCCAGGAGCGGGTGCGGGCCGCTGTCGCCGGAGTGGGCGGTCCCGCTGACGAGCAGCAGCCCGGTCAGGGCGACGCCCAGCACGAGCAGGTGCCCGGTGTCCGGCCGGCGCCGGTCGCGGACCGCCTCGCCGACGGTCAGCAGCACGGGGGCCAGGCCGAGGCTGACCACGGTCGCGACCGTCACGCCGACGTTGACGACCGAGACGAAGTAGAGGGCCTGGTACGCCGCGGTCGCCGTACCGACACCGACGGCGTACGCCGGCCGCGTGCGGAGCAGCGCGACCACGCCCGCGGACTGGCGGGTCAGGGCCAGGACGGCGACCAGGACCAGTGCGGCGATGACCATCCGCCAGGCGCTGATGACGAGGACCGACATCGGCAGGACGTCGCGGACGACCTGGACGGCCAGCCCGCCGGTGCCCCACAGGGCGCCGGCGAGGGCGACCTGCAGCAGCCCGGTGCGGGCGGAGAGTGCGGGGGAGATCGAGGTGGGGGTGGACATGCGTGTGCTCCTGGAGAGGTCCGACGGGGAGGTGGGTCGGAGCACGCCGGGTGGGGCGCTCCGGTCAGGCGACCGGAGGCGGCAGGATGCCGAGGTGGAGCACGCGGGAGATCACGGGAGCATCCTCCCTGATCGACGGGCTTTCCGGCAGCCCGATTTCGGGAGCGACCTCCCGGGGCCGTCCGGCGGTGAGCTGTCCACCGTCCGCTCCGAGCATCTGGTGGATGGCGCACCGCCCACCCGGCGTGTCTTGCCGATTCAGTGACGGGTCGGCGTGGGGGTGCCGCCCAGCCGGTGGGTGATCAGGTCGGCGGTGCGGCGTACCTCCGCGCTGACGTCGGGCGGGGCGGTGCTGTCGTAGGTGACCGCGACGCCGGCGACGGGGTGGCCGTTGTGGTCGACGACGGCGGCGGCGACGCTGGCGAACCCGGGGGTCACCTCGCCGTCCTCGGTCGCCCAGCCGCGCTGACGGGTCTCCGTCAGCAGGGTGCGCAGTGCGGACGGGGTGCGGGGGCCGGAGCCGGTGCGGTCGGCGAACGCCGCGTCGTCGGGGTAGAGCGCGCGGACCTGGGCACGTGACAGGCCGGCCAGGATGGCCCGGCCGCTGGCGGTGAGATGGGCGGGGAGCCGGACGCCGACGTCGGTGACCAGCGGGGGGCGCCCGGGCGCGCGCTCCTCAACGACGTACAGCACGTCGCGTCCGTGCAGGACGGCGAGATGCGCGCTCTCGCCGGTGCGGTCGGCCAGTGCCGCGACGGCCCGGCGGGCGATCCGCTGGAGCGGCGCCTGGCGGGAGTAGCCGCTGCCGACCTCGAACGCCGCCAGCCCCAGCCCGAAGCGGCGCTCGTCGGCCAGGTGGGAGACGAAGCCCTCCTCGACCATCGCCCGCAACAGGTGGTACGCCGAGCTGCGAGGCAGGTCGCAGGCCTGCGCGATCCGCTCCAGCGGCACGGCGTCCGGTTGGCTGGCCAGGAATCGCAGTACCCGCAGCGCGCGGGTCGCTGCGGGTACCTGGCTCATGCGGGCAGGCTAGGCGTTGCCGGCCTCAGACGTCGCGGTGTCGGCCTCCGGTGCCGTTGTCCGTGGGGATCTCGGTCCCGGTGTCTGTGCCGGTCCCGGTGCCGTTGTCGGTGCCGGTGTCCGTGTGGGCGCCTGCGTCACCGCTGGGCTCGGCCCCCGTGCCCGGGGCGGGCCGGTAGTCGTCGGCGCGGTGGTCGACGTGCGGGTCGAGGCGGTCGGCCTCGCGGAGTACGTCCTCCTGCTTGGCCTCGGTGACGGCCGAGCCCTGGCGGGCCTCCGTGGCCCGGAGCTCGGCCCGCTCGGCCTCGGTGCGGGCGAGTTCGGCCTTGGCCTCGGCCTGGCGGGCCTCCAGCTGGGCGTCGGTGACGGCCGGGGTGTGCGTCTCGGCCTCGCGGCGCAGGTGCGTGGCGTGCTCGTGGGCCTGCTGCTTCTTCCGCTTCTGCTGCTGGCTCAGCAGGTACGCGATGACCGCGAGCACGGCGAGCGCCACGACGGCGATGATGATCCAGACGACGACGTCGTCCATGGGGCCTCCTTGGTCGGGTTCTGGTCTGGTACCCGGAGCCCACTTCGCGCACTCAGGACGGCGCCCGCTCCTCGCCGACCGGGACCAGCGGGGCGGCCAGCAGCGGGAAGACGGCGGCCAGGCCGAACGCGGCGGCGTACCCGAGGTGCGTGACCGCGAGCCCGGCGATCGGGGGCACCGCGGAGCCGGTCAGGAACTGTGCGGTGTTCTGCAGCCCGAGGGCCCGGCCCGACCAGAACGGGCCGGCCCGCTCGGCGACGGCGGTGAACGCGAGCCCGTTGTCGGCGACGGTGACCACCGTCGCCAGCACGATCAGGGGTACGGCGATGGCGAGCTCCTGACCCGCGGCGGCCCCGAGCAGACCCATCGTCACGGCGGCCGCGACCGCCACCCAGCGCAGCGGTCGCATCCGGCTGGCGACCACGTCGGACAGGTGCCCGGCGGCGATCCGGCCGAGTGCGCCCGCCACCTGCGTGCCGGCGACCAGGCCGCCGGCGGCGGCGGGCGACCAGCCCCGGTCCTGCACCAGCCAGACGAGCGCGAAGGTCCACACCACGAACTGGGGGACCACGAGCAGCACCGAGACCCCGTGGATCCGGGTCAGGTAGCCGTTCTCGCGATAGGGGTTGGGTGCGTCCCCGGCCACCCGGGCCGGGCGCGGCGGGTCGATCACGATCGCCGCCACGACGAGCGCGGCGAGCGCACACGCGACGGTCGGCACCAGCAGGGCCGCCCGGATGCCGGAGCGGTCGGCGATGACCGCGATGCTGACCGCGGCGATGCCGACACCGACCGGTTGGGCCATCTGCCGGATGCCCATCGCGAGCCCCCGGCGGTGCGGGGGGAACCAGCCGACCACGACGCGTCCGCTCGCGGCGTTGGTGCTGGCCGCGGCGCCGCCGGCGAGGAACAGGGCGAGGGCGAGCGGGACCAGGCCGTCGACCAGGACGCTGAGCGTGCCGGCGGCCGCGGTGGCGGCGAGCCCGCTCAGCAGCACCTGGCGCTCGCCGACCCGGTCGGTCAGCGCGCCCCAGGCGACCAGGGTGAGCATCACCCCGACGGTCGGTGCCGCCGCCACGAGGCCGGCCTGAGCGAGGCTGAGCCCCTCGCGGTCGTGGAGGACGGGGATCAGGAACGCCGGGCCGTGCATCATCACTGCGGCGGCCGCCTGCGCGAGCGTGCTGGCCGCCAGCATCGCCCAGCGGCGCAGGGTGCTGACGTCGTCCACGCCGGCCAGTCAACGCGTCGGGCCCTCGGTGGACCACGTCGTCTCACGGCTGGGCGGTGTGAGGTTCCAGACAGACCTCGACGCCGGCCGCCCCGAGAGGCGGCCGGCGTCGGAGCCGGTGCAGCGGCGGGTCAGCGACCGCTGCGGGCGATCTTCAGCTTGGCCTGGCCGAGGTTGATGACTCCGCCCATGCCGTTGAGGAGGGTGATCCGCAGGGCCGTGATCTGGCCGCCGTTGTTGAAGCGCTCCTCGACCATCGTCTCGATCTTGGCGACCCCGGGGATCTCCAGGCCGTCGAGCTCGGGCAGCGAGTAGGTCTCGCCGTCGACGGTGATGCCGGCGAGCGTCGAGCCCTTGAAGTCGACAGCGGCCGGCTTGCCCTTGACGCGGGAGACGTTCACCCGGGCCTTGATCGCATCGACGACCAGCGCGCCGTTGCCGAGGTTGATGCCGGCCACCGAGGACTCCTCGAAGCCGAACGCACGGCGCCGGCGCTGCTCACCCATCTGGCTGGACCGCGCGGTGCCGACGTCGAGGAGGCCCGGGATGGTGAGGTCGAGCGCGCTGGAGTGCTTGACCTGCCCGTCGGTGCCCTGGCAGGGCATCGTGATCCGCTGGGTGCGGCCGGTGCCGACCAGCCCGCTGAGCAGCTCGGTCGAGGTGGCGTTCGAGGAGCCCACGAACAGGCCGGTCTGGATGCCCTTGGTCAGGAAGGCGACCGTGCGGCCGACGACGATCTTCGTCTTCGTCGGGATCAGGGTGATGGTGAGGCCGTTGGCCCGGGCGCGGGCGAAGTCGGGGCCGGTGCGCTCCAGCTGGTCGCCGATCGCGACCCGCAGCAGACCGGGCACCTCGATCGGCTTGTTCAGCGTCGGCAGCGGCAGCACCTGGGCCTCGCCGCCGGGCGCCCGGAAGACGAGCTTGGCCAGGGTGGTCTCGGTCTCGGTGGCGTAGCCCGCCGACGTCGCGCTGGCCTTGGAGTACGACGTGACGCCCTCGATCGACAGCCGGCCGAGCGCCGACTCGGCCAGGACGATCTGCGCGACCTTGTGCTCGGAGATCGAGGCGACCTCGGTCGCGGTCTTGACGGTCCGGACGTCGGTGCGGACGCCGGAGATCGTGCCCAGGCCCGGGAGCTTGACCTCCGCGACGTTGTTGTCGCGGTTGATGCCGGTCTTGTTGGTGCACCCGATCACCGCGAGCGCCGTGGCCCCGGACGCCGCCGGCAGCTGGCCGCCCACGACCCGGGTGCCGTAGCCGTGCGCGCGGAAGGCGTACGGGGTGGGCTTCACCTTGGGCTTCTTCGGCTTCTTGGGCTTGGCCTTGGCGAACACCGACGTGGCGTCGGGCTCGGCGCTCGCCGTGGTGCCGGCGAGTGGGACCGTGAGCGTGGCCGCGGCGAGCGCGAGCGCGGTGCCGAGGGGGATGAACCGGCGCATGTGGAACTCCTCTGGGGGATCGTGGGGCACCCGCGAGAGATGGACCGGGGCCGTCGGACGTCTGCCCCACGTGCCCGCTGCGAGAACGCCACAAACGACATTCCTGCAACACGTTCTACTAAATGTCTCGGATCTGAGATGCCGGGACTCGGCGACGTGGTGGCGACCCGTGCCGGTGCCGGTGCCCGCGCCGTTCAGGTCGCGGGAGAGGTGAGCCGCGCCCGTCGTACGTAGGGAGCGACGGGGGAGAAGAGCAGTGCGTCCGGGAGCCGCATGAGCACCTCGCGTCGGCCGGTGAGCGACACCAGACCGTCGCGGACGGCGGCGAGCAGGTCGATCCGGCCCTCCCACACCTGGTAGAGCGTCGACAGCGAGGTCTCGAGGAGTACGTCGATGTCGTGCCCGGGGTCGGTGAAGCAGAGCGACACGTCGTCGCGGTCGACCACGAACCAGAAGCGGGTACGCCGCGCCTCCGGCAGCCGCACGTGCAGCACCACCCGCCGCTCGCCGAAGGCGGCCGGGTCGATCCCGCCGCGGATCCACCACATCAGGACGGTCGGGTCGAGCTCGTCCTGGCGGGGCTCGCCGAACGCCCAGCGGGCGCCCCACTCGGCGAGCCCGAAGATGATCGGGCCGAGGTCGCGGCAGGCGTCGGTGGGCTGGTAGCCGTCGTCGGTGCGGCGGACCAGCTCGTGTCGCTCCAGCAGGTCGAGGCGCTTGGAGAGGATCGCCCGCGACATGCCGGGCAGGCCGCGGGCCAGCTCGTTGAAGTGGGTCGCACCGACCAGCAGGTCACGCACGATGAGCAGCGTCCAGCGGTCACCGAGGATCTCCAGGCTCCGGGTGATCGGGCAGTACTGGCCGTACCGGGACATCTGTCCATGGTGACCCCGCAGGTTCAGATTGAGAACTACCCAGGCGAGTCATCCCGGCGGACGCTCGCTCCATGACCACTCTCACCGAACAGCTCCCGACCACCGACGACCACGTCCTCGCCCTCGCCGCACGCATCGGGGCCGAGGCCGCCCGCCACGACGAGGACCACGACCGGGCCGGCACCTTCGTCACCGAGGCGTACGACCTGATGCACGAGACCGGCTACCTGGCCCTGCCCGTCCCCGTCGAGCTCGGCGGCGGCGGCGCGACCCTGCGCCAGGTCGCCCTCGCCCAGGAGGAGCTCGGCCGCTGGTCCGGCTCGGCGGCGCTGGCCTCGACGATGCACCTCTACCTGACCTTCGTGCAGCGCTGGCGGCTGCGACGGTCCGCGCCCGGTGCCGAGGCCGTGCTGCGGGCGGTGGCGGCGGACCGGCTGGTCATGGCCACCAGCGGCGGCTCCGACTGGGTCTGCCCGACGACGATCGCCACGCCCGTCGAGGGTGGCTACCGGCTCGACGGCCGCAAGGTCTTCTGCACCCAGGCGCCCGTCGCCACGGTGGTGTCGACCAGCGCGGTCGTCGGTGGACCCGGCCCCGACGCCGAGGTGATCCACGCCGGGGTCCCGCTCTCCGCGCCGGGGGTGAGCATCGTGGAGACCTGGGACACCCTCGGGATGCGCGGCACCGCCAGCCACGACCTGGTCTTCGAGGGCGTCTTCGTGCCCCGCGAGAAGGTGCTCGGCACCCGGCCGTACGGCGCGCTCGCCGGCCCGCTGCTGGTCGCCGCGATCCACTTCGCACCGCTCGTCGCGGCGGCGTACCTCGGCGTGGCCCGGGGTGCGTACGACGAGGCGAGGCGGCTGCTGCAGCGTCGGCCAGAGCCGTCCGCGGCCGCGATCCGGCAGGTCGGCGAGATGAGGTGCCGGCTGGACGTCGCGCACTGGGCGCTGCACGGCGCGCTCGCCGAGACCGGCGACGAGCTGCCGGCCGATCAGGCGACACTGATCACGCTGATGACCGCGAAGCGGGAGGCCGTGACCGCGGCCCGGACGGTGGCCGACCTGGCCCTGGAGGTGGCCGGCGGGCCGGCGTTCTTCCGCGGCTCCCCGCTGGAGCGGGCCTACCGCGACGTCCGCGGCGGCCCGTTCCACCCGCTGACCCCCGAGGCGACGCTCGAGCTCGTGGGTCGCGACGCACTCGGCTGATCGCGGCCCGGGCCGGGGGTGGGTATGCCACCCTGGGCGCCGTGACGACACAGCCGACCCGGTCCCGGACGATCCTGCGCGACATCAGCTCGCGGGCCTGGGAGCACCCCGCCGACCGTGGTGCGCTGGTGGCGCTGCGCAGGCTGAAGGGCTTCGACTCGGTGCTCAAGGCGGTCTCGGGGCTGTTCAACGAGCGCGCCGTACGCCTGGTCTTCCTCGGGTCGGCCGTGCGCGCCGACGAGCGGCAGTTCGCGACCCTGCACCGGTTGCTCGGGGAGGTGGGCGAGACGCTCGACGCGCCCGGCCTGCCGAAGCTGCCGGAGCTGTACGTCGTCGCCAACCCGGTCCCGAACGCGCACACCCTCGGCATGAACGAGCCGTTCATCGTGCTGACCTCGGGGCTGGTCGACCTGCTCGACGAGGACGAGCTGCGGTTCGTCGTGGGACACGAGCTCGGGCACGCGATCAGCGGGCACGCGGTCTACCAGACGCTGCTCCAGCGGCTGATCCAGCTCTCCGGGCTGTTCTCGACGATCCCGGTCGGCGGGCTCGGGGTCCGCGCCATCGTGGCGGCGCTGCACGAGTGGTCGCGCAAGTCCGAGCTCTCCGCGGACCGGGCCGGACTGCTCGCGACCCAGGACCCGGCGACGGCGTTCCGGGTGCACATGAAGCTCGCGAGCGGCGGGCGCCTCGACGACCTCGACACGCCGGCCTTCTTCGCGCAGGGCCGGGAGTACCTCGAGGCCGGCGACCTGCGCGACTCCGTGCTGAAGCTGCTGCTGATCGAGAACCAGACGCACCCGTTCGCCGTCGTACGCGCGGCCGAGCTGCGGCGCTGGATCGACTCCGGCGAGTACACCGCGATGCTCGGCGGCGGCTACCCGCGCCGCGGCGACGACGACACGGCCACCGTCTCCGCGGCGGCCCGCGAGGCAGCGCGCAGCTACTCCGAGACCTTCCAGCACAGCCAGGACGCCGTCGGCAAGCTCGTGCACGACCTGGCCGGGTACCTCGGCAGCGCGAAGATCTGGCTCGACGGGGCCGTCCGCCGCACCCGCGGCGAGTGAGTCTCCGGACTACTGCAGCGGGATGGGCTGCCGATGAGTCTGGGCACTCAGGCGGGTCGTTAGGGGCATGAGCGACGAGATGAGCCCGGCTGAGGAATGGCGCGAGATCGGCGGAGGCCTCACCCGGAGGGTCGACGGAGCGGACCCGGAGTCCTGGGACGCCCCGGCCCCGGTCGAGGAGTGGCGGGCCCGCGACGTGATCCGCCACCTCGTCGACTGGTTCCCCGACTTCCTGGAGGCGGGGTCCGGCATCCGTCTGACGGTCGCGACCTCGGTGGACGAGGACCCGGCAGCGGCCTGGCACGAGCTGGCCGACGGAGTCCGCGACCTGCTCGACGACCCGGCGACCGCGACGCGGGTGCTCAGCAATCCGCACCTCGGCGAGGTGCCGCTGGCCGAGGCGGTGTCCCGGTTCTTCACGGCCGACGTCTTCATGCACACCTGGGATCTCGCCAGGGCGACCGGCCAGGACGACACGCTCGACCCGGTGCGGTGCTCGCGGATGCTGGCCGGGATGGAGCCCGTCGAGGACCTGATGCGCTCCAGTGGTCAGTACGGGCCGCGGGTCGCCGTACCTCCCGACGCGGACCCGCAGACCCAGCTCCTCGGCTTCATCGGACGTGACCCGCACTGGAAGGGCCCCGTGGGTCCCTGACCGCTGGCCGAGCCGGCCGAGCCGGCCGGTCCGGCTCGGGTGTGCCTGCGGTGTCCGCACGAGGACGCTCGGGTCCTACGCCGCACTCCCGGGCACCTGACCCCGCCGACTACCGAGTCGGATCCAGGTCCCCGACCGTCCCCCGCTCGGCCCCCGGCGTGGTCATCGGCGTGGTCGCCGGCACTGTCGTCGGCGACGTCACGGGCGGCACCTGGGCGAAGGGCGGCACGGCCTCGGTGACCGGACCGGCACCCTCTGGTGCGATGCCGGCGCAGGTGCCCCGGCGCTGCTCGCGCTGGGGGAGCGGGAAGACGTTGAACAGCTGGGTGCTGCCGTTGAGCCAGCCGCAGCCGACCGTGCGGGAGCCTCGCTCACGGCTGATGGTGGCCCGGGGAGTCACCTGGAGCGGGTCGCCGTTGGCGCGGAAGAGCTGCACACCGGTGAGTTGCCGGCCCTGGGCGTCGAAGGCGAAGACGTTTCGGACGGGGGTGCCGTCCAGTCGCAGCCCGTCCCGGGGGTGGACGGGCTCGCCGCGGTACACGCCTTCGCCCCACGGGGTGGAGCTGCTGCTGAAGTAGGTGCCGGAGGAGAACGAGAAGGTGAGGAGCACCACCACGGCGACGGAGTTCAGTCCGATCAGCACGAGGCGTGCCCCGAGCGTCCGCGCGGGACCGGAGCCGGGCCAGAGTCGGCCGAGGCCGAGGAGCGTGCTGACCGTCACGGCGGCCAGGAGCAGTACGAGGCCCAGACCGGTAACGGCGAAGGACGGGACCATGCTGATCCGCTCCCAGGGTCCGGTCGACTGGTCGAGCAGGGTGACCGCGACCCAGGCCCGCGCCACCCACCACGCCGGACGGAGCGCGGCGAGGACCTCCCCGACCTGGGCGGGGAACCGGCCGAGCAGGTCGGACCAGCGCTCGCGGGCCTGGTCGAGGGCGTGCTCGACGTCGGCGGCACGGGGGAGCAGGTGACCGGCCCTGCGGGCCCGCCCGGCCTCGGGCAGCCCGGCCGCGGCCCGCAGCTCGGCGGCGTAGAGCCACGGGTCGCCGAGGTCGGTGCTGCCGTCGGCGAGCTGGTCGGAGAGGTCCGCCTCCAGGCCGTCGAGCAGCTCCTCGCGCTCGTCCTCACCGAGGTCGGCGAGCCGGGCCCGGACCTGGGCGACGAACGCCTCGACGTCGGGACGGGCGGTAGTGGTCGGCTCGCTCACGATGCTGCTCCCTGCGGGGTCGTCCGGTGCGGGTGGTCGAGGAGGTCGGTCACGGTCTCGGCGAAGGTCCGCCAGTCCTTGGTCTGCCGGGCCAGCTGGTCGCGGCCGGTCGGCGTGATGCCGTAGTACTTGCGGTGCGGTCCCTCTTCCGAGGGCACGACGTACGACGTCAGCGCGCCGGCGGCGTACAGCCGGCGCAGGGTGCCGTAGACCGAGGCGTCCCCGACCTCGGACAGGCCGCCGGCGCGCAGGCGGCGGAGGACGTCGTAGCCGTAGCCGTCCTCGTCGTCGACCACGGCGAGCACCGCCAGGTCGAGCACTCCCTTGAGGAGCTGGGTGGTGTCCATGCACCGCACACTACTGCGGAGTGCGCAGTAGTGTGCGGAAAAGAACCCCGCCGCGTGTCGCGGCGGGGTAGACCGGGCGCTCCGGACATGACACGACCCCGGCCGATGGCCGGGGTCGTGTCGGGTTCAGCCGATGCTCGCGCTAGAAGACGCGCCGGCGGGTGCCGCCGATCGGAACCAGGTTGAGGATCAACCCGACTACCAGCAGGATCGCGCCGATCGTGGTGAGGATGCTCGTGGTGGTCACGAGACCGATCACCAGGAGGATCAGTCCGAGGACGATCATTCCAGTCTCCTTTCAGGAGGGTCTTTCGGACCTGTACCCGGAAGGTGGAGATTGCTCACCTCCCACGGGTGGGGACGTGTCCCGCGCCTTATGGACCCGAGGGTCGCCGGGCCGCGGGATTCGGCAGGATGACCCCATGAGCGCCTACTGGATCAGCATCTACCGCGAGGTCCTCGACGAGTCCAAGCTGGCGGCGTACGCCGCTCTCGCGGGTCCCGCCCTCGAGGGGGCCGGCGGGACCTTCGTGGCTCGCGGGCTGCCGGAGCAGACCTACGAGTCGGGTGAGGCGACCCGCACCGTCGTGATCCGCTTCGACTCCGCCGAGGCCGCGCGGGCCGCGCACGACAGCCCGGCCTACCAGGAGGCGCTCGCTGCGCTCGACGGCGGCGCCGTACGGGAGATCCGGGTCGTGCCCGGCGTGGCGTAGACCCCGCGCCTCTCATCAAATTCGGGGCTGCCCGCGCGGGCCCGCGCTGCGACGATGTCGAGATGCGTGTGCTCGTCGCCAGCACCGCGGGGGCGGGTCACTTCGGTCCGCTGGTCCCCGTCGCCCGCGCCTGCGTGCGGGCCGGGCACGAGGTGGCGGTCGCGGCACCGGAGTCGTTCGCGGCCGAGGTCACCGGTGCGGGCTTCGTGCACCGGCCCTTCGCCGACGTGCCGCGCGACGTCCTCGGGGCGGTGATGGGCCGGCTGCCGACGCTGTCGATGGAGGAGGCCAACCGGGTCGTCGTCGCGGAGGTCTTCGGCCGCCTCGACGCGCAGGCCGCCCTGGCCGGGGTGACGGCGACCGTCGAGGAGTGGCGGCCGGACCTGGTGCTCCGCGAGCCGACGGAGTTCGGGTCGCTCGCGGCCGCGCTGGCGGCGGAGATCCCGCAGGTGGTGGTCGCGGTGGGCGTGGCGTCGTTGATGGAGCAGGTCGGCGCGATGGTCGCCGAGCCGCTCGCCGAGCTCGACACCCTCGCCGGCCTCGCGCTGGGGACCTGCTCCGCGGCGATCCGCACCGCGCCGACGCTCACCAGCGTGCCGCCGGTCCTCGACGAGGTGCGTCCCTCGGACGCCGAGCACCGCGGACCCGTGCACCGCTACCGGGTGCCGGTCGCCCCGAGCGAGGGGCGCCTGCCCGGGGCCTGGGGCGACCCCGCGCAACCCCTGGTCTACGTGAGCTTCGGATCGGTCGCCGCGGCTCTTCCGCACTTCGCCCCGGTGTACCCGGCCGTGCTCGACGCGCTGGCCGACCAGCCGGTGCGCGTGCTGCTCACGACCGGGCGGGGCGTCGCGGTGGACGAGCTCACCGTCCCGCCGAACGCCTGTGTCGAGCAGTGGTGGCCCCAGGACGACGTCATGGCGCAGGCTGCGGCGGTGGTCGGGCACGGCGGCTTCGGTACGACGATGGCGGCGTTGGTCGCCGGGGTCCCGCAGGTGGTGCTCCCGCTGTTCGCGATGGACCAGTTCGTCAACGCCGACCACGTGGCGGCCGTGGGCGCCGGCGTGACGGTGCCCGGCGGGGTGGCCGGCGTCGACGAGCTGCCGGCGGCACTCGCCCGGGTGCTGCAGGACGACCGGTACCGGCTGGCCGCCCGGTCGGTCGCCGACCAGATGGCCGGTCTGCCTCCGGTCACCGCCGTCGTACCCGTGCTGGAGGAGCTCGTGGGCTGACCCGGCCCCGGTGGTCTGTTGTCCCGACGGCGGCCGAGGCGCATCGTGGGACCAACGGCTCGAGGAGGACCCATGAGAGCGAACGTCGGCGACCTGCTAGTGGTGGAGAGTGCCTCGGCGGAGCAGCACCGCCGCGAGGGAGAGATCATCGAGGTGCACGGGGCGGACGGCGGTCCGCCGTTCCTGGTGCGCTGGCCCGACGGGCACGAGGCGCTGTGCTTCCCGGGGCCGGACGCGCGGGTGCGTCCCGCGCGTCCGGCGTAGCGTAGCGCCGGGTCAGGCGTCGAGGGCCCGGATCGCCTCGTCGATGTCGAGCGTGCGCCGGGCCGACTCGACGTGCAGGTTCTCGACCATCTTGCCGCGGTAGGTGACGACGCCGGACCCCGCGCCGTCCTCCCAGGCCTGGATCAGCCCGCGGGCGTCCTCGACCGCCTGCTCGGACGGGGCGAAGGCGGTGTTGGCGCCCTCGACCTGCCCGGGGTGGATCAGGGTCTTGCCGTCGAAGCCCAGCTCGCGGCCCTGGCGGCACTCCGCGAGGAAGCCGTCGAGGTCCTTCACGTCGTTGTAGACGCCGTCGACGATGGCGATCCCGGCGGCCCGGGCCGCGAGCAGGGCGGTGTGCAGCGACGGCAGGATCGGCGCGCGGCCGGGCACGTGCTCGGCGTACAGCTCCTTGACCAGGTCGTTGGTGCCGATCACGAAGGCCGTGAGCCGCTCGGAGGCCCGGGCGATCGAGAGCACGTCGAGGATCGCGATCGGGGTCTCGATCATCGCCCAGAGCTTGGTGTGCTCGGGCGCACCGGCGCGCTCCATCGCCGCCACGAGCTGCTGCACCTCGGCGGCGCTGTTGACCTTCGGGACCACGATCGCGGCCGGGCCGACCTGCGACGCCGCCGCGAGGTCGGCGTCGTGCCAGGCGGTGCCGAGGCCGTTGACGCGGATGGTGACGGTACGACGGCCGTACTCGCCCGAGGCGACCGCGGCGCAGGCCGCCGCGCGGGCGGATTCCTTGGCGTCGGGCGCCACGGCGTCCTCGAGGTCGAGGATCAGCGCGTCGCACGGGATCGACTTGGCCTTCTCGAGCGCCCGCTCGTTGGAGCTGGGCATGTAGAGGACCGAGCGCAGGGGGGTGAAGTCGGTCATCGGGTCAGCTCTCCAGCTCGCTCTTGATTTCCAGGTTGTCGTACTGCTTCTTCAGCTCGGGGTCGATGGCGGCCAGCTGCTCGGCCAGCTCGACCATCACCAGGCACTGCTTCAGGGAGGCGTCGTCCTCCATCTTGCCGTCGAGCATCACCGCCCCGGTGCCGTCACCCATGGCCGCGACCACGCGCCGCGCGTGCTGGATGTCCTCGACGCTCGGCGAGAAGACCCGGTTGGCGATCGCGATCTGCTTCGGGTGCAGGCTCCAGGTGCCGACGCAGCCGAGCAGGAAGGCGTTGCGGAACTGGTCCTCGCACGCCGTCACGTCGGCGATGTCGCCGAACGGGCCGTAGTAGGGGTAGATGCCGTGCATCGCGCAGGCGTCGACCATCCGGGCGATCGTGTAGTGCCAGAGGTCCTGCTGGTACGTCGGCCGCCGGGCGTCGGGCTGGTCGGGGTTGGGGTCCTCGCGGACCAGGTAGCCCGGGTGACCGCCGCCGACGCGGGTGGTCTTCATCCGGCGGTCGGCGGCCAGGTCGGCCGGGCCCAGGGAGAGGCCCTGCATGCGCGGACTCGCGCCGCAGATCTCCTCGACGTTGGCGACGCCGCGGGCGGTCTCGAGGATCGCGTGCACGAGGATCGGCCGGTCCAGGCCGGCCTTGGCCTCGAGCTGGGCGAGCAGCCGGTCGACGTAGTGGATGTCCTCGGCGCCCTGGACCTTGGGCACCATGATCACGTCGAGCTTGTCGCCGATCGCCGGGACCAGCGTGGTCAGGTCGTCGAGGGCCCACGGGCTGTCCAGGCTGTTGATCCGGGTCCACAGCTGGGTCGGCCCGAAGTCCGTCTCGCCGGCGATCCTCACCAGGCCCTCGCGGGCGGCGAGCTTGTTGTCGGCCTTGACCGCGTCCTCGAGGTTGCCGAGCAGCACGTCGACGGTGCCGACCATGTCGGGGATCTTCGCCGCCATCTTCGGGTTGCTCGGGTCGAAGAAGTGGATGGCCCGGCTCGGTCGGGCCGGGACCTCGGTCAGGGGCGTCGGCGCGCCGACGGCCTGGGGCCGGAAGAAGTCCTTCGCGCTGCGTGATCCGCTCATGCGCGCGAACGTAGCAGCGGGCGGTTACTGGTCGGTATGAGCAATGTCTCGACGGGCCAGGACGACCTCGTCGAGCGCCCGCTTGAAGGCGGGGAGCTCCTCCCGGAGGCGTCGTACGGCCTCGGTGGTGAAGTGGATGAGCTCCAGCGGGGTGAGCGCCACCAGGGTCGCGGTGCGCAGCGTGTCGGCGACGATCGCGGTCTCGCCCATGATCTCGCCGGGTCCGAGCCGGGCGATCTCCTGGCCACCGCGGCGTACGGAGACCTCGCCGGCGAGGATGATGTACGCCTTGTCGGCCGGGGTGCGCTCCCGGATCGGGGACCAGCCCGCGGGCAGGTGGAGGCGGGTGCCGGCCGTGGTGATCCGCGCGACCTGGTCGGGGGTGAATGCGTCGAAGAACGAGTCGGTCATGGCTTTGCCTTTCGGAGACGACGGCTCCCTCTGGCTTGCATACTGACGGTATGGAACCGTGTTCGACCACCCCTCAGCGGGGTGACGGTGCCCACGTCAGCGGCGCCGCTGCCACCAGCGTCGGCGGGGCGGCTCCGCCGTCCGGGCGGTACGCCGGGCGGCGATCCGTGCGTCGCGACGCAGTCGCCACGCGGCGACCGTCTCCTCGACGTCGCGCGGCATGGTGACCAGCGGCGGGCCCTCGGGCACCCGGTAGCGGGCCGCGACCACCCGCTGGTTGAAGTCCTCGACCGCGGCGCGGACCTCCCGCTCGGCGGGCAGGGTGTCGAGCCGGTCGTCGAGCCCGGCGTCCTCCTTGCGCAGCTGCACGCTCGGAGGCAGCACCACCAGGCGCTCGCGCTCGACGAGCTTCTTCAGCCACCAGTCGGGGTCGTGCCCGGTGCCGAGATCGCCGAGCGGCTTGCCCGCGCCCGGCAGGTCGTCGAACTCGCCGCGCTCCATCGCGACCCGGATCTGCTGGTCGACCCAGGTCTGCTGCTGGGCGATCCGCGCGGCCGCCGCAGCCCTGCTGTCGGGCGGCGGGTCGGGCCGGGTCCCGGGCCGCGGGTCCTCCTCGCTCATGCCCTCCGAGGGTAGTCCGTCTCCCCGGTCCGGACCGGGGTCCGACCTCAGACGACGACCGGCAGCTCGGTCTCCTCCTCGACGGTGGCCTTCGGCATCATCAGCAGCACCGCCGCCGCGGCCAGCGAGGCGACCGCGCAGACCGCCCAGACGGTGAGGTAGCCCGAGAGTGGGGCCTGGCCCTCGTCCGGGCCGTCGAGGGAGCCGGTGGCGGTGAGGGCGATGGCGAAGACGGCGGAGGCGATCGCGCCGCCGACGGTCTTGGTCGCGTTGGTCATGCCGGTGGCGAAGCCGGTGCGCTCCGGCGGCGCGGCGGCGGCAGCGGTCGCCGGGAGCGCGGCGACCAGGGCGCCCGAGCCGAGGCCGATGACGGCCATGTTGGTCAGCGCCTGCGCGGTGGTGTCGTGCATGGCCAGCCACATGCCGTAGCCGACGGCGACCAGCGCCGACGACGCGACCAGGGCGGCCCGCGGCCCGAGCAGGCGGCTGGAGAGGGGCAGCGTGAACGCACCGATGGCGAGGAAGACGACGTACACGCCGATCAGGGTGGACACGAAGCCCGAGCTCGCGCCGAGGCCGTAGCCGGCGACGTCGGGGTCGGTCTGCGCGAACGTCGACAGCGGGATCTGCGCGCCGAGCACCGACATGCCGAACAGGAAGGCCGTCAGCTGGACCGGCCACTGTGCCGGCGAGGCGAGCAGCCGTACGTCGATCAGCGGCTGCTCGAGGCTGTTCTCGTAGCGGACGAACGGGACCAGGACGGCGACGCCGACACCGATCAGCAGCCAGGCGACGACGCTGCCGACACCCTCCAGCCGGATGACGACCAGGCCGGCCATCACCAGGCCGAGGACCGTGGTGATCAGCGCCAGGCCGCCGAGGTCGATGCCGCCGGTGGACTCACCGGGCGCGTCCTCGATGCCCCACCAGATCACCCCCAGGCAGATCGTCACCACGATCGCGGGCAGCATCAGCAGCACCGTCATCGAGGTCGACTCGACTAGCGCACCCGAGGTGAGCGCGCCGACGATCACCGCCAGCTCGAGCGCGCCGACCAGGATCGCGGCGGAGCGGCGGGTGAGCCGGGTCTGCTGCCCGGTGCGGGCCGTACGCCGGTAGATGATCGAGACCTCGAGCGGAAGCCAGACGACGTACGCGCCCTGGAGCGCCCAGCCGATCAGGAACGTCGTGAAGTTCGGCGCGAAGGCGAGCACCCAGGACCCCAGCGCGGTGACGGCGGTCGAGAGCAGCAGCACCTTCTTGTGGCCGACCAGGTCGCCGAGGCGGGCGAGCAGCGGCACGCAGAGCGCCGAGACGATCAGCTGCGCGGCCTCGAACCAGTTGACGTCGCCCTCGGGGATGTCGAGGTGCTCGGCGATGTCGGGGTAGATCGGCGTGTAGAAGCCCTGCAGCACGCCGCTGGCGACCTCGACGCAGACCAGGAAGCCGACGATGGCGAACAGGCCGTGCACGGGCTTGAGGGGGGTCTGGGTCATGCCGGGAGCCTCTCGATCAGGTGGCGGTACCAGCGCACGCCTTCGAGGAAGGCGTCGATCCCGAGGTGCTCGTCGTAGGAGTGGATGGCCTCGCGCTGCGCCTTGGTCATCCGGAAGGGGGCGAACCGGTAGACGCGCTCGCAGATCGCCGTGAAGTGCCGGGCGTCGGTGGCGGCCATCATGACGTACGGCGCGGCCACCGCGTCGGGGAACACGTCGGTGATCGAGCGCTCGATCAGCTCGAACGCGTCGTCCATCGGGGAGACCGGGCTGGGCTCGTTCTGCTCGACGACCCCGATGGCGACCTGGTCGTCGCCGACCGTCCTCCGGACGTGCTCCAGGACGCCGGCGACGGTGTCGCCGACCATAATCCGGATGTTCACGCCCGCGGTCGCAGTCGCCGCGATCACGTTGAGGGCCGGGCTGCCGGAGAGGGTCGTCACCGCGAACGTCGTACGCGTCATGGCCGCCGGCTCCGGACCGGCCGCGAGCAGGGCCCGGGTCAGCAGCGGCTTGATCCGATCCGCGTTGGCCATCAGGGCGCGCAGCGGGAGCGCGGCGTGCGGGGCCATCCGGCGGAACAGCTCGACGGTCGGCTCGGGGATGCTCGCCGGCATCGGCGAGCGCTCCAGCCGGGTGATGGCGCGGGCGATCCGGGCGGTCGGCCCCCACTTCGCGGGGGTGCTCGCGTGCCCGCCGCGGCCGGTGGAGGTCAGCTCGATGGAGGTGACGCCCTTCTCGGTCACGCCGACCACGCCGACGGGCGCGCCGACGCCCGGGAACGCCTCGCTCGCGATCGCGCCGCCCTCGTCGAGCACGAACCAGGGCCGTACGCCGCGGCTGCGCAGCTCCTCGACGGCCAGCGGCGCGGCCACGCCGAAGACCTCCTCGTCGCAGCCGAAGCTCAGCCAGACGTCCTGGGCCGGCGTCACGCCCGCCTCGAGCAGCGTCTCCACCGCCTCGCAGATCGCGACCAGGCAGCCCTTGTCGTCGAGGGTGCCGCGACCCCAGATCTGCCCGTCGACGACCGCGCCCGAGAACGGCGGGTGCTGCCAGGTGCCCTCGACCGGTACGACGTCGAGGTGCGCCATCAGCACCACCGGCCGCTCGGCGCTGGCGCCCGGCCAGTGGAACAGCAGCGCGTGGGTGTGGATCCGGGTGAGCTCCAGCCGCTCGTGCAGCAGCGGGAACTGGCGCTCCAGCTCGACCAGGAAGTCGTCGAACGCCTGGAGGTCCACCTGCTGCGGGTCGCGGTGGCTGACCGTCGGGATCCGGACCAGTGCCTGCAGCTTCGCGACCGCGCGGTCGCTCGCCGTGTCGTCCGTGTCGTCCGTGGCTGTCATGGCGCGGAAGGCTACTCGTGCGGAGCCGCTCTCGGATCCGAGACCGTGCTGCGGTGCGGCGTCTTGTGGGGCCGGGCGCGGGACGGTCTGCTGGGTCAGTGACCCGTCGTACCGCTCCAGCTGCCGCGGTGGACGACCTCGTCGAGCGGCCGGCGGCGACGCCGGGCCGGCGAGCCCTGCGCGCCGCCGTCGGCGGGATGGCCCAGCGTGATGACGCCGACCGGGTCGTGGTCGTCGGGGATGCCGAAGGCGTCGCGCACCGCGCGGTCCGCGTGCGGCGGCACCCCGAAGAAGCAGCCGCCCAGACCCGCGTCGACGGCCGTCTGCAGGATCAGCAGGCTGGCCATCGCGGTGTCCAGGTGCCAGAACGGCATCGGCCAGCGGGCCTCGTCGCGGTCGGTCCAGCCCTTGTCGGGCTGGGCGTAGCGGTCGAGGTACGCCGCCTTGCTGCTGCACGGGAGGATCACGACCGGGGCGGTCATCATGCCGCGCAGCCACGAGTCCGGCTCCCGGGCCGGGTCGCTGGTGGCGGCCCAGAAGCGTCGTACGTCGTCGGGCGTGTCCAGCACCAGGAACGCCCAGCCCTGGCTGAAGCCGGCGCTCGGAGCGCGGGTCGCGTTGGCCAGGGCGCGGTCGACGACCGCCGGGTCGACCGGCTCGTCGGTGTAGCGGCGCACCATCCGGCGGCGGCGGACGACGTCGGTGAACTCCATGTCGGACAGTATGAGGAGCGCCGCACCCGACGACCGCCGAGAGGTCGATGACGTGACGTCCACCCTGTTCACCGGCATCGCCGAGCTGGTCACCAACGATCCCGAGCGCGACGACCTGCTCGGGATCCACTCCCACGCCGCGCTCGTCGTCGAGGGCACGAAGGTCGCCTGGGTCGGCCCGGTCGCCGACGCACCGGCCGCGGACGCGGCGTACGACCTGGGCGGGCGCGCGGTCCTGCCCGGCTTCGTCGACAGCCACAGCCACCTGGTCTTCGCCGGCGACCGCGCGCCGGAGTTCTCGGCCCGGATGGCCGGCGAGCCGTACGCCGCGGGCGGGATCCGTACGACGGTGGCCGCGACCCGGGCCGCCACCGACGAGCAGCTCAGCGCGCACGTCGCGCGGCTGGTCGCCGAGATGCACCGGCAGGGCACGACGACCGTGGAGATCAAGAGCGGCTACGGCCTGAGCGTCCGCGACGAGGCGCGCAGCCTCGCGGTCGCGCGGCAGTTCACCGACGAGACCACCTTCCTGGGCGCGCACGTGGTCCCCGACGGCACGACCCCGGAGGAGTACGTCGCCCTGGTCACCGGCCCGATGCTCGAGGCGGCCCGCCCCTTCGCCCGCTGGATCGACGTGTTCTGCGAGCGCGGCGCCTTCGACGAGGACCAGGCGCGGACCGTCCTGGCCGCGGGCGCGGCCGCCGGGCTGCGCGGCCGGCTGCACGCCAACCAGCTCGGCCCGGGACCCGGCGTACGCCTGGCGGCGGAGCTCGGCCTGGCCGCCGTCGACCACTGCACCTACCTCGACGACGCCGACGTCGACGCGCTGCGCGACAGCGGCACGGTCGCGACCCTGCTGCCGGGTGTGGAGTTCTCGACCCGGCAGCCCTACCCCGACGCCCGTCGGCTCCTCGACGCCGGCGTCCGGGTCGCGCTGGCCAGCGACTGCAACCCGGGGTCGTCGTACACCTCCTCGATGCCGTTCTGCGTCGCGCTGGCCGTCCGGGAGCTGGGGATGACGCCCGCCGAGGCGGTGCACGCGGCGACCGCCGGTGGGGCCGCCGCCCTCGACCGTGACGACGTCGGCCGCCTGACCGTCGGGAGCAGGGCCGACTTCTTCGCCGTCGACGCCCCGAGCCACGTGCATCTCGCCTACCGGCCCGGGGTCCCGCTCGTCTCCGGCACCTGGATCGGCGGGCGGGCCGTCTGAGGTAGCCGCACCCCGCGGTTCGGGAAGGTAAGGCATCTGCCCGATGTGCGCGGCTACCTCAGAGGACGAATCTCGGGGCATCAACCGAGGACTGAGGAGCCCTGAGATGTTCGAGAGCAACGTGTTCGTCAAGAGCGAGATGGAGGTCCGGAGCAACCGGATCCGCAACGGGGTCGCCGGTCGTCGCCGGGGCTTCGTCCGCGTCCCGCGGGTACGACGTCCCGCCGAGGCCAGCGACAACGCCCGCTGATCCCCGGTGGTAAATGCCGGCCACCTGGCCGCAGTACCCGGGATCATGGATCCCGTGGAGCACCCCAACCGGACGCCGACCGCGATGGTCGGCCGAGACACCGAGCTGACGGAGATCGCGACGTCGCTCGGTGTCGGTGCGTCCGGAGCCGACCGCGGCGGGGTGGTGCTGCTGTCCGGGGACGCCGGCGTCGGGAAGACCCGGCTGCTGACCGAGCTGCGGGACCGGGCCTTCACCGAGGGCTGGCAGGTGGTCGCGGGGCACTGCCTGGACTTCGGCGACAGCGCGCTGCCGTACCTGCCCTTCTCCGAGGTGCTCGGGCGCCTCGCCGTCGACCTCCCCGACCTCGTCGAGCGCGTCGTCGCCACGCACCCCGCCCTGGAGCGGCTCCAACCCGGTCGGCGGGTCCTCAGCGCCGACGCGGGCCGCGACGAGGCCAGTCGTGGCGACGCGGCCGCGCTCGACCGCGGTGACCTGTTCGCCGCCGTCCACCTGCTCCTCGAGCGGGTCGCCGAGCGCGCGCCGCTGCTGCTCGTCATCGAGGACGCGCACTGGGCCGACCGCTCGACCCGCGACCTGCTCAGCTTCCTGTTCTCCCGGCCGTTCGCCGGACCGGTGGGCCTGGTGGCGTCGTACCGCTCCGACGACCTGCACCGCCGGCACCCGCTGCGCAGCCAGGTCGCCGAGTGGTCGCGGCTGCGCGGCGTCGACCGGATCGCACTGGGCCCGCTGCCCGACGAGGCGGTGCGGGTGCTGGTCGCGCGGCTGGTGCCCGAGGGCCTCGACGCGAAGGAGCTCGCGAGCGTGGTCGAGGGCATCGTGGACCGCGCCGACGGCAACGCCTTCTTCGTCGAGGAACTCGCCAGTGCGGCCTCCGGGGGCGACAGCTGGGTGCCCGCCGACCTCGCCGACGTACTGCTGGTGCGCCTGGACCGGCTCGACGACACCGCCCGCCAGGTCGTCCGCACGGCCAGCGTCAGCGGCCGCAAGGTCGCCCACGACATGCTCGCCTCGGCCTCGGGCCTGGACCAGGCGGCGCTCGACGAGGGGCTGCGCCGCTCGGTCGAGATGAACGTCCTGGTCGCCGACCGCGGCAGCTACGCCTTCCGCCACGCGCTGCTCGCCGAGGCGGTGTACGACGACCTGCTGCCGGGCGAGCGGGTGCGGCTGCACGGCCGGTACGCCGCGGCACTGAGCGAGCGTCGGGCCCGTGGCACGGCCGCCGAGCTGGCCCGGCACGCCCGGTTGGCGATGGACCTCGAGGTCGCCCTCGACGCCAGCATCCAGGCCGGTCGCGAGGCCACCGAGGTGGGCGGTCCCGACGAGGCGGCGTACCACTACCAGCAGGCGCTGGAGCTGATCGAGCACCCGCGCCTCGCGCAGGTCTGCGACATCGACGTCTCGAAGCTGGTCGTCTCCGCCGCCGAGGCCCTGAACGCGAGCGGCGACCCCGAGCGGGCGGCGGCGCTGATCGAGGAGCAGCTGGGCCGGCTGCCCGAGGCGGCCACCGACGCCGAGCGCTCCCGGATGCTGATCGCCCAGGCCAACGCCGTCTACCTCACCGAGACCGCGATCGACCCCACGGTGCTCTCCGCGGAGGCGCTCGCGCTGGCGCCCCGGGGCGAGAGCCCGCTGCGGGCCCGCGCCCTCGCCGCCCACGCCCGGATCCTGGCCTCACGCGGCCGGTACGACGAGGCGCACACGGTGGCGATGGACGCGCTCGCCCTGGCCGAGCAGCTCGACCTCAACGAGCTCGCCTCCGACGCGATCACCACCCTCAGCGGGCTGAAGAAGGCGGGCCCGAAGGAGGGGCTGCGCGCCGCGCTGGTCGACGCCGTCGAGCGGGCCGAGCGCACCGGGGCGGTGATGAGCGAGCTCCGCGGCCGGTTCCTGCTGGGTCGCTCCTTCGAGGACTGGGGGGAGTTCGAGGCGGCCGAGGAGTGGTTTCGCAGCGCCATCGCGACGGCGACGACGGCCGGCGTGCCGTGGGCGCCGTACGGCTTCGAGTCGCGCTGGCAGCTCGCCTGGGTGATGCACGTGCAGGGGCGCTGGGACGACGTGCTGGCGCTGACCGAGATCACCGACCCGAATCCGCCGCCGATCCCGCGGGCGATCCTCGACTGTGTCCGGCTGCTGGTCGAGCAGGCCCGGGGCGGGGACGTGTCCCGTGAGGCGCAGGAGCTGCGCCGGCTCTGGGAGCGGGAGGGCGGCATCGCCATCCACGCCGCCGAGCTGCAGATCGTGGCGGCCGGCCGGGGTGACGACGCGGCGGCGGTGCTGGCGGCGTACGACGACGCCGTCGGGGTGCTCAGCCAGATCTGGCACGAGTGGTTCAGCGCCCGGATCCGGCTGGCCGCGGTGACCATGGCCGCGCTGGCCCCGCTGGTGCCGCGGATGAACGCCGCCGAACGGGACCGGGTCGTCGTCGACGCCGACCGGCTGCACGCCGACGGCCATCAGGTGCTGCTGCGCTACTCCGACCCGTCCGGCCACTGGGGCCCCGAGGGTCGCGCCTGGGTCGAGCGACTGGATGCGGAGCGGCTGCGGCTGCGCTGGCTCGCCGGCGTCGACGCGCCGTCGCAGGAGGCGCTGGTCGAGGGGTGGCGCGAAGCGGCCGCGGTCTTCGCGGAGTTCGGCCACGTGCACGAGCTGGCCCGGGTGCGCGCCGGGCTGGCGGGGATCCTGCGTGCGAGCGGCGACCCCGCCGGCGCGCGGGAGATCGCCGATCAGGCGCGTACGACGGCCCGCGCCCTGGGCGCGAAGCCGCTCCTGGAGGAGCTGCGCACCCTGGGGTCCCACGCGGTCCGCTCCTCGGAATCGGCGCCGTCCGCACTGACCGCGCGGGAGACCGAGATCCTGGCGCTGGTCGCCGAGGGGCGCTCGAACGGAGAGATCGCCAAGCAGCTGTTCATCAGCGCCAAGACGGTCTCGGTGCACGTCTCGAACATCCTCGCCAAGCTCGGCGCCGCCGGCCGCACCGAGGCCGCCGCGGTCGCGCGACGGCGCGGCCTGCTCCCGTGACTTCCCCGGGCTCGGCCGCGCCGCCGGTGCGGACTCAGCCGAACGCGCGCGCTACGTGCGCCAGGAGGTCGGGGTAGCGCTGGAGGTGTGCGCCGCCGTTGAGGTCCAGCACCTCACCGGTCAGCCAGCCGGCGCGCGAGATCCAGACGACCGCGTCGGCGATCTCCTCGGGTGACCCGGAGCGGCCGAGGGGCGTGTTGGCGAGGTAGTCCTCCTCGATGCCCGGGATCCCCATCGCGGGCTCGGTGAGCGGGGTGACGACCAGGCCGGGGGAGACCGCGTTGACCCGGATGCCGCGGGGGCCGAGCTCGAGCGCGGCGACCTCGGTGAGCATGGCCAGCCCGGCCTTGGCGGAGCAGTACGCCGCCATCCCCGCCCCCGGCTGCCGGGCGTTTAGCGAGGTCAGCGACGTGATCGAGCCTCCGGACGTCAGCACCCGGGCAGCGTGCTTCATCACGATCAGGCCGCCGGTGAGGTTCACGTCGACCACCCGCCGGAACTCCGCCACGTCGTGGTCGGCCACGGCCATCAGGGTGCTCACCCCGGCGCTGTTGACCACCACGTCGACGCGACCGTGCTCCGCGACGACGGCGTCGAAGAACGACGCGACCGAGGTCTCGGAGGTGACGTCGACCTCGGGCAGGTCGGCGACCTCGACGTCGCAGCCGTCGGCGGCGAGCGCGACGGCGCAGGCCGCCCCGATGCCGGAGGCACCGCCGACGACGATGGCGACGCGGGAACTGGATTCAGGCACGAAGAACCTCCATGAGTGACGTGGGACACCAATTGACGCGTGTCAACTTAGGCCCTAGCGTCCCCGTCATGCCAGGACCCACCACAGCTGTCATCGGCGCGGGCATCAGCGGCCTGACCGCCGCCAAGATGCTCGGCGACTACGGCGTGCCGTACACCTGCTTCGAGGCCTCCGACCGGGTCGGCGGCAACTGGGCGTTCGGCAACCCCAACGGTCACAGCAGCGCCTACCGCTCGCTGCACATCGACACCTCGAAGCACCAGCTGTCGTTCCGGGACTTCCCGATGCCGGACGACTACCCCGACTTCCCGCACCACACCCTGATCAAGGACTACCTCGACGCGTACGCCGACACCTTCGGGCTGCGCGACCGCATCGAGTTCGAGAACGGCGTGGAGCGTGCCGAGCGGCTTCCCGACGGGGGCTGGGAGATCACCGACCAGGCGGGCGACGTACGCCGCTTCGACCTGCTCGTGGTCGCCAACGGCCACCACTGGGACCCGCGCACGGCGGAGTTCCCGGGCGAGTTCACCGGCGCCTCGATCCACTCGCACCACTACATCGACCCGTGGACGCCGCTGAACCTGATGGACCAGCGGATCTTGGTCGTCGGGCTGGGCAACAGCGCCGCCGACATCACCGTCGAGCTCTCCCAGCGGGCGCTGCGCAACGAGGTGACGCTGTCGACGCGCAGCAGCGCGTGGATCGTGCCGAAGCTGATGTACGGCAAGGCCGCCGACATGAACTACCGCACCAGCCCGCACGTGCCGCTGAGCTGGCAGCGCAAGGTCGCCCAGTGGGGCCAGCGCTTCACCGCCTCCGACCCGACGCTGTACGGCCTCCCCAAGCCCAACCACAAGTTCTTCGAGGCCCACCCCACCCAGTCCAGCGAGCTGCCGGTGCGGCTGAAGTCCGGCGACGTGACCCCGAAGGGCGACGTCGCCCGGCTTGACGGCGAGACCGTGCACTTCGAGGACGGCACCAGCGCCGACTTCGACGTGATCATCTACGCGACCGGCTACAACATCAGCTTCCCGTTCTTCGACGAGGGCTTCATCAGCGCCCCGGAGAACCACATCCGGCTCTACAAGCGGATGTTCAAGCCCGGCATGGAGGACCTGGTCTTCATGGGGTTCGCCCAGGCCACGCCGACGCTGTTCCCGTTCGTGGAGAGCCAGGCCCGCCTGCTCGGGGCGTACGCCGTCGGCCGCTACGCGCTGCCCGACCTCGCCGAGATGGAGCAGGTGATCGACGCCGACATGCGGCTCTACACCGGCCACATGCTCGACCGGCCGCGGCACACCCACCAGCTCGACTACTTCGTCTACGAGCACAACCTGCGCACCAAGGAGCTGCCGGCCGGCGTGCAGCGGGCCGCGACGTACGGCGTGCCGACGCTGACGGGCCGCGGATGAGTCTCACCCGCGGCGACCGGCGCCGTACCGCCCTCCTCGCCGCCCTCGACGAGCACCTGCGCGAGGCCGGCCCGGACGCGCGCCTGGAGGACATCAACGTCGCCGACCTGTCGCGGCGCGCGGGCGTGACGCGCTCGGCGTTCTACTTCTACTTCGACAACAAGGCGGCCGCGGTGGCCGCCCTGATGGACGAGATGTACGACGAGGCCTGGGGTGCCGCGGACCTGCTCGGCGGCGACGGGACGATGCGCGACCGGACCGCGGCCGCGATCCGCACCGTCTTCGACGGCTGGACCCAGCGGCCGCACGTCTACCGCGCGATGCTCGAGGCGCGGGCGACCAGCGCGGCCGCCCGCGAGCGCTGGGACACCCACATCGCGTCGTTCGTCGAGGTGGTCGCGGCCGTGATCGACGCGGAGCGGGTGGCCCGGCAGGAGTCCGGCGGGCCGCCGGCGGTCGCGATCGCGACCGCGCTGATGGACGTCAACGACCGCGCGCTGGAGCGGCTGGTCCGCGCCACCGACGCCGCCGACGGCTTCGACTGGGAGACCCATGTCGACGCGGTCGTGCACCTCTGGCTGAGCACGATCTACGGGAGCATCCGATGAGCTACGAGTCCCTCACCTTCACCTCCGGCGGCGTCGCCTGCGACGCCTGGCACTTCGCGGGCGCGGGCGACGAGCTCGCCAGCGCGGCCGGTCGGCCCGTCGTCGTCATGGCGCACGGCCTGGCCGGCACCAAGGACTCCGGGCTGGAGCCGTACGCCGTCGGGCTGGCGAAGGCCGGCGTCGACGTGCTCGCCTTCGACTACCGCGGCTTCGGCTCCTCGGAGGGGACGCCGCGTCAGGTCGTGTCCATGGCCGATCAGCTCGAGGACTACCGGGCCGCGATGGCCGCAGCGGCCCGGCTGCCCGGCGTCGACCCGAGGCGCCTGGTGCTCTGGGGCGTCTCGCTCGCCGGCGGCCATGTGCTCGCCGCGGCCGCCCACCGCGACGACGTCGCCGCCGTGGTCTCGTTGACGCCGCTCGTGGACGGCCTGGCCGCGGGTCGGCACGCGATGGCGCACCACAAGCCGTCGTCGATGCTGCGCTCCACGGTCGCGGGCGTCCGCAGCCGGGTCGGCCGCCAGGTGCTGATGCCGGTCGTCGCCGCCCCCGGCGAGCTCGGCGCGCTGACCCTGCCGGGCGCGCGGGAGGACTACCTCGCGATCGCCGGCCCCACCTGGCGCAACGAGGTCGACGCCGCGGTCGGGCTGGAGCTCGGTGGCCACCGGCCCGCCAAGGAGGCCAAGCACGTCCGGGCCCCGATGCTCGTCCAGATCGCCGACTTCGACCGCAGCGCCCCGCCGTACGCCGCCGCCAAGGCCGCCTTCGACGGCCGCGCCGAGGTGCGCCACTACCCGTGCGACCACTTCGACGTGTGGCCCGGCAAGGACTGGTTCGAGCCGGCGCTGGAGCACCAGGTGGCGTTCCTGCGCCGCCACCTGGGCGCAGCGGGCACGTAACCGCCGGCCCGCGCGCGTGTTCGCCGAGTCAGCACTACTGGTGCTGACTCGGTCATCCACTTCTGCTGACTCGGCCGTCCGAGCGGGTCAGGTGTGGAGCGCGGCCCAGGTCAGGCAGGCGACCGAGGCGGTGGAGGTGAGGGTGCGCAGAACGTTCCAGCGCCGCCAGGCGGACTCGAAGTCGGCCCGCACCGCGGCCAGGTCGCGGATCGAGCCGACCGGGCCGGCGGCGTCGAGAGCGTTGTTGAGTGGGACGTTGAGGGCGCCGGTGATCACCACGGTCGCGACCGCGAGGCCGGCGCCGGCGAGCACCCAGGTCCGGGCCGTCCCGCCGGTGGCGAGGACCGCGAGCCCGGCGGCGACCGGGGCGCCGAGGAAGCTGGCCAGGAAGACCGGGTTCACGATGGCGACGTTCATCTGTTGCATGGCGTGCACGAACGTGCGGTCGTCGACCCGGCCGAGGCCGGGCATCACGCCGCTCGCCCAGGTGTAGTAGGTGCCGGCCTGCAGGCCGCCCAGCACGACGGCGGCGGTCAGGAGCGGTCCGCGGAGGGAGTCGAGGGTCTCGGTCATGGGACCAGCCTGGATCCGGGGAGCGAGACGATCCATCGCTGTGGGTGCCGAATTCATACGCCATCGTCTACGTTGACGAGATGGACGGCCTCGCTGCGCTGCTCGACGGCCCCCGCGCCCGGGGTGCGTTCCTGGTCCGCGTCCTGCTGGAGGCGCCCTGGGCAGTCCGGCTGGAGGACGAGTCGCCGCTGTCGGTCACGGCCGTGGTGCGGGGGCAGGCGTGGGCGGTCCCGGACCGCGGCCCCGCCGTACGCCTCGAGGCCGGCGACGTCGCGATCGCCCGGGGCCCCGACCACTGGAGCGTCGTCGACACCCCGGGTGCGGACCCGTTCGCGGTGATCATGCCGGGACAGATCTGCGTGACGCCGGACGGTCGCGAGCTCGCCGAGGAGCTGCACCAAGGGGTGCGCAGCTGGGGCAACAGTGCGGTGGGCGAGACGGTGCTGCTCACCGGCGCGTACCTGCTGGAGGGCGAGGTCAGCGGCCGGCTGCTCCGGGCCCTGCCGCCGCTGCTGGTGCTGCGCGCCGACGAGCTCGACTCGCCGCTGGTGGCGCTGCTGGGCGACGAGATCGTCAAGGACGCCCCGGGACAGGACGCGGTCCTCGATCGGCTGCTCGACCTGCTGCTGATCGCGGTGCTGCGGGCGTGGTTCGACCGGCCCGACGCCGAGCCGCCGGGGTGGTACGTCGGCCAGGGCGACCCGGTCGTCGGTCCCGCGCTGCGGCTGCTCCAGCATCACCCGGAGCGGTCCTGGACCGTGGCCGAGCTGGCCGCGGCGGGCGGGGTCTCGCGGGCGGCGTTCGCGCGACGGTTCGCGGCGGTGGTCGGCGTACCCCCGATGGCCTTCCTGACCGAGTGGCGCCTCGCCCTCGCCGCCGACCTGCTGCTCGACCCGGACGCGACGGTGGCCGAGGTGGCGCGGCAGGTGGGGTACGGCACGCCGTTCGCGCTGTCGACCGCGTTCAAGCGGGCACGCGGGGTGAGTCCGCGCGAGCACCGGCGTCAGGCCGCGCGGGTCCCGGGCTCGAACGTCGCGGCGACCGCCTCGAACACGTCGCAGTAGTCGGCGTAGTCCTCCCGGGCCACCGTGCCGGTCAGGGTGATGCCGGTGCGCCCGACCAGCCACGACCACTGCTCGCTGACCAGCTCGGCCAGGCCGAGCCGGTGCGCGAACCGCGCGTAGACCACCGGCCGGCCCTCCAGCTCGAACGCGTCCTCGTCCTCGAGGTCGAAACCGTCGAGCCGGTGGCCGAGCTCGGCGTGCGCCGCCCGCCGCCACTCGTTCAGCCCCTCGTCCACCGGCGTGCAGCGGAGCACCAGCTCGGGCGGGGTGCCGCTCGGAGGTACGCCGCCCGCCCGGGCGTGCACCAGCACCCCGTGGTCGGGATCCGAGCGCCGCCGCCAGCGGGGCGGGAGGGCGATGGTCAGGTCCAGGAGTCTCGTCATGCCCGAGCAGCATCGCCGTACCCCGGGGGCCGGCAAACCGTGGTGCCGGGCGGCTGTGGAGAAGGGGGTCGGGAGCCCGGCGCGTGAGGAAACTCCCCGGCCCGGCCCGCCGCAGCAAGGCCCTCAGCGGATCGTGCCCACCCCCGGCACCAGCGGCAGATCCAACGCGGTGACCCAGCCGGGCGGCAGGTCGTTGACGGCGGGTACGGCGTTGAGCGCGCGCAGGCCGGTCGCCAGGCAGCCGGCGACGGCGGGGGAGCGGCCGGAGCCGTCGGTGAACCGGAACGCCGTCTCCTGGCTGATCGACGGCGACCCGACGATGTCGACGCGGTAGACGTCGTCGGCGGAGCCGGCCGGCCACTCGGGGGCGGCGTCGAGACCGATCCGGTTGACGTGCTCGAGGGTGATCACCTCGCGGCCGTCGTACACGCCGTTGATGGTGAAGCGGATCGCGGCGACGTCGCCGGCGGAGATGACGCCTTTCGCCGTCTTCCGGTCGGTGGGCGTCACCCACTTCTCCCAGGTCGTGGTGATGTCGTCGAGCTCGATGCCGGCGGCGTGCGCGATCATCGGCACCGTCGCGCCCCACGCCATCACCAGGAGGTCGGGGATCTCGAGGAGGGGCTTGAAGGAGGGCGGGCGGCCGATCCCCATCTCGTCCTCGTAGTCACCCTCGTAGTCGGTGTAGTCCAGCAGCTCCGAGGCCCGCACCGAGTCGACCCGGCCGCACAGCCCCATCAGGGTCAGCGGGAACAGGTCGTTGGCGAAGCCGGGATCGATGCCGGTGGTGAAGCAGGACGAGCCGCCCTCCTCGCACGCCGCGGTGATCGGGTCGATCCAGGGCGCCGGGTTCTGCTTCATCTGCGGCCACACCCAGGGCGTCATCGCCGTCGAGCAGACGTCGATCCCGGCGCGCAGGAACGCCGACATCACCCGGATGTTCTCGTCGGCGTGCTGGGCCGTCGGGCCGTAGTGGACCAGCGCGTCCGGGCGCAGTGCGACCAGCGACTCGACGGAGTCCGTGGCGAGTACGCCGGTCGCCGGCAGCCCACAGATCTCGCCCGCGTCACGACCGACCTTGGCGGGGTTCGAGACGCCGACGCCGACCAGCTCGAAGAGCGGGTGGTCGACGATCTCCGCGATCACCATCTTGCCGACGACGCCGGTGCCCCAGACGACGACCCGCTTCGGCGTCATCGGTCGAACGCCTCTCGCACCTGGGTCTCGCTCAGCCCGTAGTCGTCGAGGGAGTAGCGGTGCGACGGCGCCGCCTTGCCCTCGCGGGCCTCGCGGTCGATGGCGGTGATCGCGGCCTCGGCCTCGGGGGTCCAGTCCAGCCCGAACTGCTCGTAGATCCCCCGCGTCACCCCGAGCGGGTCGGCGCGCAGGTCCGAGAACGCCACGTCCGCGAACTGGTCCGGGGAGTACGACGGCCGCGCGTCGTGGAAGGCGTGGAAGGAGCGCGACCACAGGTCGAGCTGGGTCCGGCCGACGACGTCGCCGACGTACGTCGTGCTGTGGCCCGCGGTGGTCTCCGCCGACAGCGAGCAGGACGAGGCGATGCAGACCACCGGGTCGCGGTGGGTGTAGACGACCAGCGCGTCGGGATAGACCGCCATCAGGGCGTCGAGCGCGGTCATGTGCGAGGGGTTCTTCAGCACCCAGCGCTTCTCGGGGTCGTTGAGCCCGACCAGCTGGAGGTTCTCCTTGTGCCGGGCGTAGGCGTCGGTCCAGTCCTGCTCGGCCAGCCACTCGGTGTAGCGGGGGATGTTGGCCAGCGACTCGTACGAGTTGGACTTCCCGGTCTGGCGCAGCAGCCGCCAGCACTCCTCGACGGTCGTGGCATCCATGTAGTGGATCCCCATGAACTCCGGCGACTCGGTGTGGTGCGCTGCGAACGCCTGCTGCATGGCGGTGAAGATCGGGTCGCTCTCCCAGGTCTCGCGCGGGGGCCGCGGCTGGGGGTACTGGGTCAGCCACATCTCCAGCCCCTGCGAGATCGGGTCGGCGTGCAGCAGCCGGTGCAGTGCCGTCGTCCCCGTGCGCGGCAGGCCCATCAGGAAGATCGGCCGCTCGATGGGTACGTCGCGGTGCTCGGGGCGCTCGGTGAACCGGGCCTGGGTGAGCAGCCGGCCGACCAGCGCCCCCTTGACCTCGGAGCGCTGGAAGTAGTTGCCCAGCGGGGTGAGGCCGGCCTCGGGGGAGGCGAGGTCCTCGGCCAGCAGCCGGAGTCCCTCCTCGTGGTCGGTGCCCCCGAAGTCGCTCAGGCCGGTGCTGCGCTGCGCGGCCGCCACGATGTCGTCGTACGAACCGACGTCGGGGCGCGTGCGCACCATGATGTTGTCGCTCATCGTCAGTCGTGGAACTCGCCGCAGTCGACGGTCAGCATCTGCCCCGTCACCGCCGAGGCCAGGTCGGAGGCGAGGAACAGCGTCGAGCGGGCGATCTCCTCCGACGAGGCGAGCCGCCGGAGGTCGGTCGGGGCGGCCTTCTCGGCGTACACCTCTTCGTGCGTCTTGTCCTCGACCGCGGCGAGGTAGTCGAAGTAGCCGCGGTTGACGTCCTCGTAGATGTACGACGGGGCGACGCTGTTGACCCGGATGCCGCGGGGGCCGAGCTCGGTCGCGAGCGAGGAGGCGAGGTGCGCGAGCGCGCCCTTGGAGAGCTTGTAGCCGGCGTACTCGGGCTGCGACGAGAACGAGACGCAGGAGTTCAGCATGATGATCGAGCCCTTGCTCTCCGCGAGCGCGTCGGCGAACAGTGCCGAGAGTCGCAGCGGGGCGAAGACGTTGGTCTCGTTGACCTTCGCGAGCTTGCGCGGGTCGATCTGGGTGATCGGGTCCATCGGCGGGATCGTGAACGCGTTGTTGATGACGCAGTCGACGCGGCCGAACGCCTCGAGGGTCTTGTCGCGCAGGTTCACCCGCGAGTCCTCGTCGGTCACGTCGGTGACCACGCTGACGACCTTGACCCCGTGGCCCTCGAGGTCCGCCTGGAGCTCGAGGAGGCGGGACTCGGTGCGACTGGCGATCACCAGGTCGGCGCCCATCTTGGCGGCCTCGTCGGCCAGGGACCGGCCCAGGCCGGGGCCGATGCCGGAGATGACGACGACCTTGCCCTTCAGCAGGGGTACGGCGGTGTAGCGCTCCTCGATCGAGGTGTCGTGGGCTTCGGCGTATCCGGGCTCGCTCAAGAGATCATCCTTCGGGCAACGGAGCGCTGACGCGCGGCGATCCGCGCGGCGTACTCCTCGGTGGTGACGGGGGAGAAGTGAGGGAGCCGGTCGGCCACCTCGGCGAGCTTGCAGATCTCGACCACGGGGCCGTCCTCGGGGCCGAGGTCGCGATCCAGGCGCTGCCAGCGCAGCATCATGGCGCCGGTGCGGTGGCCGAGGGCCTCCAGCCAGTTGGCGACCCCAGGGTTGCCCTCGGAGATCACGAACCGCATCTTGCCGTCGGGGTCGGTGACCGCCTGCGCCTTGGTCAGCGAGGTCTGGTGGGTCTCGTAGTCGGTCGAGGCGTACCAGTCTGAGCCGATCTGGATGGCCTGGTAGGCGCAGTCGGTGCACTCCGGGACCGTCACGATCATCGCCTCGTCCTCGGCGAGCTCGTAGTGGCCGATCGAGGAGCGCTGCGAGGCCAGGCCACCGGGGGTGGACTGAGGGACGGTGAGAGTGTTGACCGGCTCCTTGTACTGGAAGAACTGGGGGAATGCGAACCACGTGTGGATCGAGCCGACCAGCGACCGGGCGGCCACGTCGTACTTCTTCGCGAGCGTCGCCTGCGAGAACGGCTTGGCCGGCTTGCCGAGGGTGTCGGGCCGCTCGATGGTGATCGTGCCGCGCTCCTCGGTGTCCCAGTCGTTGAAGACCTCGCGCACGATCAGCGTCTTCGCGCCCGGCTCGGCGACGTAGGTGAACTCGAAGTTGCCGTCGGCGTCCTTCTCCAGCTCCCGGTCGTCGAAGGCCATCAGGCTGGTGGCCGCCGAGTCGGCGGAGTACGACCCGCCCATCACCTGGAAGGACAGGTCGGCGCTGGTGCCGCGGCGGCCACGGACGACGTACTCGACCCCCTCGCGGAGGTAGGCGTTGAAGTAGATCGCGTCGGGGTTGTCGAGGCCCTGCCGGGAGAACTGGTGGGTCGGGTTGATGAAGATCGGCCGGTCCAGGTCGTAGTCGAAGGCCATCTGCATGGCCATCCGGATCCGGCCGGCGAGGTAGTCGTAGCCCTCCAGTCGGTCGGCCTCGGTCCGGATGAACGGCGCGTTCGCGATCAGCTCCTCGGCCTCCGCGATCGCGTCCTGGAGCGGCTTGGTGAGGTTGAGGCTCTCGCTCATCGGTTCACCTTGCTGATGATGTTCTCGGCGTACTGCTCGAGGTGCTTGATCTTGGTCTCCAGCGGCTCGGTGTCGGGGCCTTTGACGTAGGGCACCCGGAAGCCGACGATGCAGTCGGTGACGCCCTTGTCCTCGAGGCGCTTGATGCCGTCGAGGTCGTAGGCGTCGTACGAGATCACGTGCACCTCGAAGTCGTCGCGGGTGTCGCCCTCCTCGGCGCGGATCTCGGCGAGCCGCTTCAGCAGCCGGTCGAGCTCCTCGCCGTCGCCGCCGGCGTGCATCCAGCCGTCGCCCTTGCGTACGGCGCGGCGCAGGGCGGCGTCGACGTGCCCGCCCACGAGCAGCGGGATCTTCTCGGTCGCGCCGGGGGACTGCTTGAGCGAGTCGATCTCGTAGAACTCACCGGAGTAGCTGAAGAACTCGCCGGTGGTCAGCCCGCGCAGGATGTCCATGCACTCGTCCATCCGCTTGCCGCGCCGCGCCCAGGAGACGCCGAGGTTCGCGAAGTCCTCGGGCCACGGCGAGATGCCGACGCCGAGGCCGAGCCGGTTGCCGGAGAGGAACGCCAGCGAGGAGGCCTGCTTGGCGACCAGCACGGGCGGGCGGACGGGGAGCTTGATGACGAACGGGGTCAGCCGCAGCGTCGTGGTCACGGCGAACAGGTGCGCGCACAGCACCATCGCCTCGATGAACTCCTTGCCGTCGAGGAACTCCCGGTCGCCGGTGTCGGTGTAGGGGTACTTCGAGTCGGAGGTCTCGGGGTAGATCAGGCTGTCGGCCACCGTCATGCTGGTGTAGCCGGCGGCTTCGGCAGCCTGGGCGAGCGGGGCGTAGTACGTCGCCTGGGTCATCGCCTCGGCGTAGGTGAATCGCATAAGTCCGAACACTAGAACGTGTTTCAGTTATCTGCCAGAGTTCGGACCGTGGACCTCCAGGAGATCAGTGACCGGCTCGAGATCACCCAAGTATTGATCCGCTATACGCGCGCGATCGATACCGATGACTGGGACGGCCTCGACACGGTGTTCACGCCCGACGCGGCCATCGACTACACCGAGTCCGGCGGCATCTCGGCGTCGTACGCCGAGGTCAAGCCGTGGCTGGCCGAGGTGCTGCCGGTCTTCTTCCCGAAGCGGATGCACGGCCTCCAGCAGGTCGACATCGCGCTCGACGGCGACGAGGCCACGGTGGACGCCTACTTCCACAATCCCATGCCGCTCAGTGGGCCGGACGCCGGCGGCAAGGTGGCCGAGTTCGGCGGGATCTACCACCACGCGATGGTGCGGACGCCCGACGGCTGGCGCAGCCGGCAGCTGCACGAGGAGATCGTCTGGAAGCGGACGATCTAGTGGGCCTGCCGGAGCAGCGTCCCGACGGGCTCGACTCCCCGTGGACCGTCACGGTCATCAAGTACATGGCCAAGGCCCAGGTCGCGGTCTTCCGCGCCACCAACGGCCGGGTCGGCAACAAGTGGCGCGTCGGCGCCGGGTGGAAGAAGCCGGTCCCGACGCTGCTGCTCGACCACGTCGGCCGCAAGTCCGGCCGGCCGTTCACCACCCCGCTGCTCTACCTGCGCGACGGCGCGGACCTGGTCGTCGTCGCCTCCCAGGGCGGGCTGCCGAAGAACCCGCAGTGGTACCCCAACCTGCTGGCGGCACCCGACACCGTCGTGCACCTGCCCGGTGAGAAGCGGGCGGTCCGTGCCCGCACCGCCGGACCCGAGGAGCGGGCGTTGCTCTGGCCGCGGCTGGTCGACCTCTACGCCGACTTCGAGAAGTACGCCGCCTGGACCGACCGCGAGATCCCCGTGGTGGTGCTCGAGCCCCGGTAGCGGCTTTGGTCCGCTGGGTCGCGTGCCCGACAATGGCGACGTACGCCAACCGCACGACGACCCGGGAGTGACCGCACGTGGCCGAAGGAGAGGGACGTCCCGTCCTGACGGGTCTGGCCGCGCTGGTCGGAGTGGCCGTGGTCGTCGGTCTGGTGCTCGGCGGCGGTGCGCTCGCCGCCACCCAGGTGCTCGGCCTGGGCGAGGACTCGGGCTCCTCGGAGAGCACGTCGGCCGAGTCGCTCTACCTGCCGACACCGTCGAAGACGCCCGACTCGAACGACCCGGCGTTCACGCTCGCCCCGGGCAGGGAGACGACGGCGGCCGAGAGCCCCGCGGCCTCGGAGACCCCTGCCGACGAGATCGTCCTCACCCTCGGCCAGCCCCAGGTCGGGGCGATGCAGAACGTCGACCTCACCGGTGTCTACCCCGGTGGGGAGGGCGCGATCCTGCAGGTCGAGCGGCTGGCGGGAGAGGAGTGGGTCGAGTTCCCGGTCACGGCGTCGGTGAGCGACGAGACGTTCTCGACGTACGTCCAGACCGGTCAGCTCGGTGAGAACCAGTTCCGCATGAAGGACACCGACAGCGGCAAGGTCTCCAACGCCGTGACGGTCACGATCGGCTGATCGCCGACGCGCGACCGGGGCGCCTCACGCGACCGGCACTCGCTCCCGGGCCTGCTGCCGATCCTGCTGCTCCTGCTCCTGCTCCTCGACGGCCGCGCCGGCCGTCCTGCCGAGCCGTCGCCGGACAGCGGCGAGGACGGCGGGCTGACCCGCGACCACGCCCAGCAGGACCAGGAACATCCCGCCGGCCTGGGTCGGCCCGAACGCCTCGCCCGCGAGCGCCACGCCGACGATCGTGCCCGCGACCGGGTTGAGCAGGCCGACGAGGGAGACCGCGGCGGCCGGCAGCTCGCGGAGTCCGCGGAACCACATCACGTTCGCCAGCACCGTGGCGATCAGGCCGATGAACAGGAAGCCGCCGACCGCGCGGGCGTCGATCGGCGGCGGGGCGCCCTCGACGATCAGGGCGACCGGCAGCAGGGCCAGCCCGCCCGCGACCAGCTGCCAGCCGGTGAGGGTGAGCAGGTCGACCGGGACGTGCCAGCGCTTGATCAGCACGTAGCCCAGGGAGGACATCGCGACCGCCCCGAGCGAGGCGGCCACCCCGATCGGGTCCGCGGTGAAGCCGGCACGGAGCACCAGCAGTGCGACGCCGGCGGCGCCGACCGCGGCGCCGGCCAGCGAGGCGACGTGCGGGCGCTCGCGCACCAGCAGCCACGCGAGCAGCATGATCGCGATCGGCGACGTGGCCGTGAGCGTGGCGGCCAGGCCGCCGGGGAGTCGGTACGCCGCGACGAAGATCAGCACGAAGAAGGCCCCGACGTTGAGCACGCCGAGGACCGCCGCGCGCCACCACCAGTCGCCGGTGGGCAGTCGGGGCCGGAACGCGAGCAGCAGCAGCCCGAACGGGAGCGCCCGCACCATCGCGCCGAACAGCGGACGGTCCGGCGGCAGGAACGTCTCCGTCACGTAGTAGCCCGTGCCCCAGGCGATCGGGGCGATCGCGGTGGTGGCGAGGATCCGCCAATTCGTTTCCATGGAAAACAGAATAGTTTCCAGGTCAGATATATTCCGCATCGTGACGACGGAACCGGGCCACGAGCCGGACCATGTGGCGGTCGTGATGTCTCAGTGGGCCGTCGAGCGTCCCGACCTGGACGTCTCCCCGCAGGGCGTGATCGCGCGCCTGCACCGGGTCGCCAACCGGCTGACCGAGGAGCTGGTCGCGGTGTACGCCGAGTTCGGGCTCGGCGAGGGGGAGTTCGACGTGCTCGCGACGCTGCGGCGTACGGGACCGCCGTACGAGCTGACGCCCAGCGCGCTGGTCGCCGGCACCATGGTCACCTCGGGCGCGATCACCAAGCGGGTGGACCGCTGCGTGCAGCAGGGCTGGGTGACCCGGCGGGTCAGCGACCACGACGGCCGGGGCCGGGTGATCGCGCTGACCCCTGCGGGCCGGGAGCTGATGGACCGGGCCTTCGAGGCGCACATCGCCAACGAGCACCGCCTGGTCGACCTGCTCCCCGCCCGCGACCGGGAGACCCTCGCCCGGATCCTGGAGTCCTGGGGCCGCACCCTCGGCTGACCCGAAATCGCCGAGTCGGCGTGAGTTTGGCGCCGAGTCGGCGCAAACTCGCGCCGACTCGGCGGAGGGGGGTGGGTCAGGGGAGGTAGTCGAAGGTGTCCGGGTTGGGGCCGGTGCGGCCGTCCTCGCCCTGGTCGAGGGCGGCGATGGTGGCGACCTCCTCGACGGTGAGGGTGAAGTCGAAGATGTCGAAGTTCTCGCGCATCCGCTCCTCGCGCATCGACTTCGGGAAGACGATGTCGCCGCGCTCCAGGTGCCAGCGCAGGGTGACCTGCGAGGGCGTCTTGCCGTGGGCGGCGGCGATCTTGCCGATCACCGGGTCGTCGAGGACGGCGCCCTGGGCGATCGGGGACCAGGCCTCGACCTCGACGCCGTGGCGGATCGAGGCGGCCCGGGCGTCCTCGTTGGTGAAGTAGGGGTGCACCTCGATCTGGTTCACGACCGGGACCACGCCGGTCTCGGCGACGATCCGGTCGAGGTGCTCGGGCTGGAAGTTCGAGACACCCACGGAGGTCGCGCGGCCGTCGGCCACGAACTCGGCCAGGGTCCGCCAGGTCGAGACGTAGTCGCCGTCGTACAGCGTCGGCAGCGGCCAGTGGATGAGGAACAGGTCGATCCGGTCGAGCCCGAGCTTGGTCAGGGTCTCGTCGAAGGCCCGCCGGGCGTCGTCGGGGCGGTGGACCCCGTTGTTCAGCTTGCTGGTGACGTACAGCTCGTCGCGGGCGATCCCGGAGGCCTTGATCGCCTCGCCGACGCCCTGCTCGTTCTGGTACATCTGCGCGGTGTCGAGGTGGCGGTAGCCGACCTCGAGCGCCGTGCTCACCGTCTCGGCGGTCTGCTCGGGCGGGACCTGGTAGGTGCCGAAGCCGAGCTGCGGGATGGTCGTCTGGTCGTTCAGGGTGATGGTCGGAACGCTCATACAGACCGGAAGCCCGTCGCCGTTCAGAACATTCCACTGGGGCGGACTTGCGAGAATGCTCACGTGACCGATCCGAACGAGCTGCCGCACTACACCGAGTACGACACCCGACTCGCGGCGTACGCCGTCATCCGCGACGAGGGCCGGATCCTGCTGGCCCTGTGGAACGAGGGCGACCAGCGCCGCTGGGCGCTGCCGGGCGGTGGGGTCGAGCTGGCCGAGACCGTCGAGGAGGGGGTCGTCCGCGAGGTCCACGAGGAGACGGGGTACGACGTCCGTCTCGACGGTCTGCTCGGTGTCGACACCGCCGTCTTCGGGCCGACGCGGCGCGCGAACGGGACGGACCGGGCGCTGAAGGCGGTCCGGGTCGTCTTCGCGGCCACGATCACCGGCGGCGAGCTGACCCACGAGGTCGACGGCACCACCGACGAGGCCCGCTGGTTCCCGATCGACGAGGTCCCCGGGCTGCCGCGGGTCTCCCTGGTCGACGTGGCGCTGTCCTACCTCGACGGTCACTGACGTGCGCGCGGCCGTCGAGGTTCTGCTGCTCACCCTGACGGCCTGCACGAGCGCGTCGGCGCCGGAGGTGGAGCCGACGGGGTCCACTCCCTCCAGCGCGTCGTCCGAGCCGGCGCCCTCCGAACCGGCGCCCTCCGAACCGGCCCTGCCCGACCCGGTGCTCGCTGTCGTCGGGCACGCGACCGAGCCGCAGCTGGAGCTGTCCCGGGCGGCGTACCGGCGCATCGTCGACGGCGACCTCGACCGCTGGCGCGGACGGGACGTCGTCGCGGGGATCCGGGACGTCGAGCGCCGGCCGGGCGCGATCGCGGTCGTGCCGCTCGACGAGGTCGGTCCGACGGTGGTGGCGGCCCGGGTGGCGGGCGTCGACCCGGTGCGCGACGACCCGCGCGCGGTCGAGCTGGTCGTCGGCGGCGACCTGATGCTGGTGCGCGGCGTGCCCTCCGCGGCCGGCGCGCTCCGACCGCTGGCACGCCGGCTGCGGTCGGCGGACCTGGCCGTCGCCAACCTGGAGAGCACGCTGTCGCGCGACGGGGCGCCGACCCAGGGCGGGGACTCGTTCGGGGCCACGCCCGCGCTGCTCGGGCCGATACGCCGGGCCGGCCTCGACGTGCTGTCGCTGGCCAACAACCACGCCGGCGACTACGGCCCGCGGGCCCTGGTGGAGACCGTCGACGTCCTCGCGGACAGTCCCGTCGTGCCGGTCGGGGCGGGACGCGACCTGGCCGCGGCGAGCCGGCCGGCGTACGTCGAGCGCGGCGGGGTGCGCTTCGCGTTCGTCGCCTTCAACGCGATCGGCGAGACCCCGCGCGCGACCCGCACCGAGCCCGGCGCGCTGTCGGTGCGGATGCCGCCGCGCACCGGTCCGCTCGTCGCCGCCGACCTGCGCCACGTCGCCGCCGTCGTACGACGGGCCGCGCGGCGCGCCGACGTCGTGGTGGTGCTGCCGCACTGGGGCACGCAGTACACCCACGAGCCGGAAGACATCCAGCGGGTCGTCGGGCGGCGCCTGGTCCGCGCCGGCGCCGACCTGGTCGTCGGCGGGCACCCGCACTGGGTGCAGGGCGTGGACGCGGTCGACGGCGTACCGGTCCTGCACTCGCTGGGCAACCTGGTCTTCGACATGGGTCCCGCCCGCTTCCCGGTCCAGGCCCGCGAGGGGGTGCTGCTGGAGGCGACCTTCTGGGGTGCGGAGCTGAGGGCGGTGCGGCTGGCGCCGTACCGGATGGACCCGACGACGTACGCGCCCCGGCTGCTCGGCGGCCCGGACGCGGCCGGCGTGCTCGCCGACGTCTGGGGAGCCAGCACCGGTCCGTACGCGCGCCGGTAGGCGGGTCCGTAGGTCGGCCGCAGTAGTTTCGGCTCGTGATCGAGCTGAGCAAGGGCCAGGAGTGGACGCTCGCGACCGAGTCCGGCGAGCCGGTGACCCGGCTGCGGCTGGGCCTGGGCTGGGACCAGGAGCGCAACGCGGGCCCCGCCGGTGCCAAGCGCGACGTCGACCTGGACGCCTCGGTCGTCCAGTTCATGGGCGAGCAGCTCTTCGACCTGGCGTTCTACAACAACCTCGCCACCCGCGACGGGTCGGTGGTGCACCAGGGCGACAACCGCAGCGGCAGCGGCGACGGCGACGACGAGGTGATCGCGGTCGACCTGGCGAAGGTCTACGCGAAGGTCGAGACCATCGTCCTCCTGGTCAGCAGCTACCAGGGCCACACTCTGGACTGGATCGCCAACGCCTACTGCCGGATCGTCGACGACGCCACCGACACCGAGCTCGCGCGATTCACGCTGACCGCCGGCGTGCCCCAGACCGGGCTGGCAATGGCCACGATCTTCCGCGACGGCTCTGGCTCCGGCTGGCGGCTGCGCGCCATCGGCGAGGGGATCGCGGTCACCGTGCCGGCCAAGTCGGTCGGTGCCCTCCGCCCGTACCTCCGCAGCACCCGCCAGCCCGACGGCCGCGACGTCGCCACCCTCGTCGGCCTCGACGTCGCCGAGGCCACCCGCCTCGCCACCGAGGCCGGCTGGCACGTGCGCGCGCACCCGCTCGACGCGATGCTCACGATGGACTTCCGGCCCGATCGGGTGAATCTTGCGCACGATGCGTCCGGGCGGGTGGTCAGCGCGCGCGTGGGGTGAGGGGCTTGTGGGGCTCGGTCTGCAGGCTCGCTCGCGTGTGCGTTCCCTATCGCCCACTATGACGCGACGGCGCGCTTCCCGTTCTCGGTTTGCGTCCGCTCGAATGGAGCTACTTCGGGAGTACTCGAACTGTTGAGCCACCGATGGTTCCAGCTGAGTTGTGGCAGGAATTCACCAATGGGGGCGGCACGACGTCACAACTCAGGTATGCCAATACGAGCAGTCCTCGGCCTCGGGCGCGCCCAACTGCGGGGGATCAGGAGCGCTCGGCTTTGGATATGGCGTCGCCGATCCCGTACACGCCGAGCTCTAAGAGACGATCGAGCACATCGAGCAAGGCGGCTCGGTGCGACCGATCGCGAGATTGCGCCAGACCTCGGACCACGAGCTCGCTGATGTACCGCGCGTCTCCCGCAGCCCCGTGCCGGATGTCCGCAGCCTCGTCCCCGAAGATCTCCAAGAAGCGCCGTGCGGCTCGTAGAACGAGATCGTCAACCTTGTCAGGCGCGTGCTGCAGGGTGATCAATAACTGCGGCGTCGCCTGGTCGTACGCCGGCGACTCGATCAGGGCGATTAGGAGCTGAGCGTACGGGCGCAGCGGCAGGTCACGGAGGTGTGCGGCAACACCCGCCGCTTCCTTGCGCACGTCCTCGTTGTTGTCGTTCATCAGCTCCAGCAGGGCTGCCGTAGCTAGTTGACTATTGGACGTTCGGTCGACTCGACCAGCAGCGACGTCAGCAGCGCCGCGCCGCACCCACTCGTCGGCAGCCAGAGCCTGGGCCATTAGCTCAGGGCGACTCCACTCTAAGGACGCAAACGCGGCTAAGGCACCACCCGCCTCCCGGGCCTCGTGATTGTCCGACGCCAGCATCCGCGCGATGACAGGGTCGATCGCGTCCGGGTTGACGTTGCCGATGTACAGCATCAGCTGTTGCACCAAGCCCGATGCTAGGAGCACGTCTTCGGCTTCGATCAGGCGCTCAAACGCGCGGACGGCATCCGGACGCGCATGCCGAAGCGACGCAGCGATCGTGTGGGCAACGCAGGAGCGGACATACAGGACAGGATCGCTGGCAAGGGTCTCTAGATGTGGGCGCACAAGCTCGGTACGCGTGCCATCCACGTCGAACACAAGCAGGTCGCCAAGCGCCTCCGCCATAGTGCCCCGTGTCGTGTTGATGCCGTTGCCGTGCAGATCCTTCGCGCTCTTACCGTCATCGCCTTGACGTACGAACACGGGTGAGTCGTCAACGGGGTCGGCTGCGTGCAGTGCCCGGTCGAGGATGAGCTCAACGAGATCGAGCGGCGCCTGACGGTTAAAGCGACGGATGGCAGTCCCCAACCACCGCTCGTTGTCCTCATGGCCCAACGAGGAGATGTGCCGTACTGCCGTATAGACGTGTTCCGCGTCCTCGTCAGTCCCGACAACCGCATCGCCAAAACCCATCAGGATGGCGTCCCCGTAGGACGGGTTGAAGTCAGCGGTGAACCTGAGCGCCAGCTTCGTGAAGCGGGAGGGATCTGTCTTGACCTGCTCTTGCAGTGCTCGGGACAACTCGCGAGCTCCACCGGTAAAGGAGTCCCAGTTGGTCTCGTCGGTGCCGTACTTCGCCATGGCCCGCAGCCATTGGTCGTCAGACATCTTGGCACTTGCGTCAGGAGCAATCGGCGAGCCGATGAAGCCGCCGCGGATGCCCGTCGGGGCCGGCGGTTCGTTGGCGCCGAACTTGCGGCGATACTCCCCCAATCGGCGCGTGCCATCGGCGCTCAACCGAGATTCATCAAGCGCCGAGAGGAACGTGAACGCAGCGCGGCCACCACTACGACGGCTCTCGTAACGATCTTTGAGGTCTCGCACTGCCAGTTCGAGCTGCAGGTGAACCGCGTCAGTCAGGTGCGGAGCGATGGCTGCCACGAGTTCACGCGCGACCCACGTGCTGTCCGACATATACCCGCACCGCAGCCGCGTTCCGCCTTGAAGAAGCAAGCTTGCCGACCAATCCGCGAACTCAGGACACGCGGCAATCAGTGCCCGATAGAGCAGGAACTGCGAAGCCTCGTACGGATCGGCAGACAGCGTCTCTAAGACTGGTCGCAGCTCGGCCGGTGTAGATCGACCAACGTCCTCCAGAGCCCGCATGGCGGCCGCGAAAAGGACGTCTTCCAGCTCGCGCTCGTCATGATCCTCGTCCGGGTAGCGCATGCTGAAGTGCCTGTCTCGCACCACACCGTCATCGTCGCGAGGGTCGTAGGCGGCGACCGCCATGACCTCGCGCAGATACGGCACGACAACATCGAGGAACTGACGAGGCTCGGCCGCGGCCGCGGTCCGCACCAGTTCGGACAAGCTGTAGTCGCGCAGCGCCAGGTTGATGACCTTGCCATCATCGTCGACTGCTAGCGCGTCGGCTGGGTCGATGAACCGAGCCTGCAGCAACTCGATCGCCCAAGCCGGCTCGTGCTCAGCCAACTCGTGTGCCGATAGCCAGAGTTCTTGGTCAGCGTCGCGGTAGGCACCGCTTCGGACGGCATCCAGGAACACGTCGAAGAGCGGTCGGAACTTGTGCAGGTCCGCGGTGCTGACCACGGAACGAACCCACAGCAGGTAGTCAGGCAGGTGTTGGCGAGCCTGCAGTAGCTCGACTACGGCACCACCGTGCTGCACCGTTCCGCTGAGCATGATGTTAGCGGCACGGTCTTTCCACACCTGGTCGTCGCTATCGAGCCATTCGGCGATCGGTCCATCGTCGTACAAGCGGGCGAACCACTGCGGTCGACGTAATTGCTGCCATATCCGACTCTCAAACGACGGCTTGCTAGCCGCGACTTTGAGCGCTACGGCAGCGTCATCACTCGTCGGCGACTGCAGATTGGCTAAGACTGCGAGAGCGGTCTCCTTGATGTGATACCGAACAGCGGGACTTATCAGTAGTGCCTCTAGTTCACTCAGGAATCTGTCGGCGTCACGCTCGTGCAGGTGCTGCAGGATCTGACGTATCTGGGAGCGACGAAACAACTCCTGTTCGTCACGCTGCAGAAAGTCGACCAGGTTCTCTGAGCGCGAGACCCACTGGCGGGCGAACGTGTAATCGAAGAAGGCTTCGTGGAAGAATGCGATGCGGTCATCTTGCTGAGCGAGCACGTGCTCGGACACGAGCACGTTGGCGTCGTCGATCAGGTCATCTTCGTCCAGGACTTCGATCGGGACGGAGAGCACCTGACGGTCACTGACCGCGTTCGCGATCCGAGCAAGGACTTCGGCGTAACGCACCGTGTCGCGGCGGGCCTTGACGGCCTGGCGCTTGCGTTGCCAGAACGCCTCGAACAGTGACCCCTTCGACTCGAAGGCGAGGGCATCCGCCTGTCCAGCAATGCTGCTGAGGAGAACCAGGTGCAGTGGAGTTCGCAGCAACTCACGCTGCGATGCGCTCAGACTGGTCGGGTCAAGCTGCATCTCGGTGACGGCGTGCTCAACCGCCTCAGTTGACAGCAGGGCTACCGGCACGGTTTGAAGGTCTGGACGTGCGGCCAGGGCTCGGATCCGATGGTCGTTGTCGACGTCGAACTCCCGGCAAGCCAGGACTACACGCATTCCACTGACCGACAGAGCCTCGCCGATCAGATCGACGACAACGTCGAAGCTTTCCGGCATACGGCCGGACGCCAGACTGACTGCATCAAGTTGATCGATCACCAGGTAGGCATCCCGGCCGTCAGCAGCCATGGCCAACGCAGCGGCGGGCGAACCGTCAAGACCCAGCTGCCGTCCGAGATCGACAGTTGATGCGAAGCGATCCAAGCGGTCGAGACGGAAGGCCAAGATCTCGGCTCCACTGTCGACAGCGCTCTCAGCCAGCTGTTCGAGGGCCGCACTCTTGCCACCGCCCGCCGTCCCCACAACGAGCCCCACTCGGTTGACCTGAAGGGCCGACGCAAGCTCAGTAGCTTCGCTACGGCCGATAGCAGGTTGCAGCAGCTCGCGTTGCACCGTGCTCCGCCAGCTCGTGGTGACTGCTCGGACTTGCTCCGCCGTCGAGGCGCGGGAGCTAGCAGCGAGCGGCTTGATGCCATGCTCCTGCAGCTCTTCGAGGAAGTTGGCACGGACCAGACGCTTGCCGAGGTTGCCGAGGACGATGTCCCCCAGAGCCAATGACGCTAGGTGACCGGTCGTGCCCTCCAAGCTGAGCTCGGCCAACATCCCGTTTACCCGAACGATGTCGTGCTCATCGTGGACCTCGAACCACATGCCGCGGAGGGTGCTCCAGGCTGCAGCCGGGCTACCAAGAACCTCGGTCGCCGCGAGTTCATCGAAGGCGTCCGACAACTCGTTGGTAAGCCAGTTCCGCGTGAACGCTTGGAGGTCTGACGACTTACGTGCCCGTTCCGAGAGCTCGCGAAGCGGACCGCAGGGAACAAGTGAGACAAAGTGATAATCATGACCAGCAGCCACGTGCTCGGCCGCGGCGGCGAAGATGTTGAGACGATTGAGCGTCTTAATGTTCCACTGATTACTGTTCCCATCCTGACGCTTCAGCTGATGAATCTCAACCCGCGAGCCCGCCACATAGGTGAACTCGGAACCCTTGCCCAGCTCGACGTCAGACTCTTCGGGGGTTAACGAACGACTAGCGTCCAAGATGCAGTACAGGGCGTGTCGAATAGTCCATGCCAGTTCGTACCGGTTACCGATCTTGTCGGTTTCGCCACCGGGCCTAGGCGCCATGAACCCACCTTGGGATCGACAAAGCGCGCGACCCGTAGGCAATCATACGAGCAACCATCGTGGACATAATGCACTTATTATATGCCTCGAATCGCAGTGGGCGATACTCTCGCACCTCTACCGAGGCACGTTTCCTCAGCGATGCCCGTACTGACCGGAGCCCTACCGATCAGTGCTTCGTGTTGCGCGCTGGGGACTCGTTCTTCGAGCCGGAGTCGCTGTCCCGGAACTGTCCGTCCCGGCCCTGAATCCGAACCTCACCGTCACCACCGAGGTTCTCAACGATCTCTCTGGCGCGATTCGATCGCGTCCTTCTGCGTACTGAAGTGCGCTGACGCGTTCGCGGACTTCCTTCACCACGACCCAGCGCGTCGCGCTGCCCGGATCGCGCCTGTGGCGTGCCGGATCTACTATTCCGCAACCCGACGAACGCTGTGGTGACAGCCGGCCTGGAATGGAACAGAGAAGACATGCGGGTTCGACTGTGGCCAGTAAGCGGCTCGATGCCCGTCATAGACATCTTGAACTGGGAGGAAGCGACCCTCGTGTCGGGCACATCCGGATGGCTGCCACTTTGCTGGGGCTGCTCGGTACACCTCAACCTCCTCAACATTCTCGTCAAGAAGCCGCGCGCAGAGGCCGCGCACATACCAGGTGTTGAACTCGCTCGTAGCAAGTAGTTCACAGGCTTGCCCGAGGTTGACGACGCGCGATCGGGTCACGCCGTTCCGGACGTACAACTCGGAGCTGCGCATCATCCCGTGCCCGTTGGCGAGCGAGAGGTACAGAGACTCGTCGTCTCCGGCACGGATGGCGTCTTCCATCAGCGTCCACCAGAGATCAACGCCCAATGGAGTCAGCCGGTCGGAGACGTACGGCTGAGAGCCGTCCCGTTCCGCCTCGAACTCGCGGCGCATGTACGCACGGGTTGTCTCATCGAGTTCATCTAGTGCGAGCACCACGGCGGACCTCCTCGAACAGTTGTTCTAAGGATAGGCCATCAAGACGCGGCGTCCGCCGGCTTCCGGTCGTCGTGTCGAATCCTGGCCTAGTCCGGCGCGGCGCGACTGTCGGTGACCGCTCGTAGCGTTCGGACATGCATCTACAGACAAAGCACCTCATTGGTGGAGTCGAGATCAAGGTTGGTACGCGGCTCCTCCAGCACCACAGCCTCCTACAGCGGGCAATCGTGATCGCTGCCGTTTGTGACAGCGTTCAGCCAATGCGCTGGCATGGCGAGGTGGCGTTGTTCGGGCAATGCATCCTGCGCACCGAGTCGGTCGCGTCCGACGCTCTGGCTGCGCGAGCCGCCGAAGACGCGTTCGCGGCCAAGGCGCTGGCCCTCTTCGCGGCCTAGACATGACTGCTGCCGACGAGTTCCGGGTCGAGCCTGACCCGCGGATGGCACAACTAGTGGGAGGCATTGACGAGGCAGGCCGTCCGTTGCCTATGAGCCCCGGCCGACTTCGCCAATCCGTCGCCAGCTGGCCCATCACCCCAGGCACACCCCCAGGAGTAGCCGGCCTGCTGCAGACCAGCCGATCCCTGTTCGTCCAGAGCTACTTCGTCTACGAGTTTCTGACGCTGGCGGTGTTGGTCTCGCTTCAAGCGGTAGAGACAGCACTCAACGTCAGGCTCGACGCTCCGCGCCTCTCCTTCGAGAAGCTCATTGTGCGGGCTGGTCGTGAGGGCCTGCTCAACGAGGAGGCCAAGGACGGCCTACACGCCGGACGTGGGCTCCGGAATCACTTCAGCCACCCCAGCGAGCAAACCGCATGGTCATACGGCATGACGGCACCGATCGTCCGGCGCTCGCACGAACTGGTCAGCGAGCTTTTCCCGACGACTGACTGATCGTTCGTGAAGCCCTACAGGCGCTAGACCCGGGACTGCTGAAGGTTCGATTGTCGCCCTGCTGTGCATCTTCCCCCGCCATTGTCGGTGCGCCCCTGCACACTCAGGTTCGTGACGAGATCCAGGCGATCGGACAACCGCCGTCGACCCAACAGCCAGACGAGCGTCCATCCACGAGGCCCTGAGGCCCCGCGGTACATCAACGACCCGTTGCAGCACGAGATGGAGCGCTACGTTCTGCAAGGCGGCACGGAAGAAGCCTGGCACGCCCTCCACGCGTCCCTCCGCAAGGCAGCCGAGGACGCCGAAGAAGAACTGCCCGCCGTCTACGCGGAGCTGCGCGCACTTATCGCGAAGACTAACCCCATTGTTCTGTATGGGGCGATCGACGTATACGACGCCATGCGGCGGTCTAACATGCCAGGACCCGCGAACTTTGGCAGCGACGCGATGGTCGAACTCCTCGGCGGGTTCGTCACCAGCTCCGACGAAGTGGAGATGCTCAACCGCATCAGCGCCACCTTCGCACCCGAACACCTCCAAGAAGCAGATCACTTGCTTCGACGGATCGCCAATCTGCGCTTTCAAGCCGGCCGCAGGGGGAGTTTCGACAGCGATGGCGGGCCGCGCTCCCGGGTCTTGAATCTCTTGAGGCTCGAGAACGACTTCGACCGCATGGCCGGCTTCGACAAGCACGTCCGCCAGATCGCCGCCGAGGTCTTCAGCCGTGTCGACGAACGCGTCGTCGACACATTCGGCTTTCGGCTCACCGAAGCGCTTCGATTCGCCGATCTTTACAGTCAGGTACGAGTGCAGCACGCGCAGCATGCAGACGACTACATTGACACCTCTTACCCGGCCCTTCCGCCGGATGTCACCCAGGCGCGGCAACAGGCCTGGATGATCGGCCAAATCGTCTTCTGGGCACTCACGGCCGCAGCGCCACTCGAAGGAACGGACTTCGACGACGTTCTGGCCGAGAACCTCGATATCGACCCATCCACCTTCACCAAGCTGGTCGAAGCGCTGAGCACACGTATCGGCTCGGTAAGCGCCGACGACGCGCTCAACGACAACCCTGTCCGGACTCGACCGATCATTGGTCTCAGCAGCGGCGAGTGGATGTGGCCGCGGCCCATCGACTTCATCCACGCCGCCGTGGAATGGGGCTATGCCGTCGTCCAAACGAACGCCAGACTCGCCACGGCCTACGACAAAGCACGACACCACACCACTGAAGATCTCACCGAGGAAGCTCTACGCGCCGTCTTCGGCGATCGAGTCCACCGGGCAGTGCGCTACCCGACCGCCGAAGCCGACGCCGAAATCGACGTCCTCGTCGCCCTACCCGGAGTCGTCCTCGTCGTCGAATGCAAGGGCGGACGGTTCAGTCGCGCAGGCCGCCGGGGCGCCCCACGACGCGTCGACCGTCACGTCCAAGACATCGTCGACCGGGCCAACACCCAGAATGCACGCACCGAAAGCGCCATCCGAGACGGTTTGCCATTCACCGACACCGATGGGCATCTAATCGACCTCGATCCAAGCGCGACCGTCCTCCCCATGACAGTCACTCTCGACCGCATGGACCCCTTCAGCGCCTACCTTGGCTTCTCCGAGGACGGCGACCGCAGTCAGCGCTCCTGGATCATCAACCTCGCCGACCTCCTCCTACTCGCGGAAGTCCTCCCAGCACCAAGCGACTTCGCCGCGTATCTCGTCGAACGGCGAACAATGCTCGCCGACGAAGTCTCCGTCTTCGTCGAGGCCGACTCCCTCGGCGCATGGTGCGAAGACCGACTTGTCTCAATCCGCACCCTCACCAACGCCCACGGCACTGTCGTAGCAAGAATGGTGAGCAACACCTCGGACTGGATGAACGACTACTTCACCACCGAGACCATCACCGAACTACAGGGTGAGGTGGAAGCGCATCACTATCGGAGGGCCCACCCCAAAGCCGCCGAGAGACCGAATACACGTGTCCCACCGCCAGTCATGGCTGCTCTTGACAGCATGCTCGCGCGTGACGACCCGAACTGGCTGGCCGCCACTACCTCGGTCCTCTCCGTCGCGCCGCGATCGTGGAACGTATTGACACGACTACTTGCCGCAGTCGAAGCCGCAGGCGGTAGGCCGCTCGGAAAAGGCAAGGCCAAGCAACTGCGCCGAGCAGCTGGCGGCCTCAACATCGACAACAAGGTCGTCATTCAGGTCACGCTTACTGCGGAAGGGCTCCCCCGACTCGCCATTGACATTTCCTAGCGGACGCTGTCAGGCCGACGACCGAGTGACACCCATGGTGAACTAGGCCCGGGCCGCGCACCGAGGCAGGTCACAGGATCGCGGGGTTGTGCAGCGGACCCGAACAGCCGACGTCTGCACCATCAACACGTGTGTCATACCGCCGCGACGCCCCTCCTCGGTCACCGCGATCGACGAGTCCGCCGTGCAGCAACGTACACATAAGCCGCCCGTCGGCGTGAGTTCAGTCGGTCTCCTAGGGACGGCGCAAGCGTCGCAAGCACCCCCACCGCTCCGAGCCCCACGCCAGCAAGTCCTCCGGTGATACCTCCAACCACCATGGTGGCTGCGGTCAGGCCGCCCGGCAGGACGGCCTTCCAAGTTCGATCAGATGCCGAGACCTTCTGCAGGCTGTGTGAAGCGGCCTCGAGCTGGTGACTGAGTTCAGTAATCGCATCAATCTTGTCGCCGTCACTTCGAGCCGTCATTAGACTCGCGCGTACTTGGTGGCGTAGGTCCGCTACGGCGGCCTCGTTCTTTAGAAGCTTGACCAAGTCGCCACCGCTTAGGCTGGTCAGTTCAGGAATGTCGGCCCAGACAGCGGCTTGCGCTGGTCCCATCCTGTGCGTGCGCTCGCGCGTACGAAGCAAGCGAGCTTCAAAAAGGGAAGCCGAGACATATTCCGCACCGAAGACGTCTGCAGCGACCACGCGTTCGTGCGTTCGCTGCACCAGTGCGCTGATCGCCGAGTTTTTCACCTGGGCAATCCACGACTCGTAGTCAAATCTGGAATCGAACGGCTGCAGCATAAGCGTCCTGAAGTGCCCCGTCTCTTCGTCGAGTGACTCTCGGTCGATGTGCCCGTGTAGCCAGAAGTTCACCGGCTCCCGCGCGAGATCGTCGGCCGCTCGCACGAACAATGCCTCGCGAGCCGTCGGCCCCTCGATGATCAACTGAGTTCGGACCCACGAGACGAGCTCTGACTGCTGAAGATCGCCAGCAGTGAGCTCCTGAGCGACCGGTCCTTGCGCTGCCATCGCCACCCCTGGCGGGACGGGGATGGCGATGCCTCCAGAGAGCAGGTCGGCGTGTTTCAGTTCTGCCGTGGCGTCGTCGACCAATTGCTGCATGGTCGGACTTCGGCGCAATGTGTCGAAGACCCGGTCGGGGTACAGCACATGGTCGGCAAGTAGCAGAGTGCGACCGAGGAACTGAGCAAGGTCGAGTTCTTGATTCCACAGCATGGCTGGCCGCGGCTGCTGCCTCGCGAGTTGCGCAACGGTCCGCACCGTTTCTGCGGCAAGCGCATACAGTGCCGTTGTTACGTCGCTGGACGGCGATTGTTCCGTAGGTCGCATCCCGGCAACCCGCCTGAGAACCTCAACTCGCAAATTTCCCAGCTCTTCGACCGCCATTACGTCTGGGCTTGGGGCTAGGGCAGCGCCCAGATCCGCTTCCCAGTTGGTATACGTGATTGCTGTTGGTGCTGGGCCGTCCGACGGCAGAGTAATCGCGGCGCCGCCGGGCAGCATGGTCTGTAAAGCTCCATTAGCTAGGGATGTGGACGGGCTTAGAAACATGCTGCCATCGCCATCCGGCGGAAGTGGCGCACCGGGCTGCGAAGGAGGCCTCTGCAGGCCGTGGCAGACCTTGTACTTGCGATCGGAACCGCACCAACACGGCTCATTTCGGCCGTACGGAGCGAGCAGGTCGGGTCCGTTCAACCGCTCATCCTCTGTAGTGATCGGGCATACGCGGACCATAGTCGCCACAGGCCTGTGCAGGTAGTAGATCTGTTGCCAACCGGCGGATCTGGGGCTGCCGCGCGGTCCAGCGACCCCTCGATGCGCGTCTTACCGGCTCCCTTCTGTTGTCAACCTGCTGGTCTGAGGGAGTCGTCGCGGTGGGTCTTCCGGGTCGCCGTGGCCGGAGGTAGCGTCGGTTGCGCGGGTCCGGGAAGTGGCTGATCCGAAGTGTCGATGTGCGGGGGCAGGTCGACCGCGCTGGATTCTTGAGACGCCCCGCAGTGCCCTCCCGGACCCGTACCAACGTCGCGGCCAGTGGCCGCTGCGGCGTCCTTGACGAGCTGGTGGTAAATCGCGTCCGAGATCCTGCGCTTGAGGCACCGGATGGCCTCCAGCGACTTCTTTCCCTCGGCCCGCTTGCGTCTGTAGTAGACCCGACCCTCGGTGTCGAGCCGGATCTGGCTGATCGCGGCGATGTGGATCATGTGGTTCATCCGGCGGTTCCCGGCCCGGGATAGGCGATGCCGGTTCTGCTCCCCTGACGATGCGTCCAGGGGTGCGGTGCCGGTCCAGGACGCGAACCGATTGCGGTCGGCGAACCGCGCTACGTCGCCGACGTCGGCCAAGACCCGGGCGGCCACGACCGGGCCGACGCCATGGATGTCCATCAGCCGCGAACCCCGAGCGAGGACGATCGTCTTCAGCTCGGCGGTGGCCTTCTTGATCTTTGCCTCGACCGAGATCAGTTCGGCGAGCTCCTCGGCAGCGATCCGGCGCCGGGTCTTGCCCGCGATGTCGCGCGGACGGACGGTGGCCAGCATCGTCTTGGCCTGGCCGGTGGTGATGTCGCGTTTCGCTTGGCCAGGTAGGAGTTCGGCCAGCAGCGCCTGGAGCCGGTCGACGGTCTGGACCCGCCGCCGGGTCAGTGCTTCGCGGCGGTCCGCGAGCATCCGCAACGCTTCGAGCTCGCCATCGACCCGGAGGACTCGCAAGGTCTTGGTGCGGACCGCGACGATGGCGATCGAGTGCGCGTCACGGGCGTCGGTCTTGCGGTTGTGCCCGGTGTCGAAGAGCCTGACCCGGGCAGCAAGCTTGGCCGGCACGTCGACGACCTGCTCGCCGTCTTCGAGGAGTCGTTGTGCGAGCGGGCGTCCGACCCCGTTGGCGCCCTCGACCCCCCAGAGCCGGTCCGGCCAGGTCTTCGCGTACTTCCGCATCGCTGTGTAGCCGGCCTGGTCGGTGGTGAACCTCCCAGAGCCGAGCAGGTTCTCCTGCTGATCGACGACCTCGATCGTGGCCGACAGCTTGTGAGGATCGACCCCGATGATCACGTGCTCCGCCTGCTGTTCCATGTGTTGCTCCCGCCTGTGCTCGTTCCGATGTGGACGGCGAGGTGGGCATTGCTACTACGAGCTGGGCAGTCCCTTCTGGAGCCACGCCTCGTCAGCGGTGCCCGGCGGGTTGCAGACCGATAGAGAGCCACACCGACAAGCCGGTGGGCAGCCGCATAGAGAGCTTCCCGCCGGACACCTGGACCGAGTCTGGCCAGACACCGGCCCTACGGGAATCGTCTAGTAGCCGCATACGACGTCACGTGCGGCTGCCACGGTCGCGGGTCGTATCGCCATCGCCATGCGGCAGGTCCGATCGCCACCCTCACGACGGGTGATGGGACGAAGACCGTCGCGGTAGCGTTCGCCCGTTCGGTCTCCTCAGGGGGGTCGGCCGTCGCCGACACTGCGGACTCGGTAGCTCCCGTTTTGCGCTGCAATTCCTAGGTCGGTCTCCGCCGAACGGGTAGCCTCCACCAGACCGAAGAACAGGAGGCACGGTGGACACGGCGTTCGGTGGAGAGCTTCAGGTCTGGTCGCACGGCCACGCCGGACAGGTGCAGTCCGCGCAGGGCTTGCTCGTCGAGCGCACAGGGTTCTACATGCGAATCAAGGCCGCCCAAGCGGCCGAAACATGGTTGCACTACGCCCCGGCGTCGCATCTCAGCGTCTTCGGCTGGCCCGTTCTGCTTGGGGCATTGATCGAGTTCCGCACCAGTGGCTCTGCCCACTTGGCACAGGTTGACATATGGAACGGCGCCAATCAGCTGGCCTCGTCCGGGGGGATGCGTGCGACGTCGACGATCGGTGAACCCGGAGAGGGCGCGCAGTTCGCACACGGGCGCCTCATGGTGCCGCTGGCAGATGCCCCGCAGTCTGATGCCGCGATTGGTGTTTCCATACTTATTCGACTGCCGCTGGACAGGTCGGGCAAAAGTTCGACAGATATTGACACTCTCAGCATCGTCGGGGTAGGCCTTGAGTACGGCTAGTGAACGCTGCCGCCCCGAGAACGATCTAAACAGATTGCATGGCTCGCAGCACATCGACTATTCCAGCACCCTGGAATGTGCGCTCTCGTCCAAGGTCAGTTGCCGTTGTACACAATATTTGCTTCACGAGCTCGGGACGGCCGATCAGTTCGGGATTGCGGGCGAGCAGCATGGCTGCAGCTCCCGAGACATGCGGGGCAGCTTGGCTAGTTCCGTCCTTCGACGCCGTTGAATTGGGCCCACTGGCGGAAGTGATGTTCTCGCCTGGGGCGAGAAGGTCGGGCTTGTGCCGACCGTCGGCGGTCGGACCCTTGCTGGAGAAGTAGCTTGCCCCATAGCGAAGCGGCTCGAGGCGGTGGGTTGCGCCGACTGTGATGACGTCATCGGCGTTTCCAGGATCGGTAATACCCAAAATCGAATAGCCGGCCCCGGCTGTACGGAATCCGGCCGAGGCAGCGAACCCGGCGTTTCCTGCAGCTGCGACAACGACAACTCCGGAGCGTACGAGTCGTCGCGCCTCCTTGCAAACAGGTGTCCAGCCGCACGCGTCGCTGGCTGGATTGTAGGGAATTGAGAGACTGAGATTGGCCCCGCAGACCTGCAGATGGCGGGGATCTTGAGCGTTTACGGCTTGGATGTACTGCATCGCCAACAGGATGCGATCTTCCCACCCGAAGTCCTCGACACCGCCGGCACCGCCGCCATCGACAGCGTCGACTACACGTAAATCCCAGATGTTTATGTCGGGGCAAATTCCGTGAACGGGCTCTCGAGCCTCGTGCGGTCCCGATCCCGCGAGAATTCCGGCGACATGAGTGCCGTGATTTGATCTCGGCGGACTGTAGCGCGGTGTCGTGCCATAGACACGTACATGCGGTTCGAGCGCCTTTACCAGCGATTCACCACGCTGCAGAGACTGCGACAACGCGACGATGTCGACTTGGGTGAAGTCGATGGTCCGCGTTACTCGACTACCAGAGCCTCCGCGCGCTTTGAAGGCGGGGTGGCGGGCATCGACGCCGGCGTCAAGGATCGCCCAAACAAGGCTAGAACAGTCGACACTAAAGACTGACGAAGCAGCATCGGCCTTGATCGTGCGCCGTGACGTCGAGACCGCGGTCTTCGAACGACGATTGAGGTTGATGCTCGCTACGAGCGGACCGGATTCAGATCCAGCGAGGTCTCCTTGCCGAGATGACCAGTGTTTGCGAAGGGCCGCAACCATCCGATCGACATCCGCGATGGCACCTGGCAACTCGCCAGGGAAGGCACAGTCATATCCCCACACTCGCGCGATCACATTCACAAGCCAGGCGGCCCGACGTGTCGCTCCGGAGTTCAGGAGGTCCTCAGCTTGGTCGTCTCTGATCTCGCCGGACGCCGACCTGAGATCACCGCGGGCAGAGTCGGCCCGGAGCAGTTCTGCCACCGCTGACCGGTCCATCTGGGAAAGCACCGCAGCTACGTCGGCCCACGATGTGTAGGGCAGCAGAGCGACAATCTGGTGTAGGGCAGGTCGGACAAGAATCCAGGATCCGAAGGCTGCTAGGCCATCGCTTTCATCGCCCGGCGGCTCATCGGCACGGTTATCACGGCTCTGACTTAGATCGCGAATTCTATCGCCCTCACCATCGCCTCTAACGGGTGGCGGTAGAAGCAACCTCGCTGCAACTGGTTGAAGGTCTGGCCGAGTGGGCTGGAGCGGAGGCGCGTTTCGAAGGGCCTGCTGCAGCGTTTCTACGTCGAATGCCGACGCCGAACTCCGCTCGATTAGAAGTGCCGGGCGGTGATCGGCACCCCAGAGGGCATACTCACGCCAAACCTCGTAGCGTATCGGACAATCGACGGCATCGAAGCGCAATCGATCCTCGACGAGAAGCCGCTCGATCTGGTCGCCAGGGATTCCGGTCATGGTGCAGGAACTTGATCCACTGGTGACTCTCGCCTAGGCCTCGTCGTCTCCGAGATCACCCTGTTCCTCCCATGCGACGTCGCCGCTGGCCACGGAAGCCGTTCCGAGGGGTCCAAGCAGCTTGACCTTGTGGGCGCGAAATAGTGGTGTCGCGGCCAAGCTTGAGAACACGTCATTTGCAGACATGGTCGACTTCAACGTGAAACCAGCTGAGATGTCACCCAGTTGAAGACCGGAAACGTTCGGGCTGCCGGCGGCTTCGAGTTCGAAGCTTGAGCCACCCTCGGCACTGGCGAGGAATGTCATCGATTCCACGTCGGTCACTGAAGTGACGATTCGCCGGCGGAGGTCCCATGTCCACTTGTTGACCTCCCCGCGGACGTGGTCCCAAAACTCGTCGACATCAGCGATGCGGCGGAATCGCGCGCCCTTCATGGCGAGCGCGAACGCGTTCTTGTCATTGAGCGTGATCTTCACGCCGGCCTTCGCCTCGGCTACGAACTTGAACTTCGGGTCGAGCGTGGCCGCCGCCTTGGTCTCAATGTTGCAGCCGCTCGTCGCCGAGGGTGACCAATCGGCAGGGGTGGGATCTTCTACAACATCGATCGAGACCCCCGCCCGTTTGGCCAAGTTGCCGACGACCGTCCATGTCCCTGCGTCCGGCACGACGATGTCCCCGAGTTGCAAGGGCTGGCCGGGCGGGTATGAGAAGTGCATCGAGTACTGCGCCCGCACCTGTCGGGTGATATCGGCAGCAAAACCCATCATCCACTCCTCGCGTAGGGGTCACCTTCGTCGGCAGCCACATCATGGCTTATCAAGTTGGTATCCGCACTCGTCGAGACTGGAACGACCGAAACCCGCCGTCGTCGAGTCGTGGCATCCGGAGGTTCGGCTAGACGCCGGCTACGACGAGCTGTCCTACCACTCATGCCTATGACGTAGGGGCCAAGCATGCCTAGGCAAGGACTGGTGCGTCATACCCCCGCCAATGCCCTACCAAGCCGGTTTAGGTTCGTCGGTGGAAGCGGACGCCGCCGTCGGGGAGCCGCTCGGAGGTGTAGGTGGGGTCGTGGGCTCGGTGGTGGTGGTGGGAGCAGAGCAGCATCCCGTCGGCCAGGTCGGTGCGGCCGCCGGCGGCCCAGGGGGTGCCGGCGTGGTGGGCTTCGCACCACGGGGCGGGGATCTGGCAGCCCTCGGCGCGGCATTCGCGGTCGGTCAGGGCCAGGGCGCGGCGTTGGGCGCGGGTGAAGAGGCGTTGGGAGCGGCCGAGGTCGAGGACCTCGCCCTTTCCGCCGAGGACGGCGGGGACGAGGTGGGCGGTGCAGGCCAGGCGACGGGCTTCGTCGGCGGTGATCCGGTCGGCCGAGTCGCCCGGTGCGGGGTTGCCGAGGGTGGCGGTGCCGAGCTCGGCGCGGAGCGACTCCAGCGACATGGTCACGACGAGGGTGGTGGCGTCGCCGCCGTGGATGGGGAGCCGGGTCGGGTCGAGGGTCTCCAGGAGTTGGCAGAACGCGCGGGCGGTCTTGCGGCCGTGGGGAGTCCGCCGCGCTTGGGCCGGTTCCGGGTCGGCGTCGTCGCGGCGGGGGTTGGTGAAGGCGTGCAGGTAGGTCGCGAGGCGGGCAGCGGAGGCGTCCGGGATCAGTCCGCTGATGCGGGTGGTCCCGTCGCCCATCGGCCGCAGTCCGAGGCGCATCCGCTGGTGGGCGGAGGCTTCGAGGTCGGCCAGGTGGCGGGCCTCGGCGGCCTCGGCGAGGTCGGGGGCGATGACGTCGAGGATCCGACGACCCAGGCGCCCCAGCTCGACCGGGTCGAAGCGGGCGGCGTACGCCACCAACGCGGCCTCGGCCCGGTCGACCACGCAGGCGTCGACGTCGGCCGGGAGCTCGGCGAGGGACGCCGCAATGGCCTGGGCCTGGTCGAGGTTCACCTCACCTTCACGGACCGCCGTTGCCAACACCGGACGGTCGGCCAACACCAACGCGAGGCGGAGGTCGGCAGCACAGTCACCACGACGACGCCGCGTCGCGGCTGCCGTCCATGCCCCGACGTCCCGCGCACCCGACTCCTCGGCCACGTCACCGGCGTCGGCGGTGACCCGCAGTCGCAGCTCGCCCACCCGGTCCTCGATCGCGGCCAGCTCAACCAGGGCGGACGCCTTGTCGGTGGTGGTCATGAACGCCGGGTTCACGTCGGCCACCGACTTCAGGGCACCGTCAATGACCTGGGTGGCGACCCGGATCGGGTGGTCCATGCGAGCCTCCGAGAGCTCAACAAACGAGTGCGTGATGATGCCCCCATTCTAATCGAACGCACGTTCGACCGCTTGGATCTTCCACAGGCCTTCGGCACCCACGACGAGGTGGCCGACCCCTCAATCTGCCCGGCGGGTTCAGCAAGGAGGGTCCAGGTCTGCGACCGCGTTTCGCGCCCGTCCGACTCGCGCGGCAGCAGACTGCAAGGGAAGGCAGCTCAGCGCAGCCAGGCCAGCACGACCCGCGCGGTCCGCTCCAGCTGGGCGGGCTCGACCACGGCGGGGACGTCGCCGGGGGAGTGGTAGCCGGCGTACGGGGTGCTGCCGAGGCGGACGGCCGGCATCGCCTCGCGGGCGAACGACCAGTGGTCGCTGGAGCGCTGGCCGGTCTCGGGGAGCGTGGGTACGCCGGCGCGGGCGGCCGCCGCGAGCACTCGCCGGGTGGGCGGGTCCAGGTTGTCGGCGGGGCTGCCGACGGGGACGGCCGGGCCGACGCCGACCCGGTCGAGCGAGATCATCCCGCGCAGGGTGCGCCGCTGCTCGGGGGTGAGCGAGGCGACGTACGCGCGCGAGCCGTAGTGGTGGTGGGAGTCGCCCTGGCCGCGCGGCTCCTCGGAACCGAACGCGATCAGCACGACCGGCAGTCGGCTGCGCCGTCCGGACAGGGCCTCGGCGACGGCGAGCAGGACCCCCACCCCGGACGCGTTGTCCTCGGCACCGGGCGAGCCGACGACGGTGTCGAGGTGGGCGCCGACGGCTAGCCAGGGCTCTCCGGGTCGGACGTCGCCGCGGGTGGCGAGCACGTTCACGGACGGGCCGGCCGCGACGGGGCCGTTCCAGGAGTAGCCGGCCGGTGTCGGGAAGCGTTGCCGCTCGACCTGCCAGCCCAGCTCCTCGAGCCGGCGCTGCGTCCAGGCTGCTGCGCGGAAGTACGCCCGGGTGGTGCCGGGCCGGGGGCCGATCTCGTCCGCGAGGTGGCGGACGGCGGCGGTCGCTGTACGGACCCGGACGTCGTCGGGCGAGACGCGCGGCTCGGGCTCCGCGGAGGCCCGGGGCGGAGTCGCCTTCGGTGTGGGGATGGGCGTCGGGGCGGCCGAGCCGGACGTCGGAGCGGCCGGACGCGGCTCGCCCGAGCACCCCGCCGCGAGCGCGGCGAGCGTGAGGAGCGCGGCGGCTCGGCGCATGCCCCGAGTCAACCAGGGCGCACCGATGATGGGGTCGTGCGTCGGACTCTCGGAATCGTGTTCGTGCTCCTCGCGCTGGCCCTGGCCGGCTGCGGCGAGGTCGCCGGCCCCGGCTCACCGGCCGAGCGCGACGCCGTGCGCGACGCCGAGCGCGACGCCGTGCGCGACGCCGAGCGCGAGCACGAGGTCGCGGCCGACCCCGAGGCACCGTCGACGAGATCGTCGAGGCCGGCCGGCCGAGCGGGATCGAGGTGTCGGGCACGGGGGAGGTGCTGGTGTCGTACCTGGTCGAGTCCGACGACGACGAGGGACCGCAGGCCTCCGCCTGGAGGTTGTACGACGGCGAGCGCGTCCTCGCCGACGGGCACGCGCACCGGGTGTCGGAGGCGAGCGCGAGCCCGGGCCTCTGGGCCCTCGAGGCGGGGTTCCTGCTGCAGCGCGACCCGGCTCGCCAGCGGTACGAGGTGCTGGGCGTCGACGGCACCCTGACCCCGGCGACCCGGTCCCCCGAGCCGCTCCCGGTCGAGCCGGGCGACCTCCAGCTCGACGACTACGCGAACCTCGTCTTCCGGCCCTCGACCGGCACCGTGTTCGCGGCGCCGCGCAGTCCCGCCGGACGTTCGGCCCAGGGACAGGCGGTGGACGAGACCGGGGGCGTCTGGGTCCTGGGTGAGTGGGGTGACGAGCTGCCGGTGCTGCACTCGGCCGACGGTGGGTCGAGCTGGGAGCGGGTCCCGATCTCGCTGCCGCGCGACGCCCACCCGCTGGGGATCGCGGTGGCCGGCGACCGGGTCGTGGTGCCGCTCGCCGGTCTCGACGAGGACGGCGGCGAGCGGCTGCTCTCCCTGCAGGTGCGCGACGTCGCAGCGCCGGGCGCCGAGCCGTGGCGCGCGGTGCCGGCCCAGGTCGGCGCGGGCGAGCAGTGGTTCGGCGCCGATGTCGGCGTGCTCCCGGACGGCCGGCTGCTGCTCTCGGGGTGGGACCAGCCGGGCTACGCCGTCCCGCTCGACGGCGGCGCCTGGGAGCCGCTCGCGCTGCCGGACGTCGGGGGCGACGTCGACGGCTGGTCGGTGCGGACCGCGGGCGGCCGGCTGTACGCCCTGAGCTGGCGGCTGGCCTCGGCGTACACCTCCGACGACCTGGGTGAGACCTGGGACGTGCTGCCCAGGTAGCGCTCATCCGGGTCGGGTCGATCGACCAGCGCCCGTACCGCCGGGTCACCCGCCAACGCCTTCCGAGCCCGGTGCAGGCGGACGCGGGCCGTGGCAGGGCGGACCCCCAGCGCCGTGGCGAGCTCGGCCGTCGTCACGCGCTCCCACTCGACGAGCCGGAGGATCTCCCGGTCCCCGGAAGGCAGCCGGGCCATCGCCGCTGCCACGGTGGCCGTCGTCAGGCTGTCCTGGTCGGCCACCGGGGAGTCGTCGGGGCGGTGCGCGAGCTCAGCGGCGGCGCTGCCTTCCCGTGCCTGCCGGCGGTGGTTGGCCTGCAGCACCTTCTGCGCCGTGCCGAAGAGCCAGGCCCGGCGCATCATGGGCGCGGGCAGGTCGACCCGCCGACGCCAGGCGATGGCGTAGACCTCCGCCACGTCGTTCTCGGCGTCGGCGGCGCCCCGGCGGCGCAGGTAGGCGATCAGGTCGTGGACCGTCGCGCGGTAGAGCTCCTCGAACTCCTGACCGGTCAGGGGGCGACCCATGTCACGGGACCCGGTGCTCGGCGGGCACCGCAGCGGGCAGGTCCGGCATCAGCTCCGGGACGCAACGCGTGTACTCCACGAGGGGCCGGCCCACTGCCTCGGCGTCGCGTCCTCGGGCGGCCGCCACGACGAGCGGGAGGTAGGCGAAGACGGTGTTGTCCAGGTAGGGCTCCCGCCGGGTCGCACCCGTCTCCGAGTCGGTGACCCACTGCTTCTTCCAGGTGAGCGTCTGGAGGGCGTCGACGTCGGTCACCGCCGGCCAGGTGCGCGAGGCCTCGAGCATCTCGATGGCCTCGGCGCGGCCGTCGGCGTCACCGGCCGCCGTGGTCGCCGCCCAAGCGTTCGCCCAGGAGCAGATGGCCGCTCGCGCCGCCTCGGCCCGCATGCCCCCGGTGACCTGTCGCATGGACCAGTCCTCGTCACCGCGGGCCCGCGCCATCTCCATGCCCGCCGCGTCCCGGCGGGCGAACCTCACCTGGTCGGCCACCGCGATCTCCCGCGCCCCGTCCGAGGGGAAGGGGATGTCGGAGATCTCCTCGCGGAGCACCTGCTCGTAGTCGGCGCCACTGGGGTCGATCAGCTCACCGGGACCGCCCAGTCGGATGCTCTCCGGGTCGGTCTGGAACTCGCCGGTCCGGGCCTGCCACACGGCCGTGCCGGCCACGGCCACCCCGGACGTGCCCAGGACGAGCGCGGCCAGTCCGACCCCCCACGCGATCCGTCGCCGGGGGCGCCGGGTGGCTGCGGGAGCCGTGACGACCTCGGCGACCACGTCCCAGACCCGATCGACCTCAGCCTCGGTCGGTGTCGGGACCAGCGGCGCCGAGTCAGCGACCAGTCGTGCGTGCTCGTCGGTCCACGAAGGCGTGGGCATGGGTCCTCCAGCAGCTAGGTGAACATCCTTCACCCCTACATGTCGCTGCGTTACAAGCAGCGGCGCTGCTGGTGCCGACGGCGAGCCCTCAGAGGTACGGCGTCGCCGCGTCGCTCAGCCAGGCCGCCAGGTGGCGGGCGAAGGCGGCGCGGACGTAGAGCCGGAGCGTGTTCGGGCCGACCCGGCCGATCGCGACCTGGGCGCCGGCGAGGGTGCCCTGGACGCAGCCGCCGACCGGTACGACGGAGAGGTCGATCGGGCAGCCGTGCGCGATCACGGTCGCAGCGTGCTCGCCGGTCAGCACGATGGTGGTCCGGTGGGCCGAGACGTCGGTCGCCGCGGCACCCGGACCGCGCAGCTGCCCGGCCAGCGGGACCTCCAGCGCCGGCTCCGACGGCGGCGGGCCGTCGACCAGCCACCAGTCCGGCCCGAGCCGCCAGACGTGCCCGGCCGACGGCGAGACGCCCGGCGCGACGCTCGGTGCGACGTCCGAGCGCACCTCGACCAGCGAGCGGAACGGCTCCTCGGCCATCGTCAGCCCGAGGCCGACGACGCCGAAGCCGGTCCCCTCCAGCGGCGAGCGCCGCAGCGCGAGCACGTCAGCCGTCACGGCGGGCCTCCTCCTCGTCGTACGACACGGGCCCGGTGACCCGCACCGGCACCGGCACCAGGTCGTCGACGGCGTCGAGCACCTCGCCGATCCGGTCCCGGCCGCCGTCGAGCAGCGCGAGCGCGAACGGGCGCCCGTCGTGGCCGGCGGGGTAGGCGCTGGTGACGTGCCCGGCCATCGGCACCGGGTACGCCGTCAGGTCGGCGCCGTGCGCCACCAGCTGGGCACCCTCGGCGATCCGCGAGGTGCCGTCGACGGGCTTCAGGCCGACCAGGTGCCGCCGGTCCGGGCGCTGGGCGTCGGCACGGGCCAGCGAGCGCTTGCCGATGAAGTCGACCTTCTTCTTCGAGACCGCCCACCCCAGCCCGAGGTCGTACGGCGTCACGGTGCCGTCGGTGTCCTGCCCGACGATCGGGAAGCCCTTCTCGGCCCGCAGCACGTGCATCGTCTCGGTGCCGTACGGCGTGATGCCGTACGCCGCGCCGGCCTGCGCGACCGCGTCCCACAGGGCCGCGCCCCACCAGCTGGGGACGTCGATCTCGAAGGCCAGCTCGCCGGAGAACGAGATCCGCATGACCCGCGCCGGGATCCCGGCCACCGGGGCGGAGCGCCACTCCATGAAGCCGAACGCCTCGGCCGAGCAGTCCAGCTCGGGTGCGAGCGCGGCGACCACCTCGCGCGAGCGCGGTCCGGCCACGGCGACCACCGACCACTGGTCCGTCACCGACGTCATGCTCACGTCGAGCTCGGGCCACTCGGTCTGGTGCCACTCCTCGAGCGCGTCGAGGACGGCGGCCGCGTTGCCGGTGGTGGTCGACATCAGCCACTCGGTCTCCGACAGTCGGGCCGTGGTGCCGTCGTCGATCACCATGCCGTCGGGGCCGCACATCACGCCGTACCGCACCTTGGCGACCTTCAGCGTCGAGAACAGGTTGGTGTAGACCCGGTCGAGCAGCACGCCGACGTCGGTGCCCTGCAGCAGGATCTTGCCGAGTGTCGAGGCGTCCATCATCCCGACGCCGGTGCGCACCGCCCGCACCTCGCGGGCGACGGCGTCGTCCAGAGCCTCCTCCGGAGCGGGGAAGTACCACGGCCGCTTCCACTGCCCGACGTTCTCCATCGGCGCGTGCGCGACCCGGTCGTGCAGCTGCGAGAGCCGGACCGGGTCGGAGAGCAGGCCGCGGTTGCGGCCGGCGAGCAGCCCGAAGGAGAGCGGGAGGTACGGCGGCCGGTACGTCGTCGTCCCGACCTCGCCCACGGGCCGGCCGAGCTCCTGCGCGAGCACGCCGACGCTCAGCACCCCCGAGCCGCGGCCCTGGTCCGCGCCGGTGCCGATGGTCGTGAACCGCTTGACGTGCTCGACGCCGGTCAGGCCGGCGGTGTGCGCGCGCCGCAGGTCGTGCAGGGTCGCGTCGCGGTGCGGGTCGAGGAAGACCCGCTCCGGGTCGCCGACCGAGGAGCGGAAGTGCGTCGCCGGTAAGAGGTACGTCGGCCGCCGGCCCCCGAGCTCGCCCGCCGCTGCACCCACGGTGCTTACCCGGTCATCGAGCGCGGACCCGGGCCCGGGCAGCGGCACGAAGCCCGCCACCTCGTCGGACCACCGGGTCCGCCCGCCGGCGTGGCTCCACAGCTGGACGGCCGGGTTGGCGCCGCCGCTGACCGCGAGCAGGTCGGCGTCGTACAGGCCGGCGCTGGTGTGGACCCGGGTGAGCCGGCCGTCCTCGGGGCCGTCGGTGCCGGTCACCTCCCCGCCCAGGTGGACCGGGATCCCGCGGGCGGCGAACGCCGCGGCGAGCGGCTGGCCCATCCCGTCTCGGACGTCGAGCACGGCCAGCACCTCGACACCCGCGTCGGCCAGCTCGAGTGCGGCGTGCAGACCGGGGTCGTGGGCGACCCAGACGACCGCGCGCTCGCCGGGCCGGACCGCGTAGCGGCGCAGGTGGTCGGCCGCCGCGCAGGCCAGCATCACGCCGGGTCGGTCGCCGTCCTCGAAGACCAGGCCCCGCTCCTGGCTGCCGGTGGCGAGCACGACCCGGCCGGCCTGCAGGTGGTGCAGCCGGTCGCCGGCGATCTCTGGGAGTCGCTCGACGGCGACCAGGCGGCCGTGGCCGTAGAACCCGGTGACCGTGGTGCGGGTCCGGACGGTGACGCCGTCGAGGCGCTCGAGGAACGTCGCGAGATCGCGGCCGGGGGGCGAGTCGGCGGGCAGGTCGGCCGCCGAGCCCCCGAGGGCGGGCTGGTCGTCGACGAGCAGCACCCGGCCCTCGCCCGCCTCGGCGGCCTGGGCCGCCGCGCGCAGGCCGGCCGCCCCGCCGCCGACCACCACGACCTCCCAGTGCGAGAACAGCGTGTCGAGGCGGGTCGTCTCCGGATCGGGCGACAGCCGGCCCCGGCCCGCGAGCCGCTCGACCGCGAGGCCGTCGTACACCTCGAGCAGGGTGGCCTGCACCATCGGCTCGCCGCCGCGCGAGAGCACCTGGACCCAGGCGTTGGGCTCCTCGGGGCCGACGCCGACGACGCCCCGCGGGCGGCCGGAGTAGATGCCCCGGCCGACCAGCGGCAGGTCGGCGGCGAGCATCGCGGAGGCCAGCGTGTCGCCGGCGTACGCCTCGAGCTCCTCGCCGTCGACACTCACGCGGATCGGGCGGGAGCGGTCGATCCGGGTGCCCCCGGTGTCGAGACGCCGGCTCACGAGGGACTCCTGATCTCGTCGGTGACGGTGTGCCGCTCCACGGTCAGCCAGCGCCGGCAGCCGGCGCCGTGGAACCAGCGCTCGCGGAGCCAGCCCCGCGGGTTGCTCCGCACGAAGAGGTACGACGACCACGCGGCGTCGTCGAGCGCGCCCGGGTCCGCGGGGTAGTCGACTCCGGCCTCGCCGCCGTAGTGGAACTCGGTCTCGTCGCGCTCGCCGCAGTGCGGGCAGGGGACCCGGATCATCGCTGTGCCTTCATCAGTGGGCCACCGCGGCCGCGCCGTGCTCGTCGATCAGCCGGCCGGTGACGAACCGGTCGAGCGCGAACGGCTCGGCCAGCGGGTGCGGGCGCTCCTGGGCGACGGTGGCGGCGTACACCGACCCGACACCGGGCGTGGCCTTGAAGCCGCCGGTGCCCCAGCCGCAGTTGACGTAGGCGTTCTCCCACTGGTGGAGACGGCCGATGATCGGCGAGGCGTCGGGGGTGACGTCGACGATGCCGGCCCAGGTGCGCAACACGTGGGCGCGCGCGAAGATCGGGAACAGCTCGACGGCCGCGGCCATCTGGTCCTGGATGACGTGGAAGGAGCCGCGCTGGCCGTAGCCGACCTGCGGGTCGACGCCGGCGCCCATCACCAGCTCGCCCTTGTGCGCCTGCGAGACGTAGACGTGCACGGCGTTCGACATCACGACCGTGTCGAGCACCGGCTCCAACAGCTCGGAGACCAGCGCCTGCAGCGGGTGGCTCTGCACCGGGAGCCGGACGCCGAGCAGGTCGGCCAGCACGGAGGAGTGCCCCGCCGCGCACAGGGCGAGCCGGCCCAGCCCGATCCGCCCGCGGGAGGTCTCGACGGCCGTCACGGTGTCGCCGTCGGTCACGAACCCGCTCACCTCGCAGCCCTGGACGATGTCGACGCCGAGCGCGTGCGCCGCTCGCGCGTAGCCCCACGCGACGTGGTCGTGCTTGGCGATGCCCGCGCGCGGCTGGAAGGTGCCGCCGAGCACCGGGTGCCGCGGCCGGTCGGTGACGTCGAGGATCGGGACGAGCCGGCCGATCTCCTCCGGCGTCAGCCACTGCGCGTCCAGGCCGTTGAGCTGGTTGGCGTTGACCCGGCGCTTGCCCTCGCGGATGTCGGGGAGGCTGTGGGCGAGGTTGAGCACGCCGCGCTGGCTGAACAGCACCGACGTCCCGAGCTCCTCCTCCAGCGTCTCCCACAGCTTCAGCGAGTGCTCGTAGATGCCGGCGCTCTCGTCCCAGAGGTAGTTGGAGCGGATGATCGTGGTGTTGCGGGCCATGTTGCCGCCGGCCAGCCAGCCCTTCTCCAGCACCGCCACGTCGGTGATCCCGTGGTCCTTGGCGAGGTGGTACGCCGTGGCCAGGCCGTGCCCGCCGCCGCCGACGACCACGACGTCGTACGCCTTCTTCGGCTCGGCGTCGGCCCAGAGGAAGTCGGGGTGCTCGGGAAGCCGGTCGCTGACCTTCATCCGCGGAGCCTCGTCATCGCCGGGTCGAAGAGCGGCTCCTCGGTGACGACGTAGGGGAGCTCCTGGTCGAAGTAGCCGACGGTCAGCTCCGTGCCGGGGCTGCTCAGCTCCGCGGGGACCCAGGCGTAGGCGATCGCGCGCTCGACGGTGAAGCCCCAGGCGGCGCTGGTGACATAGCCGACCGCGTCGCCCCCGTGCAGCACCGGCTCCTTGCCCATCACGACCGCCTGCGGGTCGGTCGAGGTCAGGCAGACCAGCCTGCGAGTGGGCTCGCTCAGCGCCGCGAGGGCGGACTTGCCGACGAACGCCTCCTTGGCCGTCTTCACCGCGAAGCCGACGCCGGCCTCGGCGGGGGTGTGGTCCCAGGTCATGTCGGCGCCGAAGGAGCGGTAGCCCTTCTCCAGCCGCAGCGAGCTGAAGGCGGCCCGGCCGCCGGCGATGATCCCGTGCTCCTGCCCGGCGGCCCAGAGGGTGTCCCAGAGCTTCTGGCCCAGGTCGGCGGTCGTGTAGAGCTCCCAGCCGAGCTCGCCGACGTACGACAGCCGCAGCGCGGTCACCGGCACCATCCCGACGTGCGCCTCGATGCCGCGGAAGTACCTCACGCCGTCGTTGGACCAGTCGTCGGTCGACACGCTCTGGACCACCTCGCGGGCCAGCGGGCCCCACAGCCCGAGGCAGCAGGTGCCGGGCGTGACGTCGTGGACGAACACGTCGGCCGGCGCTCGCTCCTGGAGGTAGGCGAGGTCGAGGTTCCCGTTGGCGCCGACCTGGTAGCGCTGCCGGCCGGGAGGCGCGCTCAGCCGGGCCACCGTCACGTCGCTGCGGATCCGGCCGCGCGGGTCGAGCAGCAGGCAGTACGTCACGCTGCCGACCGAGGTCGCGACGTTGCCGGTCACCAGGCCCTGCAGGAAGTCCGTCGCGCCGCGACCGACCACCTCGATCCGCTTCAGCGCCGTCATGTCGTACAGCGCCACCCGCTCGCGGGTCGCGAGCGCCTCGGCGCCGGCGATCGGGGACCAGTAGCGGCTCGCCCAGTCGCCGGGCGTGGGTACGTCGTAGTCGTCCAGCAGCGACGCGTTGGCGGCGTACCACTGCGGTCGCTCCCAGCCGTTCGCCTCGAGGAAGTAGGCGCCCAGCTCCTCCTGGCGGCGGTGGAACGGCGAGAGCCGCAGCGGCCGCGGCGAGGTCATCGGCTGCAGCGGGTGCAGGACGTCGTACACCTCGACGAAGTTCTGCTGGTCGCGCTCGAGGACGTACGCCGGCCCGCGCTGGTGGGCCTCGAAGCGGTCGAGCGCGGCCTCGTGCAGGTCGGTCGTCGGGACGCCGTCGACCAGCAGCTCGGCCACCGCGCGACCGACGCCGGCGGAGTGGGTCACCCAGACCGCCTCGGCGACCCAGAAGCCGGCGACGTCGGGGCTCTCCCCGATCAGCGGGGCGCCGTCGGTGGTGAAGGAGAACATGCCGTTGATGCCGGACTCGACGCCCGCCTCGGCCAGGGCCGGCAGCAGCGCCTGCGAGTCCTTCCACGGCCCCTCGAAGTCGTCGGGCGTGAAGACCCGGACGCTCGGCATCTCGGGACCGTCCCAGCCCTCGAAGTCCGCGACGGCGACCGGGATCGGGCGGTGCGCGTAGGAGCCGATCACCTGTCGGTCGTGGTCGTCGCGGTAGTAGAGGTCCGCGCCCTGGTGGCGCAGGATCGGGCGGCGTACCTCCTCGGTCTGGGCGGCCAGTGCCGGCACCGGGGTGGTGTGCACCAGCTGGTGCTCCAGCGGGGTCAGCGGCAGGTCGAGGCCGACCATCGCGGCGATCTTCTGCCCCCAGATGCCGGCGCAGCAGACCACGAGGTCGGCGTCGATCCGGCCGCGCCCTGAGGTCCGGCTCAGCGTCTCGACGCCGACGACCCGGCCGTCCTCGACGAGCACGTCCAGCACCTCGGTTCCGGGGCGGAGCGTCGCGCCCCGCTCGGCCGCCCGGCGGGTCTGCGCGTCGACCGCGCGCACCGCCTTGGCCAGCCCGTCGGTCGGGGTGAGCAGGCCGCCGAGCACGACCGCGGGGTCGAGCAGGTCGTGCTGGGCGACGCACTCCGCGGGCGTCAGGACCCGGGCGGGCACACCGGTGGCGGCCAGCCAGCCGGCCCGCCGGTGCAGCTCCCGGAGCCGGTCGGGGCTGGTCGCGACCTCCAGGCCGCCGACCTGCAGGAAGCACGGCCCCTCGTCGGTCTCGAGAGACACCAGCTTCTCGACCGTGTACGTCGCCAGCTCGGTCATCATCCGCGAGGAGTTGGCCTGGAAGACCAGCCCGGGCGCGTGCGTCGAGGAGCCGCCGGTGTGCGGGATCGGCCCCGCGTCGACCACCGTCACGTCGGTCCAGCCGCGCTCCGTGAGCTCGTCGGCCAGCGCCGCCCCCACCACGCCGGCCCCGATGACGACGACCTTGGGTCCGCTCACGACATCCTCCGATGTGTTGCGCTATGCGCAACGAATATCACGATGTGCAACAAGCCTACCGGTGGTTGAGCAGGTTGCGCCAGCAACCGTGTCGAAACCCCCGCAGCCGACGACGCACGTCGGCTGCGGGGGTTTCGACACGCTCAGGACTTCGTCCTTCGCTGCTCAACCAGCGGCGTCAGCTCAGGAGAGCCAGGCCTCGACCTTGTCGGGGTTCTCCTCGACCCACTTGGCGGCGGCGTCCTCGGCGGACATGCCGTCCTGGGAGATGTACTTCGCGACCAGGTTCTGGTCGTCGTTGGTCCACGTGAAGTTCTGGACCAGGCCGACGGCCGTGCTGTCCTCCTCCACCCACGAGGTGGAGACGACCTTCTTCAGCTCGGTCTCGGGGTAGTCGCAGGCGACCTTCGCCGGGTCGTCCTGGCAGCCCTCCTCGTACGGCGGCAGCGCGACCTTGGCCAGCGCCACCTCGGCGAAGAGCCACTGCGGCTCGTAGAAGTAGCCGATCAGGAACTCCTTGTTCTTCTCGGCCTGCTGGAACGCCGTGATGCTGGCGGCCTCGCTGCCGGAGAAGACGACCTTGAAGTCGAGGTCGAGGTTGCTGGCGATCGCCTCGTCGAACTGCACGAACGACGGGTCGGCGCCGAGGAACTGGCCCTGGCCCTCCGACTCGGAGGTGGCGAACTCCTTGGCGTACTTGTTGAGGTTCTCCCACTCCAGGATGTCGGGGTGCTCCTCGGCCAGCCACGCCGGGACGTACCAGCCGATGACGCCGACGTTGCCGGTCGGCCCGAAGTCGGTCGCGCTGCCGTCGCCGGTCCCCTCGAAGAACTTCTTCTCCAGGTCCGGGTGGCCCCAGTCCTCGAGGACCACGTCGACCTGGCCGGTCCCGAAGCCCTGCCAGGAGACGTCCTCCTTCAGCTCGCGGTAGTTGACCTTGCAGCCGAGCTCGGCCTCGGCGACGTGACCGACGACGTAGGCGTCGGCCTCGTAGCCGACCCACGGGTTGACCGCGAGGTTGAGGTCCCCGCAGTCGCCGGCGTCGCCGGCCTGCGACTCGTTGGCCTTCGTCTCGTCGTCGATCGAGCTGCCGCCGCATCCGGCGAGGGTGAGGGTCACGCACGCGGCAACCGAGGCGAGGCCGGCCACCCGCTTTCCTGAGTTCCGCAACTTGTTCTCCTTGGTGGGTTGGTGTGGCGTGGTCACAGTCCCGAGGTGCCGAGAGACGGCTAGACCTCGCGGGCCGAGGCCCGCGCGATCCGGTCGATCATGATCCCGAGGAGCACGATGCTGAGGCCGGCGGCGGCGCCCTTGCCCCACTCCTCGGAGCGGGAGAAGCCGAGGACGACGTCGTAGCCGAGCGCCTGGGCGCCGACGAGGCCGCCGATGACGACCATGGCCAGCACGTAGAGCAGGCCCTGGTTGGCGGCGAGCACGAGGGAGCCGCGGGCCATCGGCAGCTGCACCTTGGTGATCTCCTGCCAGGTCGTCGCCCCCGTCGACCGCGACGCCTCGAGGGTGGTCGGCGAGACGGCCTTGACCCCGTCGGCGACGAGCTTGACGGCGACCGGGGCGGCGTACACGACGCCCGCCACGATCGCGGTGAAGCGGGAGGTCCCGAAGAGCGCCAGCACCGGGATCAGGTAGACGAACGGCGGGATGGTCTGGCCGGCGTCGAGCAGCGGGCGCAGGGCGACGTCGACCCGGTGGCTGCGGGCCATCCAGACCCCGAGGACCAGGGCGAGGGCGACCACCATCAGGGTGCCGACCAGGGTCATCGTCAAGGTGAGCATGGTGTCGTGCCACAGGTCGAGGAAGCGGATGCCGGCCAGGCAGAGCACGGTCGGGAGCAGGGCCCGCCAACCGCCGAAGACGGCCGCCAGGGCGAGGATCGCGGCCCCGGCGAGCCACCAGGGGGACTCGCCGAGGAGTGCCTGCAGCGGGTTCAGCAGGGCGGTGCTGATCGCGTCCTTGAAGGCCTGCGTCGCGCCGCCGAAGGTGTCGAGGAACCAGGTGAAGAAGCGGTCGACCGCATCGGCGACCGTGCGGCCCCACGTCAGCTCGGGGAACTTCGCGGCCGACGGGAAGTAGCGCGAGACCCACACGGCGACGCAGACCCCGACCGCCGCGACGGCGAGCACGATCCGGCGCAGTCGCGGGTCGGCGCCCGCCCGGGCGAGCTTCTCGGGGCGCTCGCTGGCGGCGGTGGTGGTGCGGTCGAGCATCACGGCCATCACCACGATCAGCATGCCGGGCACGAACGCGCCGCCGACGTCGAGGCGGGTCAGCGCGGAGAGCACCGGCTGCCCGAGGCCGGGCCCGTCGACGTACGACGCGATGGTCGCCATCGAGAGCGCCGCCATGATCGTCTGGTTGAGGCCGACGACGATGGTCGCGCGCGCCATCGGGAGCTGGACCTTGGTGAGCCGCTGCCACCGGGTCTGGCCGACGGAGTCGGTCGCCTCGATCGTGGTGCCGGAGACCGAGCGGATGCCGTGCCCGGCGATCCGGATGATGGGCGGCAGGGCGTAGACCAGCGTGCACACCACGGCGCCGGCGGCACCGATGCCGAAGAAGAGCACGATCGGCAGCAGGTAGACGAAGGTCGGCATGGTCTGCATCGCGTCCAGGACGCCGGTGATGACCACCCGGACCGTCCGCCCGCCGGTGCCGTAGAGCACCGCGAGCGGGAGCCCGATCAGCACCGAGGCCGCGACGGCGACGAAGGTGACGATGAGCAGGTCGAGGGCCTCGGACCAGTAGCCGAAGGCGCCGAAGGACAGGAACGACGCGGCCACCAGGACCGCGATCCGCCAGCCGCCGAGCGCCAGCCCGACCCAGGACGCCAGCGCCGTCACCCCGAGCCAGCCCAGCTGCGGAACCGGTCGCGGGTAGTCGGGGATCGAGACCATCCGCTGGGCCCAGCCGACGACCGAGGTGAACCAGTCGCCGAGGTTGTAGGTGAGCTGGATCAGCGGGTTGGTGTCGCGGCTGGCGAGCACGGTGTCGCGGAAGCCGGTGAGGGAGTCGTGGAGATCGGTGTGCTCGCGACCCGGCAACGACAGCGTGTCCTGACCCTTGGTGAACGCCCAGACGACGATCCAGACTCCGAGCACCCCGAGCGCCCGGACCCAGCGCGGCACGGGGCGCCGCTCCGGCGGGGCGGGCGGCGCGGGGCGCACGGGGGCGGGTCGCTCGAGCGTGGAGGTCATGCGGTGACGGCCTCCTCCGCGACGACGACCCGCAGGATCGCGTCGTCGTCGACGATGCCGACCAGCTCGCCGTTGCGGACCACCTGCACCGGATGCTCGGAGGCGAGCGCGGCTCGCGCCGCCTGTCGTACGACGACGTCCGGGGCCATCACCGGGCCCTCGAGCGAGTCGGTCGGCTCGGGCGCGCGCATGACGTACTCGAGGGTGAGCACGTGCGAGCGCGGCACGTCGCTGACGAAGTCGCGGACGTAGTCGTCCGCCGGCCGGGCGACGATCTCGGCCGGCGTCCCGACCTGGACCACCGCACCGTCGCGCATGATCAGGATCCGGTCGCCGAGCCTGAGGGCCTCGTTGAGGTCGTGGGTGATGAAGACGGCCGTCTTCTGCAGCTCGGCCTGCAGGCGCACGACCTCGTCCTGCATGTCGCGGCGGATCAGCGGGTCGAGGGCGGAGAAGGGCTCGTCGAAGAGCAGGATCGAGGGGTCGTTGGCCAGCGCCCGGGCCAGGCCGACCCGCTGCTGCATGCCGCCGGAGAGCTGGTCGGGGTAGGAGCGTTCGTTGCCGGAGAGACCGACCAGGTCGACCAGCTCCTGGGCCTTCGCGTGCCGCGCGCTCTTCTTCACGCCGCGGACCTCGAGGCCGTACGCGACGTTGTCGAGGACCTGCCGGTGCGGCAGCAGGCCGAAGTGCTGGAAGACCATCGAGACCTTGTGCCGGCGCAGGTCGCGCAGCTCGGCCTCGGAGGCCGCGACGACGTCCTGCCCGTCGAGGGTGATCGCGCCCGCCGTCGGCTCGATCAACCGGGTCAGGCAGCGCACCAGGGTGGACTTGCCGGAGCCGGAGAGGCCCATGACCACGAACACCTCGCCGGGCGCGACCTCGAAGGACACGTCCCGTACGGCGGCGACGCAGCCGGTGCGCTCCTTCAGCGCGGCCCGGTCGAGCTCGTCGTCCGGGGTGCCGATGATCTTGTCCGCGCGCGGGCCGAAGATCTTCCACAGCCCCTCGACTCGCAGGGCGGGGCTGGTCGCGTGGCCGGTCATGCGGGCTCCTGAATGGTGTTGCGTGGGTCCCCGGGCGGGTGGAGCGGTGATCCGTCGCGGTAGCGGTAGAACGGCACGTGCAGGGGCGCCAGTGGCTCGTTGCCGGCGATCAGGTCGGCTGCCCTCTCTGCCAGCATCATCACAGGTGCGTAGATGTTGCCGTTGGTGACGTACGGCATCGCGGAGGCGTCGACGACCCGCAGCCCCTCCAGACCGTGCACCCGCAGCGAGCCCGGGTCCAGCACGCTGTCGGCGTCGATGCCCATCCGGGCCGTGCACGAGGGGTGCAGCGCGGTCTCCGCGTCCCGGGCCACCCAGTCGAGGATCTCCTGGTCGGTCTCGACGCCCGGCCCGGGCGACAGCTCGCCCGCACTGAACGCCGCGAACGCCGGCTGCTCGAGGATGTGCCGAGCGGCCCGGACCATCTCGACCCACTCGCGGCGGTCGGTCTCGGTCGACAGGTAGTTGAACCGCAGCGCCGGGTGCTCGAACGGGTCGCGGCTCTTCAGGGTCAGGCTGCCCCGCACGTCGGAGTACATCGGTCCGATGTGCACCTGGTAGCCGTGGTCGGCGGCCGGCTGCGACCCGTCGTACCGGATGGCGATGGGCAGGAAGTGGAACATCAGGTTGGGGTAGTCGACCAGCTCGTTGGAGCGGATGAAGCCGCCCGCCTCGAAGTGGTTGGACGCCCCGACGCCGCGGCGCAGGAACAGCCACTCGGCGCCGATCCGCGGTTTGTGCCGGTGCCGGAGCCACGGGCCGATCGAGACCGGCTGCTTGCTCGCGTGCTGGACGTAGACCTCGAGGTGGTCCTGCAGGTTGCGGCCCACGCCGGGCAGGTCGGCGACCACGGGGATGCCGAGCGCCTCCAGCTCGGCCGCCGGCCCGACGCCGGAGAGGAGCAGCAGCTGGGGCGAGTTGATCGCGCCGCCGCAGAGGATCACCTCGCCGGCGTTGACGGTACGACGCACGCCCCGGCGGCCCACCCCGCGCACGTAGTCGACGCCGGTGACCGTCGTACCCCGGGTGCGCAGGCCGGTGACCTGCGCGAGGGTCTCGACGGTGAGGTTGGGCCGCTTGCGCACCGGGTGCAGGTAGGCCCGCGCGGCACTGAGCCGGCGTCCGCGGTGCACGTTGCGGTCGAACGGCGCGAAGCCCTCCTGGCGGTAGCCGTTCACGTCGTCGGTCAGGGGGTGTCCGGCCTGCTGCGCGGCCTCGAGGAACGCCCCGAACAGCGGGTTGGTCGCCGGCCCGCGCTCCAGCACCAGCGGCCCCGAGCCCCCACGCCAGGCGTCGGCGCCGACGTGGCCGTCCTCGAGGAGACGGGTCTCCAGCCGCTTGAAGTAGGGCAGGCAGTGGGCGTAGTCCCACTCCTTCATCCCCGCGTCGGCCGCCCAGCGCTCGAAGTCGAGCGGGTTGCCGCGCTGGAAGATCATCCCGTTGATGGAGCTCGATCCGCCGAGCACCCTGCCCCGCGCGTGGTAGACCGTCCGCCCGCCCAGGTGCGGCTCCGGCTCCGAGTGGTACCTCCAGTCGTAGAGCGGGTTCCCGATCGGGAACGGCAGCGCCGCCGGCATGTGGATGAACGGGTCCAGCCGGTGGTCGCTGCGCCCCGCCTCGAGCACGAGCACGCTGGTCGTGCCGTCGGCGCTGAGCCGGTTGGCCAGCACCGAGCCGGCGGACCCGCCGCCCACGATCACGACGTCGTACGCCGGCTGCCTGGCCATCAGCCCTCGTCCCGGAACCAGCCCTGGACGACCGGCTTGACGTTGTGCCAGACGTGCTTGGTCTCGCGGTACTCCGCCAGCCCGGCCGACCCGAGCTCGCGGCCGATGCCGGACTGCTTGTAGCCGCCCCACTCGGCCTGGGCGACGTACGGGTGGTAGTCGTTGATCCACACCGTGCCCATCCGCAGTCGGGCGGCGACCCGCTCCGCGCGGCCGGCGTCCTGCGTCCAGACCGCCCCGGCGAGGCCGTAGATGCTGTCGTTGGCGAGCCGGACCGCGGCGTCCTCGACCTCCTCGGGCGTGCCGCCGCCGAACGTCTCCACCGTCAGCACCGGGCCGAACGACTCCTCCTGCACCACGCTCATGCCGCTGTGGCAGGCGCCCAGGATCGTGGGCGGGTAGTAGAAGCCCTGCTCGTACGCCGGCCCCGCCGGCCGCTCACCGCCGAGCAGCAGCCGGGCGCCCTCGGCGAGCCCGGCGGCGACGTACGCCTCGACCTTCTCGCGGTGGGCGGCGCTGATCAGCGGACCGGTCTCGGCGTCGGGGTCGAACGGCCCGCCGAGCCGGATCCGGCCCGCGCGCTCGACGAGCTGCTCGACGAACGCGTCGTGGACGCTCTCCTCGACCAGCAGCCGGGCGCCGGCCGAGCAGACCTGACCCGAGTGCAGGAAGACCGCGGCCAGGGCGAGGTCGAGCGCGACCTCGAGGTCGGCGTCGGCGAAGACGATGTTGGGGTTCTTGCCGCCCAGCTCCAGCGCGATCCGCTTGACCGTGCCGGACGCCGCCGCCATCACCCGCCGGCCGGTCGAGAGGCCACCGGTGAACGAGACCAGGTCGACCCCGGGGTGCTCGGTCAGCGGCGCGCCGACGCCCGCGCCGTCGCCCAGGACCAGGTTGGCGACACCGGCGGGCAGGCCGGCCTCGCTCAGCGCGTCCATCAGCCACAGCGCCGTGCTGGGCGTGAGCTCGCTGGGCTTGAGGACGAACGTGTTGCCGGTCGCGAGGCAGGGCGCGACCTTCCAGGCCGTCTGCAGGAGGGGGTAGTTCCACGGCGTGATCAGCGCGCACACGCCGACCGGCTCGTGGACGACCCTGCTGACGACGTCGCTGCGGCCGGTGTCGACGACCCGACCGGCCTCGGCGCCCGCGAGCCCGGCGAAGTGGCGGAAGACGCTGACGACGTCGGCGACGTCGTACTCCGACTCGACCAGGCGCTTGCCGGTGTCGAGCGACTCGCGGCGGGCCACCTCGGCGACGTCGCGCTCGAGCAGGTCGGCGACCCGGTGCAGCAGCGCGCTCCGCTCGGGGGCGGGGGTGCGCGGCCACGGTCCCTCGTCGAAGGCCCGGCGGGCGGCGGACACGGCGGCGTCGACGTCGGCGGCCGCGCCCTCGCTCACCACGCGCACCGGGCTGGCGTCAGCGGGGCAGCGGATCTCCCGCGTGCCCCTGACCAGCGCCTCGCGCCAGGACCCGTCGACGTACAGATCGGCCACAGATCACCCTCTGCTCGGTGTTGCGAATGACGCAACAGATGGCATTATAAGCAACTCCACGTTTCGCGGGAATCACGATGGCGGAACGTTCTAGACCCCTGGCCCGGCCTCCTGCCAGCCCAGTCGTCGCGACACCTCCAGCGCGTGCTCGACCACTGCCTCGGTCGCCTTCGCGACCTCGGGGCCGCCGAAGCGGAAGGTCGGCCCGGAGACCGAGAACGACGCGACCACGTCGCCGTGGGCGTTGCGGATCGGCGCGGCCACGGCGCTCAGGCCGTGCTCCAGTTCGTCAACGACCAAGGCGTACCCCTGCTCGCGGACCCGGGCGAGCTGGGCGACGAGGGTGGCGGGATCGGTGACGGTGTTCGCGGTGTACGCCGCCAGCTTGCGGCCGAGGGTCGCCCGCGCCTCGGCGTCGGTCAGGCCGGCGAGCAGCACCTTGCCGTTGGAGGTGGCGTGCAGCGGGATCCGCTGGCCCACCCAGTAGTGCGACTGGAGCGCGCCGGCGGTGGCCACCTGGTCGACGTACAGGGCGGCACCCTCGGACAGGACCGCGATGTTGACCGTCTCGGCGGTGCTCGCGGCCAGCGCCTTGGCGACCGAGCGGGCCTCCTGGACCACGTCGAGCCGGGCCGTGGTCGCGCCGGCGAGGCGCAGGACGCCGATGCCGAGCCGGTACTTGCCGCGGCCCTCGAGCTGCTCGACGAGGTCGCGCTCCTCGAGGGAGTCGATGAGGCGCGACACGGTGGACTTGTGCACCCCCAGGTGGCCGGCGATCTCAGTCACCCCGGCCTCGCCGTCGCGTGCGAGGATGTCCAGGATCATCAGCGCTCGGTCCACGGACTGCACGCTCCCCATGCTGTTGCACACTACGCAACGACTTGCGAAGCACGCAACGACTCGGCCACCCTTTCGGGATGAGACCCGGGCCCGACCGCTACGTGCTGACGCTCGCCTGCGACAACCACGTCGGCCTGGTGCACGCCGTCGCCGGCTGGGTCGTGGCCCATCGCGGCGACATCACCGACTCCCAGCAGTTCGACAACCCGGTCAACGGCCGGTTCTTCATGCGGGTGGAGTTCCGCGCCGAGGGCGTCGACGTCGCGTCGCTGCGGGCCTCCTTCCTCGCGGTCGCCCAGGCCCACGCGATGTCGTGGCAGCTGGTGGCCGCGGACGCGCCGTACCGCACCCTGATCATGGTGTCGCGGTTCGGGCACTGCCTCAACGACCTGCTGTTCCGGCACAGCACCGGCGCGCTGAACGTCGACATCGCGGGCGTGGTCTCCAACCACCGCGACTTCGAGCGGCTGACGTCGACGTACGACATCCCCTTCCACCACTTGCCGGTCACCGCGGACACCAAGACCGACGCGGAGGCGCGGCTGCTGGAGCTGGTGGAGGCCGAGCGGGTCGACCTGGTGGTGCTCGCGCGCTACATGCAGGTCCTCTCCGACGAGACCTGCGCCAAGCTCGACGGCCGGGTCATCAACATCCACCACTCGTTCCTGCCGAGCTTCAAGGGTGCCAAGCCCTACCACCAGGCCCACGACCGCGGCGTGAAGCTGATCGGCGCCACCGCCCACTACGTCACGGCCGACCTCGACGAGGGCCCGATCATCGAGCAGGACGTCATCCGCATCGACCACCGCCCCACCCCCGAGGAGATGGTGCAGGCCGGCCGCGACGTCGAGGCCCGCGTCCTCGCCCAGGCCGTCCGCTGGCACACCGAGTCCCGCCTCCTCCTCGACCGCTCCCGCGTCATCGTCTTCGACTGAGGCACCGGTGGTTGAGCAGCGGCGGTGACCACCGCGGGCTGCGGGGTCACCGAACGGATCGGAGTCTCCGGAGCACCAGGTACGTCAAAGATTCCGCGCTCGTCCACAGGCTGCCGCCGGGCGGGTGCGGGTCGGACGGCTCGTCGCCAGGCTGTCTCGCATGGCTCTCGACAGGGACGGACTCGCTCGGTTGCTCGGCGCCCAGTCCGGAGTCGTCACGCGCCGCCAGCTGCATGAGCTGGGCGCGGCGAAGCACGACGTCGAGCGCCTGGTCCGCCGGCGGGAGCTCGTTGCGGTGGGTCGGTCCGTCTTCGTCGACCACACCGGTGCTCTGACCTGGCTCCAGCGGGCGTGGGTGGCAACGCTCGCGGCCGGCCCGTCGGCGTTGTGCCTCGGCTCGGCGTCTCCGACGCCGGACGAGGACGGGCCGATCCATCTGGCGATCGACGAGTCGAGGCGGGTGACAGCCCTCCCCGGCGTCCGGGTCCATCGGGTCGTCGGTCTGGCGGACAAGGTGCGGTGGACCGCGTCGCCGCCGCGGCTGCGACCCGAGCACAACGCACTGGAGCTCGCTCACCGGGCGAGGAGCGAGGTGGAGGTCGTCCGGGTGCTCACCGACGAGGTCAACGCCCGACGGACGACGTCCGAGCGACTGCGGCAGGCGTCCGAGTCCCGACCGCGACTGCGCCGGCGGGCCTTCATCGTCGACGTGCTGGCGGATCTCGCCGCTGGCGCCTGCTCGGTGCTGGAGCGTGGCTACCTCGAACGGGTCGCGCGACCCCACAGCCTTCCCATCGCCGACCACCAGGCGGTACGCCGGGTCACGGGCCGCTCGGAGTACCGCGACCTGGAGTACGTCGCACTCGGAGTCGTCATCGAGCTCGACGGCGCGACCGGGCACGACTCGTGGGTCGCGAGCGGGCGCGACGCCGACCGGGATCTGGACGACCTCGCCGCGAACCGGATCACCGTGCGCCTGCGCTGGTGGCAGGTGTACGAGCGGCCGTGCGCCACCGCTGTGCGACTGGTGCGGGTTCTCCAGAGCAGGGGATGGCAGGGACGGGCGTCGGCTTGTGGACCGACCTGCGACCTCGCCGAGGACGACGGAGCCCCCGGCGTACCAGAGGCGCCGGAGGCTCCGATCAGGCCAGCTTCGCAGTGACCCAGTCGTGGAAGCCGGCGATGTGGTGCTCGGCGGGGACGAGTACGCCGCCGGCGGCGTACAGCTTCGAGGACATGGCGGGCTGGGTGCGCTCGCAGGCCTCGAAGTCCTGGCTGTTGACCCGGTGGAAGAGCTCGACGGAGGCGGTGACGTCGCGGCCGGAGTCGACGACGTCGGGGAGGTAGAGCCAGTCGCACTCGACGACGGTCCGGTCGGCGGCCATCGGGTACATCCGGTGGAAGATCACGTGGTCGGGGACCAGGTTGACGAAGACCTGCGGCTTGACGGTGATCGCGTAGTACTTCCGGTCGCGGTCCTCGGCCAGTCCCGGGATCACCCCGAAGCCCGCGGAGCCGTCGACGGTGAAGCCGGAGACGTCCTCGCCGAACTCCGCGCCGTGGTCGACGAAGTACTGCGCGGCGAGCCCGTCGGCGAACTCCGGCAGCACCTCGGTGAGCTCGGGGTGGATCGTGGCGCAGTGGTAGCACTCCATGAAGTTCTCGACGATCAGCTTCCAGTTGGCCGCGACGTCGTAGACGATCCGGCGGCCGACGGCGAGGTTCGCGACGTCGTACCCGGCGATGTTGTCGAGGGTGCCGAGCCGGTCGACGATCTCCTGCTGCACGGTGTCCTCGAACGACGGCGGCGCGTCGGCCAGCGAGACCCAGACGTAGCCCAGCCATGAGCGCACGTGGACGGCGCGCAGGCCCCGCTCGACCCGGTCGACGTCGGGCATCCTGGTGAGGTTGGGGGCGGCGATCAGCTTGCCGTCGAAGTCGTAGGTCCAGGCGTGGTACGAGCACTGGAACGACCGGGCCCGCTCGCCGGACTCCTCGGTGCAGATCCGCGCGCCGCGGTGTCGGCAGACGTTGTAGAACGCCCGCACCTCGCCGCGGCGCGAGCGGGTCAGCAGGATCGACTCCCGGCCGACCTGGACGGTACGGAACGCGCCGGGCCTCGGCAGGTCGCTCTCCCGGGCCGCGCAGAACCACAGGTCCTCGAAGATCCGCTCGCACTCGGCGTCGAAGACGGCCGGGTCGACGTACGCCGAGCCGGGCAGCGTCGGGATCAGGCTCGCGGCGGGCGGAGCGTCAGCGCTCATCGGGGACTCCCTGGTGCTCACGCGGGGACGGGGGTGCTGGCCAGCTGCCGGCGGAGCCGGCCGAACAGGCGAGGCTGGTTCATGCCGAGGACCGCGACCGGCGTCTCGGCGCGGCGGTAGACCGCGAGCACGTCGCAGCTCGCCGGGTCGCCCGCCTCGATGCTCACCGTCTCGTCGCCGAGCCGGCGTCCGGCGTACTGCACCTGGACGCCGTACTGCTCGCTCCAGAAGTACGGCGGGGGCAGCGGTTCGTCGACCGAGCCGGTCCCGAGCAGCGCGTCGACCGTGCGGCGGGGGCGCTGCAGCGAGTCGGTCCAGTGCTCGATGCGTCGGCGGCCGGCGTACGCCGGGTCGTGCCAGGCGGCCACGTCGCCGACGGCGTAGACGTCGGGAGCCGCGGTCCGCCCGACCGGGTCGCAGGCGACGCCGCCGGCGTCGAGCGGCAGCCCGGAGCGGTCCAGCCAGTCGGTGGCCGCGACCGAGCCGACCCCGACCACGACGACGTCGGCGGGGACCAGTCGGCCGTCGGTGAGCCGGACGCCCTCGACCCGGTCGCTGCCGACGAGGCCGTCGACGGGCGTGCCGGTCAGCAGCGGGACGCCGTGGGCGTGGTGCAGTCGGGCCACCAGGGCGCCGACCTCCACCCCGAGTGGTCCGGCGAGCGGGGCGGCCGCCGCCTCCACGAGGGTCACGTCGACGCCCAGCGCGCGGGCGGTCGACGCGATCTCGGCGCCGACGAAGCCGGCCCCGACCAGCACCAGCCGCGCGCCCGGGAGCAGCTCGGACCGGAGCGCGAGCGCGTCGTCGAGGGTGCGCAGGGTGTGCACGCCGGCGAGCGGCGGGTCCGGCAGCCGGCGGGCGTGCGAGCCGGTGGCGATCACGACGGCGTCCCCGGCCAATCGCTCGCCGGACGCGAGGGTGACGGTGCGGGTGCCGGGGTCCAGGGCGACGGCGCGGACGCCGAGGCGCCAGTCCAGCCCGAGGTCGTCGGTCTCCAGGGACAGGTCGGCCTCGGACACCGTGCCGGCCAGGAACCCCTTCGACAGGGGCGGCCGGTCGTAGGGCCGGTGCGGCTCGTCGCCGACCATCGTGACGTCGCCGTCGAAGCCTGCGGAGCGCAGCGCGCCGGCGGTGGCGAGCCCGGCCAGCGAGGCCCCGACGACGACGATCCGGCGCGGGTCGGTCATCAGCCGGCCTCGTAGCTCACGCCTGGGGGCAGGTGTGCGACGGCCTCGGACAGGGCCACCCAGACCTCGCCGTCCCGGACCTCGACGCGGTGCGCCCGGACCGGAAGCTTGGCCGGCGGCGCGTCGACGGCGCCGGTGCGCAGGTCGAAGCGGGACGCGTGCAGGGGGCACTCCACCCAGCAGTCCTCGACCCAGCCGTCGGCCAGCGAGGCGTCCTGGTGGGTGCAGGTGTCGTCGAGCGCGAACACCTCGCCGTCCTCGGTGCGGAACACCGCGATCGGCGGCGTCACCGAGCCGATCCGCAGGCCCTCGCCCGCGGGGACGTCGGCCAGGGCGCACACGTGCTGCATGACACGAGCGTGCGGCCCGGCCCCGAGCCGTGTCAACGCCAGCCGAGAGATCTGTTCGGCAATTTCACGTGGCCGAAACAGGGCCGTCCGCAGCCGCTCTGACCTGGGGAAATGGACGGAGCGACGGATCGAAGGGAGTTCCATGATGTGGAACCAATGATCTACTATGTGGACATGACCGGCACTCAGTCCGTGGATCGCGCCGCCGACCTGCTGCGCCTCGTCGTGCAGGCCGACGCGGCACCGTCGTACTCCGAGCTGGTGGCCGCGAGCGGCCTCGCTCGCTCGACGGTCTCGCGGCTGCTCGGCGCCCTGGAGCGCGGCGGTCTGGTGGAGCGCGAGGGCGCGGGCTACCGCGGCGGCCGGCTGTTCGCCGACTACGCCGCCCGCTTCGACCGGGTCGACGAGCTGGCGCGGGTCGCCCACGTCCACCTCGAGGACGTCGCCGCGGGCACGGGCGAGACGGTCAACCTCGCTATCGCGCGCGGCAGCCGGGTCGTGCACGTCGACCAGGTCGAGGCGCGCTACGTCATCGGCTCGGTCAACTGGGTCGGGATCGACGTCCCGAGCCACTGCTCCTCGCTCGGCAAGGTGCTGCTCGCCTGGGGGGCGGTACGACGGCCGGCGGGCCGCCTCGAGGTCCGCACGCCGTCGTCGGTCGCGACCCACGCCGACCTGGACGCCGAGCTGGACCGCACCCGCGAGCGGGGCTACGCGCTGACCCGCGGCGAGCTGGAGGAGGGACTCGACGGCGTCGCGGTCCCGGTGCGCGGGGTGGAGGGGGCGGTGGTCGCGGCCCTCGGTGTGTCCGGCCCGACCTTCCGGATCGGCGCTCGACACGCCGAGGTGGCCGAGCTGTTGCGGACCGCCGCGACCGGGGTGGAGCGCGACCTCCGGGCCCGGCGTCGGCTCCTCGCGCAACACCCCGGCCGGCCCGGGAACAACTCGGCCCGTGCCTCCGTTGGATCCAGTGAGCAAACTTGAGTTCATCACACTCAACTTGTTTGCTTGTCCCAGCGGGACCACGCAAGATGGGCCGCTGAGTCTTCCCCAGCATTTTTACGCAGCAGGTCTTCACACGGAGGTAAGAAACATGGCACGTGCGGTTGGCATCGACCTCGGTACGACGAACAGCGTCGTCTCGGTCCTGGAGGGCGGCGAGCCCACCGTCATCGCGAACGCGGAGGGTGCTCGTACGACCCCGTCCGTCGTCGCCTTCGCCAAGTCCGGCGAGGTGCTCGTCGGCGAGGTGGCGAAGCGCCAGGCCGTCACGAACGTCGATCGGACCATTCGCTCCGTCAAGCGCCACATGGGCACCGACTGGAAGCAGAAGATCGACGACAAGGACTTCACCCCCCAGCAGATCAGCGCGTTCGTGCTGCAGAAGCTGAAGCGGGACGCGGAGGCCTACCTGGGCGAGACGGTCACCGACGCGGTGATCACCGTCCCGGCGTACTTCTCCGACGCCCAGCGCCAGGCGACCAAGGAGGCCGGCGAGATCGCGGGCCTCAACGTCAGCCGGATCGTCAACGAGCCCACCGCGGCCGCGCTGGCCTACGGCCTCGACAAGGGCGACGACCAGACCATCCTCGTCTTCGACCTCGGTGGCGGCACGTTCGACGTGTCCCTGCTGGAGATCGGCGAGGGCGTCGTCGAGGTGAAGGCCACCTCGGGTGACAACCACCTCGGTGGCGACGACTGGGACGCCCGCGTCGTCGAGTGGATGATCAAGAAGTTCAAGGACAACAACGGCGTCGACCTCGGTGCCGACAAGATCGCCAAGCAGCGCCTCCAGGAGGCCGCCGAGAAGGCGAAGATCGAGCTCTCCTCCTCGAGTGAGACCACGATCCACCTGCCCTACATCACCCACGGCGAGTCCGGCCCGCTGCACTTCGAGGAGAAGCTCAGCCGCAGCGAGTTCCAGAAGCTGACGGCCGACCTGCTCGACCGGACCAAGAAGCCTTTCCAGCAGGTCCTCAAGGACGGTGGCGTGGCGGTCGACAAGATCGACCACGTCGTGCTCGTCGGTGGCTCGACCCGGATGCCCGCCGTGAGCGACGTCGTGAAGGAGCTGCTCGGCGGCAAGGAGCCCAACAAGGGCGTCAACCCCGACGAGGTCGTGGCCGTCGGCGCCGCGCTCCAGGCCGGCGTCCTCAAGGGCGAGGTCAAGGACGTGCTGCTCCTCGACGTCACCCCGCTGTCGCTGGGCATCGAGACCAAGGGCGGCGTGATGACCACCCTGATCGAGCGCAACACCACCATCCCGACCAAGCGCTCGGAGATCTTCACGACCGCCGACGACAACCAGCCGTCGGTCGAGATCAAGGTCGCCCAGGGCGAGCGCCAGCTGTGGGCGCAGAACCAGCCGCTCGGCAACTTCGAGCTGACCGGTCTCCCGCCGGCCCCGCGCGGCCTGCCGAAGATCGAGGTCACCTTCGACATCGACGCCAACGGCATCGTCCAGGTGCACGCCAAGGACCAGGCCTCCGGCAAGGAGCAGTCGATGACGATCTCCGGCGGCTCCGCGCTGTCGAAGGACGACATCGACCGGATGGTCAAGGAGGCCGAGCAGTACGCCGAGGAGGACGCCCAGCGTCGCGCGGCCATCGAGACCCGCAACCAGGCCGACCAGCTCGTCTACACGACCGAGAAGTTCCTGGCCGACAACGCCGAGAAGATCCCGGAGGACGTCAAGACCGAGGTCCAGGCCGACGTCGACGCCCTCAAGGTCACGCTCGAGAACGCCGAGGCCACCGCCGACGAGCTGCAGGCGGGCGTCACCAAGCTGGGCGAGTCGAGCCAGAAGATGGGCGCGGCCATGTACGCCGCGGCCGAGGCCGACTCCGCGGCTGCCGGTGGCGCGACCGGCGCGACCGGTGAGTCCGACGACGACGTCGTGGACGCCGAGATCGTCGACGAGACGCCGGAGGACGACGCCCAGGGTGAGACCAAGTGACCGAGCCCCGCGAGGAGCCGGTCATCCCGACGGGGGAGGAGCAGCCCGCTCCTCCCCCGGAGGGGGCGCCCGAGGACCGGTCGGAGGCCGGCGAGGGCACCGAGGAGCCGCTGGTCGAGCTCGACCCGCTGCAGACCGCGCGGGACGAGGTCACGCTGCTCCAGCACGAGCTGGCCGAGCGGACCTCCGACCTTCAGCGACTGCAGGCCGAGTTCGTCAACTACAAGCGCCGGGTCGAGCGGGACCGCGACCTGATCAAGCAGAACGCGACGTACGCCGCGCTCGCGCCGATCACCGAGGTCCTCGACACCATCGACCGCGCGCGGGAGCACGCGCCGCTCGAGGACGGCTTCAAGGCCGTCGCCGAGCAGCTCGAGCGCACCGTCGCCGGTCTGGGCCTGACGAAGTTCGGTGCGCCGGGCGACGCCTTCGACCCGAGCCTGCACGAGGCGCTCAGCCACGTCGGCGAGGACGCCGAGGTCGAGGTGACCACCTGCAAGGTGATCGCCAAGGCCGGCTACCGGATCGGCGATCGGGTGGTGCGGGCCGCGCAGGTCCTCGTCGTCGACCCGCCGTCCGGGCCGACGGCCTGAGCATGGGTCTCGACAGGCTCGACCACCGAGAGTCGGGACTCAACCACCGTGGAACTGGAGAGGGGGTGCGTTGATGAGTGACGAATACCGGGCCGACTGGGCCCAGAAGGACTTCTACGCCGAGCTCGGCGTCAAGAAGGACGCGACCACCGACGACATCAAGAAGGCCTACCGCAAGCTCGCGCGGGCCAACCACCCCGACTCCAACCCGGGGGACGACGCCAAGCACGAGAAGTTCAAGGCGGTCGCCGAGGCGTACGACGTGGTCGGCGACCCCGCCAAGCGCGCGCGGTACGACGAGTTCCGGTCCTCGATGGGCTCCGGCGGGTACCGCTACTCCGGTGGCGGCCCCGGGTTCGGCGGTGCCGGCACCGGCTTCAACCTCGACGACCTGCTCCGCGACCGGGCGGGCGGCGGCGCCGGCGGTCCCGGCGGTGCCGGCGGTGGGTTCGGCGACATGTTCGGCGACCTCTTCGGGGGTGGTGGCTCCCGGCGACAGCAGCCGCGTCGCGCCCGGAAGGGCCCGGACGTCGAGAGCACGGCGACGATCAGCTTCGCCGACTCCCTCGAGGGAGTCACGATCTCGCTGCGGCTGACCTCCGACGCGGCCTGCGCCGAGTGCAACGGCACCGGGGGCAAGCCGGGCACCAAGCCGCACGTCTGCCCCGAGTGCGAGGGCGCGGGGTACGTCGTCGCGTCGGTCGGCGGCGGGTTCTCGATGAACGAGACCTGCCCGTCGTGCGGCGGCCGTCAGCTGGTCTACGACGACCCGTGCCCGGTCTGCCAGGGCTCGGGTCGTGGCACCTCGGCGCGCACCATCCAGGCCCGGATCCCCGCGGGGGTCAAGGACGGGCAGCGGATCCGGCTGCGCGGCAAGGGCGGCGCCGGCGAGGGCGGTGGCCCGGCGGGTGACCTCTACGTCACCGTGAAGGTCGGCCCGCACCGGGTGTTCGGCCGCAAGGACGACAACCTGACCATCGACGTGCCCGTCTCCTTCGACGAGCTCGCGCTGGGGGCCGAGGTGAAGATCCCGACCCTGGCCGGTGCGCCGGTCACGCTGAAGATCCCGGCCGGCACCCCCAACGGCCGCACCTTCCGGGTGCGCGGCAAGGGCGCCAAGAAGGCCGACGGCAGCACCGGCGACCTGCTGGCCACGGTCAACGTGCACGTCCCGGCCCACCTGCACGAGCAGGCCCGGGCCGCGGTCGAGGCCTATCGCGACGCGATGGCCGGCACCCCGCTCCGGGCGAACCTCTTCGACCAGGCGGGATCGTGACCCACGGGGGCGAGCGGTGAGGGGACGGGCGCCGTTCGAGGCGCCCGGACCGGACGCCGCCGTCTTCGTGATCAGCGTGGCGGCGGAGCTCAGCGGGCTGCACCCGCAGACGCTGCGCACCTACGAGCGGATGGGCCTGATCACGCCCGGTCGCACGGGTGGGGGCGGGCGGCGCTACTCCCACCGCGACATCGAGCGGCTGCGCGTGATCGCCGACCTCACCTCCTCGGGCATCGGGATCGAGGGGGTGCGCCGGATCCTCGACCTGGAGAACCGGATGAATGCGCTGGCCACGCGCAACGCCGAGCTGGTGGCCGAGCTCGAGGCCACCCGCGACGCCCTGCGCCAGGCGCTCGCGGCTCGTCGTGCCGACGCGCCACGGAGCCGGCTGCCCGTGCTCCGGAGCCCGGACCCCGGGCAGTCGCTGGTCGTCTGGCGGCGCGGTCGATCCTGAGGATCGGCGGCCAGGACCAGTGGCCCAGGATCAGTGGTCTAGAACCAGTGGTCTAGGACCAGTGGTTGCGCGGGTCGACGTCCGGGTGCTCGGTGACCGTCCGCAGCAGGTCGGCGGCCGAGTGGGCGTTGCCCCGGCTGGCCGCTGCCAGCAGCGCCTCGTCGCCCTGGTCCGGGGTCAGCTCCGGCGGCACGACCAGCAGCCGCAGCACTCGGCCGTCCGCCTCGGCGGTGGTCAGCACGATCAGGTGCGTGTCGTCCGGCGGCAGCGCCTCGGTCGTCACCCGGCCGCCGGCGATCCGCAGCTGCTGCGGAGGCGCGGTCCAGTCGGCCACGGAGTAGCGGACGTGCACGACGGGCGGCTCGGGTGCCGAGAAGTGGGCGAGCAGGTCGGCGAGCTCGACCTCCAGGTCGCGGCTCTGCGGCCACCAGCCCCCGTCCAGGACGTCGCGACGGAAGTCCTCGCCCAGGTTCAGTCGCAGCGGCTTGCGTCCCGTCGTGCTGATGGACGTCGTCATGACGTTCGCTCCTCGTGACCTCTCGGGCGGAACGCGCGTCCGGCGGACGCAGCCTTGACGGCCAGTTGCCCCTAGTCTACGCGGATTTCGCTCTCGCGAGAGCGTGACGACGCTCGCGTGCCGCAGCCTCAGGAGGTCGCGCCGAACTGCTCCACCCGGATCGTGTCGGCGCGCACGCCCACCTCGCCGAGCAGCCGGGTCGCGAACGACGCGAAGCCGACCGACCCGCAGACGTAGGCCCGCTCGACGTCCTCGGCGAGCGGCAGCACCTCGTCGGGGTACGGCGGATGCGCCACCCGGTCGCCGAGGTTCTCGCGGGTGAGGGCGAGGAAGGCGCCGTACTTCTCGAGCTCGGCGGCGTACGGGAGGTCGTCGTACGTGCGGCCGACGGCGACGATCCGCAGCATCGAGGAGAGGCCGAGCCGGTGCGCGTAGCGGGCCATCGAGACCACCGGCACCACGCCGGAGCCGCCCACCACACAGATCGCCGGCTGCTCGCCGGTCCAGGTGAACCAGCCGCCGATCGGTCCGCGCAGCTCGAACACGTCGCCGACCTCGGCGACGTCGTGCATGAAGCCGGAGACCTCCCCGTCGGGCAGGCACTCGATCATCAGCTCCAGCAGCGGGTCGTGCGGGTCGGAGGCGATGGAGTACGACCGCTGGGCGGTGTAGCCGTCGGGGGCGCGCAGGCGCAGGACGTAGTGCTGACCCGGCCAGTGGTCGACGCGGTCCTCGACGTGGAAGCGCAGCCGGACCAGGCGGTCGGTGGGTCTCTCGACCTCGATCAACCGGCCCGTCGTCCAGGCGCCAGCAGGTGCAGTCTCATTCCTGGGCAGCCTCGACGGTGAGGTCACGGGTCGCCCTGGTAGCGCTGCTCCAGCCACGGGTCGCCGCGGTCGTGGTAGCCGTTCTGCTCCCAGAAGCCCGGCCGGTCGCGGGCCATCAGCTCCAGCCGGGTCACCCACTTGGCGGACTTCCAGAAGTACAGGTGCGGGACCAGCAGCCGCACCGGCCCGCCGTGCTCGACCGGCAGCGGCTTGCCGTCGTACTCCCAGACCACCCAGGCTTTGCCGCCGGTGACGTCGGCGATCGGGAGGTTCGTCGTGTATCCCGTCGTGGAGTGAGCCATCACGTACGCCGCCTCGGGCAGCGGACCGGCCGCCTCGAGCAGGGTGTCGACGCTGACGCCGGCGAAGGTCGTGTCGAACTTCGACCAGGTGGTCACGCAGTGGATGTCGCCGAAGTACGACGACCCGGGCAGCGCATGGATCTCGCGCCACGACCAGCTGCGAGGCGTCTCGACCAGCCCGTCGACGCTCATCGTCCACTCCTCGGGCACCAGGTGGGGGGTGACCTCCGCGGTCAGCGTCGGCCACCCCGGGCCGGTGTCGTACTGGCCGGGCGGCAGCCGGTCGGAGCGCGCGCCGGCGTCGCGGCGCTTGCCGGTGAATCCACGGGTGACGGGCACCGGCCCATTGTCACCCAGCGCTCCTAGCGGCGCTCAGCTCGCGGATCACGCCGAGGATCACGACCAGCGACTCGCCCTTCTGGACGTACCCGTCGGCGCCGGCGGCCAGGGCGCGGTCGGCCATCTGCTCCGCCCCGAAGCCGGAGAGCACGAGGATGGTCGCGTCGGGGACCAGCCGGCGCAGCGTCGGCAGGGCTTCGAGGCCGTCCATGACCGGCATCGACAGGTCGAGGAGCACCAGGTCCGGGCGGTGCTCGGTGACAACCTCGATGCCCTCCCGGCCGTCCGCGGCCTCGGCGACCACCCGGTGCTCAGCCCGGGTCAGGGCGAGGCGGAGCAGGGCCCGGATGTCGTCGGTGTCGTCGACGATCACGGCCCGCATGGATCCGGCGCCAAGCGTCTGCTTCATCTCGAGACGAACGTTAGGGAAGGGGAGAGCCTCGCGGGTGGCGTTCGCCGAACTTTTCCAAACTTGAGTGGAACAGACTCAAGTTCTGCTGCGTTGAACCCGATGACGAGGGAGACTCCTCGCAGCACCGCTCGAGACCAGGAGATCACGCACATGAGCCAGTTCGGCGCCGACAAGTTCACCACGCGCAGCCGCGAGGCGATCGAGGCCGCCCAGCTCGCCGCGACCACGGCGGGCAACTCGACCGTCGAGCCCATCCACCTGCTGGTGGCCCTGCTCCTCCAGGAGGGCGGGACCACCGCGTCGCTCGTCACCAAGGCGGGTGCCGATCCCGCGGCGCTGGTGCGCGCGGCCTCCGCGCAGCGCGACGCGCTGCCGAAGGCGAGCGGGTCGAGCGTGCAGACGCCCAAGGCCTCGTCCGCCCTCACCCGGGTCCTCGCCGGGGCACTCGACCTCGCCGGCGGCATGAACGACGAGTACGTCGCCACCGAGCACCTGTTCATCTCGCTGGCCACCGTCGAGAGCTCGGCGGCGAAGGTGCTGACCGACGCCGGCCTGACCGAGCAGGGGCTGCGGGAGAGCCTGACCACCGTGCGCGGCAACCGCCGGGTGACCAGCCAGGACGCGGAGTCGACGTACGAGGCACTGGAGAAGTACTCCGTCGACCTGACCGCGTCGGCCGAGGAGGGCCGGCTCGACCCGGTCATCGGCCGCGACTCCGAGATCCGCCGCGTGATCCAGGTGCTGAGCCGACGCACCAAGAACAACCCGGTCCTGATCGGCGAGCCCGGCGTCGGCAAGACCGCCGTCGTCGAGGGCCTCGCCCAGCGCGTCGTCGACGGCGACGTCCCCGACTCCCTGAAGGGTCGCCGGGTGCTGAGCCTGGACCTGGCCGCCATGGTGGCGGGCGCGAAGTTCCGCGGCGAGTTCGAGGAGCGGCTCAAGGCCGTGCTCGACGAGATCAAGGCGGCCGAGGGCCGGGTCATCACCTTCATCGACGAGCTGCACACCGTCGTCGGCGCGGGCGCCGGCGGCGACTCCGCGATGGACGCCGGCAACATGCTCAAGCCGATGCTGGCCCGCGGCGAGCTGCACATGATCGGCGCGACCACCCTCGACGAGTACCGCGAGCGGATCGAGAAGGACCCCGCCCTGGAGCGCCGCTTCCAACAGGTCTTCGTCGGCGAGCCCAGCGTCGAGGACACCATCCAGATCCTGCGCGGCATCCAGGAGAAGTACGAGGCGCACCACGGCGTCCGGATCACCGACGCCGCCCTGGTCGCGGCCGCGACCCTCTCCGACCGCTACATCACCGGCCGCCAGCTGCCCGACAAGGCCATCGACCTGGTCGACGAGGCCGCGTCGCGGCTGCGGATGGAGATCGAGTCCTCGCCGGAGGAGATCGACCAGCTTCGTCGCCAGGTGGAGCGGATGAAGATGGAGGAGTTCGCCCTGGGCCGCGAGAGCGACCCCGGCTCCCAGGCCCGGCTGGCCGACCTGCGCGCCGACCTCGCCGACAAGGAGGAGGAGCTGCGCGGCCTCGAGGCCCGCTGGGAGCGCGAGAAGTCCTCGCTGGAGGGCGAGGGCGAGCTGCGCCGCCAGCTCGACCAGTTGCGCATCGAGGCCGAGCGGCTGCAGCGCGAGGGTGACTTCGAGAAGGCCAGCGAGCTGCTCTACGGCCGGATCCCCGAGCTCGAGAGCCGGATCCACCAGGCCGCCGACGCCGAGAAGATCGAGACCGACGAGGCGCCGCTGGTCGGCGAGGAGGTCGGTGCCCAGCAGGTCGCCGAGGTCGTCGAGGCCTGGACCGGGATCCCCACCGGCCGGATGCTGGAGGGCGAGACCGCCAAGCTGCTCAAGATGGAGGACGTGCTCGGCGAGCGGCTGATCGGCCAGCGGGCCGCGGTCACCGCCGTCAGCGACGCCGTACGACGCTCGCGCGCCGGCATCGCCGACCCGAACCGGCCGACCGGCTCGTTCCTGTTCCTCGGCCCGACCGGCACCGGCAAGACCGAGCTCGCGAAGTCGCTGGCCGACTTCCTCTTCGACGACGAGCGGGCCATCGTCCGCATCGACATGAGCGAGTACTCCGAGAAGCACTCCGTCGCCCGCCTCGTCGGTGCTCCTCCCGGCTACGTCGGGTACGACGAGGGCGGCCAGCTCACCGAGGCGGTGCGCCGCCGGCCGTACTCCGTCGTCCTCCTCGACGAGGTCGAGAAGGCGCACCCGGAGGTCTTCGACATCCTGCTGCAGGTGCTCGACGACGGCCGGCTGACCGACGGCCAGGGCCGCACGGTCGACTTCCGCAACACGATCATGATCCTGACCAGCAACCTCGGCTCGCACTTCCTGGTCGACCCCCTGCTGGACCCGGAGAAGAAGCGCGACTCGGTCATGGCCGTCGTGCGCTCGACGTTCAAGCCGGAGTTCCTGAACCGGCTCGACGAGGTCGTCACCTTCGACGCGCTCACGCCCGAGGAGCTGACGCACATCGTCGACCTGCAGCTCGCGCTGCTGGAGAAGCGGCTGGCGGTGCGGCGGATCACGATCACGGTCACCGAGGCGGCCAAGCGCTGGCTCGCCGAGACCGGGTACGACCCGGCGTACGGCGCCCGCCCGCTGCGCCGGCTGATCCAGACCTCGATCGGCGACTCGCTGGCCAAGCTGCTGATCGCCGGCGAGGTGACCGACGGGGCGGCCGTGCAGGTCGACATCGCCGACGCCGGTGGGCTGGTGCTGCGCAGCGCCTGACCCCGGCCTGATCCCGAGTGGTGTGCCCCAGGACGCGTTCCGGCGCGTGCTGGGGCACACGACCGTCCGGCCCCGACCGGTCCTCTGATGGAATGAGAGCTATGAGCAGCCCGACCCGCCCCCCACAGGCCACCTTCGCGGCGGGCCTGGCCATCGGCGGCTCGGTCCTGCTGGTGCTGTTCGCGTTCGAGACCGTCTCGGGCCTCCGGTCCCTGGAGACCCGTCAGGCGGTCGAGGAGTTCGTCGCCCGCCCGCCCGGTGAGGGCATGGGCCTGGACGTCGAGCAGGTCCTCGGGATCATGCGCGGGCTCGCCATGGTGGCCGCGGCCAGCGCCGCCGCGATCGCGGTGCTCGGGGTCTACGCCCTGCAGCGTTCCCGCCCGGCCCGGCTGGCGCTCACCGTGCTCGCTCCGCTGCTGGCGGTCAGCGGGCTGGTCCTCGGGGGGATGCTCTCCTCGGCCGTCGCCGTCGCCATCGTGATGCTCTGGCTGCAGCCGTCCCGGGACTGGTTCAACGGCGTCGCGCCGCGGCCGGCGCCCGAGCGGCGTCCCGAGCGGACTCCGGATCCCGAGCCGCCGACGCCCTGGCAGCAGCCGCCCCCGCCGGCGTCCGTCCCGTCGACGAGCGAGCCCCGCCCCTACGCCGGGTTCGGCAACGCCCCGCAGCCGCACCAGGCGCCGCTGGCACCGGGCGCGCCCGCGCCGTACCAGCCGCACGGCGCCGCCCGCCCGGGCGCGCCCGGGCCACGGCCGCCGGCCGTGCTGTGGGCCTGCGTGCTGACCTGGGTGCTGACCACCCTGATCGCCGGCGGCATGCTGCTGACCGCCGTCGTGGTCGGGCTCTCGCCCGAGCTGGTCCTCGACGAGGTACGCCGCCGCGAGCCGACCATGGCCGACGACATCACCGAGGACATGCTGGTGGGCACGGCGATCGCGATGGCCGCGATCGTGGTGCTGTGGTGCGTGGCGGCGGCCGTCCTCGCGTGGTTCGCGTTCCGCCGGGCCCAGTGGGCGCAGGTCAGTCTGCTGGTCTCGGCGGGGGCCGCCGCGGCCTGCTGCCTGCTCGGCGCCGGGGTCGGGACCTTCCCGCTGCTGGTGCCGCTGGCCGCCTGTGCGGTCACGTTCTCGCTGCTGCTGCGGCCCGAGGTGCGCGCCTGGTACGCCGCTCGTGGAACGATCTGACCCATGAGCGATCCGCACCCGCCCTGGGGCCCGCCGCCGCAGGACAACCCCTACGGTCAGCAGCCGCCCGCGAACCCCTACGGCCAGCAGCCGCCGGCCGGCTCGTACGGCCAGCAGCCCGGCAACCCGCACGGCCAGCAGCCGCCGGCCAGCCCCTACGGCCAGCCCGGCGCGCCGTACGGCCAGCCGGCCCGCGACCCCGACCGCCGGCCGGGCACGGTCACGGCCGCGGCCATCGTGACGATGGTGTCCTCCGGGGTGAGCTTCCTGCTGTGCGCCCTGCTCGCGCTGCTCATCATGGTGGCCCGCGACGACCTGATCGACGCGATGGAGGACGAGATGACCGCCTCCCAGCGCGACGTCTTCAACGGCGACGACCTCGCGACCGTCATCACGGTGATCGTGGTGGCCTTCGCCGTCTGGTGCCTGGTCGCCCTCGTGCTGGCGATCTTCGCGATGCGGCGCTCCAACGTCGCGCGGATCCTGCTGGTGATCTCGGCCGCGATGACCGCCATCGTCAGCCTGCTCATCATCACCTCGGTCGTGAGCGGGCTGACCCTGATCGCCGGGATCGTGGTGATCGTGCTGCTGTTCACCGGCGGCGCGAACGAGTGGTTCGCCCGGCGCGGTCAGCAGCCCGAGCTGCCGGTCGGCACCACCCAGCCCTGGGGCTGAGCCTCAGGCGTGGAGCTGCGCCGCCGCGAGGCGGCGCAGCCCCTCCTCGATGATCTCGGGCTGCTTGCAGAACGCCCACCGCACGAGGTGACGACCCGCGTCGGCGTCGTCGTGGAAGACCTGGCTCGGGATCGCGACCACCCCGGCCCGCTCGGGCAGCGCGAGGCAGAAGGCCATCCCGTCCGGCCAGCCAAGGCCGCCGACGTCGGTGGTGGCGAAGTAGGTGCCCTCGGGCACCCGGACCTCCAGCCCGACCTTCGCGAGTCCGGCGCAGAGCAGGTCGCGCCGCTCGCGGAGCTCGGCGGCCAGCCGGGCCGGGTAGTCCGGCTCGTCGTCGAGCGCGTGCGCGACCGCCGGCTGCAGCGGTGAGCCCGAGGTGAAGGTCAGCCACTGCTTGGCGGCCAGCACCGCCTGCACCAGCTCGCGCGGCCCGGTGGCCCAGCCGACCTTCCAGCCGGTGAAGGAGTACGACTTCCCGGCGCTCGAGAGGGTCAGCGTCCGCTCGGCCATGCCGGGCAGGGTCGAGATCGGGACGTGCTCGACGTCGTACACGAGATGTTCGTAGACCTCGTCGGTGATCACGACGAGGTCGCGCTCGACGGCGACGTCGGCGACCGCCTGCAGCTCGGCCCGGGTCAGCACGGTGCCGGTCGGGTTGTGCGGGCTGTTGAGGAGCACGTAGCGGGTGCGGTCGGTGACGGCGGCGCGCAGCTCGTCGACGTCGAGCCGGAAGTCGGGCGCGCGCAGGGTGACCGGCCGACGTACCCCGCCGGCCATCTGGATCATCGCGACGTAGGAGTCGTAGTACGGCTCCAGCACGACGATCTCGTCACCGGGGTCGACCAGCCCGAGCAGCGCGGCCGCGATCCCCTCGGTGGCGCCGGTCGTCACGACGACCTCGCTGTCGGGGTCGAGCTCGATGCCGTAGTGCCGCTGCTGGTGCCGCGCCACCGCGTGGCGCAGCGCCGGTACGCCGACCCCCGGTGCGTACTGGTTGTGCCCGCCCTCCAGCGCCTGCACCGCCCGCGCGATCACCTCCGGCGGCCCGTCCACGTCCGGGAACCCCTGCCCCAGGTTGACCGACTGCGTCCGCACCGCCAGCGCCGACATCTCCGAGAAGATCGTCGGCGCGATCCCGTGCAGGCGCTGGGCCAGTCGCTGCGTAGCCATGCGGGCGAGCGTACGACGCACGGGTCTCGATACGCCCCGCTCGTCCCTCGCGGTGCTACTCGACCGGCGAGTGGCGCCTCGTTGGTCGAGTAGCGAGCGAGTGGCGCCTCGTTGGTCGAGTAGCGAGCGAGTGGCGCCTCGTTGGTCGAGTAGCGAGCGCCAGCGAGCGTATCGAGACCTACTCCTGCCGCCGCCGCTCGAAGTCCTTCTTGGCCAGGGCCGGGAGGCCGGCGTAGTCCTGGCGGATCAGGGCGAGTCGCTTGGCCCTGCTCCAGTTCTGGATCTGCTTCTCGCGCGCGAAGGCGATGCCGACGTTCTCGTGCTCCTCGTGCCAGACGAGCTCCACCGGTCGCCGCCAGCGCGTGTACGTCGCCCCCTCGCCGATCTGGTGCTCGTACAGACGGCGCTCGAGGTCGCGGGTGCTACCGACGTAGAACGTTCCGTCCGAACAGCGGAGCATGTAGGTGAAGGCCATGCCGCCCGATGGTGGGCGGCGGGCCGGGCGAGTGCAATCGGTCGTGGAGCGCCTGTGGAGAAGGGTGGTCTCGATACACCCCGCTCGTTCCTCGCGGGGCTACTCGACCGGCGAGGAGTCGTGGTGCGGGATGATGGGCGGGTGACGACCGTGGACACTGACCTCGCTGCCGACATCGACGCCTGCTGCCGGCTGACCGGCACCTTCACGCTCCGCTCAGGGCAGGTGGCGTCGGAGTACTTCGACAAGTACCTCTTCGAGGCCGACCCGGCGCTGCTGTCGCGGGTGGCGCGGGAGATGGTGCAGCTGCTGCCGGCCGACACCGAGATGCTCGGCGGGCTGGAGCTCGGCGGGGTCCCGATCGCGACGATGGTGAGCTACCTGACCGGCCACCCGGCGCTGTTCGTGCGCAAGAAGGCCAAGGAGTACGGCACCTGCAAGCTCGCCGAGGGCCCGGACGTGGCCGGCCGGCGGGTCACCCTGATCGAGGACGTCATCACCACCGGCGGCGCCGTACGCGACGCCACGCGCGCGCTGCGCGAGGCCGGGGCGATCGTCGAGGTCGTCGTCTGCGCCATCGACCGCAGCCCGGCGGGCGAGAACCCGCTCGCCGACGTCGGCCTCGAGGTCCGCCCGGTGCTCACCAAGGCTCAGCTCGACGCCGCTCGGGACGCCGCCTCCGTCTGAGGTTGAGAGCTGCCCCTACGGTCGGGGACATGTACGCCGCCGCCTCGTCGACCGCCCAGAGCTCCGACGACCTGACCGGGGTCGCGGGGTGGGCGGTCGAGGTGATGGAGCGGCTCGGCGGTCCCGGTGCCGGGCTGCTCATCGCGCTGGAGAACCTCTTCCCGCCGCTGCCGAGCGAGATCATCCTGCCGCTGGCCGGGTTCGCGGCCAGCCGCGGCAGCTTCTCGCTGACCGGCGCGATCGTGTGGACCACGGCGGGGTCGGTCGTGGGTGCGCTGGTGCTGTACCTGCTCGGCCGCTCGCTCGGCCGCGAACGGGTGCTGGCGCTCTGGCTGCGGCTGCCGCTGGTCGAGCAGCACGACTTCGAGCGCACCGAGCAGTGGTTCGGCCGGCACGGCCGCAAGGCGGTCTTCTTCGGCCGGATGCTCCCGCTGTTCCGGAGCCTGATCTCGATCCCGGCCGGCGTCGACCGGATGCCGCTGTGGCAGTTCGGGCTGCTGACCACGATCGGCAGCGCGATCTGGAACACCACGTTCGTGCTGGCGGGCTACCTGCTCGGCCACGAGTGGCACCGCGTCGAGCCCGTGGTCGGCTGGCTGCAGTGGGTGGTGCTGGCGGTGGTCGCCGTCCTGGTCACCCGGTGGATCGTGCTGCGGGTCCGGCACCGGGGTACCGCCTGAGGCTCAGCCTCCGTGGGCCCCGGTGTTGTCGAACCCGGCGATGTCCACGTCCGGGCGGCCGTCGCCGTCGTTGTCGTCGCCGCGCGGGCCGGACGTACGACGGTGCCGCACCCACTCGTAAGCGAGCGGGACGACGGTGAACGCGAGGATCGCCAGGGTGACGTAGTCGATGTTCTCGCCGATGGCGGGGAACGCGGCGCCGAGGAAGAAGCCCAGCAGGGTGATGCTGGTGACCCACAGCAGAGCCCCGATGGCGCTCCAGAAGAAGAAGCGGCGACGGTCCATCAGGGTGATGCCCGCGACGACCGTGATGTAGGTGCGGACGAAGGGCACGAACCGGCCACCGACCAGGGCCTTGCTGCCGTGCTTGTCGAAGAAGGCCGACGTCTGGTCGAGGTACTTCTTCTTCAGCAGCCGCCCGTCGCGCTCGTAGAGCGGCGGGCCGATCTTGCGCCCGATCTCGTAGCCCGCGACGTTGCCGAGGAACGCCGCCAGGCTGAGCAGCGCGATCGCGATGACCAGCTCGACGATCTCGTGCTCGATCCCGAGCAGGTGGATCTGCCCGCCGGCGATGAACAGGCCGAGGGCGAACAGCAGCGTGTCGCCGGGCAGGAACGGGAAGAACAGCCCGCACTCGACGAAGACGATCGCCAGACTGATCCAGATGAAGTAGCCGCCGTACTCGTGTTGCAGCCACTCCGGGTCCAGCCACTTGATCCCGAACAGGAGTGGGGTCAGGTCGAGGCCGGCGATCACCCGCTTACGGTACCTGCCCGTGCGCGCGACCCGGACCCGTCTTTAGTCTCTGCGACGTGGGTCACGAGACGGACGACGAGCGGCGGGCGCCGTACGACCCGATGCCGCACGGCCCGGCCGAGGTCGGGGTGGGCCCCTGGGAGGGTGTCCGGCCCACCGGTCCCGGCTCCGAGGTGTACGACGAGCAGCTGCTGGCCGAGGGCGACCGGCGCAACGTGGTGGACCGCTACCGCTACTGGAGCCTCGAGGCGATCGTCGCGGATCTCGACACCCGGCGACACGGGTTCCACGTCGCCATCGAGAACTGGCAGCACGACTTCAACATCGGCACGATCGTGCGCTCGGCGAACGCGTTCCTCGCGGCCGAGGTGCACATCGTCGGCAACCGCCGGTGGAACCGTCGCGGCGCGATGGTGACCGACCGCTACCAGCACGTGCGGCACCACCCGGACGTGCCGGCGCTCGCGGCGTACCTCGCCGGGCTGCCCGGGGGCCCGGTGCGGCTGCTCGGCATCGACAACCTGCCGGGCTCGGAGCACCTGGAGACGATGGAGCTGCCGGAGCGGGTGTGCTTCCTGTTCGGCCAGGAGGGCCCCGGTCTCTCGCCCGGCGCGCGCGAGGCGTGCGACGGCACCTTCTCGATCGCGCAGTTCGGCTCGACCCGCTCGATCAACGCCTCGGCGGCCGCCGCGATCGCCATGCACGCCTGGGTCCGCGCGCACGCCGACCTGGGCGGCGGGTCGGCCTGGCGCGGCTGAGGGGCGTCCCCTGACATCGTCCGCCGAGACCTCCGGCTCGGAGGTCGGTGACGTGCCCGACGGTCCGGGGCGGCGGCGGACGACCCCGGGCTGGGACTAGGCTGGCGGGTGATCGCCGTCGTCGCCCGAGGAGCCTGAGATGCCCATCGCCACCCCCGAGAAGTACGCCGAGATGCTCGACGCCGCGAAGGGCAACGCCTACGCGTTCCCCGCGATCAACGTCTCGTCGTCGCAGACCCTGAACGCGGCGCTGAAGGGCTTCGCGGACGCGGGCTCCGACGGCATCATCCAGGTCTCGACCGGCGGTGCGGAGTACCTCTCCGGCCCGTCGATCAAGAACATGGTCGCCGGCTCGGTGGCGTTCGCGGCGTACGCCGCCGAGGTCGCGAAGAACTACCCCGTCAACATCGCGCTGCACACCGACCACTGCCCGAAGGACAAGCTCGACGGCTTCGTCCGCCCGCTGCTCGCGATCTCCGCCGAGCGGGTGGCCCGGGGCGAGGCGCCGCTGTTCCAGTCGCACATGTGGGACGGCTCGGCCGTGCCGCTGGAGGAGAACCTCGTCATCGCCGAGGACCTCCTCGAGCGCTGCATCAAGGCCAAGATCATCCTCGAGATCGAGGTCGGTGTCGTCGGCGGCGAGGAGGACGGCGTCGCCCACGAGATCAACGACAAGCTCTACTCGACCCCGGCCGATGCGATCGCGACGGCCAAGGCGCTGGGGTACGGCGACCGCGGCTACTACATGACCGCGCTGACCTTCGGCAACGTGCACGGCGTCTACAAGCCGGGCAACGTCAAGCTCCGCCCGGAGGTGCTGATGGAGGCCCAGGAGGCCGTCGTCGGCGAGTTCGGGCTCGAGGCCGGCAGCAAGCCGTTCCACCTGGTCTTCCACGGCGGCTCGGGCTCCACGCCCGAGGAGATCGCCGCGGCGGTCGACTACGGAGTCGTGAAGATGAACGTCGACACCGACACCCAGTACGCCTTCACCCGCCCGGTCGCCGAGCACATGCTCCGCAACTACGACGGCGTGCTGAAGGTCGACGGCGAGGTCGGCAACAAGAAGCAGTACGACCCGCGCGCCTGGGGCAAGGCCGCCGAGGCCGGCATGGCGGCCCGGATCGTCGAGGCCTGCGAGAACCTGCGCTCCGCCGGCAAGTCCCTGGGCTGAGCCCCACCTGTCCGACGTCATGCGCCCCGAGCCCTGGAGGGCTCGGGGCGCATGACGTTGCGGGGTCAGTCGGGCAGCTCGGCGGCCGTTTGCGGGGCGGGGCGCGCCGCAGCCCCGAATCCGGCGTGGTCGGGGCGCTCGAAGAACAGCACGGCGACCAGGCCGATGACGAGCACCGCGGCCGGCAGCAGCACCGACGCGGCCATCGCGTCGGCGAACGGGTCGAGCGCGGCCGCGGGCAGTGCGCCGCCGGAGGCGCCCTCGGTGGCGCCGGAGAACGACGGCAGGCCCTCCGCCGCCAGTCGGGCGTCGATCAGCACCGCGATCGCGGCGGAGCCGATGACGGCGCCGACCTGGCGGGTCGCGTTGTAGACCCCCGACCCGGCGCCGGCCTGGTGGAGGGGCAGGTTGCGGGTGGCGGTGGCGGAGTTGGGCGCCCAGACCGAGGCGTTGCCGATGCCGAAGACGACCATCGGCAGCACCAGCCACCAGGTGGCGGCGCCCGACGCCATCACCGCGGCGATGCCCGTGGTGGCGCCCACCAGCAGCGCGAAGCCGACGCCGGTGATCGCCCGCGGGTGGACCCGGTCGGTCAGCACCCCGACGGGCTTGGCGAGCGCGATCGTCATGATCGCCATCGGCACCAGCAGCAGGGCGGCCCGGGTGGGGCTGAGCCCGCGCACCACCTGGGCCCAGAGCATCAGCGGGATCGCCATGCTGGTGATGGCGAAGCCCATCACCGAGATCGCGACGTTGGCGAGCGAGAAGTTGCGGTCGCGGAACAGCTCCAGCGGCACCAGCGGCTCCCGGGTGTTGCGCGCCTGCCAGAGGACGAAGGCGCCGAGCACCACGACGCCCCCGACGATCATCGCGATCACCGCGGTGCTCCAGTCGAGCTCGTGGCCCTCCTGGATGCCGAAGACCAGCAGGAACATGCCGACCCCGCTCAGGGCCACGCCGAGCCAGTCGAAGCGGTGCTGGTTGGTCGGGAGCGTCGGCACCAGCCGCCAGGCCAGCGCGAACCCGACGATCCCGACCGGGACGTTGATGAAGAAGATCCACTCCCAGCCGAGGCCGTCGACCAGCACGCCGCCGAGGATCGGGCCGACCAGCGTCGCGACCCCGGCCGTCGCACCCCACAGCGACATCGCCTTGCCCCGGCGCTGCGCCGGGAAGATGCGGGTGATGATCGCCATCGTCTGCGGCGTCATCATCGCGGCACCGAGGCCCTGCACGACCCGTGCGAGGACCAGTCCCTCGATGGAGCCGGTGAGTCCGCACCACAGCGACGCCAGCGTGAAGACGGTCAGGCCGATGAGGTAGAGCCGCTTCGGCCCGAACCGGTCACCGAGCCGGCCCGTGATCAGCACCGGCACGGCGTACGCCAGCAGGTAGGCGCTGGTCACCCAGACGACGGAGTTCACGTCGGCGTCGAGGTCGGCGATGATCGCCGGGGTCGCGACCGACACGATGGTCGAGTCGACCAGGATCATGAAGAAGCCGAGGCAGAGCGCGAACAGTGCCGGCCAGGGGTCCTTCTCCTCCGTGGCGGGGACGGTCGTCGGGGCAGCGGGACGGGTCACGGTCCTACTGAACACCACACCGTGGACACTGGGACCATGAGCCACGTCGATCTGATGGCCGGACCCCCGCCCACCCACCTCCCCGTCGACCCCGCGAGCGCCGAGCTGACCGGCTCGGTCGAGCCCGTCGACGTCGTACGACGCCACCCCGAGTCACCGCTCGCCTGGGCGACCCTCGCGGCGAAGGCCGCCGACGAGGGACTCGACCCGGTGACCGTCTACGCCTACTCCCGGGTCGGCTACCACCGCAGCCTGGACCTGTTGCGCCGCAACGGCTGGAAGGGCCACGGCCCGGTGCCGTGGGAGCACGAGCCCAACCGCGGCTTCCTCAGCGCGCTGGCCCTGCTCGCCCTGTCGGCCAAGGCGATCGGCGAGACCGCCGAGTGGGAGCGTTGCTCGGAGTTCCTGCGCGACTCCAGCCCGACGGCGTACGACGAGCTGCTCGGCGGCGCCTGACCGGCACGCGTGTCCCGGCCGGGTCTTATCCAAGGTTTTGGCAGAAAGCTTGGATAAGATCTGCTGGTGAGCCAGGAAGCTGCGCCGGGACCGAGTGCCGTCAGCTACGAGGAACGACCGTGGGATGCCGACGGCACGGCGATGTCGCGCCGCGCGCGACTGCAGGCCCGGGGCCGTTACAAAGCCGCGTTGGTTCCGCCGATCGCCGATGCCGTGTTCGATCTTCCGGCAAGCGTCGCGGCCGAGGCTGGGGACGCCCTCAACGAGATCACCCGGTTCGACGCCGAGCTGTCCAGCCGTCAGGGGACCTACGGGGTCGAGTTCGCTCCGCTCGCTGCCGTGCTCCTGCGCACCGAGTCGGCGTCCTCCTCCCAGATCGAGAACGTCACGGCGGGAGCGAAGGCGCTGGCCCTGGCGGTCATCCACGAGGGGGCCGGTGAGAACGCGCGTCTGGTCGCAGCGAACGTCGAGGCCATGCGCCGGGCGATCGACCTGACCGAACGACTCGGTCACGCCGAGGTCCAGGCCATCCAGGGGGTTCTCACCGCCGGGCAGGAGCAGGCGCAGCCGGGGCGCTACCGGGAGGGACAGGTGTGGATCGGAGGGCATGCCCCCACGCCGCACACCGCGTCGTTCGTGCCACCCCACGACAGCCGGGTCGTCGACGCGATGGAGGACCTGTTCGTGTTCGGCGAGCGCACGGACCTGCCCGTCCTGGTGCACGCCGCGCTCGCCCACGCCCACTTCGAGACGATTCACCCGTTCGCCGACGGCAACGGTCGCACCGGACGCGCGCTCGTGCACGTGATGCTGCGCCGGGCGGGCGCGACGACCCGCCTGACGATCCCGGTCTCGGCGGGGCTGCTGGTCGAGGTGGACTCCTACTTCGCCGCGCTGACCGCCTACCGACATGGAGACGCCGTCCCCATCGTCGAGCAGTTCACCTCGGCGGCCTTCGCCGCGGTGGACAAAGGGCGTCGGCTGGACCTCGACCTGGCTGACATCTACGCCGAGTGGGAGGAGGTCGTGCACGCCCGCCGCCACGCGACGGTCTGGCGGGTGCTGCCCCACCTGGTCGCCCAACCGGCCGTCAACGTCGCGTTCGTGAGGGAGGCGACGGGGGTGTCGGACACGGCAGCCGCGGCCGCCATCGATCGGCTCGTCGAAGCCGGCGTCCTGAGCCCTGCGTCGGCGAACCGGCGCAATCGGGTCTGGGTCGCCGACCGCGTGCTCGGGGCGCTCGACGAGTTCGCCGCCCGTGCGGGCCGCCGGGGTGCACCGCGGTAGCCACTCGCCGAGCTCGCAGGCGTGGGCAGTGAGCGCCTAGGAATGCACCCTCAGGCCGCCGCCGGCCGCAGCAGCCCGCGCACCCGCTCCGAGCCCAGCGCGAGGAACAGCGTGGGGAGCCGCGGACCGCGGTCGGCGGCGACCAGCAGGTTGTAGAGCAGCTTGAAGAACCGCTTCTGGTCGTCCTTGACCTCGTCGGTCGGGGCGTCGTCGAGATCGAGCCCGCGGGCGAGCTTCGGGACGCCGTAGATCAGCGTCGTGAGCTCGTCGGGGCCGGGGGAGTCGGGTAGCCGGTCGAGCAGCTGGTCCAGCCAGCGCGACTCGTCCTCGTCGAGCGCGGCGAGACGCTCGACGTCGGGCGACGTGCGGACCGTCGTGCGCTCGGAGTCGGGCACGAACTCCGTCACCCAGGTCGCCGCCTTGCCCAGCCGCGGCTGCAGGTCGTCGACCGAGTCGTGTGGGTGCCCGACCTCGCCGACGATCCGGCTGACCTGCTCGGTGCTGCCGGCGGTCACGTCGGCCACCGACGACAGCAGTCGGAAGGGAACCACGACGCGGGGCGTCGGCAGGACTCCGGCGGCCGCGGTCGAGGAGGCGCGCTCGAAGGCGAGCACCTGCGCGTCCCGCTTGTCCGGGTTCGCGGCCTTGCGGCCCAGCGCGTCCCACTCGTCGTACAGCCGCACGACCTCGGCGCCGAAGTCGATGTCGAAGGCCTGCTTGGGCTGGCGGCGCGCGTAGAGCCAGCGCAGGATCGGCGCCTCGAGGATCTGCAGCGCGTCGGCCGCGGTCGGCACGCCACCGGCCGACGACGACATCTTCTGCATGCCGGCGAAGCCCACGAACGCGTAGGCGACGTACGACGGCGCGCGGAAGTCGAAGACCCGCTTCACCAGCTCCTTGCCGACGGTGTACGACGAGCCGGGCGTCGAGTGGTCGAGCCCGCCGGGCTCGAAGTCGACGCCCTCGTAGGCCCAGCGCATCGGCCAGTCGACCTTCCACACGAGCTTGCCCTCGTGCTGGGTCGCGACGTTGGTGACGCCCGTGAACGAGCACGAGGAGCAGGTGTAGGACAGGTCGGTGGTGTCGTCGTCGTACGCCGTGACCTCGACGGTGTCCCGGCCGCAGTCGCGGCAGTACGGCCTGTAGGGGAACCGGGCCAGCGACCCGCTGCCGGTGCTCTCGTCGGTGTCGTCGAGGCCGGCGACCGAGTCGGCGAGCGCCTCGGCCTCCTGCTCGGTCTCCGCGACCGGCTCGGCCTTCTTGGTGCGGTGCTTGGCGAGCACGTCCTCGATGGTGTCGCGGTGCCGGATCGCGTGCAGGACCTGCTCGGTGTAGGCGCCCGCGCGGTACTGCTCGGTCTGGGAGATCTCGAGCATCTCCACGCCGAGCTCGGCGAGCGCCTCGCGCAGCGGCGCCTTGAAGTGCTCGGCCCAGGACTCGTGGCAGGCCCACGGGTCAGGCACGGCGGAGAGCGGCCGGCCGATGTGCTCGCTCCACGACGGGTCGACGCCCGCCGGCACCTTGCGGAACCGGTCGAAGTCGTCCCAGCTGTGCAGGTGGCGCACCGGGATCCCGCGGCGGCGGATCTCCTCGGCGACCAGGTGCGGGGTCAGGAACTCGCGCAGGTTGCCGAGGTGGATCGGCCCCGACGGGCTGGCGCCGGAGGCGCAGGTGATGACCCGGTCGTCGCCGCCTTCCCGTGCGTGCCGGACGGCGTCGTCGGCGGCGCGGGTCACCCAGTCCGTGGGCTCGCCCTGGTTGCTGCCTCGTGCCATGTCCGCGTCGTCTCCTGGGTCGTGCTGGTCGGCTGAGCGGATCACGCTACTAGGGCATCCGGCGGCGGAGACCGGGAAGGGCGCCGGAGCCGTCCCCTGTGGCGGCTCCGACGCCCTCGCGGACGCCGGTCGTCGGGCCCCCCCCGCGGGGGGGCGACCGCTCGTCCGGTGCGACCGCTCCCCCGAGACGGGGCGGCGGACCGGCCGGCGTCTCCTGATCGTGGCACTGACCACTCCCTGCCACTGGCTCTCGAGGGCCGGTGACCCTAAGTTGCCAACCATGGCCCGCCAGTCCGCCACCCTGATGACCGCACTCGGATTCCCGCGCGCGGTCGACCGGCTCTACCACCGGGTGCTCGCCCAGTCCGGGCGCGAGCTCGTCTCGGTGGCGAGCTCGCTGCTGCTGACGGCCGAGGAGCTCGAGACCCAGCTCGGGCCGCTGCTGGAGCACGGCATCGCGCGGATCGAGGAGTCGCGGCTCTTCGTGGCGAACCCGGTCGAGGCCGTGGGCCGGATGCTGAGCGAGACGGCCGCCTCTGCCGCGCGGGCCCATGCCCAGCTCGACGCGGTGGCCGCCTCGATCCCGTTCCTGACCGCCCCGGCCGCGGGGCCCGGGCCGGGTGACGTCTCCGAGGTCCTGCCCATCGACGGGGAGATCAGCTCGGGCGGCCGGCCGGTCGCGCTGCTGAGCGCCCTCATCGGGGCCAGCAAGGGCGAGCTGATGTGGCTGCGACCCGACCAGTTCCACAGGCCCCGCGAGGACGCGATGGCCGACGTCGTACGCAAGGCGGTCGCGCAGGGCCGCCGCTCCCGGGCCATCTACCCGGTCCGGGCGCTGACCGACGCCCGCGAGACGCTCGCGCACCGGGCCGAGGTGGGCGAGGAGCTGCGGGTGCTGCCGGAGCTGCCGACCCGGATGTTCGTCATCGGTACGACGCACGCGATCCTCCCCGAGCCGCTCGGCTTCACCGACGAGCCGCGCACCCTGATCCGGCAGCGCGGGCTGGTCGACGCGCTGACCCTGTGGTTCGAGTCGATGTGGGACCGCGCCACGCCCGTCGTGGGGCTGGACCACCCCGTCGCCCGGCCCGACCTGCGGCGCTTCCTGCTGCAGCAGCTTGCCAGCGGCGCCCAGGACGAGCAGATCGCGCGGCGGCTCGGGGTCAGCCTGCGAACGGTCCGCCGCCGGGTCGCCGACATCCTCACCGAGCTCGGCGCCGACAGCCGCTTCCAGGCCGGGGTCGAGGCGGCTCGGCGCGGGTGGATCTAGCGCACCGTCGCTCGCCGGCTGCGGGGGTCTCGACGGGCTGCTCGACCACCGGTGGCTGCTCGACCGTCGGGGTGGGTCAGGTGGGCAGGATCATCGAGTACGCCGCGGGCTCGACCCGCCAGGTGCGGGAGCGTTCCGGGCCGTAGATCTCCCCGTCGGCGCTGCACCAGAACTCCTCGCCGCGGATCGAGACCGTCGACCCGCGCAGCTCGATCACGTCGTCGCGGTTCCCGTGCGTCCCGCGGACCAGCTGGGCGACGTACCCGAACCGCGCCAGCGGGCCGATCGCGCGCGAGATCATCACGTCGACCCGGCCGTCGCTCGGGTCGGCGTCCGGGGTGAGCTCGGTGCCGCCCCCGACGGAGGAGCCGTTGCCGACGGCGACCATCAGCACCGGCTGGTCGAAGTCGCACACGACCTGGCCGTCGACCTCGACCCGGACCCGCACGTACGGCGGCTCGAGGGCGGCCAGCGCCGCCCCGATGGGGTAGCCGAGCTTGCCGAGGTTGGCCTTGCCGACCCCGACGGCGTGCAGGCGGGTCTTCCAGCGTGCCCCGCGGCGGCTGGCCTGGGCGCCTGCGCCGGCGTGCACGCTGTTGACGACGATCTCGCCGACCTCGTCGACGATCAGGTCCATCGGCGCGACCCGGCCCTCGAGCACGACCTTGGCGGCGTCCTCGACGTCCAGCGGGATCCCGGTGCCGCGGGCGAAGTCGTTGCCGGTGCCCAGCGGCAGCAAGCCCAGCACGCTGCCGGCCAGGTCGTTGCGCCGGTAGAGCGCCGCCACCACCGCGTGGAAGCTCCCGTCCCCGCCGGCGACCACGATCCGGCGCGACCCCGCCCGGGTCAGCGCCCCGTCGAGCTCGCCGGGGTTCGACGTGCCGACCACCTCGACCGAGGCCTGCTCGCGCAGCACGGCCAGCGCGCGCTCCAGCGGCTCCTCGTCGGATGGGCCGGCGCCGTTGTTGGTGATGACGAGGAGGGGGTCCACGCGGCGGACCATATCCCGCGCGGCCTGAGGTCGGGGGAGGTTCGTTTGGTAGCGTGACGCCGCAAGAGCCCCGGTGCGCTGTTGCCGGGGTTTTTTGTTTGTCCGAGACGAACACAGTGTGACGAGGAGTGCTCATGCCCGCCATCGCCATCATCGGCGCCCAGTGGGGTGACGAGGGGAAGGGCAAGGCGACCGACCTGCTCGGCAGCCGCGTCGACCACGTCGTCAAGTTCAACGGCGGCAACAACGCGGGTCACACCGTCGTCATCGGCGACGAGAAGTACGCCCTGCACCTGCTGCCGAGCGGCATCCTCAGCCCGAACGTCGTGCCCGTGATCGGCAACGGCGTCGTGATCGACATCGAGGTGCTGTTCCAGGAGCTCGACGCGCTGGAGGCCCGCGGCGTCGACGTCAGCCGCCTCAAGGTCAGCGCGAACGCCCACGTGATCGCCAGCTACAACCGGGCGCTCGACAAGGTCACCGAGCGGTTCCTCGGGAGCCGTCGCCTCGGCACGACCGGTCGCGGCATCGGCCCGACGTACGCCGACAAGATGAACCGGGTCGGCATCCGGGTCCAGGACATCTTCGACGAGAAGATCCTCACCCAGAAGGTCGAGGGCGTCCTGGAGCTGAAGAACCAGGTCCTCTCCAAGATCTACAACCGCCGCGCGGCGACCGTCGAGGGCGTCGTCGAGGAGCTGCTGGAGTACGCCGAGCGCCTGCGCCCGATGGTCTGCGACACCGGTCTGCTGCTCAACCAGGCCCTCGACCGCGGCGAGGTCGTGCTCCTCGAGGGCGGCCAGGCCACGCTGCTCGACGTCGACCACGGCACCTACCCGTTCGTGACCTCCTCCTCGGCCACCTCCGGTGGCGCGTGCACGGGCTCGGGGATCCCGCCGTCGCGCCTGGACCGGGTCATCGGCATCGTCAAGGCCTACACGACCCGCGTCGGCGAGGGCCCGTTCCCGACCGAGCTGTTCGACGACTTCGGTGCGCACCTCGCCAAGGTCGGTGCGGAGTACGGCACCACGACCGGTCGTCCGCGCCGCTGCGGCTGGTACGACGCCGTCATTGCCCGCTACGCCGCCCGCGTCAACGGGGTCACCGACTTCGTGCTCACCAAGCTCGACGTGCTCACCGGCCTGGACCAGGTGCCGGTCTGCGTGGCGTACGACGTCAACGGCGTGCGCCACGACGAGATGCCGGTCAACCAGTCCGACTTCCACCACGCGAAGCCGATCTACGAGTACTTCCCCGGCTGGTGGGAGGACATCAGCGAGGCGCGCACCTTCGAGGAGCTCCCGAAGAACGCCCGGGACTACGTGCTGGCCGTCGAGAAGATGTCCGGAGCCCGGATCTCGGTCGTCGGCGTCGGGCCCTCGCGGGCCGCGACCATCGTGCGCCACGAGCTGGTCTGAGCGAGGACGTCTAGGCTCTCAGCCCGTGAAGACGCTCGTGATCGGCACCGGTGGCCGCGAACACGCCCTGGCCCGCGCCCTGTCCCGCGATCCCGGGGTGAGCGAGGTGCACGCCGCCCCCGGCAACCCCGGCATCGCCGCGGTCGCCACCCTGCACGACGTCGACCCGATGGACGGCGAGGCGGTCGCCGCCCTGGCCCTCGACCTCGGCGTCGACCTGGTCGTCGTCGGCCCGGAGGCCCCCCTGGTCGCCGGCGTCGCCGACGCGGTGACGACCCGGGGCATCCCGGTCTTCGGCCCGTCCGCCACCGCGGCCCGGCTCGAGGGGTCCAAGGCCTTCGCGAAGGACGTGATGGCCGCCGCGGGCGTGCCCACCGCCGCCGCGCGCTCCTGCACCACCGCCGAGCAGGTGGCGGCCGCCCTCGACGAGTACGGCGCGCCGTACGTCGTGAAGGACGACGGCCTGGCTGCCGGCAAGGGCGTCGTCGTCACCGACGACCGCCAGGCGGCGCTCGACCACGCGGCGCAGTGCGAGCGGGTGCTGGTCGAGGAGTACCTCGACGGCCCCGAGGTCTCGCTGTTCGCCATCACCGACGGACGCACGGTCTACCCGCTCCAGCCCGCCCAGGACTTCAAGCGGATCTTCGACGGCGACGCCGGCCCCAACACCGGCGGCATGGGCGCCTACACGCCGCTCCCGTGGGCGCCCGAGGGGCTCGTCGACGAGGTCCTCGCGACGGTCCTGCAGCCGACGGTCGACGAGATGGCCCGGCGCGGCGCCCCGTTCGCGGGGTTGCTGTACGCCGGTCTCGCGCTCACCTCGCAGGGGGTGCGGGTGGTGGAGTTCAACGCCCGCTTCGGCGACCCCGAGACCCAGCCCCTCCTCGCGCTGCTCGACAGCCCGCTCAGCCCGCTGCTGCTCGGCGCGGCGACCGGCACCCTCGCCGAGGTCCCCCCGCCCGCGTGGAAGCCGGGCTCGGCCGTGGGGGTCGTGCTGGCCAGCAAGGGCTACCCCGAGACCGCCAGCAAGGGCGACGTCATCAGCGGGCTGGACGCCGCCGAGGCGCTCGCCGGCGTACACGTCATCCAGGCCGGCACCGCCATCGCCGACGGCCAGCTCGTCACCGCCGGCGGGCGGGTGCTCGCCGTCGTCGGCACCGGCACCGACCTCACCGCCGCCCGGCAGGCGGCGTACGCCGGGGTCGCCCGCATCGACTTCCCCGGCGCGCAGCACCGCACCGACATCGCCGCCTCGGTCTGACGTCGAGTCGGTCCCCCAGACCGTTGAGTCGGTCCCCCAGACCGTTGAGTCGGTCCCCCAGACCGTTGAGCCGGGAGTTCTGACGCTTGAGTCCGACACCGTCTCCCGACTCAACCGCCGGGACGCACGACTCAACGGGCATGGGAGAATCACCCACCGTGACCGTCCCCAACGTCCTCGCCACCCGGTACGCCGGAGCCGATCTCGCAGCCATCTGGTCGCCCGAGCACAAGATCGTCCTGGAGCGGCAGCTCTGGATCGCCGTGCTGAAGGCCCAGCGCGACCTCGGGATCGAGGTGCCGGACGGCGTCGTCGAGGCCCACGAGGCCGTCGTCGACCAGGTCGACCTCGGCTCGATCGCGGCCCGCGAGCGGATCACCCGCCACGACGTGAAGGCCCGGATCGAGGAGTTCGCCGACCTCGCCGGTCACGAGCACATCCACAAGGGCATGACCTCGCGGGACCTCACCGAGAACGTCGAGCAGCTCCAGATCAAGCAGTCCCTGGGGCTGCTCCGCGACCGGGCCGTCGCCACGCTCGCCCGTCTGGCCCGGCTCGCCGCCGAGCACGAGGCCACCGTGATGGCCGGGCGCAGCCACAACGTCGCCGCCCAGGCGACGACGCTCGGCAAGCGGTTCGCGACCGTGGCCGACGAGATGCTGATCGCGCTGGAGCGGATCGAGAACCTGCTGGGCCGCTACCCGCTGCGCGGCATCAAGGGCCCGATGGGCACCGCCCAGGACATGCTCGACCTGCTCGACGGCGACGGCTCGAAGCTGGCCGAGCTGGAGCAGCGGGTCGCCGCGCACCTCGGCTTCGACCGGGTGCTGACCAGCGTCGGCCAGGTCTACCCGCGCTCGCTCGACTACGACGTCGTCACCGCCCTCGCCCAGCTGGTCGCCGGCCCGTCCAACCTGGCCACGACGGTCCGGCTGATGGCCGGCAACGAGGTCGTGACCGAGGGCTTCAAGGAGGGTCAGGTCGGCTCCTCGGCGATGCCGCACAAGATGAACAGCCGCTCCTGCGAGCGGGTCAACGGCCTCGCGGTGGTCGTCCGCGGCTACGTCTCCATGGTCGGCGAGCTCGCCGGCGACCAGTGGAACGAGGGCGACGTCTCCGACTCCGTCGTCCGCCGGGTCGCGCTGCCCGACGCGTTCTTCGCCACCGACGGGCTCTTCCAGACCTTCCTGACCGTGCTCGACGAGTTCGGCGCGTTCCCGGCGGTGATCCAGCGCGAGCTGGACCGCTACCTGCCGTTCCTGGCCACCACCAAGGTGCTGATGGCCGCGGTGCGCAACGGCGTCGGGCGCGAGTCCGCGCACGAGGCGATCAAGGAGGCCGCGGTCGGCACCGCCCTCGACATGCGGAAGGGGCAGGCCGAGAACGACGTCTTCGCCCGCCTCGCAGCCGACGAGCGGCTGGGGCTCACCGCCGACCAGCTGGCCGGCCTGGTGGCCGAGCCGATCACCTTCACCGGTGCCGCCGTCGACCAGGTGCAGGCCGTCGTACGACAGGTCGCCGACGTGACCGCCCGCCACCCGGAGGCGGCGGCGTACTCCCCAGGCGAGATCCTCTAGCCGCTCGCCTGCAACGCCCGTGCGGCTGCCGGACATGAGGTGAGCATGGGCGAGGCTCGGCAGGAGACCTTCAGCCGGCTCTACGCCGGGCACTTCGACGCGATCCTCGGCTACGCGCTGCGCCGCACGGACCGGCCCGAGGACGCGGCTGACGTGACGGCGGAGACCTTCCTGGTCGCGTGGCGGCGGCTGGCGCACGTGCCGGACGGGCCGGAGACCCGGCCCTGGCTGTACGGCGTCGCCCGCCGGGTGCTGGCCAACCGCCGGCGCGGCGACCGGCGGCGCAGCTTGCTCGGCGAGCGGCTGCGCGCCGAGCTGGCTGTCGCCGTGCCGGACGCGAGCGTGGAGGTCGCCGGGCGCACCGACGTCGCCGTGGCGATGCGCCGGCTCAGCGGCCGGGACCAGGAGATCCTCGAGCTGCACCTGTGGGAGGGACTCGAGCCGCGCGAGATCGCCGAGGTGCTCGGGCTGTCCACGACCGTGGTTCGGCCCCGGCTCTCGCGTGCCCGGGCGCGACTGCGGGAGCTGCTGGGCGAGGACGGTGGCAACGATCCCGACCCACCCGGACATCTCCCTTCCAGACACCCACAGCTCGCCCGGAGGGAGCAGCCATGAGCAGTCACCTCACCGACGACGAGGTCGTCGCCCTGCCCCTGCACCACGGGCGGGCCGAGCTCCTGGAGGAGATCATGCGCAGTCCCGTCCTCGACGACCGTCCGGTCCGCACGCGCCCCCGTGGCCGGCGTACCTGGCTGGTGCCGGTCGCCGCGGCCGCCGCCGTCGCCGCGCTGGCGGCGGGCGCGGCCTGGTGGGGCGGCGCCGGCCCGGGCGCCGGCGGGTCCGCCCAGCCGGCCGGTCCCGTCGATCCCACCGTCGAGGCCGGGTGGACCGTGCTCGACGCCCCCGGCTGGGTGGCCTCCTACGCCTACGTGGACAGCCGCGGTGGCGAGGTCATCTTCGAGAAGGGGGACGCGTCCTTCGACGTGTCCTGGCAGGACGCCGCCAGCTACGAGGAGTACGTCGAGGACCGCCGGCACATCACGGAGCCGCCGGCCGACGGCGTGCCTGTGGAGGTGCTGGGCCGGCCCGCCCAGATCTGGGCCTACAGCGCCCGGGACCACACCGTGATTCGCGAGGTGCAGAACGGCAGCTGGGTCGAGGTCCGCGGCAGCGGCATGGACGAGGACGCGTACCTCGACCTGCTCGGCCGGCTCCGCCAGGTCGATCGGGCCACCTTCGAGGCCGCGCTGCCACCGGACTTCGTGGACGGCACCGAGCGGGACGCGGAGATCGAGGAGCTGCTCGACGGCATTCGCGCCCACGTCGACCCGCTGCTCCCGCCGGGCAGCACCCGGACGGGCTTCTCGTCGGAGCAGAACGACCCGTACCAGCTCGGCGCCGACGTGGCCGGTCAGCTGGCGTGCGAGTGGATCACCGAGTTCCGGCTCGCGGTGCGAGCCGGTGACGAGGCGCGCGCCGATCTCGCCGCGGAGGCCATCGCGACGACCCGCCAGTGGCCGGTGCTGCGGGAGATGGCGGCCGACGGCGAGTACCCCCAGTTCATCTGGGGACTCGCCGACGAGGTGGCCGCCGGCCGGGTGCCGAGGAACTACACCGACGGACTGGGCTGTGAGGGCTGAGCACCAGCCCGGCACCGTCGAGTGACATGGATTGGCCCCCAGGAGCTCGGTTTGCGGGGCCAATCCATGTCACTCGACGCGCGAGGGCGGACGCGCCGCCCGTACGGCGATCAGCAGGGCCAGGAGCACGAGTCCGGCACCGGTGAGCAGGGCGGCGCGCAGCGCGGCGTCGGTGGACATCGAGTCCGAGGTGAGCTGGTAGACGGTGACCAGCAGGGCGGCGCCGATCGAGGCGCCGATCCGCTGCCCGGTCTGCAGCCCGCCGCCGGCGGCGCCGCCCATCCGGGGCGGTACGTCGGCGAGGGTGAGCGTGATGTTGGGCGAGACGACCGCACCGGCGCCGAGCCCGGTGAGCAGCAGCGTCGGCAGCAGCCAGGGCCAGATCGGGTCCCGGCCGGGGGCGAGCAGCGCGACGAGCACGACGCCGGTCATCATCACCGCGAGCGCGGCGACGGTGAGCCGGCGGCCCGCGTCGGAGACGTAGCGCCCACCCAGTGGTGCGCTCACCGCGGAGCCCACCGCGAAGGGCATGATCGCCAGCCCGGCCTGCAGGGCCGAGAGCTCGAGCGCGACCTGCAGGTGGATCGAGATCACCAGCAGCAGCCCGGTGAAGCCGGTGAAGTAGAGCGCCCCGATCGCCAGCCCCTTGACGTAGCTGGGCAGCGTGCGCAGCAGTCCCACGTCGATGAGGGGCGGATGGCCGCGGCTCGTCGTACGACGCTCCCACGCGACGAAGGCCCAGCCGAAGAGCGGCACGCCCGCGAGCAGCGCCAGTGGCAGCCGTTCGCCGCCCTCGAGCGACACCACCGGGTAAAGCAGGGACAGCACGGTCAGGCCCAGCAGCACCGCGCCGGGTACGTCGATGCGGTGGTCGGTCGGCTCGGGGTCGGGCCGACGCTTCGGGACCATCCGCAGCACGGCGACGGCGGCCACCAGGCCGATCGGCACGTTGACGAGGAACAGCCAGCGCCAGCCGTCCTCCTCACCGGCCAGGGCGATGATCAGTCCGCCGAGCACCGGCCCGGTGGCCGAGGCCGTCGACACCGTGAACCCGAACAGCCCGAACGCCTTGGCCCGCTCGCGACCGCGGAAGAGCTGCTGGATCATCCCGGTGTTCTGCGGGGTGAGCAGCCCGGCGAACGCCCCCTGGAGCAACCGCGCGAGGATCACCAGCGCAGCGTTGGGGGCCAGGCCGACGGCGGCGCTCGCGAGCGTGAAGCCGGCCAGGCCGATCAGCATCATCCGACGGCGACCGTAGGCGTCCCCGAGCCGGCCGCCGGCGACCAGGGTCAGCCCGAAGGCCAGCGTGTAGCCCGAGACCACCCACTGGATGGTCCCGGCCGAGGTGTGCAGGCCCTCCTGCATCGACGGGATCGCGACGTTGACGATCGAGACGTCGAGCAGCGACATGAAGCCGACGACCAGGGAGACCCCCAGGATCCGCCACCGGCGCGGATGCGGCTCGTACGCCGGGTCGCCCGACTCCTGGTGGGGCCGGTCGTCGACGGCGTGCTCGCTCACCCGACCGTTGTACCCCGAACCCGCAGCGGGGTTTGGGGGTGGTCTCGAAAGGCGCGTGATGATGGAGGCATGACCACAGCCGTCGACGTGACCGTGACCGGACGGGTGCAGGGCGTCTCGTTCCGGATGTACACCGAGCAGGAGGCCCGCCGCCTCGGCGTCGTCGGCTGGGTCCGCAACGAGCCGGACGGCTCGGTCGCGGGGCACTTCGAGGGCAGCGAGGACGGCGTGCGCGAGCTGGTCGCCTGGTGCCGCACCGGGCCGTCGTACGCCCGGGTGAGCGGCGTCGACGTCCGAGCGGGCGAGGCCACCGGCGCGACCCGGTTCGAGGTCCGCGGATGAGCGAGCCGGTCACCGTCGCGATCACCCGCCATCTCGAGCCGGGACACGAGCCGGAGATGCTCAGCTGGCTGCAGGCGGGCACCACGCTCGCCCAGCAGTTCCCGGGGTTCCTCGGGTCCGGCTGGGTGCGCCCGGAGGTCGGGTCGACCGAGTGGCACATGCTCTACCGGTTCGCCGACCACGACTCGCTGCTGGCCTGGGAGCAGTCGCACGAGCGGCAGTGGTGGCGCTCCTCGGCCGCCGGGCTGGGGATCGTCGAGTCCCGCGTCGAGCGTCGTACCGGCATCGAGGGCTGGTTCGACCCGCCGGCCACCCGTGACGTCGAGGACCTCCGCCCGGCGCCGGTCGCGCCGCCGCGCTGGAAGCAGGCCTGCGTGATCTTCCTCGTCTTCTTCCCGCTCAGCCTGATCGTCAACGTGCTCACCGGCCGGCTGATCCCGGACTGGCCGCTCCCGCTCCGGGTCTTCGTGACGATCGCGGTGATGACGCCGGTGATGACGTACGCCGCGCTGCCGTGGATCACCCGGCGGATGGAGTGGTGGCTGCACGGCCGGCCCGCGCCCTGGCGCCGGCGGGCACCTGCCCCGACCGGATGACGTCCGCGGACGTCACCCGATCTGGCGACCACGTCGTACGACGTCCGCCGCGCGCCCCCCCGCCCCGCGCGACGTCATCCGAGCTGGTCAGGCTCGCGCGTGACCGCCCCAATTGGCGAGCTTGGCCCCGACGGTGTGCAGGTCGGCGCGCCAGACGTCCTCGGGGCCCGGCGGCAGCACGGCGTCCCACTCGACGGCGTAGGACCCGAGCACCTGGCCCAGCCGGGCCGTCCGGGCGAAGAACCACAGGTGGAAGTGCGAGCCGCCGTCGCCCCAGCGGTCGACGTGCACGCGGCCGATGTTCGGCAGGCTGCCGATGATCCGGGTGAGCCGGACGGTGATCCGGCCCAGCTCGGAGGCGAGGTCGTCGCTGAGGTCGGCCATGTCGAGGTGCTCGCGGGTGTGCAGCATGACGACCAGCGGCAGCCCGGACGGGGCGCCGTGGTGGGTCAGCACCCAGCGCTCGTCCTCCCACACCACCCGGTCGGGGTCGAGGCCCTGACAGGTCGGGCACGGCTTCGACTCCGACTCGCCCCAGCGTGGCGGCTCGTCCGCCGGCGCCGCGAGCACCTTCGGGACCACCCGGTCGCCCACCGCCTCCCAGGGGAACACGTCCCAGTCACCCAGGGAGGGCAGCGGCAGCCGCCCGCCCTCCCCGACCGCCGCGATGACCCGGGCATAGACCTCTTCCGCTGACTCAGCCACGCGACCAGCCTCGCAGGGCCGGCAACGGTCCGCCAACGGCGTCAGCCGGTGGCCCTCACCGGCGCACCCGCGCCCGCACCGTCGCCCAGGGTCCCTGGCCGGCCGCGTTGACCGCGGCCACCCGGAACGACGTACGTCCGGCCGGGACCTTCGTGACGGTCGCGGCGACCCGGGCGCCACGACCGTCCGCCACGGTCCGCCACCGGTTCCCGACGCGGCGCTGGACGACGTAGTCGCTCACCCGCGCCCCGCCGGTGGCGGCCGGGACCCGCCAGCTCAGCCGGACCACGCCACGTCCTCGGGGTCCTCGGGCCACGTCGGCCCGCAGGCCCCGCGGGGCGCTCGGCCGGGTGACGGGGGATACGGGTACGACGCGCGCCTCCGCGCTCCAGGCACCGGTGCCGGCTGAGTTCACGGCCGCGACCCGGAAGCGGTACGACGTGCCGGCCGCCAGCCCGGTGACCGCCAGCTGGGGCGACGTGACGGTGCCGACCGTCGTCCAGGGTCCGTCGCCGCCGGCCTGTTGCACGACGTACCCGGTCAGCGGTGCGCCGCCGTCCTCGGCGGGTGCCCGCCAGGTCAGGCTCGCCCGGCCGACTCCCCCTCCGGCTGTGAGCCCGAGCGGCGCGGACGGGGCGGACGGGGCGACGACCGGGTCGGGCACCGTCGCGGTGGCGACCGGGCTCCACGGGCCCTGTCCGATCTCGTTGACCGCGGCGACCCGGTAGTGGTGGGTGCTGCGCGGGGCCAGCCCGGTGACGGTGTGGGTGAGGGCGTCGCCCTCCTCGTCGGCGACCGGCTCCCACGGACCCTCGGCCGAGTCCGCGTGCTCGAGGAGGTAGTCGACGACGTCGGGACCGCCCGGGTGCTCGGGCGCGGTCCAGGTCAGGACCACGGTGCCGTCGGAGGTCGCAGCGGCGCCCGGCGTCCGGGGCTCGGTCGGGACGCTGTCGGGCACGACCGCGCTCGCGGGCTCGTTCCACGGGCCCTGCCCGCCCTCGGTCAGCGCGGCCACCCGGAACTCCTGGGTGGTGGCGCCGGGAAGACCGTCGACCAGCCGTGACGTCTCGTCGTCGTCGTCCCCGATCAAGGCCCAGTCGCCGCCCGGCAGCCGGTGCTGGACCAGGTAGCCCCGGATCCGCCCTCCGGCCAGGTCGTCCGGCTCGGACCACTCCAGCGCGACGCCGCCCGGGCCGTCGGGCTCCGCGGACAGGCCGGTCGGTGCGGTCGGCAGGCCCACGACGGTCTCGCGGACCGGCTCCGTCCAGGGTCCCCGGCCGCGGTCGTTGACGGCGGCGACCCGGAAGGCGTAGCGCCGGCCGACCGTGAGGTCGGTGACCATGGATCCCGTCGTGGTGGTGACCGGCTCGGTGACGGCCGCCCACGGACCGAGCTGGTCGTCCTCGACGAGCGCCCGCTCGACGACGTAGTCGCTCAGGGCGACGCCGCCGTCGTGCTCGGGCGCCGTCCAGCGCAGCTCGATGCTGCCGCTCGCGCCGGCCGACGCGTCGAGCGCGCGAGGCATCGCGGGCGGTCCGGGCGCGAGCGCGACGTCGTGGTGCAGCAGCTCGTCCTCGCCGAGGGTGAACGTGAGGGTGTCCGGGTCGGTGGCCTCGAAGCCCTCGGGCAGGGTCACCGTGTGGTCGCCCGGGGCCAGGAAGGGTCGGTCGTAGTCCCCGCGCTCGTCCACCTCGGTGGTCTCGGTCCGGTCGCGCGAGGTCTCCCCGCAGCTCTCGCCGGCGGGTCCCGTCACGCAGTAGTCGAGGCGAGGCAGCCCGGGCTCTCCCGGGTCGCGGGCGCCGTCGAGGTCGAGGTCGACGAAGAAGGTGCCGGCCACGGCGCCGTCGGGTCCGTCGACACCGAGCTCCAGGTCGTACGACGACTCGGGCGCGACGTCGACGGTGGTGGGCGTACCGGCGGTGACGTGCCAGCCCGGTCCCGGTCCGATGATCCTGAAGGTGTGGTGACCCGGGGGCACCTTGACGAGGCTCCACCGCCCGTCCTCGCCGGGATGGACGCAGTGCTCCGTCCGGTGGCCGAAGCCGTACTGCACGCACACCACTCCACGGCGGGTCGGCTCCCCGGCGTCCCGGTCGCCGTCGGCGTCGTCGTCGCGGAACAGCACCCCGGTCAGCGTGCTGGTGCCCTGCACGACGCCCAGGTCGTGCTCCGCGCTCTCCTCCGGACCCAGGACGACGGGAGCCTCCAGGGTCGTCGCGTACCAGTCCTTGGGCATTCCGGAGGTGGCGATCTCGTACTGCCCGGGGGCTCGGTCGCCCACGTGGTACCTGCCGTCCTCGTCGGACCAGGCCACGGCCAGGTTGCAGGTCCGCGTGTGGGGACGGGACCAGCACTGGATCGCGGTCTCGCCGTAGCCACGCTCGCCCGCGTCGCGCACGCCGTCGAGGTCGCTGTCGACGAACACGGTGCCGTGCACGCTGGAGCGTCCGGTCTGCCACAGGAGACCCGGCTTGACCCCGAAGTCCACCCGGCCGACACCCCGGCCGTCGACCACGTCGACCAGGTACGGCTGGTTGTCGCGGGGAGCGCTCTGCACGGTGCGCTGGATGTCCTCGTCCACCACGGCGAGCGAGGCCCAGTAGGTCCCGTCCGGGACGTCGCGCGCGATCCACACCCCGGTGGCGTCGTCGGACCAGGAGAAGTCCTCCTGGCCGCCACCGACCCGGGTCAGCACCACGCTGTAGCCCCAGCCCGTGGCGACGGTCGCGGGACCCTCGCCCTCGTCGCGTCGACCGTTGTCGTTCGCGTCGAGGTAGACGGTGCCGGTGACCTCGGGGACCTCCAGGACGGTGGTTTCGGGTGTGATGAAGGTCCGGGCGGGACCGGTGGTGCTGACGCCACCGATCTCGTTCTCCGCCTCGACGCGGACGTCGTACGACGTGTTCGCGGTGAGCCCGGTCAGCCGGTGCGTGCGGGTCTCCCCGTCGGTAGTCGCGACCTCGGTGCCGTCGACCAGGATCCGATAGCCCGCGATCTCGTCCTCGTCGGCCGCCGCCGGCCAGCGCAGCCGGGCCGAGGAGCTCGTGATCCGATCGGCGACGACCCACCGGTCCGGCCAGGTCGGCAGGCCCGCGGCGGTGCGCGTCTGCAGCGTCGGACCGCCCGTGCTCCAGTTCCCGGCCGCATCGCCGGCCTCGACCCGGAAGGTGTACGACGTGTCGGCGGCCAGCCCGGTCACCTTCAGCGTCCGCGCGGTGACCGTGTCGACCAGGGTCGCGCCGCGGTAGACCCGGTAGCCGGTGACGGCCCGGTCGTCGACCGCGGCCGACCAGCTCAGGGTGAGCGAGCGCCGCCCGACCTCGCCGGCGGTCAGGGTCTTGCCCGAGGGCCAGGTGGGCGCCTCCTCGTCGGGGCAGTCGTTCGGCGGGTTCGGGGCCAGCACGTGGGCGGTGCCGCCGATCGTGGCGAGATGGCCGGTCGGCGCCGCCGAGAACGCGATGCCGGAGACCGGATCGGTCCGGGTGGCGTCGACGGTGCCGGTCCGGGTGTCGACGAGCCGGGTGTGCATCTGGGTGGCGCTGGTCTGCTCGACCACGGCGAGCTTGGTGCCGCAGGGGCTGAAGGCCCAGTGCCCGGTGCCGGTCATCGTCGTCGACCAGGTCCGCTTCTCCTGGTCGAGGTCGACGAGGGCGAGCTGGACCTGCTGGGCCGAGCTGGTGTGGGCGTGGAAGAACCGGCCCTCGTCCGGCGAGAAGCCCCACCCGGCCTCGCCGAACCGCTTGCCCGCGGGGGCGAGGAAGAAAGAGAAGGTGGTCGTGTAGGCGGTGTCGCCGCTCGTGGCGTCGACGATCTCGATGCCGGCCTGGTTGGTGGTGTTGGTGACCAGCCAAGTCAGGCTCAGCCAGCGCCCGCCGGACGAGAAGGCGATCCGGGCGTCACCGGTCGTGACGGTCCGCACCAGCACCGGTGTCGCGGGTCGCGAGCCGGTGAGGTCGTACAGCGCGACCTCCAGGTTGGGGCCGCTGACCCGCCAGGTCACCAGCCGCTCCTGGTCCGGGCTGAAGCCCCAGTCGGTGTGGCCGGTGTGAACGGTGGCGACGACCGCGCTGCCGCTCGTCCGGCGCACCGTCAGGGCGACCGACGGGAAGGTGCCGGCTGCCTCGATCCGGTACTTCGGTGCGGTGGGAGCGGACGAGCCGTCGCCGCCGACGTACGGCTCCTCGAGCCCGCCGGGGGCCCGGTAGGGGCCGGCCTCGGCGCAGCCGCACTCCGGCGCGGCCGCCGTCGCTGCCGACGCCGAGGCCGAGGCCGGACTGGGTGGTCCACCGAGGACCAGTCCGAGGAGGAGGGCGGCGAGCGCGAGGAGCGTGGAGGACGAGAGGCGGCTGAGCATTCCCGGAGCCTGGTGCGCCCGGCGTCCTGGGGGTCAGGGCGCGGAGTCCCGGGTGCCCGGGAGGATCCTCGGCGGGGAACCGGCCCCGGGCATGTCTAGGCTGACGCTCGTGGCCGACCTGAACATCCCCGACGCCCCTGCGATCCCCGGGGCGGAGCACCTGCACTCGGGCAAGGTGCGCGATCTCTACGTGCTCGGCTCCGGCGACCTGCTGATGGTCGCCAGCGACCGGATCTCGGCGTACGACTTCGTCCTCGACACCACGATCCCCGACAAGGGCGAGATCCTGACCCGGATGTCCCTGTGGTGGTTCGACCAACTGCGCGACGTGGTCGACAACCACGTGATCTCCACCGACGTCCCGGAGGCCGTGCGCGGCCGGGCGGTGGTGTGCGAGCGGCTGGAGATGTTCCCGGTCGAGTGCGTGGCCCGCGGCTACCTGACCGGCTCCGGCCTGCGCGAGTACGACGAGTCCGGCGAGGTCTGCGGGATCCCGCTGCCGGCCGGCCTGGTCGACGGGAGCCGGCTGCCGCGGGCGATCTTCACGCCCGCCACCAAGGCCGCGGTCGGCGACCACGACGAGAACGTCTCCTTCGACGCCGTCGTCGCGGAGGTCGGCGCGGACCCGGCCGAGCGGCTGCGCGACCTGACCCTCACCGTCTACACGCGGGCCGAGGACCTGGCCCGCGAGCGCGGCATCATCCTGGCCGACACGAAGTTCGAGTTCGGCCGTCGTCCCGACGGCACCACCGTGCTGGCCGACGAGGTGCTCACCCCGGACTCCTCGCGCTTCTGGCCGGTCGACCGGTGGGTGCCCGGCACCCCGCAGCCGTCCTTCGACAAGGACGTCGTGCGCGGCTGGCTGACCTCTCCTGAGTCCGGCTGGGACCGCACGTCCGGCGAGGCGCCGCCGCCGCTGCCCGCCGAGGTCGTCGAGCGCACCCGCGCCCGCTACGTCCAGGCCTACGAGCTGCTCACGGGACAGTCGTTCTGATCGTGCACTTCGCGGCGCCGGTCGAGGAGGTCTTCGACTTCCTGGTCGAGCCGCGCAACCGGCCCGCGTGGCAGTCCAGCCTGGCGCGGGTCGCGGACGTGACGCCCGGGCCGGCCGTGGGCCAGACCTGGGTCGACGTCACCAGCCCCGGGCTGCGCCCCCTGATGGAGACCACCGAGCTCGACCGGCCGCACCGCTGGACCGAGCGCGGCACCTGGCGGGGCTTCGCCGCCGAGCTCACGCTGGAGTTCGCACCCGCCCCGGGCGGCTGCGTGGTCGAGCCCACGATGACCCTGCGCGCCGCCGGTGCGGCCCGCCCGCTGGCCCTCGCGCTGTCCGCAGTCGCGCCGTACGCCGTCCGCGCGGACCTGCGCCACGCGGCTCGGCTCCTCGGCGACCGCCGCTGAGCGCACCCGCTGGGTGACCAGCAGGGCGAGCAGGACGAGGGCGGCCCCGGCGGCCGCGTCGAGGAGGTAGTGGTTGCCGGTCACCACGACGGTGACCGTGGTGAACGCCGGGTGCAGCAGCCACCACCAGCGCCACCGGCTGCGCAAGGTCACGACCAGCACCAACGCCACCAGCAGCGCCCAGCCCACGTGCAGGCTCGGCAGCGCGGCGTACTCGTTGGCGAGGCCGGCCATCGGCGACCCGTCGTACACGCTCGCGCCGGCCTGCTGTCCGGTGTCGACCGCGCCGGACGCCGCGAGCAGCCGGGGCGGGGTCACCGGCACCACCAGGTGGACGACCATCGCCACGCCGGTGGCGAGCACCAGCGCGTGCTTGGTCCAGCGGTACGCCGACCGGTCGCGCCGCCAGAGCCAGAGCAGGACGCCGATGGTGACCGGGAAGTGCAGCAGGTAGTAGCGGTCCGCGATCCCGACCAGGTGGTGCACGTCCAGCGCCGCCGCCTGGAGGACGGCCTCGGAGGGCAGCCGCACCGCCGCCTGGAGGTCGAGGATGCGCAGCGCGTTGTCGTCGGCCGAGTCGACCCGACCGGTGGCCAGCATCCGGCCGAGGTTGTAGGCGCCCATCAGGGCCAGCACGGACGCGAGCTCGACGACGGCGGCGGGCACGGCGCGCGAGTGGGCGGAGGCGATGGACACGGCCATGACCATCAGCCTGGCGACGTTCTCGCCCGTGCGCATCCGAGTTCTCCCGGACCGGACCCCGAGGCCGGCCTCGGGGAAGGACGTAAGTTGGCCATACCCGATCGTGATGGAGGTCCCTGGTGAGCTTCAACCTCTCGACCCTGCTGGAAAACAGTGCGAAGCGGTACGCCGACCGCGAGGCGATCGTCTTCGGGGGCACCCGGCTGACCTACGCGCAGGTCGACGGAGCGGCCAACATGGTGGCCAACCTGCTGACCTCGCGGGGCATCGGGCACGGCGACAAGGTGGCGCTGAGCTGCCCGAACCTGCCGTACTTCTCGATCGTCTACTTCGGCATCCTCAAGGCCGGCGCGACCGTCGTACCCCTGAACGTGCTGCTGAAGGGCCGCGAGGTGGCCTACCACCTCGGCGACTCCGACGCGAAGGCCTACTTCTGCTTCCAGGGCACCCCCGAGCTGCCCATCGGCGAGGAGGGGTACGCCGGCTTCCGCCAGGCCGACGGGTGCGAGCACTTCTTCGTGATCACCGCCGACCCGGCCGCGCCCTCACCGATCGAGGGCACCCCCGAGCATCCGGTGGAGACGATGGGCGCGGCGATCGCCACCCAGCCGGCGACGTTCGAGAGCGTGGCCACCGACGAGGACGACACGGCGGTCGTGCTCTACACCTCCGGCACCACCGGGCAGCCCAAGGGCGCCGAGCTGCGGCACCGCAACATGCGCGACAACGCACTGGCGAGCGAGGACCTCTTCGGCGCCGACCCGGGCTCGCCCGACACCTACCTGTGCGTGCTCCCGCTCTTCCACTCCTTCGGTCAGACGGTCATCCAGAACGGCGCGTTCGCCTTCGGCGGCACCGTCGTGATGCTGCCGCGCTTCGAGGCCGGCCCCGCGCTGGACCTGATGCTGAAGGAGCGCGTGACGTTCTTCGCGGGCGTCCCGACCATGTACTGGGGCCTGCTCGGCGCCCTCACCCCCGAGGTCGGCGTCGAGACCATCGCCCGGAACCTCCGGGTCGCGGTCTCCGGCGGTGCGGCGCTGCCGGTCGAGGTGCACAAGGAGTTCGAGCGCCGGTTCGGCGTCACCATCCTCGAGGGGTACGGCCTCTCGGAGACCTCGCCCGTCGCGTCGTTCTCGGTGTACGGCGAGCCGGTGCGGGTCGGCTCGATCGGCCTCCCGATCCCCGGCGTCGAGATGGCCCTGCTGCAGCCCGACAGCTGGGACGAGGTCGAGTGGACCCCCGAGGCGATCGGCGAGATCGCGATCAGGGGGCACAACATCATGCGGGGCTACTACGGCCGGCCCGAGGCGACGGCCGAGGTGATCCGCGACGGCTGGTTCCGCTCCGGCGACCTGGGGCGCCGCGACGAGGACGGCTGGTACTACATCGTCGACCGGTCCAAGGACATGATCATCCGCGGCGGCTACAACGTGTACCCGCGCGAGATCGAGGAGGTCCTGCTGACCCACCCCGCGGTCTCCCTGGCCGCCGTGGTCGGAGTACCCCACGAGAGCCACGGCGAGGAGATCAAGGCCTACGTCATCCTCGCCGACGGCGCCTCGATCCCGCCCGCCGAGCTGGTCGCCTGGGCCAAGGAGCAGATGGCGGCGTACAAGTACCCGCGCCTGGTCGAGATCGTCGCCTCGCTCCCGATGACCGCCACCGGCAAGATCCTCAAGCGCGAGCTCACCTGACCCCCGCCGGTGGTTGAGCAGGTTGCGCTGGCAACCGTGTCGAAACCCCCGCACCCGACGTCGGCGCCCGGGTGCGGGGGTTTCGACACGCTCACCCGCTGGCGCGGCTTCGCTGCTCAACCACCGGTGGTCGGGGGGCTTGGGTCAGGCGAAGGGGTTCGGCAGGGCGCCCGGCAGGCCGGCCAGCAGCTCGCGCGCCTGCGCGGCCGACTTGTGCTCGACGAGCACCTCGTACCTCGTCGCCACCACCTGGGTGACCGAGGAGAAGTCCCGCCGGCCGCGGGTGGCGGCGTACCCGGCGAGCGCCCAGACGAGTCCGAACAGCGCGCCGAAGAGCATCGTGGAGATGATCGTGACGAAGCCCTCGCCGGAGAACAGCGACAGGATCACACCGACGAAGAGGCCCAGCCAGAGGCCAGAGAGGACCCCGCCCATGGCGACCCGGTTCCAGCTCAGCCGGCCGGTGATCCGCTCGATCCGCTTCAGGTCGGTGCCGACGATCATCAGCTGCTCGACCGGGAACTTCTGGTCGGCGAGGTAGTCGACGCTCTTCTGGGCGGCGGCGTAGTCGTCGTACACCGCGAGCGACTGGGGGAACTCCAGCCGCAGCGGTGAGGTGGTGTCGCCGCGGCCGGCGCCGGAGGTGGGCATGCTCATACTGATCAGTGTGCCGGTCCCGCCTAGGATGGGGCCATGCCCCGAGTCGTCGTCGACGTCATGCCCAAGCCCGAGATCCTCGACCCGCAGGGGAAGGCCGTGCAGGGTGCCTTGCCCCGACTCGGCTTCACCGGCGTGAGTGACGTCCGCCAGGGCAAGCGCTTCGAGCTCACCGTCGACGGCGAGGTGACCGCCGAGGTGCTCGAGCAGGTCCACCAGATGGCCGCGACGCTGCTGTCCAACCCGGTCATCGAGAACTTCACCGTCCGCGTCGAGGACGCCGCGGGCGCCGAGGTCCTCGCGTGAAGGTCGGCGTCGTCACCTTCCCCGGTTCCCTCGACGAGGCCGACGCCCAGCGCGCGGTCCGGATCGGCGGCCACGAGGCGGTCGCGCTGTGGCACGGCGATCACGACCTGCGCGGCGTCGACGCGGTGGTGCTGCCGGGCGGCTTCTCGTACGGCGACTACCTGCGCTGCGGCGCGATCTCCCGCTTCTCCCCGGTGATGACCGAGGTGATCGAGGCGGCCGGTCGTGGCCTGCCGGTGCTCGGCATCTGCAACGGCTTCCAGATCCTCTGCGAGTCCCACCTGCTGCCGGGCGCGCTGATCCGCAACCAGCGCCAGAAGTTCCTCTGCCTCGACCAGACGCTGCGCATCGAGAACAACCGGACCCCCTGGACCTCCGCGTACGCCGAGGGCGCCGAGGTGGTCATCGCGCTGAAGAACGGCGAGGGCTCCTTCGTCGCCGACACCGAGACGCTGGACCGCCTGGAGGGGGAGGGCCGGGTCGTGGCCCGCTACCTCGGCGAGAACCCCAACGGCTCGCTGCGCGACATCGCCGGCATCTGCAACGAGGCCGGCAACGTCGTCGGGCTGATGCCGCACCCCGAGCACTCGGTCGAGGACCTCACCGGCACCGGCACCGACGGGCTGGGCTTCTTCACCTCGCTCGCCGCCGCGGCGTTCGCATGAGCCCGCTGAAGCTCTTCCGCGCCGTTGCCGTCGCCGAGGCGATCACCTGGGCGCTGCTGCTCTCCGGCATGTTCTTGAAGTACGTCACCGAGACCACCGAGCTCGGCGTCCGGGTCGGCGGCATGCTCCACGGGGTCGTCTTCGTCGCCTACTGCGTGACCACCGTGGTCGTCGCCGTCGACCAGAAGTGGTCGGTCGGCCGCACGCTGCTGGGCCTGCTCGCGGCGGTCCCGCCGTTCTTCACCGTGCTCTTCGACCGGTACGCCGAGCGCCGCGGCCTGCTCGGCGACGCCTGGCGGCTGCGCACCGAGCAGCCGACTGGCCCGGCCCAGAAGCTCGTCTCCTGGCTGCTCCGCCGACCGCTCCAGGGCCTCGCGGCCGGTGCGGCCGCGGTCGTGGTGCTGACCGGCGTCGCGCTGCTCGTCGGCCCGCCCGCCTGAGCCGTGGCTCTGCTCGGGTGTGGATGAGTGCGGCTGCAGGTTCATCACGGTATGCAGATCAGTTCACACCTCCCATGGTGGGTACGCCGTGGCAACTGCGGGCTCGTCTGCATACCGTGATGAACCTGCGGGACCCGGCGCGCGTCGGGCTTGCCCGCCGCCCGGCCGGCAGCGCCGGAGTCAGCGGCGGCGCTTGCCCACGCTGAAGGCCCGCCAGGTGGCGGCGGTGGCGACACCGCTCGCGGCGTGGCCGACCCGGGACTGGTAGGTCTTCAGCGCCCGGTCCGTGGTCGCGCCGAACACCCCGCTCACGGTCAGCTTGGCGGTCGGGACGGCGGCGTTCAACGCGCGCTGCAGCCGGCGTACCCCCTCGCCGGCGGAGCCGTACTTCAGCAGGGTCCGGGAGCCGTCGCCGAGCAGCGACATCCAGCTCGGGCGGGACCAGTTGTCGGAGACCCGCAGGCTGTGGGTCGCCTGCCAGGTGCGGGCGGCGCGGACCGTGCGCTTGTTGTAGCGGCCGGTCACGCTGCCCTGGTAGAGGCCCTTCTCCTTCAGCAGGCACTGCAGCGCCTTGACCTGGAGTCGCGAGCCGGCGGTCGGGGCGGCCGCGCGCCGGATGGCCCGGAAGGCGCGGAGGTCGAGCCGGACGCCGCCGCAGCGCAGCTCGGCCGCGGCGATCGAGCCGTGACCGACGTCGAGGAAGTTGCGGTCGATGTTGATCCGCACGCCGCCCCAGGTCTCGTCGTGACCGCCCTGGTACTGCTTGACCCGGCCACCGGGCAGCCAGCCGTCGGGGCGGAGGTACGACGTGGAGGTGTTGGCCTTGCCGTCCCAGCGGGCCACCCAGATCCGGTCCGGCATCACGTACATCCCCGGACGGTCGACCCGGGCGTTGTCGAGGTCGCGGATGCCCGAGCCGGCACTGGAGTAGACGCCCGAGACGTAGCCGAGCTCGCGGATCCGCACCGTCCAGCCGCTGAGGAACCGCAGCGCGGACTCGCGGCAGTGGGTGTTCTTGCTGTCGTAGCCCTCGAGGTCGTACCAGAGGGTGCTGCCCGCGACGATGCCGAGCGCCTGGGCGTCCACCACGGTGGTCTCCGCCTCGGCGACCCCCATCCGGTAGGCCCGGCCGTAGGTGCCGGTGCCGGGGCGCGGGTCGATCCGGACGTCGTCGCTGTAGCGCGGGAACCGGGGCTGGCAGGACGCCTGCGGACCGAGCGTGATCGGCAGCAGCCGCCAGCCCTTGCGCAGCTGGGTGGCGACCCAGGTCGGCGTGAGGTTCGGCTGGCTGCGGCAGGCGCGCGACTTGCCGGAGATGTAGATCCCGACGGCGAGGAACGGCGACCGGGCCAGCCAGCGGTTCATCTTCGCCTGGTCCGGGGTCAGGCACTGGTCGAACCCGTAGCCGGTGAAGTCGCCCGGTGTCACCGGGTTCGTCGACCTCTTCGCCGCCACGGCGCTCGAGACGGGGTACGACGCCGTCGCGTCCTCGGCGGCGAGCGTGCTGCTCCCGCCGACGGCCAGGACGACGCCGGTGGTGGCGACGAGCAGGCCGGTCAGGGTCGCCGCGAGGGCGGCGCGAACGGGCAGGCGGGCGGGGCGGCGCATGGAGGAGCTCCCGGGGGAAGAGGGGGCGGAACCGTCGGGTCGGCGCCACCATAACCTCACCAGTCACACCAGTAACAGGGTCGGTCGTGAACTACAATGCTGTAGTTCACGATTCGCGTTTCCGCAGGTCAGCGAGGTGTTCGGCAGGATCGTCCGAGGCCTGGCGGGCGCCGCGGACGACGCGACCCGGGTGCCGGCCGGAGCCGGCGCCCGGGTCGCGCGGGTCGCGTCGGGAGCGGTCAGGCGGTGCCCGGTTCCGGCTCGCGGCGGCGTCGTACGAGCACGACCGCGGCGACGAGCGCCAGCAGTGCGAACGCCGACGAGGTCAGGAACGCCGCCTGCGCGCCCGGGAGGAACCGACCGGGCTCGGCGCCCGCGGCGTACACGGACACGATCACGGCGAGGCCGATCGCGCCGCCGAGCTGCTGGAAGGTCTGCAGCAGGCCGGACGCGGCGCCGGCGTGCTCGGGCTCGACCCCGGCCAGGATCGTGGCGGTCAGCGGCATGAACACCAGGCCGGCCGCGAGCCCGTTGAGGAGCATCGGGCCGAAGACACCGCCGAGGTAGCCGTCGCCCGCCGAGAACGTGCTGAGCCAGGCGAAGCTGGTGGCGAGGCCGAGCGAGCCGACGACCATCATCGGCACGACCCCGACCCGACCCAGCAGTCGCGGCGTGACCCGGGACATCCCGAAGATGCCGAGGGTCAGCGGCAGGAAGGCCAGGCCGGTCCGCATCGGGCCGAAGCCCAGCTCTTGCTCGATGAGCTGCACGGCGAGGAAGAACATCGTGAACTGGCCGCCGACGATCAGGGCGATCATCAGCAGTCCGCCGACCCGGCTGCGACTGCGCAGCAGCGCCGGCTGCAGCAGCGGGTGCGCGACCCGGGTCTCGGTGACGGCGAGGGCGCAGACGAGCGCGAGCCCGAGGAGGAGCCCGATCAGGGTGCGTGCGGAGGTCCAGCCGTGCTCGGGGGCGCCGATCAACGACCAGACGATCGCGACGGCGCCGCCGGTGGCGCTCACGGCGCCCACCAGGTCGAAGCGCCCGGGTCGGCGGGTTGTCTCGTCGAGGTACCGCCGGGTCAGGGCCAGCATCGCCAGGCCGATCGGCACGTTGATGAACATCGTCCAGCGCCAGGAGCCGACGTCGGTCAGGAAGCCGCCGAGCAGCAGTCCGAGCGACATGCCGCCGGAGGAGACGGCGCCGAAGAGGGCCAGGGCGCGGTTGCGGGCGGCCTGGTCGGGCGCGCTGGTGGTCAGCAGGGCCAGGACGCCGGGTGCGGCCATCGCGGCGCCGACCCCCTGGAGGGCGCGGGCGCCGACGAGGACCTCGGGGGTCTGGGCGAGGCCGCCCAGGAGCGAGGCGAGGGTGAAGACCGCGAGGCCGGTCTCGAACATCCGGCGCCGGCCGAAGACGTCGCCGAGCCGGCCGCCGAGCAGCAGCAGTCCGCCGAACGCGAGCGTGTAGGCGTTGAGCACCCACGAGAGCGAGGCCGGGCCGAAGCCGAGGTCGGCGTCGATGTGCGGCAGGGCGACGTTCACCACGGTGGCGTCGAGGATCAGCATCAGCTGCGCGACCAGGACGATCGCGATGCCGGCGGCGGCGCGGCCGGCGTTCTCGGGCAGCTCGGTCGGCCGGTCGGTCGGGAGGTCGGGGCTGCCCGCGGGGGTGGTGCGGGTGGGAGAGACGGTGGTGTCGGTGGACATGAGGGGACGTCCTGTTCTGGCCCGGCGGGCCGAGGTACATTAGATCCGGAGGATGGCTCCGCTTCCTTCGGAGACGATACGGAGATGCTCTCCGGTTAGCAAGAGAATTCTTGGAGGACCTGTGCGCGCCGACGCCAAGCGCAACCGTGAGCGCATCGTCGAGGTGGCCCGCGAGGTCTTCCGCGAGCAGGGGTACGACGCCTCTCTCGACCTGGTCGCCAAGCGGGCGGGCGTCGGCGCCGGCACGCTCTACCGGCACTTCCCGACCCGCGACGACCTCCTCGACGCGATCATGCAGAGCTGGGTCGATCGCGTGCAGGAGACGGCCGACCGGGCGCTCGCCCACGAGGGCGGCCCGCGCGAGCTGCTGCTCGCGTGGTTCGAGGAGTACGTCCGGCTGATCAGCGTCCATCGCGGCGGCCCGGCGAAGATCACCTGCGCGATGGGCGACGAGCAGTCCCCGATCCGCACCAAGTGCGAGGTGCTCCGCGGGGCCGGCGACCGGGTCCTGGACCAGCTGAGGTCCGAGGGCGCCCTGAAGGACGACGTCTCGGCGCTGCACGTCGCCCGGCTCGTCGGCGGCATCGCGACCGTCGCCGACCAGGGTGAGCTCGACGACGCCGCCGTACGCCCGATGCTCGAGGTCGTCGCCGACGGTCTCCTGCGTCCGGCCGCCGGCTGAGCCGGACGTCAGGGCCGCGGTCGGGACGCGGTGTGATCGCCGGTAGATTGGCGTCGTGCTGGACACCGTCACCGCCGCTGCCGAGGACCCCACCCGCGACCAGCCCTGGGCTGACCTCGGCCTGAAGGCCGACGAGTACCAGGAGATCCGCGAGATCCTCGGGCGCCGGCCGACGAGCTCGGAGCTCGCGATGTACTCCGTGATGTGGAGCGAGCACTGCTCCTACAAGTCGTCCAAGGTGCACCTCAAGCAGTTCTCCGAGATCCCGCAGGAGACGCCCGCCGGCAAGATGCTGGCCGGCATCGGCGAGAACGCCGGCGTCATCGACATCGGCCAGGGCTACGCCGTCACCTTCAAGGTCGAGTCGCACAACCACCCGTCGTACGTCGAGCCGTACCAGGGCGCCGCGACCGGGATCGGCGGCATCGTCCGCGACATCCTCGCGATGGGCGCCCGCCCGGTCGCCGTGATGGACCCGCTGCGCTTCGGCCCGCTCGACGCCCCCGACACCCACCGGGTGCTGCCCGGGATCGTGGCCGGCGTCGGCGGCTACGGCAACTGCCTGGGCCTGCCCAACATCGGCGGCGAGGCGGTCTTCGACCAGTCCTACCTGGGCAACCCGCTGGTCAACGCACTCTGTGTCGGCGTGCTCCGCCACGAGGACCTGCACCTCGCCAAGGCGAGCGGTGTCGGCAACCAGGTGATCCTGTACGGCGCCCGCACCGGCGGCGACGGCATCGGCGGCGTGAGCGTGCTCGCCTCCGAGACCTTCGACGCGGACGGCCCGGCCAAGCGGCCCAGCGTCCAGGTCGGCGACCCGTTCATGGAGAAGCTCCTCATCGAGTGCACGCTGGAGATCTTCGCGGCCGGCCTGGTCGCCGGCATCCAGGACCTCGGCGGTGCCGGGCTCTCCTGCGCCACCTCCGAGCTGGCCTCCGCCGGTGACGGCGGCATGCACGTCGAGCTCGACCGGGTCCCGCTGCGCGACTCCACGCTCGCGCCCGAGGAGATCCTGATGAGCGAGTCGCAGGAGCGGATGATGGCCGTCGTCGAGCCCGACGACGTCGCCGCCTTCCTGGCGATCTGCGCCAAGTGGGACGTCGAGGCGGTCGTGATCGGCGAGGTCACCGAGACCGGCCGGCTGCACATCGACTGGCACGGCGAGCGGGTCGTCGACGTACCCCCGCGCTCGGTCGCCCACGACGGCCCCACGTACCAGCGCCCCTTCGCCCGTCCGTCCTGGCAGGACGCGCTGCAGGCCGACGGGGCCGAGGCGCTCGCCCGCCCGACGACCGGTGCCGAGCTGCTCGAGACGCTGCTGCGCCTGGTCGCCTCGCCGAACCTGTGCGACAAGTCCTGGATCACCGACCAGTACGACCGCTACGTCCGCGGCAACACCGTCCTCTCCCAGCCCAGCGACAGCGGGATGATCCGCGTCGACGAGGAGACCAACCTCGGCGTCGCGGTCTCCACCGACTGCAACGGCCGGTTCGCCAAGCTCGACCCGTACGTCGGCGCCCGGCTCGCGCTCGCCGAGTCGTACCGCAACGTCGCGACCGGCGGTGCGACCCCGCTCGCGATCAGTGACTGCCTGAACTTCGGCTCGCCCGAGGACCCCGACGTGATGTGGCAGTTCGCCGAGGCCTGCCGCGGCCTCAAGGACGGCTGCCTGGAGCTCGGCATCCCGGTCACCGGCGGCAACGTGAGCCTCTACAACCAGACGGGCGACACCGCGATCCTCCCGACGCCGGTCGTGGCCGTGCTGGGCGTCATCGAGGACGTCACTCGCCGGACGCCGTCGGCGTGGAGCACCGCCGGCGAGCAGGTCTTCCTGCTCGGCGAGACCCGCGAGGAGCTCTCCGGCTCGGAGTGGGCGCACGTCGTCCACGGGCACCTGGGCGGCCGGCCGCCGCGGGTCGACCTGGCCGCCGAGAAGGCGCTCGCCTCCCTGCTCGGCGAGGGCGTCGGGCTGCTCACCTCCGCCCACGACGTCTCCGACGGCGGCCTGGCCCAGACCCTGGTCGAGGGTTCGCTGCGACACCTGGTCGGGGTCTCCGTGAGCATCCCGGGCGACGCGTTCGTCGGGCTGTTCGCCGAGTCGGCCGGCCGGGTCGTCGTCACCGTCGCCCCGGGCGACGAGGGCCGGCTCACCGACCTGGCCGCGCAGCACGGCGTACCCCTCACCCCGCTGGGCGTCACCGGCGGCGACAGCCTGGTCGTCGAGGGCCAGTTCGAGGCCCCGCTGCTCGAGGTGCGGTCGGCGTGGATGGCGACCCTGCCGGCAGCACTGGGCTGAGGCGCGTCCCGGACGTCGTACGACCTGGCGACCCTGACCGCCGGTTCGCCTGACGTCCGCCCGTCCGCGATGCTGAGCGGATGGACGACGGCCTGCAGGTCACCGGCTCGTGGGCGGTGCCCGCGGCCGAGCTGACCGAGCGGTTCTCGCGCTCCTCCGGCCCGGGCGGCCAGGGCGTGAACACCGCCGACAGCCGGGTCGAGCTGTCGTACGACGTCGCCGGCTCGCCCTCGGTGCCGGACCACCTGCGGGACCGGCTCCTGGCGCGGCTCTCGTCGCGGCTGGTCGACGGGGTGGTGACCATCGCGGCCAGCGAGCACCGCACCCAGCTGGCCAACCGCCGGGCCGCTCGCGAACGGCTCGCCCAGCTGCTCCGCGAGGCCGCCGCCCCGCCCCCGCCGTCGCGGCGGCCCACCCGACCGACCCGCGGGTCGAAGGAGCGGCGGCTGTCGGCCAAGAAGCGTCGCGGCGAGACCAAGCGCGGGCGGCAGGGCCGCTTCGACTGACCGACCCGCGGGCCGGCCATCCGTGCGCTCGCCCGCTCCGAACCACTCGTGTGCGCCGGAGGACCCTGTTGAGCCTGCCCGTCCTGAGCGCGGCAGGTGCGCTGCTGGCCGAGTGCGGGGAGGATGCGGCCATGACGGCGGAGCAGCCCGAGCAGCCCGAGTCGCAGCGGACGTCGTACGGCGACGACCCGAGCCAGTACGCCGAGCTGACCCGGCCGGCCGGTGAGGCGCGAGGGGTGGCGGTGGTGGTGCACGGCGGGTTCTGGAAACCGGAGTACGGCGTCGAGTACGCCCGCCCGCTGGTGCCGAGCCTGGTCGCGGCGGGGTGGGCGGCGTGGGCGGTCGAGTACCGCCGCGGCACCGGCGCGGCCGACACGCTCGCCGACGTGCGCGCCGCGATCGCGGCCTGCCCGGTGGAGGCCGAGACGATGGTCGGGATCGGGCACTCCGCCGGCGGGCACCTGGCGACCTGGGCCGCGGGTCAGGACGTCGGGCTCACCCACGTGGTCGCGCAGGCCGGCGTGCTCGACCTGGTCGCCGCCCACGACGCGGGCCTCGGGGGCGGGGCCGTCGAGGCCTTCCTCGGCCACCCACCGGGCCGGGGTGACGCCGAGGTCGACCCGATCCGGCAGGCGCCCGTCGGCGTACCCGTGTGGTGCGTGCACGGCCGCGACGACGACACCGTGCCGATCTCGCAGTCCGAGGCGTACGTGACGGCCGCCGGCGGGAGCGCGGAGCTGGTGGCGGTCGACGGCGACCACTTCGCCGTCATCGACCCCGACTCCGCGGCCTGGGCGCGGACGCTGGCGATCCTGGACGACCTGCCGGTCCGATAGCTCCTGACGACCGGAGGTCAGGCCTTCGGGAGCACCGAGATCTTCTGCCAGATCTTGCGGGACATGCCGGTAGTGAGCGACTCGATGGTGCTGACGGTGTCGAGTACGACGTTGTCGCGCGACTCCTCGGCGCAGAGCGCGGCGGCCTTGCCGACCAGGCTGAGCAGCTCGGAGCAGTAGTTGAGGTAGTGCTCCAGCTGGTCGCGGTCCAGGTGCGGCTCGGGACTGACCGGCGTGCGCACGAAGCCGGGGCGGAGCCGCTCGGGGTCCTTGGTGAGCTGGTGCATGTCGATGATGTGGGCCAGGGAGCGGAGCTGGTGCAGCAGCTTCAGGACCTGCCCGCGCTGCACCCGCTCGGGGAAGGACCACAGGAAGAACACCGCGAGCGCGGCGAAGACCAGGTCGTTGATCGCGGACTCGATCAGCGGCACCCAGCCGACGCCGCTGTCCGGCCCGCCGTCGCGGAACACGTCGCGCGCGGCGATGCCGATGGCGATCGCGGTGGCCAGGACGACCAGCGCCATCAGCGCCCGGGAGACGGTCCTCGCGGTGTCGATGCGCCGCCGGTTGACCACCGCGACGCCGGCGACCCGGTCGACCATGGTCACCAGCTCGAGGGCGACCTGGTGCAACCCGCGCTCGGGGAAGCGTGCGTCGATCCGGCGCTCCAGCGCGACGACGGTCGCGCGGACGTGCTCGGCGCCGAGCTTGTCGAGACTCACGGCTGGCAGCGTAGGCGGTCGTGCCCCTGAGGGTGCGGCGGAGCACGCGCTCAGGGGCACGACCCGGGTCAGCTCGACGCGCGCATCGCCCGGAGGCCGACCACCAGTCCCAGGGCGGCGACCAGGGCGGAGGCGAGCAGGCCCGCGCCGACGGTGTCGAGGGGGTAGGACCCGGCGAAGAGCGGCCGGACCGCCTCGACGACGTACGTCAGCGGGTTGAGGTCGGAGAGGAACCGCAGCCAGCCCGGTGCACCCTCGAGCGGCAGCAGGACGCCGGCGAGCAGCAGCAGCGGGAAGATCAGCGTCTGCTGGACGGTCCAGAACAGCCAGTCCTGGTCCTTGGCCGCCAGCGCGAGGGCGAACGACAGCGCCCCGATCCCGATGCTGAAGCCCGACAGGATCAGCACGGCGAGCAGTACGCCGCCGAGGTGCAGGTCGAAGGAGAACGGCGTGCAGACGACGACGATGATCGCCGTCTGCATCAGCATCGGCACGATCTCCTTCAGCGCCCGGCCGACCAGCAGCGAGGAGCGCGACAGCGGCGAGACCAGCAGCCGCTCGTGGGAGCCGGTGACCATCTCCTGCATCAGGTTGGCACCGGTGAACGACGCCCCCATCAGCGTGGTCATCGCGACGATGCCGGGCACGAACCACTGCAGCGCCGAGCCGTCGCCGGTGTCGGGGAGCAGCGGCGCGAACAGCGCCAGGAAGACCAGCGGCTGCACCATCGCGAACAGCACCGAGGCCGGCTCGCGGACGACCGGCCGCAGCTCGCGGGTCATCACGTTCCAGGTGTCGAGGAGGAACCCGGGAGCGGGGAAAGCGGGGTGGGTGGTGGCGGTGCTCATGCGACGGCTCCTTCGAGCGCGGGGGTGGTGGTCTCGTCGGTCTCGCGCAGGCTGCGGCCGGTCAGCTCGAGGAACACATCGTCGAGGGTGGCGCTCGCGACCTCCAGCCGGGCGATCGCGACGCCCGCACCGGCGAGGTCGGTGACCAGACCGGGCGCGGCCTCCGAGGCCCGCGGTGCCCGGAGCCGTACGACGCAGCCGGCGCGCTCGACGCTCACGCCGGGCAGCACGCGCGCCCCGTGCTCGGCGGCCGTGACGGCGTCGGCCCCGGACGGCAGGGTGAGCGTGACCAGGTCGCCGAGGCCGGACTTCAGCGCGGTCGCGGTGTCGTCGGCGATCACCACGCCGCGGTCGATGACGACGACCCGGTCGGCGATCGCGTCGGCCTCCTCGAGATAGTGCGTGGTCAGCACGATCGTGGTGCCCTGCTCGCGGTGCAGCCGACGGACCTGCTCCTGCAGGTTGACCCGGTTCTGCGGGTCGAGCCCGGTGGACGGCTCGTCGAGGAACAGCACCCGCGGCGACTGCACCAGCCCGATCGCGACGTCGAGACGCCGGCGCTGGCCGCCGGAGAGCGTGGAGACGGGGCGGCCGGCCTGCTCGGTGAGGTCGAACGCCTCGAGCAGCTCCTCGGCGCGGGAGCGGGCGGCCGACCGGGACATGCCGAAGGCCCGGGCCTGGCTGACCAGCTCGTCGCGTCCGCGCTGCTGGTGGCCGGCGCCGTTGCCCTGGCCGACGTACCCGATGCTGCGGCGTACGTCGCGGCGGTCGCGGACGACGTCGTACCCCGCCACCTCGGCGGTGCCGGACGTCGGGGCGATCAGGGTGGTGAGCATGCGCAGCGTCGTCGACTTGCCGGCGCCGTTGGGGCCGAGGAGGGCGACGAGCTCGCCGTCGGTGACGTCGAGGTCGAGGCCGCGCACGGCTTCGACCGTCTGCTGGTGACGCGTGAAGTGGCGGGTCAGTCCGCGGGTTCGGATCATCATGAGAGCCACGCTAGAAAGCAATCAGGTCAGTTTCTGGCCGCAATCGGAACTAACCTGGCGTCATGACCACCAGCGCCCGGATGCTCCGGCTGCTCTCGCTCCTGCAGACCCACCGCTACTGGCCCGGCGGCGAGCTGTCGGAGCGGCTCGACGTCAGCCCCCGCACCCTGCGTCGCGACATCGACCGGCTCCGCGAGCTCGGGTACTCCGTCGACGCGGTCCGCGGGGTGTCCGGCGGCTACCAGCTGCGGGCGGGCGGCCAGCTGCCGCCGCTGCTGCTCGAGGACGAGGAGGCCGTCGCGATCGCGGTCGGGCTCCGGACGGCCGCCGCCGGCGCGGTCGCCGGCATGGAGGAGACCTCCGTGCAGGCGCTCACCAAGGTGATCGCGCTGATGCCGCCGCGACTGCGCCGCCAGCTCGACGCGCTGCGCACCCAGACCGAGAACTTCACCTGGGGCGGCGGGCCGGTCGTGGACGCCACGGTGCTGACCACGCTGGCGCAGGGGTGCCGCGACGACGAGCCGCTGCGCTTCGGCTACACCGCCCGCGACGCCGAGCCCACCGAGCGCTGGGTGGAGCCGCACCGGCTGGTCTCGCTCGGCCGGCGGTGGTACCTCGTCGCCTACGACCGCGACCGCCAGGACTGGCGCAGCTTCCGGGTCGACCGGATCTCCGGCCCCCAGCTGTCCGGCGGCCGGTTCCGCCCGCGCGAGCTGCCCGCCCAGGACGCGCTGACCTTCGTGCAGTCGGGGATCCGCCGGATGCCGCAGCGGTACGCCGTCCGGGTGCGCGTCCAGGCGCCGACCGAGGTCGTGCAGCGGGTGGTCCAGCAGTGGGGCACGACCACGCCCGACGAGGACGGCTGCCTGCTGGAGATGAACGTCGACGACCTGCGCTGGCCGCTGATGGTGCTCGCCCAGGTCGGCGCGGACTTCACGATCGAGGGCCCATCCGAGCTCCGGGACAAGGTCGCCGACGCGGCCGAGCGGTTCAGCCGCGCGGCGCGCTGACCAACGGCCCGACGGCGAGCGGCCCGGCCAGCAGGCAGTCCTGCCCGTGGACCCGGCCCGAGGGCAGCAGGTCCTCGAGATGGTCGGGATGGACCCGGACGAACCGGTCCCCGGCCGGCGAGGCGCCCGGCGCCAGCAGCAGTACGGCGTACTCGGCCGCCAGGCCCTCGAGCACGTCGACCGGCAGCTGCTCGACCCGGAGCCTCAGCGCCCACGGGACGGGCGCCGCCAGGGAGCGACGGGCGCCGGCGACGACCGCGCGCTCGAGCCCGCCGGCGTCGACCCGCACGCAGAACGACCCGGGGGTCTCGCCCAGGAGCTCGTCGAGGGCCGGACTCCCGACACCGGCCTCGAGGACGACGTCCCAGTCGAGCGCGCCCCGGGCCCGGCGCCACAGGGTCGTCCGCGCGTCCTCGGTGCGGAGGCTGGTGGCGAGGGTGCTCATCGCGTGAGCGTAGGCAGGGTCCGTGAACGACGGGTGAATGCCGGCGCCGCCGGTGGTGCACCCGAGATGGCAGCTCGACCTCAGCCGGCTCACGCCGCCACCACCCACTCGACCGGCCGCGGGACGGACCGCACCGACCGGGCCAGCGTCGGGATGAGTGCGACGACCGCGGTCAGGACGGCCAGGACCGCGATCGCGCCGGGGCCGCCGAGGGACTCCAGGAGCACTCCGCCGAGGAGCGGCGCGAGCGGGAGCATCGACATCGACACGAACTGCGAGGCCGACTGCACGCGGCCCTGCAGCTCGGTCGGCGTGACCGCGACCCGGTAGGAGCCGATCCCGGCATTGCCGGCGGGGTTGAGGAACAGCCCGACGGAGAGGGCGACGGCGACCACGAGCGGGCTGTTCCAGAAGAGCATCGGCACCAGCAGCGGGACGAAGCTCCAGGCGACCGCCACCGTCAGCCGGCCGGTCGGCACCCGGTCGATCAGCCAGGGCGCCACGATCGCGCCTGCGATCCCGCAGGCACCGGCGGCGACCTCGACGAGCGCGATCTGCAGGGGCGGGAAGCCGGCCTCGATCAGCCGCAGCACCGCCACCAGGAAGAGCGCGTTGACGACCAGGTTGGTGCACGCGGCCCACCCGGTCAGCACCCGGAAGAACGGGCTGTCGGCGATGAACCGGAGTCCCGCGGAGAGGTCGCGCCGGGGGTTGCGCGGCGTGCTCGACCGGGGCGGGCGCAGGTCCGCGCGGATCCGGCCCAGCAGCACCCACGAGACGGCGAACGTCACGGCGTCCGCCGCGAACGGCAGCCAGCGGGCCACCCCGTAGAGCGCGCCGCCGAGCGGTGCGCCCAGCAGGACGGCGACGTGCTGGCGGGCCTGCTGCTGGCTGAGCGCCGTCGGCAGGTCCTCGGTCGGTACGACGGCCCGCACGGCCGCCATCTCGGCCGGCGCGAACACGCCGGCCGCCGCCCCGGTGAGCAGCGCGACGGTCAACAGGTGGGGGAGCGTCAGGGCGTCGTACCAGCCGGCGAGCGCGAGCGAGGCGTAGAGCAGCACGCCCGCGGCACTGGCCCAGCGCATCATCGCGCGCCGGTCCACGCGGTCGGCGACGACGCCGGCCGGCAGCAGGGCTGCGGCCATCCCGAGCAGGTGCACCGCCTCGACGAGGGCGGCGAGCAGGGCCGAGCCGGTGAGGGCGTAGGCGAGGAGCGGGAAGACGAACAGGCTCGTGCGGGTGCCGAGCTCGCTGATCGTCTGGCCGATCCAGAGGGCGGTGAAGTCGTGGTTGCCGAGCAGGCGGCGGTATCCGGTCATGTTCCGCAACATATATTGCGCACGTAATGTTGCGCAATAGTGCGTGCGCAACTTGCTAGGATGGCCGCGTGTCAGAGTCACGCCCCGTCCACGACCCCAAGGTGCTGCGCGCGATCGCCCACCCGGTCCGCAACCGGATCCTCGCCGAGCTCGATGCGGCCGGGTCGTTGCGCGCGGCCGACATCGCCCGCGAGCTCGGCATCCCCGCCAACCAGGCGAGCTTCCACCTGCGTCAGCTCGCGAAGTACGGCCTGGTCGAGGAGGACCCGGAGGCCGCGCGGGACCGCCGCGACCGGGTCTGGCGGTCGAGTGTCGCCGGCGGGCTCGCCCTCGACCTGGGCGAGCTCGAGAAGGCACCCGGCGGTCGCGCCGCCGCGGCGGTCTTCCGCCGCTCGAAGGGCGACTGGGCCCACCAGGTCGTCGATGTCGCGCTCCGGGGCGAGCGCGAGGAGGGCACCTACCGGTCGGTGACCGACGCGGCGTTCCGGCTGACCAAGGAGGAGGCCGCCGCGCTCTCGGAGGAGCTGGGTGAGGTGCTGGCCGCCTGGGGGGAGCGCACCCGCGGGCGGTCCGACGACGCCACGCGGACCTACCTCTACTTCTCGGTGCTGCTGCCCCACCCGGAGCTCGGGGAGACCGACTGATGGCCGCCCGACTGCGCCCCGCGGATCCGGCCGACGTGGCCGCCGCCCTCGCCCGGGTCGCCGCCGACACCGCCGAGCGCGGTGACCTCCGGCTCCTGGTCAAGCACTTCCTCGCCGTCCTGGAGGACCGCGCGCCCGGGCACTCCGTCGAGGTGCGGATCCCGCCGTACGCCGCCGTCCAGGTCATCCCCGGCGTGCGGCACACCCGCGGCACCCCGCCGGCCGTCGTCGAGACCGACGCCGCCACCTGGATCGCGCTCGCCACCGGGGAGCTGCCCTGGGCCGAGGCCGAGCACTCCGCCCGGGTCCGCGCCAGCGGCCAGCGGGCCGACCTGGCGCCGTACCTGCCGCTGGACGGCCGTTAGGGTCGAGCGCATGAGCGACGATCTCCGCGGCAGGGTCCAGGCAGTGCTCCCCTCGGTCCGAGCAGACCTCGAGGACCTCGTCCGGATCCAGTCGGTCAGCGCCGACCCCGAGCGCCTCCCGGAGGTCGAGCGGAGCGCGCAGCGCACCGCCGAGCTCTTCGCGGCCGAGGGGGTCGACGTCGAGATCGTGCGCGCGTTCGACGGCGCCCCGCCCGCGGTCGTCGGGGAGAAGAAGGGGCCCCAGGGCGCCCCGACCGTGCTGCTGTACGCCCACCACGACGTGCAGCCCGAGAACGACCACGCCGACTGGGACTCCCCGCCGTGGGAGCCCACCGAGCGCGACGGCCGCCTCTACGGCCGCGGCGCCGCCGACGACAAGGCCGGGATCATGGCCCACGTCGGCGCCCTCCGCGCACTCGGCGACGACCTGCCCGTCACCGTCCGGCTGTTCATCGAGGGCGAGGAGGAGGTCGCGAGCGCGACGCTGCCCCAGCTGCTCGAGCAGTACCAGGACCGGCTGAGAGCCGACGTCATCGTGATCGCCGACTCCGGCAACTGGGACATCGGCGTACCCGCCCTGACCACCAGTCTGCGCGGCCTGATCCGCGTCGACGTCGAGCTGCGCACGCTCACCCACGCCGTCCACTCCGGCATGTGGGGCGGCCTCGCCCCCGACGCGATCATGGCGCTGATCCGGCTGCTCGACTCGCTGTGGACCGAGGACGGCGCCCCCGCCGTCGCCGGCCTGGCGAGCGGCCCGGCGGCCGACGTGGAGTACCCCGAGGAGCGCCTGCGCGCCGAGTCCGGCGCCATCGACGGCCTCTCGTGGGTCGGCCAGGGCTCCGCCGTGGAGCGGCTCTGGACACAGCCGGCCATCACCGTCACCGGCTTCGACGCTCCCAAGGTCGCCGGCGCCTCCAACACCCTCAGCCCGGTCGCCCGCGCCCGCGTCACCATCCGGATAGCCCCGGGCGACACCGCCGAGAATGCCGTCGCCCGGCTCGAGGAGCACCTGCGCGCGCACGTGCCGTGGGGCGCGTCGCTGTCGACCACCGTCGTCGACACGGGCGAGCCGATCGCGCTCCCGGCCCAGGGTCCGGCGTACGACGCCGCGCGCGCCGCCTTCGCCGAGGCCTGGGACGGCACCGCCCCGGTCGACATGGGCGTCGGCGGCTCGATCCCCTTCATCGCGGAGTTCCTCGAGGCGTTCCCCGAGGCCAGCGTGCTGGTCACCGGCGTCGAGGACCCCGACACCCGCGCCCACGGGGCGAACGAGGGTCTGCACCTGGCCGAGTTCGAGCGGGTCGTCCTCGCCGAGGCGTTCCTGCTGCGGAACCTGGCTCGGTAGCCGCTTCCGCCGTGGTCCAGGCCCGGACCTGCCCTCCCGGCGCAGCCGCAGGCGAGCACCCGACCGCCCCCGACGGGCCCAGGAAGCCGGACAGCCCCCCGCGGGAGCGGAAGCCTAGGCGGCCGGGAGGAACACGCGGAACGTGCTCCCCTTGCCGAGCTCGGACTCGACGGCGATGCGGCCGCCGTGGCGCCGGACGATCCGGCTGACGATGGCGAGGCCGAGGCCGGTGCCGGGCTGGGCGACGGCAGCGGGGTTGGAGGAGCGGAAGAACTCGGTGAAGAGCTGGTCCTGGTCCTCGGGGGAGATGCCGAGCCCCTCGTCGGTGCAGACCAGCTCGACCTGGTCGTCGGTGCGGGTGACGGAGACGGAGATGTGGCCGCCCTCGGGGGTGTACTTCAGGGCGTTGCTGACCAGGTTGGACACGACCCGGTCGAGCTCGACCGCGTCGCCGCTGGCCAGCACCTGCTCGGCGCCGGCGAGGACCTCCACGCTCAGCTGGCGTCGCTCGGCCTCGACCGCGGTCAGCTCGACGACGTCCTCGACGATCGTGCGGAGGTCGACGGGGCGGGCGACGACGAGGTTGTCGGGGTCGCCGACCTGGGCGAGCAGCAGCAGGTCGTCGACGACCCGGCCGAGGCGGCGGGCGCCCCGCTCCATCGCGGTCAGCGAGGTCCGGACCGGGCCGGGGAGCCCGTCGACGGACTCGAGGATCTCCAGGTGGCCCAGCACGGAGGTGAGGGGGTTCTTCAGCTCGTGGGAGACGGTCGCGATCAGCTGGCTGCGGTAGGTGTCGAGCTCCTGCAGCTGCTTGACCAGCTGGTGCTCGCGCTCGTAGGCGCGGACGTTGAGGATGGCACCGCCGAGGTCGCGGCCGACGTCGAGGGCGGCGGCCGCCTCGGTCTCGGTCCAGTCGGGTGCGTAGAGCGGGCGGGTCAGCACCAGGTTGCCGAGGCACTCGTGGCCGGCGCCGAGCGGGACGAAGAGGATGGAGCCGACGTCGATGGAGGTCAGGAAGTCGACGATCATGCGCCCCTGCTGCGGGGTGAGGGGGCCGAGCGGCCGACCCTCGGCGATCACCGTGACCTGCTGCTCGGTCCACAGACCCCGGGCGGCGGTCTCGGCGATCGTCACCAGCTCGTCGGGCAGCACGACCACGGTGCCGTCGGCGGAGTAGATGCTGCCCTTGCCGAGGCCGTCCTCGTCGAAGGTCTGGATCCACATGCCGAGGGCGCGGAAGCCCTCGACCAGGGCCGGGCGGGAGGTCTCCAGGATGTGCTCGAGGGACCGCTGGCCCGAGGCCTGGCGCACGATCCGTCGGGCGGTGTCGGCCAGGCGGACCTGGGCGGCGAGCTCCTCGCGCTCCAGGGCGGTGAGTACGGCGCGGGCGGCCTGCTCGGCGTACGCCTCGAGGACCCGACGCTGGTCGGGGCCGGGGCGGCGCCCGTCGGCGGGGAGGTCGATGGAGAGGCTGCCGCGCAGGGTGCCGTCCTGGTCGCGCAGCGGGGCGACCAGGAGGTCCATCGGGTGCCAGGCGTCCGGGACGTCGAGCGGCTCGATGTCGGGCACCCAGCCCCACTCGCCCTCGCCGAGGTCCAGGCGCTCGTGGGGGACGAACTTCAGCATCCCCCAGTCGTCGGCCTTCTCGAGCTCGTTCAGCAGCTTCTCGGTCGGGGTGCGGATCCCCTCCAGCTGGCGGCGGGCGTCCTCGCTGCCCGCGACCGCCATCACCTGCATCTGGCCGTCGTCGCGCACGACACTGATGGCCGCGACACCCCAGCCGGCGATCGCGGTGACCCCCTCGGCGATCAGCTGGAGCGCGTCGTCGCCGGACCCGGAACGGGTGACGACACGTGCCGCTGGTTCAGGGGCTGGCACGAGGCCTCCAGAGGTGCCGGGAAGGGAGCAGGGTCGATGGTACGGCCAACCCTCGGGCGCGGGGAGTGACTCCGGTGACCTTCGACACCGCGAAGCGGGATCTGGGGGGCCGCGTCGGTACAGTAATGGCGTGCCGTACCTCAGCAGCAGTGGCAGCTCACGCAGGGGAGGGGACGGCCGGCTCACCGCCGCCCTCGATCCCCAGGACCAGGGCCCGCAGGACGCCTGCGGCGTCTTCGGTGTGTGGGCGCCGGGGGAGGACGTCGCCAAGCTGACCTACTTCGGGCTCTACGCGCTGCAGCACCGCGGCCAGGAGTCGGCGGGCATCGCGGTCTCCAACGGCCGCCAGATCCTGGTCTACAAGGACATGGGCCTGGTCTCCCAGGTGTTCGACGAGACCACGCTGGCCTCGCTCAACGGCCACCTGGCGATCGGCCACTCGCGCTACTCCACGACCGGCGCGAGCACCTGGCAGAACGCCCAGCCGACCTTCCGCCCGACCGCGGACGGCTCCATCGCGCTCGGTCACAACGGCAACCTGATCAACACCCACGAGCTGTCGCAGATGGTCGAGGAGCTCCCCGGCCCGAAGGACGAGCTCGACCTGCACACGCGGCCGCAGGAGTCCTCCACCAACGACACCGGCCTGGTCACCGCCCTGCTCGCCCACCACCCCGACACCTCGCTGGAGCAGCGGGCGCTCGAGGTGCTGCCGCTGCTGCGTGGCGCGTTCTGCTTCGTGTGGATGAACGAGAACACCCTGTACGCCGCCCGCGACCCCCAAGGCATCCGGCCGCTGGTCCTGGGCCGGCTGGACCGCGGCTGGGTGGTGGCCTCCGAGGACGCCGCCCTCGCCACCATCGGCGCCAGCGTCGTCCGCGAGGTCGAGCCGGGCGAGATGCTCGTCATCGACGAGAACGGCCTGCGCTCCCACAAGTTCGCCGAGCCCGACCGCAAGGGCTGCGTGTTCGAGTACGTCTACCTCGCCCGCCCCGACGCCACCATCAGCGGTCGCAGCGTCCACGAGTCGCGGGTCGAGATGGGCCGCCAGCTGGCCCGCGAGTTCCCGGTCGAGGCCGACCTGGTCATCCCGGTCCCCGAGTCCGGCACGCCGGCCGCGGCCGGGTACGCCGAGGAGTCGGGCATCCCGTTCGGTCAGGGCTTCGTCAAGAACGCCTACGTCGGCCGCACCTTCATCCAGCCGAGCCAGACCCTGCGCCAGCTCGGCATCCGGCTCAAGCTCAACGCGCTGGACCACATGATCCGGGGCAAGCGGATCGTGGTCGTCGACGACTCCATCGTCCGCGGCAACACCCAGCGCGCCCAGGTCCGGATGCTCCGCGAGGCCGGCGCCCTCGAGGTCCACGTGCGCATCTCGAGTCCGCCGGTGAAGTGGCCGTGCTTCTACGGCATCGACTTCGCCACCCGGGCCGAGCTGATCGCCAACGGCCTGACCCCCGCGGAGATCGCCGCCAGTGTCGGCGCCGACAGCCTCGGCTACATCTCCCTCGACGGGATGGTCGACTCGACCCGCCAGCCGAAGGACTCGCTGTGCCGGGCCTGCTTCACCGGCGAGTACCCCGTCGAGCTGCCCGACGAGTCGCTGCTCGGCAAGCACCTCCTCGAGGCCACCTTGAAGTCGCCGACCCACGGTCGCGCGCTGCCCGTGCTCAACAACCCGTGAGACACCCCCGGACGAAGGACAACCCGTGAACCAGGACGCCCCCACCCCCGGGTCCAACGCGTACGCCGAGGCGGGTGTCGACATCCACGCCGCCGACCGGGCGATCGACCTGATGAAGGGCTGGGTCGAGAAGGCCCGCCGCCCCGAGATGATCGGCGGCCTCGGCGGGTTCGCCGGGCTCTTCGACGCCTCGGCCCTGCTCGCCTACAAGCGCCCGCTGCTGGCGACCTCGACCGACGGCGTCGGGACGAAGGTCGCGATCGCCCAGGCGATGGACGTCCACGACACGATCGGCTTCGATTTGGTCGGCATGGTCGTCGACGACCTGGTCGTCTGCGGCGCCGAGCCGCTGTTCATGACCGACTACATCGCCACCGGCAAGGTCGTCCCCGAGCGGATCGCGGCCATCGTCAAGGGGATCGCCGAGGCCTGTGTCGAGGCCGGCTGCGCGCTGGTCGGCGGCGAGACCGCCGAGCACCCCGGCCTGCTGGCCCCCGACGAGTACGACGTCGCCGGCGCGACCACCGGCGTGGTCGAGGCGGACCGGCTGCTCGGCCCCGGCCGGGTCCGACCGGGCGACGTGGTGGTGGCGATGGCGGCCAGCGGGCTGCACTCCAACGGCTACTCCCTGGTGCGCCACGTGCTGCTCGAGAAGGCCGGCTGGGCCCTGGACCGCAACGTCCCGGAGCTGGGCGGCTCGCTGGGCGAGGAGCTGCTGACGCCGACCCGGATCTACGCCAAGGCCTGCCTGGCGCTCGCCGACCGGACGGCGACCCACGCGATGTCGCACATCACCGGAGGCGGCCTCGCGGCCAACCTGGAGCGGGTGCTGCCGGTCGAGCTGACCGCGACCCTGGACCGCACCACCTGGACGCCTCAGCCGATCTTCGACCTGGTCCGCCAGGTCGGCAACGTCTCGCAGCCCGACCTCGAGATGACGCTCAACTGCGGGGTGGGGATGGTCGCGATGATGCCGGCCGAGGACGTCGACGCCGCGGTTGCGCTGCTCGACGGGTTCGGGATCCGGGCCTGGGCGGCCGGCGAGGTGAGCGTCTCCGACACCGACGGAGGCCGGGTCCGGCTCATCGGTCAACACTCCGGTTGGTGATTTCCGTCCGGTCGCGCGGCGATTCGGGAGGCTCGGTGTGCGGGAACAGCCAGCGAGCAGGTAGCGTTCCCCCCACGAGCAAATCTTCAGGACCAGCCCGGGAGCCACTGTGCCCCGGCCAACGTGCGAGGGGGCTGACCCTATGGGGCGCGGCCGAGCGAAGGCAAAGCAGACGAAGGTCGCACGCGACCTGAAGTACCGCACTCACGAGACGGACTTCGGGAAGTTGGCGCAGGAGCTGCACGGCGGTGAGAACCACGCCGAATCCGACCCGGTGGACCCTGAGGTCCTCGAGAAGTGGTCGGACTACTCAGAACCCCAGCGCGACTGACTCGCACCCGTCGAGGCGGTCCGCGCGAGCGGACCGCCTCGCGGTGGGAGTCAGCTGATCCAGATCCCTCGCAACCGGCCCACGTCGCGCATCCGCGCCTCGGCGAGCCGGTCGGCGGCGAGGGCAGGAGACACGCTGTCGCGGACGGCGAGCGCGAGCACGTCGCGGGTCGTGTCGTAGATGCGGCTGGCGCGCTGCTGGGCACGGTCGAACCGGAAGCCGGCAGGATCGAGCTCGTCGGCGACCTGGATGAGGCCGCCGGCGTTCACGCAGTAGTCGGGCGCGTAGAGGATCCCGCGGTCGGCGAGCGACTTCTCGATCCCCGGGTGGGCGAGCTGGTTGTTCGCCGCGCCGCAGACGACGCGGGCCGTGAGCGCTTCGACCACCTCGTCGGTGAGCGCACCGCCGAGCGCGCACGGCGCGTACACGTCGAGGGGGCCCGCGACCAGGGCCTGCGTCGACGAGGCGACCCGGACACCGGGGTGCTCCTCGAGCACCCGGTCGAGCGCGGGCTGCCAGGTGTCGGTGACGACGACGTCCGCCCCCTCCTCGACCAGGTGGCCCACCAGGTGCCGACCGACCTTGCCGACGCCCGCCACCCCGATCGTGCGGCCGGCCAGCGAGGTGCTGCCCCAGGCGGCCTCGGCCGCGGCGCGCATGCCTTCGAAGACGCCGTACGCCGTCAGCACGGAGCTGTCGCCCGCCCCGCCGTGTGCCGTCGTACGACCGGTGACGAAGGCGCACTCGCGGGCGATGTGGTCCATGTCGTCGCTGTCGGTCCCGACGTCGCAGGCCGTGCGGTAGCGCCCACCGAGGGACCGCACGAACCGGCCGTACGCGCGCAGCAGCGCCTCGGACTTCAGGGTGCGCGGGTCGCCGATGATGACGGCCTTGCCGCCGCCGAGGTCGAGCCCGGCGAGCGCGGCCTTGTAGGACATCCCGCGGGAGAGGTCCAGGACGTCGCGGAGGGCGGCGTCGGTCGACGGATACGGGTGGAAGCGGGTGCCGCCGAGGGCCGGCCCGAGGGCCGTCGAGTGGATCGCGACGATCGCTCGCAGGCCGCTGGCCGGGTCGTTCGCGAAGACGACCTGCTCGTGCTCGGGGCCGAGCTCGAAGGGGTCACTGGAGGGAACGGTCATGGTGGTGTCCGCCTGTTCGGTTGTGGCCACGAGGTGGTGTGGCGTGGGCTGGCCCGCAGGGGTGGCGCGGGTCACAACCAGGTTAGGACATGCTCGTCGGAGCTCAGCGGAGGGCCGCGGTGACGGCGTACGCCGCGGCGAACGCGCCGCCCAGGACAAGCAGCAGGAGCAGGATGAACGCCGGGGTCAGCGCCCCGGTCGGCCGCGGCTCGGGCGCCGGCGGTTCGGTGATCCGGGTCGGCGGGGTCGGCTCCTCGACGGCGGCGCGGAGCGCGTCGACGAAGGACGGGATGTCGGGCCAGCGGTCCTCCGGGTCCGGCTGGAGGGCCCGCAGCAGCACGGCGTCGATGGCCGGGGACGCCTCGACGAGCGAGGACGGGGGCTCCGGGAGGGTCGCGTCCAGGAGCTCGCTGAGGGTGGTGCTGCGCGCCGGCCGCCCGGTGAGCAGCTGGTAGGCGACCGCGCCGAGCGCGTGCACGTCGGCCCGCCGGTCGATGCCGATGCCGCTCACCTGCTCCGGCGCCATGTACGCCGGCGTGCCGACCACCTGGGTGAGGCCGCTGGCGTGCAGCATCGCCTTCGCGACCCCGAGGTCGGCCACCAGCACCCGGTCACCGCCACTCCCGCCGCTGCGCAGCAGCAGGTTCTGCGGCTTCACGTCGCGGTGCACGATGCCCAGCTCGTGCAGCACGGCCAGCCCCGCGCCGGCCTGGGCCACCAGGTCGGCGACTCGGCCCGCGGGGAGCGGCCGGCCGGCCTCCGTCAGGGTCGCCAGGGTGCCGCGGTCGGCGTAGGTCATCACGAAGTACGGCGTCGCGTCGACCTCGCCGACGTCGTACACGCGGACGATGTGGTCGGAGTCGGCACGGCGCAGGATGCGCGCCTCCTCCAGGAACCGCTCGCGGACGTCGAGGCGCTGCGCCCAGTTGTCAGCGAGCGCCTTCACGGCGACGTCGGAGTCCAGCTCGGTGTCGCGGTAGAGCCAGACCGTCGCGAACCCGCCGGCCCCGATCCGCTCGACCCGCTCCAGGCGGCCGAGACGCTCGGGGAGGGACACGGTGGGTATTGTGCCGCAGGCCAGTGGACAACCGGACGACTCTCGGAGGTCGACACGTGAGCGAGGCCCTCGGAGCCGACGAGCTCGACGAGCTCGCGCTGCGGGCCGCCGGCGGTGACCGCGCCGCGCTGGAGGAGCTGCTGGCCCAGGTGCAGCCGCGGGTCCGGCGTACCTGCGGGCGGATGCTGCTCTACCCCGAGGACGCCGAGGAGGCGACCCAGGACGCGCTGCTGCTCGTGGCGACGAAGATCGGTCAGTTCGGCGGGCGCAGCCGGTTCACCACCTGGCTGCACGCGGTCGCGTCCAACAGTGCGCGCTCGACGTACCGCACGCTGCGGCGGCGGGCCGCCGAGCGGCTCAGCGACGAGCTCCCCACCGCGCCCGACCCGCGCACCACGAGCGTGATCGCCGGCAGCCGCCTCGACCTGCTGGACGCGCTCGACGTCGTCGGCAGCTCCCACCCGGAGCTCATCGAGCCCCTGGTGCTGCGCGACGTGCAGGAGCTGGAGTACGCCGAGATCGCGGCGCTGCTCGACATCCCGCTCGGCACCGTGAAGTCGCGCATCCACGCCGCCCGCACCGCCGTCCGCCCCCTCCTCGCCGTCACCGACTAACGGTCGAGTCGTGTCCCCTGACCGTTGAGTCGTGTCCCCTGACGGTTGAGTCGGCGGCGGGCCCGGAACTCCGGACTCAACCGTCAGGGGACACGACTCAACGGGTGGAGCGCATCAGGATGACGTCGCCGTGGGTGCCGTAGCCGGCGATCCGGCCGCCGTACCCCTGGCCGTTGAACGCGATCATCAGCCAGCCGTCGTCGACGGGGACGACGCTCGGCCAGGGGAGGTTCGTGGGGTACGGCGCGTCGAGGCGGCCGGTCTGGGTGAGGGAGAGGTCGTAGACGGGGTACTCGCCACGGCGGTCGCTCGCCAGCACCTGCCAGGCGCCCGAGACCGGGTCGCGGTGCAGCGTGGTCCCCTCGCACGCTCGGCGCGACTCGTCGGCGCCGAGCAGCCGCAGCTCGTCGAGGGTCGGCCCGCCGGCCAGGACCGGGTGGAAGCGGAAGTAGCGGCGGGCGCTGACGTACCCGACCAGCCAGCCGTCGTCGATGCGGACCAGGTGCGGGTCCCAGACCGCGACCGAGGTGAGCCCGTCGGTGGGCAGCGCCAGCACCTCGGTGTCGAGGACGTGCACCCCCGTCGACAGGTCGGCCGTCGACGACGCCAGCAGCACCCGCACCGGGCGCGACTTGTCGAAGTCGCCCCAGCTGCTGGTGGCGACCAGCCAGCGGCCCTCGTCGCGGACCAGGTGCGTGGCGTGGTCGCCGAACACGCCGGGGGCGTCGGGCCGGCGGAAGAACAGGTCGGCACGGTGCGCCAGCTCCAGGGTGTCCGGGTCGAGCGACCACACCGAGGTGTGCGCGGTCGCGAAGAAGCCCGGCCCCGCGCTGGTGGCGGTCAGCAGCAGCACCCGGCCGAGGCGGTACGGCGAGCCGTCGGCGTGGGTCACCAGCCGCAGGTCGCGCAGCCCCAGCTGTCCGAACCGGCCCGCGGTGCCGCCGGTGGCGCTCAGCCCGGCCAGCCACTCCTCGTCACGCGTGTCGACCCGGCCCTCCAGGTCGACCCGGGCGCGGGCGACCCAGCGGTCGTCCTCCCGGGTGAGCAGCGTCGCCTGGGTGCCGGTCAGCGTCAGGCCCAGTGCGTCGACGGGGGCGGTCGCTCGGCCGTGTCGCCGGGCGCGGTGTCGGGTCGGGCGTCGCGCTCCGGTGTCCACGCTGAGCCAGCCGCGGCCGTCGTACCCGGCGGTGATCTGGACCGCGCCACTGGTGAGGGTGAGCGGGCCATCGGTTCCGGTGACGGCGGCGTACGGCGCGGGCGGCAGGTCGCCGGGCAGCACCAGGTCGACCGGTCGGCGCCGGGCGACGACCTCGAACCGGGTCGTGAGCAGGCTCAAGACGTCGCGTTCCGGAGCGCCGTGACGGCTCGGCCGACCTCGCGGTGCAGCTCGGCCATCAGCGGCTCGGTCCGGTCGGTGCGGCCGGCCTCGGCGTGCACCTCCAGGGCGGCCGCGGCGGCGGCGACGAGGGGGAGGCCGAGGTTGAGCGCGCTGCCCTTCACCAGGTGGGAGGAGGTGAAGACCCGGTTGGCGTCGCCGGCCTCGATCGCCTCCTGGATGGCGCGCACCTGCTCGTCGATGCGGCCGATGAAGGAGGCGGCCGTGCGATCGAAGAAGCTGACGCCGTCCTTGCGGAGCTCGTCGAGCATCCGGACCCGGGCGGGGTCGAGGACCATCCCCGAGGCAGGAGCCGCGGCTGCCGCGGCTGCCGGGGCGGTCACGGCGGTCGCGGGCAGCGGCTGCGGCTCGACCTGCGGGCCGGTCCAGCGACGCAGCACCCGCTCGAGCGCGCTGGCGTCGACGGGCTTGGTGAGGAAGTCGTCCATGCCGGCGGCCAGGCAGCGCTCGCGCTCGCCCTCCAGCGCCGAGGCGGTCATCGCGATGATGGGGACCCGGCCGCCGTCGGGCTCGGCGGCCCGGATGGCGCGGGTCGCGTCGAAGCCGTCCATGCGCGGCAGCCGGCAGTCCATGAGCACGGCGTCGAAGCCGTGCGGGTGGGCCAGCTGCGAGGTGGCCTCCACGCCGTCGGAGGCCACGACGACGGAGGCGCCGAGGTGCTCCAGCAGGCCGGTGGCGACCAGCTGGTTGACCGGGTTGTCCTCGACCACGAGCACCCGGATGTCGAGCGTCGGCGCGCTCGTCGACGGCTGGGATCCGGGTCCGTCGGGCACCTCGGCGGCGAGGGTCGAGACCAGGGCGTCGTACAGCTCGGAGTGCTGAACGGGCTTGCTCAGCGAGCCGTCGGCGCCGCACTCCGCCGCGGCGCGGCGTCCGACGTGGTGGTCGGAGGAGAGCAGCAGCAACCGGAGGTCTTCGAGGTCGGCGTCGGCGCGGATCCGGCGGGTCAGCTCGAGACCGCCGGTGCCGGGCATCATCACGTCGAGGATCGCCAGGGCGTAGGGGCGGTTGCTGCGCAGGCCTTCGCGCAGCGTCGCGAACGCCTCGTCGGACGAGGCGACGGCGACCGGCTCCAGCCCCCAGGCCCGGAGCTGCTCGGTGAGGACGAACCGGTTGGTCTCGTTGTCGTCGACCACCAGCACCCGCCCGCCGCGGGGCAGCTCGGGGGTGCCCCGGTGCCCCAGGGGCACGTGGTGGGGGTGGCCGAAGCGGGCCGTGAAGGAGAACGTGCTGCCCAGGGCGGGCCTGCTCCGGACCTCGATGCGGCCCCCGAGCGCCTCGACGAGCTGCTGGGAGATGGCCAGCCCGAGCCCGGTGCCGCCGTGCCGCCGGGTCGTGGACAGGTCGGCCTGCGTGAAGGCGTCGAACAGCGTCGGGACCGCCTCGGGGGCGATCCCGACCCCGGTGTCGATGACCTCGACCCGCAGCACCACGTCGTCGTCGGTCGAGGACGCCACCGTCGCCTGGATGACGACCTCGCCCCGGGCGGTGAACTTCACGGCGTTGGAGCCGAGGTTGGTGATCACCTGGCCGAACCGGGTGACGTCGCCACGCAGGAACGCGGGTACGTCGGGGTGGCAGGCCACGACGAGCTCGAGGCCCTTCTCGTGGGCCGGTCCACCGAGGGCGCCCGCGATCCGGTCGAAGACGTCGCGGACGGCGAAGTCGGCCTCCTCGAGCTCCAGCTTCCCGGCCTCGATCTTGGAGAGGTCGAGGATGTCGTTGATGATCGCCAGCAGGTTCAGCCCGGCGCTCTGGAGACCGTCGGCGAGCCGACGCTGGTGGTGGTCGAGATCGGTCCGCAGCAACAGCTCGTTGAGCCCGATCACGCCGTTCATCGGAGTCCGGATCTCGTGGCTCATGGTCGCCAGGAACTCCGACTTCAACCGGGACGCCTCCATGGCCTGGTCGCGTGCCTCGGCCAGCTCGGCGGCGCTGTTCTCCCGCTCGGCGACCATGGACATCTGAGCGGCGATCTGGGCCATCAGCTCGTGGGAGTTCTCGTCGGGGGGCACCTCGTCGGCCAGCAGCACGATCACTGCGGCGACCACGGTGCCGACGGCGACGGGGAGGGCGATCAGGCTGTGGGTCTCGGCGTCGCGCTCGGGAGCACCGACCACGACCCGGCCCTCGCGGCGGGCGGCGGCGACCAGGTCGAGGTCGCGCGGGACCCGGGACTCGTCGTACACGGCGACCGGGGCGAGGTTGTCGTCGCTCGCGGCGTAGAGGGCGACGACCCGCCAGCCGGGTGCGTTGGCGGGCAGTCCGACCGCGGCCAGGCCGACGGCCTCGACCAGCGTGCCGGCGCGGTTCGCGACCTCGGCCATCTGCTGCAGCAGGTGCAGCCGACGGGTCGCCGCACTCGCGTGCTCGCCGGCGGTCTTGAGATCGGTGATGTCCTGGACGGTGCCGCTCATCCGGACCGCTGTCCCGTCGGGCGCCCGCTCGACGATCCCGAGACCCCGGATCCAGCGCTGCTCGCCGCTCGGCAGCATCCGGCGGCCGGTCCAGGCGAAGTCGTCGTCGCCACCGTCGATCGCCTCGGCGACCACTCGGCGGACCTGGTCGCGGTCGTCGGGGTGGATGGCCTCCAGGAAGGTCGCCCGGGTCACGGCGAAGATGGCGGGGTCGAGGTCGAAGATCCGGTACAGCTGGTCGGACCAGGTCGCGACATCGGCACCGAGATCGAGGTCCCAGCTGCCGAGCCGGGCGATCTCCTGGGCGTGGGCGAGCTGCTGCTCGCGCAGCTGCAGGGTCGCGACCAGGGCCCGCCGGTCGGTGTGCGGCGTGACCCGGTGCAGCCAGCCCAGCAGCCGGCCGTCGTCGTCGCGCACGGCGCTGTGGCTGGCCAGGGCCCAGACGACGGTGCCGTCCGGGCGGCGGAAGGAGGTCTCGACGTTCTCGAGCACGTCGCCGGTGGACTCCAGGTGCTGCATGCGCCGGGCCAGCTCGGCGCTGCCCTCGTCGTCGAGGACGGCGTCGATGGTGCGCCCGACGAGCTCCTCGGGCGTGCGGGTGACGAACGCCGCCATCCGGTCGTTCGCGTAGATGGTCCGGCCGGCGGGGTCGACGAGCCACAGCCCGTCGCTACTGGCCTCGACCATCCGCAGGAACAGGTCGGGGGATCCGTGCATCCACGCCTCCTCTGCCACCCATTGTCCACGCCATCGGGACGCGACGAGTGGGTTCTCCCGGTCTGGACAGGTGGCCTCCCGGGTTCCCCGGGTGGCGACGGGCGCGGGCCCGGCGGGAGGATGCCGTCGTGACCCTCAGCGCGCAGCAGCACCAGCAGCACCGGCAGTACGTCGACGAGCTCGCGCGCGCCACCTCGGTCGAGGCCCTGGTCGCGGTCGTCCGGACCGCCGCGCGCCGGAGGCTGGACGCCGACGGCGCGACGTTCGTGCTGCGCGACGGTGACCAGTGCTTCTACGCCGACGAGGACGCCATCACCCCGCTGTGGAAGGGGCAGCGATTCTCGATGGACCACTGCATCAGCGGGTGGGCGATGCGCCACGGTGCCCAGGCGTCGGTGCCCGACATCCGGCGGGACGCCCGGATCCCGCTGAACGCCTACTTGCCGACCTTCGTGCGGAGCCTGGCGATGACGCCGGTCGGGGTGCCGCCGGTGGGAGCGCTCGGCGTGTACTGGGCGGTCAACCACCAGCCCACGCCGGCGGAGCTGGACCTGCTGAACACGCTGGTCGCCGGAGCCTGGGACGCCATGCAGCGGCTCGCGCCGGTCGACGCCGACTGGCCTCGGCTCGTCACGGCGCGATGACAGGCGGAGGCTCGTGTCCGACCGACCGCTGAACCTGCGGCCCAGCACCCGTCCGACCCTGGTCCGGTGGCTGGTCTGGGTCACCGTGTCCGGGTGTGCGCTGGTGCTGCTCGGCGCACCGGTGTGGTTCTTCATGCACGGCGCGGCCACCGGCTGGCAGCAGGAGCACCGGGTGACCGCGACGGTCGGGCCCGACGCGGAGTGTCGCACCGGCCCGCCGCCCGGCTCGCCGCGCACCTGCGAGGCGAGCTGGCCCGGTGGCTCGGGCGACGTCAGCGACCGGTACGGCGGCCCGCGGCCCGAGCCCGGCGAGCAGGTGCGGGCGAGGGTCGTCGGGGACGACCTGGCCCTGACCGGCTACCGCCCGATCCTGCTGCGCTGGGCGCTGGCGGCGCCGTACCTCACGGGCGCGGGGCTGGTGCTCGGTCTCGGCGCGGGCGCCGTCCTGGTCCGGCTCGACCCCCGGTGGTGGGGTCGGCGCACCGATCTGGGCTAGGCGACTCCTGGTGTCGCGGGTTGGAAGTTGTTGACCGGTTGGCGTGCTCAGAGTGGGTGGCTCGCCAGGCGCCGGCGCGACGTCGTACTCGTTCGTCCTGCGAGCGTCGGCAACGCCGCGAGGTGCGTGCTCTGGGTGCGCGAAGCGCACAAGAACTTCTGACCCGCGGCACTAGGACGGCCTCTTGACGCGGCTCGTCCCGGGAGGCAGCGTGCCGCCATGCGACGCCCTCCGCACGAGAACGTGGCGACCGTCCTGGTCGACCCGGTCGTGCTGCGCGAGCTCGAGGTGCACCTGATGGGCCTGGACCTGCGGCTGTGGCCGATCGCGACCGCCCCGGTCTACGAGGACGGGCCCCGAGCGGCGTTCCAGATCCGCCGGCGGCTGCTGATGTCCCGCCGTGGCGCCTGGGACGACGCGGCCGCGTGGACGCCGGTGTGGATCGCCTTCGGCGACACCTGGTACGACGGAGCCGAGCCGCTGCCCTGGTCGGCCCACGAGACGCTCTGGCAGACCCTCGAGCTGTACGCCGGGCACGTGCGCTACCGGCTCGGACTCGGCGGCATCCCGCGCCTCGACATCCCGCGCGAGCAAACGGTCTGAGGCCGACCCGTCACTTTCTCGGTGCTTTTCGCGGCGTGTCGCGGCCGGATTGACGGGTCGGTGAGCGGACGCCGTACGGCGCTCATCGAACCGTCAATGCTGCGACGACACACCGCAGAAACCGCCGAGAAAGTGACGGGTCGCGCTCAGGGTCAGCGGCTCAGGCTTGGGTCAGCGTGGTGGTCGTTCCCAGGGGGTCGACGGCCAGCAGCGAGCGGGCCGAGCGGAGCAGCTCCCGGGTGATCGTGGCCGGCCGCGCGTCGTGCTCGGCCGCGGCCTGCTCCGAGGCCCAGCTCATGACGGCACCGGCACCCGGGGCGGGTCGCACCCAGCCGCCGGACAGCTCGACCAGGAGCGGGCCGGCGGTGCTGGTGCAGAGCTCGTCGCGGTGGTTCCACCACAGCCCGACCGCAGAGCCGGCCTCGGCGAGGTGCCGCGCCGCGAGGCTCGCCTCGAGGGACGAGATAGTCGGCAGCCCGGCGAGCGCCGACTCGGACGACCACGCCCAGGGCAGGTCGATCGCGTCCGCGACGGCGGAGGTCGCCGCCGGCGACGGCAGGGGTGTGACCCGGGTCCAGGGCGCGCCGTACCCCCGCCGCCCGGCGTCGTACGGCGCGCCACCGCTCACCTCGACCGTGGCGCCGACCGAGCCCGGCTCCAGCGCCGTCCAGGGCACCTCGTCCCACCGGATCCCGAGCACGTCGAACGTCCGCCGGGCCTGGTCGCGCTCGAACGCGACAGCGTCGGGGACGACGGGCAGGACCACCCGGTAGCCACCGCCGAGGAAGGACGTGGCCGCGGCGGCCCAGTCGGCCTCCGCGACCTCGACGCTGTCGCACCAGGACCGGCTCGAGAGACCGGTCACGCAGGCACCACCGTCACGGCCATGAAGCGGCCGCACGGCCGCTGGGCGCGGTCGGAGAAGAACGTGTCGGTGCTGGTGCGGGTGTCGACGGCCATCCGGTGCACGGTGCCGACGCCGAGGTCGGCGAGCTGCCGCTCGACCGCCCCGCCGACGTCGAGGTAGCGGTGCCCGGGCCGGCTGGCCTTCGTGAAGCCCGGCAGTACGGCGTCGAGCGCGTCGGCCTCGGTGTCGCCGACCTCGTAGCTGTCGTAGCCGACGCACGGGCCGACGCCCGCGACCAGGGCGGCCGGGTCGCTGCCGAACTCCGACCGCAGCCGCGCGACGGTCGCCGCCAGCACCCCGCGGACGACGCCCGGCCGACCCGCGTGGGCGGCCCCGACCGCGCGGTGCTCGGGGTCCCAGAACAGCACCGGGGCGCAGTCGGCGACCAGGATCGCCAGCGCGACCCCGGGCACGTCGGTGACCAGGGCGTCCGTGGCCGGGAAGGCGGTCCGGGACGACACGAGCCCGACGTGCCCGAGTCCCGCGAGCTCCGCGGTCACGACCGCGCAGGTCGCGCCGTGCTGCTGGTCGGCGACGGTGAGCGCGGGCACCCCGAGGGCCGCGGCCACCAGGTCCCGGTTGCGACGCACCGCCGCGGGGTCGTCCCCGACGTGGTCGCCGAGGTTGAGGCTGGCGTACACGCCGCCGCTGGTGCCGCCGTCCCGGGTGGTGACGACCGCGCGCACGTGGGCGCCGTCGTACGGGAACGGACGCATCATCACGCCAGCGCCCGCATCGCCGCGGTGAACACCTCGGCCCGCTCGGCGTAGTCGCGGAAGACGCCGAAGCTCGGCGCCGCCGGAGACAGCAGTACGACGCCGTCGGGCTTCGCCCAGGCGTGCCCGGCCCCGACGGCCTCGGCCAGGTCGACGCACTCGCGGACCCACACCGTCGGCGCCGCCGCGCGGATCGTGGCCGCGATCCGGGGGCCGTTGTCGGGCAGGGTCAGCACCAGCACCCGGTCGCCGAACGCGGCCAGCCCCTCGGCGAGCGGCGTGTAGTCGATCCCGCGGTCCTGGCCGCCGACCAGCAGCGCGACCCGGCGGCCGGGGAAGGAGTCCACCGCCGCGAGCGTCGGCAGCGTGTTGGTGCTCAGGCTGTCGTCGACGAACTCCACGTCGCCGACCCGGCCCACCCGGGTGAGCCGGCTCGGCAGCGGCTCGTACGCCGGCGCGGCCGCCGCGAGCGCGGCCTCGTCGTCGGCGCCCGGCACCCCGAGCGCGACCAGGACCTCGCGGGCGAGCAGCGCGTTGCGCAGGTTGTGCCGGCCGATGAGCCCCAGCCCGGAAGCCCAGCCGGCGTCGTTCTCGACCACGCGCTGGACGTGCGGGCCGAGCAGGTCGGCGTACCGCTCCAGCTCGGGATCGGCCGCCGGCGCGACGACGGTCTCGACGCCGGGCCGGGTGCACAGCGAGAGCTTGTCGCGGACGTAGGTGTCGTAGCCGTGGTGCCAGGTCAGGTGGTCCTGGCTGAGCGAGGTGACGGCGACGACCCGCGGGCCGGCCGTCACGTCGTGGGCCTGGTAGCTCGACGTCTCGATCAGGTACAGGTCGGCCGGCGCGACGTCCGGCTCCCACGGCGCCCGGCCGATGTTGCCGCCGACGAACACGTCCTGCCCGAGGCCGCGGGCCAGGGCGCCGGCGATCGCGGTCGCGGTGCTCTTGCCCTTGGTGCCGGTCAGGCAGGCGACCCGGTCGCGCGGGGCGTCCTCCAGCCACAGGCCGAGGCCGCCCGCGAGCTGTACGCCGGCCGCGGCGAGGGTGGTCGCGGGCTCGTCGTACGGGCTGATGCCGGGGCTCTTGACCACGACGTCGCAGGCCAGCAGCCGGTCCAGGCCGCCCTCGTCGAGTGCGAGCACCTGCTGGCCCACCGCCGAGCCGGCGGCCCGATCCACGACGGCGTACGGCGCGACGCCGTCGGCCGCCAGCCGGCGCAGGCTGGCCGAGCCCTCGACGCCGACCCCCCAGACGCCGACCCGCAGGCCGGTCAGGCCGGACCAGCCGGTCACCGGCGGCTCATCGGGTGTCGTCCGCCGGGAGGAAGTGCGGACCCTGCCGGCGGAGGAGCGCCTCCGGCGTGGGGACCGGCTTGCCGGCCGCCTCGAGGGTGGCGACGTGCGCGGCGAGCGCGGCGAGCAGCGGGGTGTCGGTCCGGTCGGGTCGCGCGACCGCGAGGGTGACCGCCGTACGGCACTCGCCCTCGTCGCCGACGCACTCCAGCGGCTTGTCGAGCCCCGGCTGGCCCAGCAGTGACTCGAAGACCGGCGCGAGGGTCTCGTCGCGCAGCGGCTCCGCGCCGCGGAAGATCGCGTCCAGCTCCGCCGGGGAGAGGTACGGGCTGAGGATCAGGTCGATGAAGCAGCACTTGTCGCAGCGGCCGCACCAGGTCGCGTGCCGGCTGTCGGCGTCGACGAAGAAGGCCTTGTTGCAGCTGCGGAAGACCGGGTGGTAATCGGTCAGCTCGGCGAACCGCTCGGCCACCCACAGCTCGCTGTAGGGCCGCAGTGCGGAGTAGTAGTCGACGCCCGTGACGTTCTCGGCGAGCACCTCGCGGAAGGCCCGCTCGAAGTCGAGGCCCTTGCTCCACTGGTGGTTGACCGGGACGCCGTTGGCGACCAGGTCGGTCGGCTCGCTCGCGGAGTGCTCGTTCGACATCACGACCCGGTCGTGGCCGTGGGCGACCGCGCAGAGCACCGCCGCGGCCGACAGCACGCCGGTCACGGGCACGTGGCCGTTGAGGTAGCCGCGCTCCTTCGACGCCAGCACCTTCGGGTCGAGGTGGCGGCGTACCCGGCGAACCGGGAGGCCGGTGATCGCGGCGCTGTCCTCGATCGGCTCGAAGGGCACGTCGGAGGTGTTGGCGACGAACAGGGCGGCCCCCTCGCGGGTCGAGGTGGCGCCGTCGACCACGACGATCGAGTCGATGCCGCCGCCGAACGGCACCAGCGGGCCCCGTCGTACGTCGGCCGCGGCCGGCGCGGGCGTGCGCGGCGCGGCCTCGATCCGCAGGTCGCTGATGTCGACCCCGCTGCGGTAGGAGAACTCCGCCAGGCCGTGCAGGTGGAAGTCGCGCAGGAAGTCGGCCTCGAGCGGGCTGAGCCCGTCGGCCGGACCGACGACCAGCGGCGGGGCGCCGGTCTTGTAGTAGGAGATCCCGGCCAGCAGGAAGACCACCCGGGCCGCCCCCTGGGCGGCCGGCGACGTGAAGTCGGCGCCGTCACCTGCCTCGAAGGCGAACCGCTCGGTGAAGGTCTCGTCGTCGAGCGCGTAGGTGCAGGTCAGCTCACCGTCGGCCGTCAGCTCGAACCGCTCGTAGGAGAAGACCTGGCCCCGCTGCCTCGCCACTTCACTCACCGGCCCAGCCTACCGAGCCGCCGGGGAGCCGACGGCCACCGCTGATGCCTACTCGGCGAGAGGGTCAGCGCTGCTCGGTTGCGCACCACCACGTGGTACGTCCGCCGACGGTGCCGCGGACCATCTCGGCGCCGCAGCGGGGGCAGCGCCCGCCCGGGCGCCGGTGCTCGATGATCTCGCCGGTGTGGACGCCGCCGTACCGGACGGCGCTGCGGATCGCGGCCCGCAGCTCGCGCCGCAGGAGGTCGAGGTCCTCGGTGGTCAGAGTGTCGACGGTGCGGCGCGGATCGAGCGCGCTGCGCCACAGGGTCTCGTCGGCCAGCAGGTTCCCGACCCCGGCCAGCGCGGACTGGTCGAGGAGCCGGGCCTTCAGCGGTGCCCGGCCGCGACCGACGCGGCGCCGGAACTCCGCGCGGTCGATCTCCTCGGCGTCGGGGCCGAGCGCGTCGAGGTCGGGGTCGAGGCGGACCCGGCCGAGCCGCCTCTTGTCGTGCAGGCGCAGCGCGCCGCCGTCCTCGAAGTGGAGCGTGAAGCGGTACCAGGCCGTCGCGCCGGGCCGCGTGGGGCCGTCGCCCCAGTAGTCCCCGCCCGCGTCGGGCTCGGCGTCCGTCCCGGCCGGCGGCGTGACGACGATCCGCCCGGCCATCCCGAGGTGCAGGCCGAGGAGCGGTCCGCCGTCGGTCTCGCACCACATCGACTTGCCGCGCCGGCGGGCGGCCACCAGCCGGTGTCCCACCAGGGCGGACCGGATCTCTCCCGGTGCGTGCGGTCGGCACACGAAGCTGTCGCTGTCGTCGACGTCCGCGACGATCCGGCCCAGGGCGGAGCGCTCGATCGCGGCGCGCGCGGTCTCGACCTCGGGCAGCTCGGGCATGCCCTACACGTGGCCCGAGAGCTGGGCCATCCGCGCCTCGAGGCGGGCCAGGTAGGCGTCGCGGGTCGCGCGGTCGACCCCGCTGGCCTCCTCCAGGTGGCTGCACGCGGGCAGTACGTCGACCGACAGCTTCGCGGCACCGGCCAGCGCGCGCAGCTCGTCGACGCGGTTCCCGAACGGGGTGCCGCTGCCGGGGGAGTAGGACCGGACCACCTCGTCGATCGAGTCGGCGTACAGGTCGGCCTTGGTCACCACGATCACCAGCCAGGTCGGGCGCTCCCGGCGTACCGCCATCGAGGCGATCCGGTGCGCGGTGACCGTCCAGTCCTCCAGCTCGCGGGCGAGCTGCTGCTCGCGGTCGACGAGCGCGCTGCCGGTGGTGCCGGCCGGTCGGCGCCCGGTCGCCAGCCCGTTGGCGACGACGTGCAGTACGCCGTCGACCGGGTCGTCGTGGAAGACCTCGTCGAGCGCGCCGAGCCGGGTGGCGGCGTTCTCGCCGGGCACCACGCGGAAGCGGAAGCCCCGGAGGCGGCGGTCGCGGCGGACCCGGCGCTCCATCACCGCCGAGCCCGACTCGACGGTGGCGCCCGTGTCGGGTCGCCCGCACAGATGGTCGACCAGCTCGGTCTTGCCGACGCCGGTCATGCCGGTGACCGCGACGGTCGGGTAGCGGTGCTGCCACAGGCCCACCAAGCGGTCGCGGCCGCGCTGCACCGGTCGGGTGAGGGAGCGGGGTGGGCGGAGCTCGGGCACGGGACCTCCGGTGGTCCGTCAGGGGCGGGCAGCCCTGACGGTACCCAGGGGGCTTCGACCGGGTGTCCGAGGGAGCGCACCCGGTCGGGCCCGGCCCGGCGAGCCGGGTAGCGTGGGCCCGCGACAAAGGAGGACGGCATGCTCGCGCCCTGGGCGGTCGAGATCACGGATCGGGTCGATCTGGAGGCGCTCCGCGAGCGCGTCGTGCACAGCGACGTCGAGGCGGCCTTCCCCGACCGGGCCGGCACCGAGCCGTTCATCTCCACCCTCCGCGCCAGCGTCGAGGAGAACCTGTCCCTGCTCCGCGCGGTGCTGAACGGCTCGCTCCTCCTCGAGGACGTGCAGCTGCACCAGCCGCTGGTGCTCGGGGCGCTCCAGGCGCAGCTGCGGATCCCGCAGGCGGCGATGCAGCGCTCCTACCGGGTCGGGTTCACGGTCATGTGGGAGGAGTGGACGACGGCACTCGTGGAGCGGGCCCCGGCGGAGGCGGACCCCGACCTGTCCAGCCAGGTCGTCGAGCTGACCCGCCTGATCCTGGCCTACCAGGACCACGTGGCCATCCAGGTCGCCGACCGGCTGAGCGCCGAGGAGCAGGCGCTCAACATGTCCCGGGCGCACGTGCGCCACCGGTTGATCGAGGACGTGCTGGCCAATCCGCACACCCTCCTGTCGCCGGCGGACCTCACGACGATCGGCTACTCCCTCGACCTGCACCACCTCGCGGTGCTGCTGCCGGCGATGGCGGAGGGGGCGGCCAGCCGGTTCGCGGTCGGGATGGCGGACGCCGCCGGCACCCGGCACTCGCTCACCCTGCCCCGGGAGCTGAGCGCCAGCGTGGTCTGGCTCGGTCGGGCGACGGCCTGGACGACGGCGGCGCGCCAGGCGGTCCGCGCCTGCCTGGAGGCGGTCGGTACGACGGCGACGCTCGGCGAGCCGGGCCGGGGGATCGACGGCTTCCGCGAGAGCCTGGCGCAGGCCGAGGAGGCCGAGGTCATCCGCAGGGCGGCGGGTGCCTCGCTGGTCTCCCCGGTGCTCGAGCATGCCGAGGTAGGCCTGGAGATCCTGCTGATGCGCGACCGGCAGCGGGCCGTCCGGTTCGTCCGCGACGAGCTGGGGGCGCTGGCGGGGGACACGCAGGAGGCCGCCCGGCTGCGGGAGACGCTCGAGACGTCGTACCGGCTGGGCAGCCACGTGGCGACCGCGGCACACCTGCACGTGCACGAGCACACGGTCCGCAACCGGCTGCGCAAGGTCGAGGAGGTGCTGGCGCACCCCCTGACCCAGCGCAGCACCGAGGTGCAGGTGGCGCTACGCCTCGCGCGTCTGCTGTGAGCCGCGGACCAGCTCCTCGAAGACGGCGGCGGTGTCGAGGTCGCCTCGGCCGTCCTCCAGCATCGTCCGGTACAGCCGCGCGCACTCGGTGAGCAGCGGCACCGGGGAGTCGAGCCGCGTGGCGTGCTCCTCGATGATGTCGAGGTCCTTGACGAAGTTGTCGACCCGCATCGTGGCGGTGTACTCGCCCCGGGCCATCAGGGGTCCGCGCACCTGCAGCATCCGGGAGCTGCCGGCCCCGTCGCTCACGGCGTCGATCACGGTCGGCAGGTCCAGCCCGGCCCGGGCGGCCAGCAGCAGCGCCTCGGCCGCGGCCACGTTGTGGATCGCGACGAGATGGTTGGCCACCAGCTTCATCCTGGTCCCGTTGCCGAGCCGACCCAGCTGGTACTGGGCCCGGGTGAAGGTGCCGATGACGGGCAGCGCGGCGCTGCAGTCCTCGGGGGACCCGCTGACGTAGGCGATGAGGTCCCGGGTGGCGGCCTGCTGGCTGGTCCCGGACAGCGGCGCGTCGACCATGCCGAGTCCGGCGGCGGCCAGGGTCGCGGCGGCTCGTTCCTTGTCCTCGACCGAGAGGGTGCTGGTCTCGATGACCCCACCCGGCACGAGCCGGTCACCCGCCACGACCTCGGCGACCACGGCGTGCAGCGCGCTCGCGGTCGGCAGGGAGGTGACGATCCACCGGCTCCGGCCCGCGAGGCCGGCGATGTCGGTGACCGCCTCCGCGCCGCGAGCGACGAGCGTCGAGACCCGGGCCGGGTCGAGGTCGTGGACGAGCACCTCCAGCCCGGCCTCCAGCGCGTGCCGGCTGAGCTGGGAGCCCATGGCGCCCAGCCCCACGAAGCCGACGGTCCCGGTCGGGGTCAGCACGGGTGGGCCCGGACGTGGTCGGCGATGGCGGCGGCGGCCTGTTGAGGCAGCTCGAGCAGGCTCGCGTGGTGCCCGCCGCGCAGCCAGGTGACGCCCGTGCCGGGCGCGAGCCGCTCGGCCAGCAGGGCGCTGCCGGTCAGGAACGGCGGCGCGTCCTGGTCCCCGCACAGCACGAGCGTCGGAGCCTCGATCGCGTCGAGGGCGGCCGAGGTGTCCGCATCTCGCAGCCCCAGGCAGGCCCGGGCGTACGACGCGGGGTCGGTCGCCAGCACCTGCTCGCGGCACTGGTCCTCGAGCTGCGCGGAGCGGTCCGGGTCGGCGCCGTACCAGGTCGTGAGCGTCGCGCCCAGGATCGACCCGGTGCCGTGGGCCCGGACGTCCTGGGCCCGCTGGGCCCACATGTCCCGCATCGGCGGGGGATAGCTCACCAGGGTGTCGGCGAGGACCAGGTGCGAGACCAGTGCAGGATGCGTGCTCGCGAGGTGCTGGGCGACCAGCCCGCCGAGCGAGACGCCGACGAGCACCGCGGGGCCGCCGAGGGTCGACGCGAGCGCCACCGCCAGCCCCTCCGCCACCTCGGGCAGCGTGGGACAGGCCTCGGTCGGGTTCACGTCGGCGGTCCAGGCCTCGAGCTCGAGCCGGCCGGGCAGCTGGCCGACCAGCTGGTCGAGCAGCGGGCCGAAGAACCGGGCGTCCGCACCGAGCGGAGGCAGCAGGACGAGCGGGGGCCCGGAGCCCTCGCGCTGGCGGAGGAGCACGCTCACTCGCCGATCGCGCCGTTGATCCGGGGCATGACCTCGGTGGCCATCAGCTCCATCGAGCGCCGCCCCAGTCGCTCGTCGGCCCAGTCGAGCCCGGCGTACACCAGCTCACCGAACGGGCCGGTCTCCTCCCGGAACGCGAGCAGCTTCTCGGCGACCTCGTCGGCGGTCCCGGCCACGACCAGCCTGTCGAGCACGTAGTCGAGCGTGATCTCGTCGTCGGGCTGGTCGCGGTGGGTCTTGAACAGCTCGACCCGCCCGAGCTTCTTCATCTTGGTCAGCATCTGCTGGTAGTAGAAGCGGTAGGGGCTGCCCTCGTCGGCCCCGGCGTAGCGGCGGGCGGTCGCGCTGTCGTCGGCCACGAAGATGGTCCGGGCCACCCGCCAGTCCGCGACCTCGGCGACCTGGCCGACCGACTCCTTGCCCTGGACGTAGTTGCCCCAGTGCGTCGCCACCCACTGCGGCAGCAGGAAGTTCGCCGAGAGCGGGTGGAAGTCCCGGGCCCCCATTGCGATGACCCCCTTGGAGAAGGGGGCCACGACCGTGCCGACGATCTCGGGGCGCGGCTGCTGGAGGGGCCTGCCGACCATGCCGACGCCGAGGTTCTCGTCGTACGTCGTGCGGGTGGTCACCGGCCAGCGACTGCCCTCGCCGCCGATGTCGTACGGCGGCTCCTCCGACCACAGGGAGGTGATGACGTCGATCGCCTCGGCGAACATCGCGTTGCGGTCCTGGTCCAGGAGCCCGAGCAGCTCGGCGTCCGAGGACAGGGCACCCGGGCTGACGCCGAGGATGAACCGCCCGCCGCTCAGGTGGTCGAACATGGCGGAGTTCACCGCGACCAGCGCGGGGTGGGTGTGGGAGAGGTTGGTGGTCCCCGTGGCCAGGCGGATCTGCTCGGTGGCGGGGATCAGGGTGGCCAGGAACAACAGGGCGTTGGTGATGTTCTCGTGCCGGTCCGTCAGGTGCTCGCCGATGAAGGCGTCGTGGTAGCCGAGCCGGTCGGCCAGGATCACCGCCTCGCGGTCCTCCCGCAGCGTGTCGGTCCAGGTCCGACCGGCCGGGTGGAGGGGCATGGCGAAGTAGCCGAGTCTCACGAGGGGGGCTCCTAGGTACGACGGGGCCGGCGGACGGCCCGCCAACGGGATCCATCCGACGCCACGGACCGGGAGGCTCGCACTGGCGGCGACCAGCATGGGCGTCGGGCGGGATTCACAGGATCCGTGACACCCCCGGCAACACGCCTGTTACCTGCCCGACCTCTTCACGGGATCTGCTAGCGCGGACCGGCGAGATTCTCGGATCACGCCAGTGCTCTCGGCGCGCCCTCTGACTTCACTGCTGTCACTGCACTCGGTGTTCTGCTGCGTGCCCGCCGTGATCGAACCCAGGAGAGCGATGACGACCGACACCCACGGGCTGCCACCGTCGCCCGCGCCACCCGCGCCCAGCCAGATCGACTCGGAGGGGTTCCGCGCCGTCGCGGGGCACCTGGCCAGCGGCGTGGCGGTGATCACCACCGAGGCCGGCGGCACCCGCTTCGGGATGACGGCCAGCTCGGTCACCTCGCTGTCGCTCGATCCGCCGCTGATGCTCGTCTGCCTCCACTCCGCGATGCCCACGGCGCAGGCCGTGGCGCAGGCCGGGGCGTACGCCGTCAACGTCCTCGACCGTCAGTCGGCGCACCTCGCCCACCGGTTCGCGAGTGCGCAGGACGACAAGTTCGCGGGCGTGGCGACCAGCCCCGGCGCGACCACGGCCCCCACGCTCGACGGCGCACTCGCGCACATCGAGTGCGAGGTGGTCGAGGAGATCACGGGCGGGACGCACACCATCTTCATCGGCCGCGTCGTCGGGGCGACCGCGCGCGACGGTGAGCCGCTCACCTACTTCCGGGGTGGCTTCGGCCGCTTCGAGCTGGAGCGGGACGAGCGGGTCTACCTCACCCTGCGCACCCACCTCGTCCAGCGCCGGTGGGAGGCGGACAGCGCCCTCGACGTCGACCAGGTGGCGTTCGAGCTCGCGCTGGCCCGGTCCAGCTGCTTCTACGCGATGACCCGACTGAGCGCCGAGGGCATGCTGCGGCGCGAGCAGGGACGGGGCTACGTCGTGGTGCCCTTCGACCTCGCCGACTCCGACCAGGCCTTCGATGCCCGGAGCGCGATCGAGGTCGGCGCCCTCCACCTCGTCGCCCTGCCGCTCGCGCCGGCGACCCAGCGCGAGCTGCACTCGCTCTTCGACGTCATGGCACGGTTCCTCGTCGAGGACCGCTTCGTGGACTTCGACGGCTACCTCGACGCCAACTACGCCTTCCACCGGGCCCTGGTCGCGCTGGCCGGCTCGGCCGCGCTCTCCGCCGCCTTCGAGCAGATCGGCCTGCGCTCGGTCATGGCGTCCAGCTTCGGCGCCACCCCGGGGACGTCCCAGCGGTTCGTCGAGGTGCAGCGCGAGATCCTGCAGGCCCTCGACGCCGGTGACCGCGAGGGCGCCCAGGGCGGCGTACTGACCTACACCGCCCTGGCGAAGCAACGCGCCCGGGAGATCCTCGAGCGCACCGGCGGGGTCCTCTGACCCTGGCCGACGGCACCCCCCCGCTCCAGCCGACTCCGTCTCCGCACCGCATCGATCGAGAGGAACCCTCCTTTTCATGAGCAGCGCACGCACCGTCCACCACGTCCCCGGCGCCGACTTCCCCGCCTGGTATCCCAGCAGCTCCGTCGTCACGGCCGGGCCGTTCGCGTTCTCGGCCTCGATGAGCGCCGTGGACTTCGAGAGGGGCGGCGTCGTGCCGGAGGCGAAGCCGTTGCCGGGGCTGCCGTACTCCAGCGGCCACCCGGTGAAGCTGCAGGTGCGCGAGACCTACCGCCGGCTGGAGGCCGCGCTGACGCAGGCCGGCTCCAGCCTCGAGGGCGGGGTCTCGATCAACCAGTGGCAGCCGAGCTACCACGGTGAGGTCGAGCGGCACGAGCCGCTGCGCGACGCCTACGACCTGTTCTGGGAGGACTGGCGTCGCGTCGCCCACGCCTACATCCAGAGCCGGGACGAGTTCCTGCTCGCGGACCGGCCCGCGAGCTGCCTGATGCCCATCGACCGGCTGGTATCCCCGGAGCAGCACATCGAGGTCCAGCTGGTCTCGCTCCTGGACGACTCCGGCATCACCAAGCGGGCCTACGCCCACGACGTGCACAGTCCCCTCGGCGGCTACTCCGTCGGCGTGGAGGCGGGCCCGTGGGTCTTCAGCGCCGGCTTCATCGCCACCGACTTCGAGTCCGGGCTGCATCCGAACGCCCGGGTCCCGCAGCACATCTGGTACGGCAACCAGGTCGCCCAGGAGACCGAGGAGACCCTCCGGCAGGTCCGCGTCACCATGGAGGCCGCCGGGGCGCACTGGTCCGACGTCGTGAAGGTGGTGCTCTACCTGACCCCCGAGGGGATCCGGAACATGCCGGCCGTCGAGGAGGTCTGGGCGGCGCAGTGGCCCGAGAACCCGCCCGCGCGCGCCGTCGTACCGTGCTCGGGCATCGGCGGCGTCAAGCACGGGAACGTCGAGATCTACGTCATCGTCGCCCGGTCCTCCGAGGGCGGCGAGCGCGACGTCGTCCACACCGACCGGGCGCTCGCGCCGCTGGGCCACAGCGTCCAGGCGATGCGCAGCGGCCCGCTGCTCTTCCTCTCGACCCAGCTCGGCCGGGACGAGAACGGGCTGTCGGCGCAGGCCGTCGCCCTGCGCGACGGCCTCCCGCAGGCCCGCCGGCACATCCACGACCAGGTACGCCGCATCCACGAGGACGTGGCCGCCATCTGCGAGGCCGCCGGGACCTCGATCGACCAGACGGTGAAGGTCGACGCGTTCCTCTCCGACTTCGTCGACCTCTCGACCTTCTTCGAGGCGTGGGCGGACCCGTTCACCGACGGGCTCCCGGCCAGCGGCTTCTTCGAGGTGCCGCCGCGCTCCCACGAGATCCCCGCCTGCGACATCAGCGTCGACCTCGTCGTGGCCGTCCCGGAGGGCCGATGACCGTGACGGCGCAGGAGCTGTCCGGGGTGCCGGTCGACCACCGCGACGGGATGCGGATCCTGTGGGACGTCCCGGTCACCATGGACGACGGCAACGTGCTGCGCGCCGACGTCTTCCTGCCCGCCGCGGACGGCGCCTACCCGACGCTGCTCAGCTACGGGCCCTACGCCAAGGGGCTCGCCTTCCAGGAGGGCTACCCCTCGGCGTGGGAGACGATGGCGACCCAGCACCCCGACGTCGTCGAGGGGTCGACCAACGCCTACCAGAACTGGGAGGTCGTCGACCCCGAGAAGTGGACGGTGCACGGCTACGCGATCGTGCGGGTGGACTCCCGCGGCTGCGGTCGCTCGCCCGGGTTCGTCGACCACTTCTCGCGGCGTGAGACCCAGGACTTCCACGACTGCATCGAGTGGGCCGCCGCCGAGCCGTGGTCGGACGGGAACGTCGGCCTCTCAGGGGTGTCGTACTTCGGCATGAACCAGTGGCTGGTCGCGGCGACCCAGCCGCCTCACCTCCGGGCGATCTGCGTGTGGGAGGGCGCGAGCGACTTCTACCGCGACGCCTCCCACCACGGCGGCATCCTGTCGACGTTCTGGCAGCACTGGTACGACAAGCAGGTCAAGTCGGTCCAGTACGGGCTGGGAGAGCGCGGACCGCGGCACCCGGTGACCGGCCAGCTGGTCTGCGGGGACGAGACCCTCTCCGACGAGGAGCTCGCCGCCAACCGGATCGACTTCGGGGCCGAGGTGCGGGCCCACCCGTTCATCGACGACTACCACCGCGACCGCACGCCCGACTGGGACCGGATCACGGTGCCGCTGCTGACCGCGGGCAACTGGGGCGGCCAGGGGCTGCACCTGCGCGGCAACGTCGAGGGCTTCCTGCAGGCCGGCTCCGAGCAGAAGTGGCTCGAGATGCACGGCCTGGAGCACTGGACGACGTACTACATGGACTACGGCCGCGAGATCCAGCTGCAGTTCTTCGACCACGTCCTGAAGGGGCGCGACAACGGGTGGGCCGGGCGCCCCGCCGTCCAGCTCCAGGTGCGGCACCTCGACGACACGTACGAGGAGCGGTGGGAGGAGGCCTGGCCGGTGCCCGCGACCCGCTGGACGGACCTGCACCTGGACCTGACGGCCCGGTCCCTGGCGGCCGAGCCGGCCGCGGAGCCGGGCAGCCTGTCCTACGACGCCATGTCCGCCGGCGTCGCCTTCCGCACCGAGCCGTTCGCCGAGGCCACCGAGCTCACCGGCCCGGTCGCGGCCGAGCTGCGGGTCTCCACGACCGCGGCCGACGCCGACCTGTTCCTCACGCTGCGGGCGATCGACCCGGACGGCAACCACCGCTCGTTCGTCGGCGCGGTGGATCCGCACATCCCGGCCACCCAGGGCTGGCTGCGGCTCTCGCACCGCGAGCTCGACCCGGAGCGGAGCACGCCGTACCGCCCGGTGCACTCGCACACCGCGGCCGCCGACGTCGTGCCCGGTACGACGTACGACGTGCAGGTCGAGCTGTGGCCGACCAGCCTGGTCCTGCCGGCCGGGTCCCGGCTGGAGCTGATCGTCGGCGGCCGTGACTACGCGGACACCTCGCTGCCACCGATCACCATGTCCAACTTCAAGAACCAGATGACCGGGTGCGGGCCGTTCCTGCATGACGACCCCGAGGACCGTCCGGAGTCGAGGTTCGGGGGCACGGTGACGCTGCACGCCGGCGCGGGGTCCGCGTGTCTGCTGCGCCTGCCCGTCGTGCCGCGGACCACGTGAGGAGCGCCGGTGGCTGACCGACTGAGCCGGCTCACGCCCTCTGGGCTCGACGCCGAGCAGGCCGCGCTGTACGACGCGATCGCCGGCGGCCCGCGCGCGAGCGGGCCCCAGCACTTCGCGCTGGCGGACCGGACGGGGGCGCTCGAGGGGCCGTTCGGCCTGATGCTGCACGCCCCCGGCGTCGGGGCTCCGTTGCAGGAGCTCGGGGCGGCGATCCGCTATCGGACGTCGCTGTCCGACCGGCACCGAGAGGTCGCGATCCTGCTGGTCGCCGTCGCGACGGCGAGCGACTTCGAGTGGTTCGCGCACGTGCGCGTCGGCCTCGCCGCGGGCCTCAGCACCGCCGAGCTGTCCGACCTCGCGGCGGGCTCGTTCGTCCCCGCCGACCCGGAGGAGGCCGCCGTGGTCGCGGTGTGCCGCGCCGTCCTCGACGACGCCGGGCCCGGCGAGGAGGAGTACGCCGCCCACCGGGCGTCGCTCGGTGAGCAGACCCTGCTCGAGCTCGTCGTCCTGGTCGGCTACTACCGGACCCTGGCCTCGATGCTCGCGTTCTTCACCGTCGCGACACCGGTCGACGAGCGCTCCGCCGAGCTCCCGGCGCTGCGCCCGTGAGCGCCCGCGTCGTACCCCGCCGGCTCGCGCTGTGGGGAAGCGTCACTCTCGGCTCCCGGCACTCACGGCCGGCGTGAGTGCCGCGACCCCCCTCGGACGTGTTCGGTTGACCCAGGTGAAGGAGGCCGGTCGCGACGGCGCAGTCGTGGCCACCGCGGTCTCCCGAGAAACCCGCTCCATTCCTTTCTCCAGATGAATACGCCGTTCCAAGTTGGGGCGTTCTCGGGTCCGCCCTAGTGAGACGCGGTGGCTCTCAGACGATGCCTAGCCACCCCTGCACCGCCAGCCACGATCACGGGCGACAGCCCGAAGGAGACGACATGAAGAAGGCACTGGCCCCGAGCCGCACCCGATCGACCACGAGCGCGAGGCGACGCGCCGCCGTACTGGGCGGGTCGGCGCTGCTGCTCCCCGTCCTCCTCGCTGCCTGCGGCGGCGAGGAGGAGACCGCGGCGGCCTCCGAGGACTGCGGCTCGACCGAGAAGGTCACCATCATGATGGGCACCAGCGACATGGACATCTCCTACGCGCCCTACGCCTCGCTCGCCGACGAGCTCGGCTACTTCGCCGAGGAGTGCCTCGACGTCACGGTCACCACCACCGGTGGCTCGACCACGACGCCCCAGGCCGTGATGGGCGGGGTCGCCGACATCGCGATCCAGACGCCCGACAGCCTGATCGCCGCCGCCGAGACCGACCGGCTGCCGATCAAGATCTTCTACAACCTGCTGCCGCGCTCGTCGTACGAGATCGTCACCGCGCCGGGCAGCTCGATCAAGTCCGACGCCGACCTCGACGGCAAGGTCGTCGGGTTCCCGCAGGTCTCGGACTCCAACGTCGGCTACCTGAGCACCCGGATGAAGGAGGCGGGGGTCGACCCCGCCAGCGTCAAGCAGGTCTCGACCGGGTACGGCGCCACCTCGGCCGAGTCGCTCAAGAAGGGCGAGATCGACGCGTTCGTGGGCTGGCCCGGGCTCTGGGCGTCCTTCGAGAACGCGGGCTACGAGATCGACGTGCTGCCCGCTCCGGCCTGGCAGAACGACTTCTACGGCATCGGCCTCGGGGCGACCGACGAGTACATCGCGGAGAACCCCGACGTCATCGAGGGCGTGAGCCGGGCGGTGGCCCGCTCGACGGTGTTCCTGAAGGAGAACCCGGACGCCGCGGTCGAGCTCTTCTGGGAGGAGTACCCCCAGCGCGCGCCCCTCCCGGGTGACGACGAGGACGAGGCCTTCGAGCAGACCCGCAAGGTGCTCCAGGCGACCATCGACACGATGCGGCTCGAGGACTTCGAGCTCGACAACACCTGGGGCGCGCAGTCCGAGGAGCTGTGGGCGGGGCAGGTGGCCTACAACCTCGCGGCCGGCCTGATCTCCCAGGAGCTCGACCCCACGCAGTTCTTCACCGACGAGTTCAACGAGGCCGCGAACGACTTCGACCGCGCCGAGGTCGTCGACCAGGCGAAGGAGGGCGCGTGACCGCGGCGCCCGTGGCTGAGCTTCCGGGGCTGCCCGGCGTCGCCCACGGCGAGTCCATCACCATCGACGGGGCGGCGAAGTTCTTCCGCACCCGGGACGGCCAGGGGATCCACGCCCTGGCGCCCACGGACCTGGAGATCGAGGCCGGCAGCTTCGTCTCGGTGCTCGGCCCCAGCGGCTGCGGCAAGTCCACCCTGATGCGCATCGTCGCCGGCCTGACCACGACGACCAGCGGCCAGGTGCGCATCGGTCAGGACGTCGTCGACGGTCCCAGCCCCAAGATCGGGATCGCGTTCCAGCAGGCGGTGCTGCTGCCCTGGTACACGGTCGAGCAGAACGTCCAGATGCCGGCGCTGCTGAACCGCGTCCGCAGCAAGGCCGAGATCACGCAGCGCTGCGCCGACCTCCTGGAGATGGTCCGCCTCGACGGGTTCGGCAAGAAGTACCCGACCGAGCTCTCCGGAGGCATGCAGCAGCGGGTCGCGATCGCGCGCTCGCTGATCAACTCGCCGCCGATCATCTTGATGGACGAGCCGTTCGGCGCCCTCGACGCCCTCACCCGCGAGGTGATGAACGACGAGCTGCTGCGGATCTGGGAGCACACCGGGGCGACCGTCGTGTTCATCACCCACGACATCGGGGAGGCCGTCTACCTCTCCGACCGCGTCCTCACCATGTCGCCGCGGCCCGGCCGCATCATCAGCGACGTCCAGGTCGAGCTCCCGCGTCCGCGCGGCGAGGAGACCCGCTCGCACCCTCGCTACGTGGAGCTGACCTCCATGTTGCGGTCGCTGATCTCGCACTGACCGACCCGCCGACCTCGCACGGAGCAGGAGCAGAGCCCATGACCACCACCAGCCAGCTTCCCGACACCCATCCGGGGGCCGACGAGCCGGTGATCCCCCCGGGATCCTCGGGCCCGCCGCCGCGGTCCCCACGACGGGCCGCCCGGCGCGCCCTGGGCCAGATCGCCTTCGTCGTCGCGGAGTTCGTCGCCGCCATCGCGCTCTGGCAGCTCCTCGTCACCGTGACCGGCGTGAGCCACCAGGTCGTCCCCGGACCACAGGCCGTCTGGGAGAGCCTGTGGTCGCTCATCCGGTCGGGCTTCCTGCTCGACGCCGGCATCGTCACCATGCAGGAGACCCTGCTCGGCTTCGCCGTCGGCGCCGCGCTCGGCATCGGTCTCGCGGTCGTGATGACCGAGGTGCCGCTCCTCTACAAGGTGCTGAACCCGTTCGTCGTCGCCTTCCAGGCGATGCCGAAGATCGCGGTGGCGCCGCTGCTGCTGATCTGGTTCGGCTTCGGGATCAGCTCGAAGGTGGTGCTGGTGGTGGTGATGGTGTTCTTCCCGATCCTGGTCAACACCTACACCGGCCTGAACAGCGTCCGTCAGGAGCAGCTGGACCTGATGCGGGCCTGCCGGGCCAGCCGCTGGGAGACCTTCCGGCGGCTCCGGTTCTACGCCGCGCTGCCGTTCATCCTCGCCTCGTTCGAGGTGTCGTTCGTCCTCGCCCTGACCGCCGCGGTCGTCGCGGAGATCCTCGGGTCGGGCACCACGGTCGGGCTCGGCACCCTGCTTCAGCTGTTCAACGCGCGCATCGACATGCCCGGCATGTTCGCCACGGTCGTCGTGCTGTCCGTGCTCGGGATGCTGCTGTACGGCTCGGTGAAGCTGCTCTCGCGCTACCTGCTGCGCTGGAACCAGCCGAACGCCGACTGAGGCGTCCTCCACCCCCTCCATCGAAAGGAATCCCATGGCCACCGGACTCAAGCAGCGCGGCCGCGCCGACTTCAACTTCCTCGCCGACCTCGCCCGCTGGTCGGGCATGAGCCTCCAAGGCGCCGCCGAGGAGGACTTCGACCGGCTGATCGACACCGACACGCTGCCCGAGGGCGTCCAGAGCCAGATCCGCGCCGTCACCAAGGTGATGGAGGCGGAGTCGAAGGTCTACCAGTGGGACCGCTTCTACACCCGCTTCTGCGCCGAGCAGCAGTTCCGCTCGGCCCTGCTGGCCTACGAGGACGGGGAGGCGGAGATCCTGGCGGAGTACGAGAAGTACGCCGACCAGGGCGGCACCCTGCACCTGAACCCGGACGTCGAGGCGCCGTCGTACTGGTCCGAGACGGAGTTCCACCTGGCCCCCGGCGGCTGGGAGGGCCACCCGCGGATGGGCTTCATGATCCACGACTACGTCTACGACCTGATCTTCTCCACCGGCGGCGTCGGCGCCGTCCGGGCCGGCGAGAAGTTCACCGACGCCCGCGTCACGACCGCCCGGGGCGGCCTGAAGGACCACTACGACGACATCCTGTCCCTGGGTGTCGGAACCGGCCGCTCGGCGGTGTCGATCCAGGAGGTCTACCCGGACGCCAGGATCACCGGTGTCGAGCTCGGCCGGACCGAGCTGGAGCACGCCAAGGTGGTCGCGGCGCGACACGGCCACGAGTGGGAGCTCTACCAGGCGGCGGCGGAGAACCTGCCGTTCGAGGACGACAGCTTCGACCTGGTCACCGCGTTCATCCTCTTCCACGAGGTGCCCGTCCCGGCGGCGAAGCAGATCCTCGCGGAGGCCTACCGGGTCTGCAGGCCCGGCGGCGAGGTGCTGATCGGCGACGTGGCGCCGTACAAGGACCAGGCCTCGCTGTTCCGCTGCATGGTCCTGGACTGGGAGACCGAGCACCGCGAGGAGCCGTTCTGGCGCGGCTCGCTCCTCGCCGACCGGCCCGGACTGGTCAGCGCGGCCGGCTTCGAGCAGGTCGAGGAGTTCGGGGCGTCGTACCCCTGGGTCACCCGCGGCGTCAAGCCGTCCCGATGAGCAGCACCGACGAGAGGAAGACGACGATGGAGACCCCCCAGTACCTGCACGCGTCCAGCACCGACGACCTGGCCCGGATGATCACCGGGCTCACCGAGGAGCTGTGGGTGCTGCGCGACCGGGTGATGCTGCTCGAGCGCGCCGTCGTGGACGCGGGCGTCCTGGCCGCGGACACGGTCGACGAGCTGGTGCCCGACGCCGAGCTGGGCGAACGGCTCGCGACCGAGCGGATGCGCCTGATCCGGCGGGTCCTCGGAGCACCGCTGGACGCCCGTGTCTGATCGGAGCGCCACTCGGGTCCTCCTGCAGCCGTCGTGGGTGCTGCTCCCGGACGGCTCGGTCGCCAGGGACACCGCGGTCCTGGTCGCCGGTCCTCGGATCGAGGCGGTGCTGCCCGCTGCGGCGGCCGCCGGGGTCGACGCCGAGCGCGTCGACCTGCCGGGCCACCTGCTGATCCCCGGGCTGGTGAACCTGCACACCCACGTCGGGGCCGGGCCGATCGGACGGGCCGTGTCGGAGGACTTCCCGCTGCCCGCCGGGATGCCGTTCTACGTCCCGCTCTCGCGCCTGTGGCAGCACGCGTACGACGAGTCCGTGGTCGAGCGGTACCGCTCGATCGTCGAGTGGGACCTGCTCGGGATGCTCCGGACCGGGACGACCACGGTCCTCAACCACGCCTCGACGGACACCGAGGGCTACCTCGAGCTCGCGGTGCGCTCCGGCGTGCGGACCTTCGCGGGACCCACGGTGCCGATGGACGTCGCGCACCGGCTCGGCCGCCTCGAGGGCGGGGCGACGCGGCGCGACGACTCGACGGCGTCCGAGGTCCAGGCGACCCAGCTGGCCGGGTTCCGGGAGCTGGCCCAGCGCTGGGAGGGCCGCGCGGACCGGATCACCCTGGTGCTCGGCCCCGCCGCGGTGCACGCCGTCGACTACGCGGTCCTCGAGGCCGTCGCCGAGATCTCGGCCGAGCTCGGCAGCCGGGTGACCACCCACCTGTGCCAGGCCCCCGGCGAGCTGGCCGAGACCGACCGGCGCTACGGGCTCACCCCGCTCCGGGTGCTGGAGAAGGTCGGGCTGGCCAACGAGCGGCTGGTCGCCGCCCACGGCACCTACCTGCCGGAGCAGGACCTGGAGCTGGCTGCGAGCAGCGGGATCACCGTCGTCCACTGCGCGTCGCGCAAGGCCAAGGAGGCCGTCGTCTCGCCGTCGGTCGCGTTCCGGGAGGCCGGGATCCGGGTCGGGCTCGGCACCGACGGCTTCAGCTGCGACATGGTCGAGGAGCTCAAGTTCGCGGCGGTGCTGGGGAAGATCGGGACCGGCCGCACCGACACCCCCACCGCGGCCGACGTGCTCCGTACGGCGACCGCCACCAACGCCGACGCGCTCGGCCGGGACGACCTGGGCCGGATCCGGGCGGGTGCGCTGGCGGACCTCGTCGCGGTCGACCTGCGCGGCCCGGCCGTCGCTCCGGTGCTCGACCCGGTGCAGTCGCTGGTCTACTACGGCAACGGGCGGGACGTGAGCTTCTCCATGGTCCACGGCGAGCCGGTGGTCCGCGACGGGCGGGTCCGTACCCTCGACCAGGACCGCGTGGCCACGGCGGCCGCGGACGCCCTGGGCTCGATCTGGACCGAGGCGATCGAGCGCGGCCTGCTCGACGACGTGCTCCAGGCCCCCTCGGGCCTGGCCCTGCCGATGGAGCCTCGTGCCTGACCTCCTCGCCAAGCTCGTGGAGCACGGCGTACGCCGCCCGGAGCAGGTGGCTCTTGTCGATCCCGCCGGCAGGGCGACCACCTGGGCCGAGCTCGACCGCCTCGTCCAGGGACTCGCGGGTGGATTCGTCGACCGGGGCTGCCGGCCGGGGCAGGGCGTCCTCCTCGGTGTCTACGAGGGCGCCCTCCCGGTGCTCGGTTACCTGGCCGCCCAGGCAGCGGGCCTGGTGCCGGTGGTGGTGGGCCCGGGGGCGGGACCGGTGCTGCCGGCGATCGTCTCCAGCCTCGACGTGGTCGAGGCCGTGGTCGGTCCCGAGCTGGCCGAAGACGCGGCGCGGACGCCCGTCCGGGTGCTGACGCCCGACGCCTTCGCCGAGCTCGTCGCGGCACCGATGATCCGGAACGCCCCCCGACCGGACCGACAGGTGAGCGCCGTCCAGTTCTCGACGGGCAGCACCGGCGTGCCCAAGGGCATCGTGCGCACCGTGGCGGGCGAGCACGCCGACGCGGTCGGCCGGGTGCTCTCGATGGGGCTGCGGCCGGGGGACACCTGGCTCTCGCTCGCGTCCACCAACACCAACATCGCGATCGGGGCGCTGCGCTGCGTGCTCCTGCTCGGCGGAACCCTGGCGCTGACCGAGCGCACCGACCCGGCATCGCTCGTCGCCGCCTCGACGGCGGGAGTCCAGGTGCTCGCGCTGCAGCCGCACGACTGGCGCGAGGCGCTCGCGCGCGGTGCGGTCGAGACCCTGGTGGCGCGCGGGCTCCGAGTGGCCGTCATGACCGGGGGGCACGGCGACCCGGAGACGCTCCGGAGCCTGGAGACGGCGCTGGCGGGGCACGGCGACGTGCTCAACATCTACGGCCTCACCGAGGTGGGCAACGTCGCCGTGGCCTCGGCAGCGACCAGGCGGGAGGCCGGACCCTGCCACGTCGGCGTGCCGCATCCCCTGCTCGACGTCAACGTCGAGGGCGGCGCCCGCGGCGAGGTGCTCGTGCGCGGCGCGGCCGTGGCCGAGCAGTACCTCGTCGCCGAGGCCGGCGGCCTGCGCAGCGTGCCGACCCTCCGGGACGGGTGGCTGCCCACCGGCGACCTCGGCTCGTTCGACGGCCGTGGGGGACTGGAGCTCTTCGGACGCCTGCGCGACGTGGTGCCGGTCGGCGGCCGCCAGCTCGTCCCCCGCGAGCTGGAGCTGGCCGTGACCGCCGCCACCGGCCTCCCGGAGGCGGTCGTGCTGCCGGGAGCCGACGACACCGCGGCCCGCCTGGTGCTGCCCGTGCCCGGGCTCGACCCCGAGACGTTGTCTCGCGTCCGCACCGCGCTCGCCGCCGTGCCCGCGGTCTGGGAGGTCGTGGCGTGCCCGACGTTCCCCCGCAACTACGGCGGCAAGACCGACCGCTCCCGACTCGCCGATGCGGCCCACGCCGCCGACTCCGCGATCCTCGACCTCCGCACCCCCACCGGACCACCGTCCCCGACGAAACAGGAACAGCCATGACCTCCTTTGTCCCCGCCGACCAGCACGCGGCCCTGGGCAGCGCCCTGGGCCTCACCGGCCGCACGGTCGTCGTCACCGGCGCCACCAGCGGCATCGGCCAGGCGATCGCCCTCGGCCTGGGCCGCCTGGGCATGCGCGTCGCCGGGGTCGGTCGCCGTGCCGACGCCCTGGAGAAGACGGGCGCCCTGGCGGCCGAGCAGGGGGTGACCTTCAGCGCCCACGTGGCCGACGTGACCGACGAGGACGCCATGGTCGCCGTCATGGCGGACGTGGCGGGCACTCACGGCCGCCTGGACGCGGTCGTCGCCAACGCCGGCATCGCCCACGTCGAGCCGGCGGTCGACCTGCCGGTCGCCGCGTTCCGGGCAGTGCTGGACACCAACGTGACCGGTGCGTTCATCACCGCCCGGGCGGCCCGCCGGCACCTGGGTCGCGGGGGTGCCGTGGTGTTCACCAGCTCCAGCTTCGCCCGGCGCGGCTTCACCGACTGGTCGCCGTACAACGCGAGCAAGGCCGCGGTCGGCATGCTCGTCGAGACCCTCGCCCAGGAGTGGGCGGGCCAGGGCGTGCGGGTCAACGCCCTCGCCCCGGCCGCCACCCTCACCGACGTGAACCGCGGCCTCTTCGACGACCCGGAGTTCACGGCCGGAGTGGTCGCCGGGATCCCCGGCGGCCGGATCATGGACACCGAGGAGTTCGTCCTCCCGGCGGCGTTCCTGCTCAGCCCGCACAACGAGATGCTGCTGGGCCAGACGCTGTTCGTGGACGGCGGGCAGTCCCTCTGAACCGGTCCGGGTCCCGGTGCCGACCGGTGGCGCCGAGGAGGAGCGAGTGATGGTGGAACCGGACGTCGACCTGGTCGTCGCGGGCGCCGGTGGCGGACTCGTCGGGGCGCTCAGGGCGGCCCGCCAGGGTCTCGAGGTGCTGCTCGTCGAGGCGAGCGAGCACTATCGGCAGGGCAACAACACCTCGATGTCGACGGCCATGATCCCCGGCACCGGCACCCGGTGGCAGCGCGAGCAGGGGGTCGAGGACTCGCCCGAGACCTTCGTCGGCGACGTCGCGGCGAAGACCAAGGGCACCGGCGACCTGGCGCTCGCGCGGGCGCTGGCCGAGGCCAGCCCGCGGATGCTCGAGTGGCTGGCCGACGACCTCGGCGTACCCCTCTCGCTCGTGACCGACTTCGGGTATCCGGGGCACTCGGAGTATCGGTGCCACACCGTGCCGGACCGACACGGCTCCACCCTCCTCGGGCACCTGGTCCGGGCAGCGGCGGCCGAGCCGCGGATCCACCAGCTGGTCCCGGCCCGGGTGAGCGGCGTCGAGCTCGACGACAGCGGCCGCGCGGCGATCGTCACCGTGACCCGGCCGGACGGCGAGCTGGAGCAGGTCAGCGCCGGTGCGGTCCTGCTGGCCACGAACGGGTTCGGTGCCGACCGCACCCTGGTCGCCCGGCACCTCCCGGAGATCGCCGACGCCGTCTACCACGGCAGCGAGGCCTCGCGGGGGGACGCGCTGCGCATCGGCGGCGAGCTGGGGGCGGCCACGGCGTTCCTGGACGCCTACCAGGGCCACGCCGCGCTGAGCGAGCGCGGCGCGACCCTGGTCGGCTGGGCGACGGTGATGCACGGCGCGGTGCTGGTCGACCTCGACGGGGTGCGGTTCGGCGACGAGACGGTCGGCTACTCCGAGTACGCCGCCGCCCTCGCGTCGCGTCGCGGCGCCAGCGGCTGGCTCGTGTACGACGAGCGGGTCCACGAGGCGTGCCTGCCGTTCAAGGACTACCGCCAGAGCGTCGAGGTGGGCTCGCTGGTGCGCGGTGCCGACGTCGCCGAGCTGGCCTCGCGCACCGGACTGCCCGAGGCGGCCCTGGCCGCGACGCTCGCGGCGGCCGGCGCCGCGGCCTCGGGCCGCGTCCCCGACCCCTGGGGCCGGCAGCACTTCGAGGCGCCGCTCGACCCGCCGTACGTCGCCGTGCGCGTGGTGCCGGCGCTGTTCCACACCCAGGGCGGCCTGGTCGTCGACGGCGACGCTCGGGTGCTCCGCGCCGACGGCACCCCGATCGACGGTCTCTACGCGTCGGGCGGCGCGGCCGCGGGGATCTCCGGCCACGGGGCATCGGGCTACCTCGCCGGGAACGGGCTGCTGACCGCGCTCGGACTCGCCTTCCTGGCTGCGGAGCACGTGGCTGCGCAGCGGCCGGCGGAGATCGTCTCCTGACGGGCGCGCGGGCGGGCTCACCCAGTGCGCTCAGCCGGCGGACCAGCCGAGCGCGGGCGCGACCTCCCGGGCCAGGTCCCTGAGCAGGCGGACGTTGTCGGGCAGCGCGAAGGCCGGCGGTAGGAACAGCACCAGCTCGTCGGCCGCGGCGAGGCCGGGGTCGTCGAGGACGGCCGCGGCGACCTGGTCCGGCGTGCCGTGGTGCACCGGGCTCACCCGCATCCCGGCCGGCAGGTCGGCCGAGACGACGGGCGTCAGCGCGCCGGCCGGTCGGGAGGCCGCCATGCCCTGCGTACGCCGCTGCTCGTCGTACGACGCGTAGCGCTCGCGCAGGTCGGGCGTGGTGCCGGGCAGCACGGAGGCGGCGACGGCGACCGGCGGCGGCTCGGTGCCCTGCACGGCCTGCCAGCGCGCGCGGAACGCCGCGATCACCCGGGCCTGGTACGCCGGGAACGTCTCGCCCTCGGCCAGGCCGTGCAGGACCGTGCCGCAGATGATCCCGAGGCCGAGCTCGGCGGCGTGCTCGGCGGAGCCGACGCTGGCCACCCCCTGGCGCACCCGCGAGCGCAGGCCCGGACTGTGCGGCGTGACGGCGAGCGGGGTGCCGACCGGCGCGCCCTGGTCCGGACCGTCGACGACGTGCAGGGCCTCGCCGGAGACCGCGCCGAGGAACCGGCGCAGCCGCCGCTGGGCCTCGGTGCGGGCGTCCGTGTCGACGGCACCGAAGACCGCGTCGAAGGCGGCGGTCGCCCCGGCCGACAGGGCCAGCTGGAGCCGCTCGCCGACGAGCAGGTCGGTGACGCCGGCGGCCTCGGCCAGCAGCACCGGCTCCTGGTAGCGCATCGGGAGTACGGCGGTGCCGAGCGCGATCCGCTCCGTGTGCTGGCCGACGGCGGAGAGGAACGGCAGCGGCGAGGACAGGTAGTGGTCGAAGTGCCGCTGGTAGACCCAGCCGGACTGGTAGCCGAGCGCCTCCGCGGCCCGGAACAGCTCGATCCCGTCACGCAGGCCGGCCGCCGGCCCGCGCAGGTCGTCGTACGACACCCGGGTGTTGAAGCCCAGCCGCTGCTTGCTGCGCACGGGGGCCGGTGCCGACGAGACGGCGGCCGTGGTGGTCATGGCTTCTCCGTCGTGCCGGGGATCGAGTCGAGCAGCGTGCGGGTGTAGTCCTCGCGCGGGGTGTCGAAGATCTGCGCGACGGTGCCCTCCTCGACGACCCGGCCGCGCCGGACCACGCTGACCGTGTGCGCGAGCTGCCGGATCAGGGCGAGGTCGTGCGAGACGAAGACGTAGGTGAGCCCGAGCTCGGCCTGCAGACTCAGCAGCACCTGGACGATGTCGGCCTGCACGCTCACGTCGAGCGCGGAGGTCGGCTCGTCGAGCACGATCACGTCGGGCCGCAGCACCAGCGCCCGGGCGATCGCGACCCGCTGCCGCTGCCCGCCGGAGAGCGCGTCGGGCCGGCGGGTCAGCAGGGCGGGGTCGAGTCCGACGGCGTCCAGGGCCCAGCGCACCCGGTCGCGCTGCTCCTCGCGGGTGCCGATCCGGAAGCGGTCCAGGGGCTCGCGGACCAGCCGCTCGACCTTCCAGGTGGGGTCGAGCGAGGTGAACGGGTTCTGGTAGACGAACTGCAGGTGCCGGCGTACCGACCTCAGCGCGGCGTGCGAGCGGCCGTCGACGCGCTCGCCGGCCACGACGATCTCGCCGGAGTCGGGCGTCTCCAGGCCCAGCAGCAGCCGGATCGTCGTGGTCTTGCCCGAGCCGGACTCGCCGACGATGGCGTGCGTGGTGCCGGCCGGCACGGCGAACGACAGGTCGTCGACGGCCGTCAGCCGGCTCCGGTCGACGGTGAACGACTTGGTCACCCCGCGGACCACGATCTTCGGCTCCTCGCCGGCCGCGAGCGCGCGCCGGGCCTCGCCGACGTCGCGCAGCTCGGCGTACCGGTCCGGGTTGAGGGAGGGGACGTCGGCGTGCAACTGACGTGCGTACGCCGAGGTCGGGGCCGTCGAGACCTGCTCGGTCGGACCGGCCTCCTGGACCCGCCCGTCCTTGAGCACGACGAGGGAGTTGGCGCGCTCGGCGGCGATGGCCAGGTCGTGGGTGATCAGCAGCAGGCTGATGTCGAGGGAGTCGCGCAGCTCGCCGAGCAGGTCGAGGATCCGCTTCTGGATCGTCGCGTCGAGGGCCGAGGTCGGCTCGTCGGCGATCAGCAGCGCCGGCTGCGGCAGCACCGCGAGGCCGATCAGCACCCGCTGCAGCATGCCCCCCGACAGCTGGTGGGGGTACGACGCCAGCACCCGCTCCGGGTCGTCCAGCCCGACCCGGGTGAGGATGTCGACGACGGCCTGGCGTCGCTGGGCCGGGGACGGGTCCCCCGGGAGCAGGGCGGCCGCCTCCTTCGCCTGCGACCCGATGGTCCGGACCGGGTTGAGCGAGCTGGCGGGGTCCTGCGGGACGAAGCCGATGGTGCCGCCGCGCAACGGGCGGAAGTGCCGCTCGGGCAGCGAGAGCACCTCCTGGCCCTGCACCTCGATCCGTCCGGTCGCGTGCCCGACCCCGGGCGGCAGCAGCCTCAGCAGGGAGCGGGCGATCGTCGACTTGCCCGAGCCCGACTCGCCGATCAGGGCCAGGCTGTGGCCGCGGGGCAGGTCGAAGGAGACGTCGGAGACCACCTGGTGCCCGCCGTAGGAGACCGAGAGCCCCTCGACCCGGAGCAGGCCGTCGGTGCGCTCGGCGACCGGGCTCTCGAGGGTGGCCGTGGTGCCGGTCAGTCGGTCTTGCGGAGCCATCGGCTGATCCTGTTCGCAGAGAGGACGGTGGCGATCGTGACGAGGGCCGGCGCGTAGACCAGCCAGGGGGCGAGCGGGTAGTCCTTGCCGCTGGAGACCAGCAGGCCCCAGTCCGACGCCGGCGGCGGGTCGCCGTACCCCAGGAAGGCCAGGCCGGCGATCACCAGGATCGACAGCCCGAACTGCAGGACGGCCAGGTTGAGCACCGAGCGCGAGGCGTTGGGCAGCACGTGCCGCAGCAGCACGTGCCACCGCGAGCCACCGAGCAGCAGCGACGCCTCCACGAAGACGGCGCGCCTCGTCTTGAGCACCTCCGCGCGCATCACCCGGGCGAAGACGGCGACGGCCGAGACGCCGGTGGCGATGGCGGCGTTGATGGTCTCGAAGCCGAGCGCGCTGACGACCACGACCGCCAGCAGGAAGCTGGGGATGGCCAGCAGCACGTCGACGACCCGGGCCAGGACCACATCGACGCGACCGCCGAGGAACCCGCCGACCAGGCCGACGAGCCCGCCCACCAGCACCCCGATGGCCACGGCGACCAGCGCGCTCGTCACCGAGGACGCCGAGCCGTGGACCACGCGGGAGAACTCGTCGCGGCCGAGATGGTCGGTGCCGAACCAGTGCGCGAGGCTCGGACCCTGGAACGCGTCGGCGGGTACGCCGCGCGCCGGGTCCTGGCCGGTGAACAGGCCCGGGGCCAGCGACCACCCGACCACGAGGGCCAGCATGACCAGCGAGAGCAGGACGCCGACCGGGACCCGGCCCCGGGTCCGGCCGCGGCGCAGGGCGGACGGGCGCCACCCGCCCGAGGTTCGGGGGGCGCGGCCCTGGCTCACGGTGGTGATGCTCATGCCGGGGTCCCCTCGGAGGCGCGAGCGAAGCGAGTGGCTTCGTGGGGAAGGTTCATGCTGTGACCTCCTCGGCGACGGGGCGCAGCCGGCGGGTGGCGCCGCGCAGGTCGACCCGGGGGTCGAGCAGCGGGTAGACGAGGTCGACGACGAGGTTGACCACGACGAAGGTGACGGCCGAGAGCGCCACCACCGCCTGCAGCACCGGGAGGTCCTGGGTGGTGACCGAGCGCTGGACCAGGCTGCCGATGCCGGTGCGACCGAAGATGGTCTCGGTGATCAGGGCACCGCCGAGCAGCTCGCCGACGGTCAGGGCGATCACGGTCACCACGGGCAGCGACGACGGCTTGAGCAGGTGCCGCCAGAACAGCTGCGAGCGTCTCAGGCCCCGGGAGGTGGCGAAGGTGGCGTACTCCTGACGGGCCTCGTGGTCGAGGTTGGCGATCAGCACCTCCGCCACCTGGGCGGAGACCGGGATCCCGAGGGCCACGGCGGCGAAGAAGGTCCCAGCCAGGCCCTCCGAGTCGGTCACCTGCAGGACACCAAGCTGGAAGGCGAAGATGTTGATCAGCAGCAGCCCGATGACGAAGTTCGGGACCGACAGGAACAGCGAGGGGAAGGCCCGCAGCACCCGGGCCGCGGGGGCCGGCAGGTTGCGGGTGCCGTACGCGATGGCGAAGGCCAGCACCAGGGCGACCACCAGCGCGCTGGCGGCCAGCAGGAGCGTGGATCCCAGCACGTCCCCGACCAGCCTCGTCACCGGCAGGTTCGAGCGCAGCGAGACCCCGAGGTCCCCGGTCAGGAACCGCGACAGCGACTCCCACAGCTGCACCCACACCGGCTGGTCGAGCCCGTAGTAGGCGATGATCCGATCGACCTCGGCCTCGGTGAAGTTGTTCTGCGGATCGCGCAGCGTGCTGCTGACCGGGTCGCCGGGCAGCACGCTGATCACCAGGAAGGTGAACACGTAGGCGAGCAGCACGACGACGACCGCCTGGGCGACCCGCTGCAGCGCGTAGACCGCGTAGGGCCGGGACACGGCGACCTCAGCCCTCGAGGTAGGCGGTGAAGAAGTTCGCGTACGCCACGCCGTTGTAGCTGACGCCCTTCAGCTTCGGCGACTGGAGGTAGAGCCGCTGCACGATCTGGGTCAGGGGCACGAAGTAGGCCTGCTCCAGCACGTGGCTCTGGAGCGTGTCGAGCACCGTGTTGCGCGCGTCGACGTCGACCGCTCCGGCGACCTGTCCGGCGAGGTCGCTGAGCTCGGCGTCGCTGTCGCCCAGATTGAACCAGTCCTCACCGGAACCGACCAGCACGCCGCCGACGGTGCCCGCGTCGATGAAGCTGCGGGTGACCTCGTACGCCGGGACGGCGTCGCTGCCGACCGCCACGCGCTCGCCGTACGTCACGACGTCGTAGGCCTGGATCTCGATGTCGAAGCCCAGGTCGCCGAGCTGCTGGGCGACGAGTTCGTCGACGGCCTGCGAGGTGGCCAGGTAGGGGTTCGGGTAGAGCGTCAGGGCCAGCTTCTTGCCGTCCTTGGCGCGGATCCCGTCGCCGCCGGCCTTCCATCCGGCCTCGTCGAGCAGGCGCTTGGCCTCCTCGACGTCGAAGGCGAACTCGTCGCTGTGGTCGGTCGCGCCCGGCACGTTGCTCTGGATGAAGGACTCGGCGGGCAGCCAGTCGTCGGTGTAGACCGTGGAGAGGATCTCCTCGCGGTCGATGCCGTGCTGCACCGCCTGGCGCACCGCGACGTCGTCGAACGGCGCCACCTGGGTGTTGAGCGCGTAGCCGTTGACGAAGCCGAGGTAGCGCGGTGCAGCGACGGTGAAGCCCTGCTTCTTGAAGGGGTCGAGCTCCTGCGGCGAGGGGTTGTAGGCCACGTCGGCCTGGCCGGACTGCACCGCGGCGGTGCGCACCGACGGCTCGGCGACCAGCTTGTAGGTGACCGAGTCCAGGGTGGCGGGACCCTCGTGGTCGAGGGCCTCCGGTCCCCAGTCGTAGTCGTCGCGCTTCTCGAGGACGACGCTGTCGCCCTCCTTCCACGAGGCGACGGTGAACGGTCCGCTGCCGATGTCGTTGCCGAGGTCGGCCTGCTTCTCGGCGGGCAGCTCGAGCGTCTTCGGCGAGATCAGGATCGACCCGTGGTAGCCGAGGGTCGGGATGAAGCCCAGGGTGGGCGCGGTGAAGGAGACCTTCACGGTGCTCGCGTCGACGGCCTGCGAGCTGTCGTACGTCGTCGGGAAGAGCCCGATCGGGTTGATCCCGTCGTCGGGTCGGCCGTCGGCCCAGATCTCCAGGTTCGCGACCACCGCCTCGGCGTCCACGGGGCTGCCGTCGGAGAAGGTCACGCCGCCCTTCAGGTGCAGCGTGAACTCGGTGGCGTCGTCGTTCTGCTCCCAGGTCTCCGCGACCCAGGGGCTCACCTCGCCCTCCTCGTCGACGTAGACGAGCTTGTCGGTCACGTGGCCCCAGATGTGGCCCTGGAAGCTGGAGATGGCGCTGTTGTTGGGGATCCAGGAGTCGCCGAGGGAGTCGATGAGGAAGGTGACGTCCCCGCCCGCCTTCTTCGTGCCGTCGCCCTGCTCGCTGCCGTTGCCGGAGGCAGCGCAGCCCGCGGCGAGGGCGAGCACGGCGGCGGCGGCGGTCACGGTCCGCAGCTGTCGCGAGCGGAGCGCTCGAGACGCGGCACGGAAGGTCTTCATGGGGGTTCTCCTCGGTGGTCACCCGCGGCCCGGGAAAGTCTTCTCAGGCCGGTAAGTCAATCAGAATACTCATGTTTGAAGGCGCGAGTCTGCGCCGTCCACGACTGTAGGTGGGGGGATCTGCGGGGGTCCAAGAGTAGAAGTGGATGAGAACCCATCGACGAGTGTGATCGCCCTCGGCGCCCGCCCGGCCCCCGGGTGGGACGGTGGCGCGCTAGCGTCGGTCGGCATGATCCGGACCACGGAGACCAGCGCGCACTGGGGCTCGTACCTGGTCGACGTCGACGACGCCGACCGGGTGGTGGCCGTGCGGCCGCACGCCGACGACGAGGCCTCCCCGGCGATGGGCAACGTCGCCGGCGGGCACCGGCACGCCTCGCGGGTCGCGCGGCCGAGCATCCGGCGCGGCTGGCTCGAGCGCGGGCCCGGTCCGGACGGGACCCGGGGCGCGGTCGACGAGGAGTACGTCGAGGTGGACTGGCACACCGCCCTCGACCTGGTCGCGGCCGAGCTGGAACGGGTGCGCACGACCTTCGGCAACCGGGCGGTGTTCGGCGGGTCGTACGGCTGGGGGAGCGCGGGCCGGCTGCACCACGCCCAGAGCCAGGTGCACCGGTTCCTCAACGGCATCGGCGGCTACGTGCGCTCGGTCAACGACTACAGCCGCGGCGCGAGCCTGGTGCTGCTGCCGCACCTGGTCGGCGCCCCGGCCGCCGCGGACGTCCGGCTGCGGCCGGTGTCCTGGCCGCAAGTCGCCGAGCACACCGACCTGCTGGTCACCTTCGGCGGCGTACGCCGGTCCAACGGCTGGGTGGTGCCCGGCGGGCACGCGCGGCACTCCGCCGCCGCGCTCGCCCGCTCGGCCGCGACGACGACGCGGGTCGTCTCCCTCTCGGCCCAGCGCGACGATGCGATGGACGGGCTCGACGCGGAGTGGATCGGGGTGATGCCCGGCACCGACACGGCCGTGATGCTGGCCCTGGTGCACGTCCTGGTCGTCGACGGGCTGGCCGACGAGGCGTTCCTCGCGCGCCACACCGTCGGCGCGGACCGGGTCCGCGCCTACGTCCTCGGGGAGACCGACGGGGTCCCGAAGACGCCGGAGTGGGCGGAGCGGATCTCCCGCGCCCCGGCTGCCCGGATCCGCGAGCTCGCCCACGAGATGGCGGCCGGCCGCACGCTGGTCAACGTCGTCTACGCCCTGCAGCGGGGCGAGCGCGGGGAGCAGCCGGTCTTCGCCGGGCTGACGCTGGCCGCCTTCCTCGGTCAGGTCGGTCTGCCCGGCGGCGGCTTCACGCACGGACTGGGCTCGATGGGCGACTACGGCGGCGGCCGGGTGAGCCCCCGGCTGCCGACCTTCCCCCAGGGTTCGAACCCGGTGGCCGAGCACATCCCGTGCGCTCGGATCGCCGACCTCCTCCTGCACCCCGGCGCCGAGCTGCCGTACGACGGCGGCGTGCTGCGCCTGCCCGACGTGCGGCTGGCCTACTGGGCGGGCGGCAACCCGTTCCACCACCACCAGGACCTGCGCCGCCTGCGCACCGCGCTCGCCCGGCTGGACACGCTGGTGGTGCACGAGACCCATTGGACCGCGACCGCCAAGCACGCCGACGTGGTGCTGCCGGTCGCGAGCAGCCTCGAGCGCGACGACGTGGCGGCCGGCCCCGGCGACACCCGGCTGCGGGCCTCGCCCGCCGCGAGTGCGCCGTACGCCGAGGCGCGCGAGGAGCTGTGGATCTTCGGTCGCCTGGCCGAGCGGCTGGGCTCGGACCACGACGAGGGGCTCGATGCCCGGGCCTGGCTCGAGCGGCTCTACGAGGAGTGGCGTACGGCGCCGGGCGCGCCGCCGGCCCCGCCCTTCGCCGACTTCTGGCGCGACGGCGGGGTCGACCTGGCCGCCGGGCACTACCCGGACCCGGTCTTCACCGCGTTCCGCGCGGACCCGGTCGCCCACCCGCTCGCCACGCCCAGCGGCCGCATCGAGCTGTGGTCGCAGAGCATCGCGGACGCCGCTCTGCCCGACCTGGGCCCGCACGCCGAGTGGCGCGAGCCGCGTCGCTGGTGGCGCTCGCCCGACGCGCACGAGTACGACCTGCACCTGCTGTGCAACCAGCCGTCGACCCGGCTGCACAGCCAGCTCGACATGGGTGCGGCCAGTCGCGCGACCAAGGTCGCCGGGCGCGAGCCGATCCGGCTGCACCCGGACGACGCGGCGGCCCGCGGCCTGCGCGACGGCGACGTCGTCCGCGTCACCGGCGCCCACGGCAGCCTGCTGGCCGGCGTGGTGGTCAGCGACGCGCTGCTCACCGGTGTCGCCCAGATGCACACCGGCGCCTGGTACGACCCCTCCGCGCCGGAGGTCGCCGACTGCGTCCACGGCAACGTCAACGTGCTGACCCCCGACGAGCCCACGTCGTCGTTCTCGCAGGCCACCAGCGGTGCGCACGTGCTCGTCCGCATCGAGCGGTACGACGGCCCGCTCCCGCCGGTGCGCGCCCACGAGCCGCCGCCGCTCGTCCGGCCCGCGGGCCGGTGAGATGCAGAACGCCCCCGCCGGGATCCGGCGGGGGCGTTCTTCGCAGGTCAGAGCCCTGCGTTGCTCGTGGGCAGGGGCGGGGTCGAACCGCCGACCTATCACTTTTCAGGCGATCGCTCGTACCAACTGAGCTACCTGCCCGAGCGACCGATACCTTACATGCGCCGGGCGGGGTGCGCCGAATCAGCGCCGACGCGGGTGAGGTGGGGCCGTCTTGGGACCTCCGCGGCGGCGACCTTATGCTGTGCGAGCAGTCCAGGCCCCCATCGTCTAGCGGCCCAGGACCCCGCCCTTTCACGGCGGTAGCACGGGTTCGAATCCCGTTGGGGGTGCCATCCAGGCGTGTGATCGCCGTCGATTGTGACGGGCCAGCGCGTCTGGGTTAGAGTTCCACCGCTTCGCCGCGCAGAACTGGTGAAGACAATCTGGCCCCGTAGCGCAGTTGGTTAGCGCGCCGCCCTGTCACGGCGGAGGCCGCGGGTTCGAGTCCCGTCGGGGTCGCCGACCAGAAGCCCGGATCATCACGATCCGGGCTTCTGTCATTTCCCTCCCCAGCCGGGGCCGGGCAGACTGTCGCGGTGCCGATCGAGATGGACCCCGAGCGCTTCGACGAGCTCGTCGACGCCGCCCTCGACGACATCCCCGACGAGCTCGCCCGACTGGTGCGCAACGTCGTCGTCCTCGTCGAGGACGAGCCGCCCGAGGGGGAGCCCGACGACCTGCTGGGCCTGTACGACGGCGTCGCGCTGACCGAGCGCGACAGCGGCATGCTGGCGAACCTGCCCGACCGGATCTTCATCTTCCGCGGCCCGCTGCTCGACATGTGCGAGAGCGAGGAGGAGCTGGTCGAGGAGGTCCGGATCACCGTCGTCCACGAGGTCGCGCACCACTTCGGCATCGACGACGACCGGCTCCACGAGCTCGGCTACGCCTAGAAGAGCCGGCTGCCCGCCCAGAACCCCAGGGCGCAGGCCCCGACCGCGAGCACCGTGGTCGCCAGCAGGTACGCCGCGCCCCGCCGCGGGCCGAGCCCGTGCGCCTGGACCGCGAACGCGGAGTACGTCGTGAACCCGCCGCAGAACCCGACGCCGAGCAGCGCCGCCGTGTGGCCGGAGACCGACATTGCGGCCAACAGGCCGAGGAGCAGCGAGCCGAGCACGTTGACCGCGAGGGTGCCGCGCGGGACTCGGCCGTCCCAGCGCTGTGCGACGACGTACCGCAGCGGCGAGCCGACGGCGGCGCCCAGGGCGACCAGCAGGCCGGTCATCCGCGTGACCCGAGCCGGCTCCCGACGGCCACCGCGGCGACGCAGACCAGCGCCGTGCCGACCAGGTAGGCCAGCGCGGTCGCGAGCTGACCGTCGGCGAGCAGGGAACGGGACTGCTCGGCCAGCGCCGAGAGCGTCGTGTAGCCACCGAGGACCCCGGACCCCAGCCCGGCCAGCAGCACCGGGCGGCGGCGTACCGCACCGAGGCCGAGCGCGAGCGCCAGCAGGAAGGAGCCCGACACGTTGATCGCGAAGGTCGTCCAGGGGAAGCCGGAGCCGTCGGGGGCGACCTCGCCGAGACTCCAGCGCAGCACCGCCCCCAGCGCACCACCGAGCGCCACCGCGCCGACGGCGCGGGGGTCGGGGCGGCTCACGACGCCGTGCTCTGCCGACTCGAGGAGGTGGCGGCGTCGGCCCAGGAGAGGGGTGGCTCGCCCCGGCCCTGGCGGACGAACTCGCCGAGGTACCACTGCTGGAAGTCGCGCTGCTCCTCGGTGCGGGCCAGCGACAGCAGCCGCTGCTGGCGGCAGAACTCGTCGGCCAGGTCGAGCATCTCGATGAACCGCTCCATGGTGCGGGTGCTCGCGCGGGAGGTGATCATGTCGACCTCGGTCTCGGACACGCCCGACGCCGCCGCGTTCTCGAGCTGGTCGAGGCCGATCCCCTCGCGCAGCTGCCGCTCGAGGGAGGCGAACAGCTCGGAGAGGTCCTTGGCGAGCGGGTAGTCGCTCTCGTGCGCGAGGGCCAGCAGCCGCACCTCGCGCCGCAGCTCACGGAAGTGCCGCTGGAAGGCGAGGTACAGGTCGACCGGCACGCCGCGGATCTGCACGCCGACGGGGTCCTCGGGGCTGACGGCCGGCGGGTCCTCGTCGCCGGTGATCAGACCCAGCACGCCGTCGTCCTCGGCGAAGCTCCGCGCCGGGGCGAACCAGACGGTCTTGCCGTCCACCTCGATCTCCGCACCCCAGGCGTCGGAGCAGCGGGCGACGATGCTGAGTCCCCGGCCGAAGGTCAGCAGCAGGTCGTTGTCCTCGTCCTGGTCGGTCGTCGGCAGCATCGGGCGATCTCGCGAGCCGTCGCGGACCTCGACGCGCGGGTGCTCGCGGGTGCCGCGCACCCGCACCTGGATCGGGGGAGCCGCGTGCAGCAGCGCGTTGGTGACCAGCTCCGAGACGCCCAGCTCGGCGCACTCGGCCAGCTCGGATCGGCCGATGTCGTGGCACGTGTCGACGACCCACCGCCGTGCGTCCTGCACGCCACGGGGGCCAGCGCCCAGCGACAGGGCAGGCCGGTTCAGCGGCACGGGCGGGGCTCCAGGTTCAGGCCGAGACACGGATAGGGCAGGACGCACCATTCTCGGCTGGTTTACCCCCGATCTGCGCCAACCAAACGCAAAGTTTAAGGATGAACTTCTGGGGGTTCTCGACCGTCCGGCCGCCGGTGAACGACGAGATCGATGGGTACGGCGGTGGTGGTCGTGTGACGAACCACACCTGGTGGACCTACCCGTCGGGGCACCGGGTTGGGGTAAGCGTCTCGGCAGCGTGACAATGGCAGCACCGGATCGGCCGGCTGGGCGCGATCCATCTCGATCGACACGCAGGAAGGCTCGTCATGGCAGCGCCTGACCACCCCCGCGACACCCAGGAGCACGCCGACCGGCACCGGGTCGTCGTGGTCGGCTCCGGCTTCGGTGGCCTCTTCGGGACCAAGGCCCTGCGTCGCTCCGACGTCGACATCACGATGGTCGCGAAGACGACGCACCACCTCTTCCAGCCGCTGCTCTACCAGGTCGCCACCGGCATCCTGTCCGAGGGCGAGATCGCGCCGCCGACTCGCGAGATCCTCTCGGGGCAGTCCAACGCCCAGGTGCTGCTCGGCGAGGTCACCGCCATCGACCTCGAGAAGCGGATCGTGACCTCGCACGTCCTCGGCCGCGAGAACGTCACGCCGTACGACTCCCTGATCGTGGCGGCCGGCGCGGGTCAGTCCTACTTCGGCAACGACCACTTCGCCGAGTTCGCGCCCGGCATGAAGAGCATCGACGACGCCCTCGAGCTCCGGGGCCGGATCTTCGGCGCCTTCGAGATGGCCGAGCTCGGCGCCCAGCGCGGCGAGAACGTCGACCACCTGCTCACCTTCGTAGTCGTCGGCGCCGGCCCGACCGGTGTCGAGATGGCCGGTCAGATCGCCGAGCTCGCCCACCGCACCCTCAAGCGCGACTTCCGCGCCATCAACACCCGCACCGCGCGGGTGGTGCTGGTCGACGCCGCGCCGCAGGTGCTGCCGCCGTTCGGCGAGAAGCTGGGCGGCCGGGCCAAGCGCGAGCTGGAGAAGCTCGGCGTGGAGGTCGTCCTCGGCGCGATGGTGACCGACGTCGACGAGCGCGGCATCGAGATGAAGTTCAAGGACGGCCGCGTCGAGCGGATCAACACCGTGACCAAGATCTGGGCGGCCGGCGTCCAGGCCAACCCGCTCAGCCGGACCCTCGCCGAGCAGACCGGTGCGCCGCTCGACCGGGCCGGCCGGATCGGCGTCAACCCCGACCTCACGCTCCCGGGCCACCCCGAGGTCTTCGTCGTCGGCGACATGATCGCCCTCGACAACCTGCCGGGGGTCGCGCAGGTCGCGATCCAGGGCTCGAAGTACGCCGCCAAGGAGATCGACGGCCGGCTGCGGGGCAAGGCGCCGCAGCCGCCGTTCAAGTACTTCGACAAGGGCTCGATGGCGATCATCAGCCGCTTCCGCGCGGTGGCCATGGTCGGCCGGCTGCGCATCTCGGGGGTGGTGGCCTGGCTGATGTGGCTGGGCCTGCACCTCGTCTACATCACCGGCTTCAAGAGCCGGGTCACCGCGCTGATCCGCTGGGCGGTCTCGTTCATCGGCCGGGGCCGCTCGGAGCGGACCACCACCGAGCAGCAGATCTTCGCCCGCACTGCGCTCGCGCGGCTCAAGCGCGGGGCGACCGACCTGGTCTCCCAGCCCGGGGCGTACGACGCCGCGCGCGAGCTGCTGGAGACCTCGCGGCGTGAGGAGCTGGAGGCGCAGGCGGCCGAGGAGGCCCGGCTCACCGACTCCGGCCAGCGGGGCGCCAACCTCGGCGAGCGGACCGGCTGAGCGCTACTCGAAGTACGACGGCGTCGGCTGCTCGGCGTCCTGGTCGGCGATCGCCTGGCGCGCCCAGCGCGGCAGGATGAAGACGCCCTCCGCCTCGACGGTGACCCCCTCGGGTCCGATGATGTGGCCCTTCGCCCAGGTCTTCACGCCGTCGACGCGGTCGATCCAGGCCTCGGCGCGCAGGTCGCCGAGGGGCGTGCCCTGCCGGTAGGTGAGCGTCAGGGTGCCGGTCATGCCGGGCTTCCCGCCGGCCCCGGCGGCCTCGCCGAGCAGCTGGTCGAGGATCATCGCGGAGACGCCGCCGTGCACCAGGCTCGGCGGCCCCTCGTAGGCCGCACCGAGGTGGAAGTCGGACCAGGCGCGGCCGCTGGGGTCGTGGTCGACGACCAGGGGCGGCGCCGCCGGGTTGCGCAGGCCGACCACCGTGTTGCCCCAGGGGCGACCGCGGCCGGCCGGGCCGAAGCGGACGCCGTACGGCCCGTCGAGCTGCTGCTCGCGCAGCCGGTCGGTGATCGCCTCGATCTCGGCCTGCGCCCGCCGGATCTCGTCGTCGTCGACGAGGGTTCTGATCGTGGCGTCGACCAGCTCGCGCACGGCCTGGGTGAAGGGCCCGTAGAGCGCACGCTGGCGCTCGAGCTCCGATTCGGAGATGTCGTCCTGCACGTAGCCACTCACGGGCGGAGTGTAGAACACGTTCCCATTCGGTTCGGGCGGACGGTGCGCCCGCGGCCGCCCCCCACTGCTGACCGGCTCGAACCACGGACGTCGCCGACCCGACCTGATTGGATGGGCCGGACCGGCCGCGCCGTCTCCTCGCGCGACCGAACAGACCCCCCATCCTCCGGAGTGCTCTTGACCGATCAGGCCGTGTCCGCGCACACCCCGGCGTACGCCGCCGCGGACCTGACCAACTGCGACCGCGAGCCGATCCACCTTCCCGGGGCGATCCAGCCGCACGGCGTGCTGCTCGCGGTCGACGCCGAGCGGTGGCAGGTCGTGATGGCCTCGGACAACGTCGCGACGATGCTGGGCGTCGACCTGACGACGGTGCTGGGTTCCTCACTGGCGTCGCTGCTGGGGACCGAGGCCGAGGACGCGATCCGCGCGTCGGTCGAGGGGGAGCGGGCCGAGGTGCTCAACCTGCACCTCGACGCGTTGGCGACCCGCGGGGCGCGGCTGCCGGCGTACGTCGACGCCGCGGTGCACCGCTCCGGCGACCGGGTGGTCGTCGAGCTGGAGGGGGCCGATCGCCAGGCCGCGGCGCTGCTCTCCTACCGGGCCGCACGGGGCGCGATGCAGCGCCTGGCCCGGACCGGCTCGGTGGTCGAGCTCTCCGAGGGCCTGGTCGCCGAGATCGCCGAGCTGACGGGCTTCGACCGGGTGATGGTCTACCGCTTCGACGAGGACTGGAACGGTGAGGTGATCGCGGAGCGGCGCCGGTCCGACCTCAACGCGTTCGTCGGGCTGCACTACCCGGCCACCGACATCCCGGCCCAGGCGCGCCGGCTCTACACCGCCAACTGGATCCGGCTGATCGCCGACATCTCCTATACCCCGGTCCCGATCGTGCCGGTGCTCGACCCGGGCACGGGCAGTCCCCTCGACCTGTCCCACTCGACGCTGCGCAGCGTCTCCCCGATCCACCTCGAGTACCTCTCCAACATGGGGGTGACGGCGTCGATGTCGGTCTCCCTGGTCGTCGACGGCCAGCTGTGGGGGCTGATCGCCTGCCACCACTACTCGGGGGCACACGCCTTGAGCCTCGATGTCCGGGCGGCGTCGGAGTTCCTCGGCCAGGTCGCCTCGCAGCTGGTCGCCGAGCGGGAGCGGGCCGACGCCCGTGACGACGTGCGCCGGGCCGAGGAGCTACTCGCGGAGGTGCAGGCGGCGACCTCGTCGTCCCCGGCACCCCTGAAGGCGCTGATGGAGACCGCGGAGCTGGCGGAGCTGATGGGCGCCGGAGGCGTGGCGCTGTGCTTCGACGGGCGGGTGACCACGCTCGGCACGGTGCCGGACGAGGCGTCGGTGCGCCGGATCGCCGAGCTGCTGCGGCGGCCCGAGAGCCTTCCGGGGGGCAGCGCGCACCTCGCTGCCCTGGACCCGGAGCTGGCGGCGGTGGCCGAGACGGCAGCCGGGGCGCTGGTGATCGGCTCCGCGCCGGACCGCTGGCTGTGCTGGGTGCGGCCCGAGCTCCCCGAGGTCGTCGACTGGGGCGGCGACCCGACGAACAAGCAGCTCGCCCTGGCCGCGGATCCGCAGGTCCGGCTCAGCCCGCGGAAGTCCTTCGAGAAGTGGCAGCAGGTGGTGCGCGGGCACAGCGCGGGCTGGCGGCCCTGGCACCTCGACAACGCCGTCGCGCTCGCCAGCCACCTGGCGAGCCTGCTGTACGTCAACTCCCGCGAGCAGGTCGGCTTGGCCGAGTCGCTGCAGCGCAGCGTGATCCCGGCCGAGCCGCCCCGGGTCCCCGGTCTGGAGCTCGCGGCCCGCTACCTACCGGCATCGACGTTCCAGCTGGGTGGCGACTGGTGGGACGCCTTCGAGCTGCCCGGCGGCCGGATGGCCTTCGTGGTCGGGGACGTCGCCGGCCACGGCGTCGCGGCCGCGACGACGATGACCCAGCTGCGAGCCGCGGTCCGGGCCCACCTGTTCGGCGACGAGTCGCCGGCGGTCGTCCTGGACCGCACCGATCGCTTCATGGACGGTCTGTTCGAGCAGATCATCGCCACCGCGATCGTCGGCACCGTCGAGCCCGCGACCGGCCGGATGGTCCTCGCCGCGGCCGGTCACCCCCCGCCGTTCCTGATCGTGGACGGGGTGGCGAGCGAGCTGCACGTCGCCACCCGTCCGGTGCTCGGCCTCGGGGTCTCGGGTGCGGTCGAGACCGAGCTGGTCCTCGCGCCCGGTTCGACGCTGCTGCTCTACACCGACGGGCTCATCGAGCGGCGCGGGGTCGACCTCGGGACCTCCCTGGCCATGCTCGCCGACCTCGCCGGCGGGGGCCCGGACGGCGCCGGCATGGAGGCGTGGGTCGACGGCATGCTGCTCGCCGCCCCGGGTGCCCGCGACGACGACACGACCGTGCTGGCGATCAGGCTCGGTCCGGCAGGCTGACGATCGCGCCCTGGTCGGTGGTGTCCAGGCCGCGGGCGATGACGAGGCGCTGGATCTGGTTGGTGCCCTCGAAGATCTGCATGACCTTGGCCTCGCGCATGTAGCGCTCGAGGGGGAAGTCCTTGGTGTAGCCCGCGCCGCCGAGGACCTGGACGGCGTCGGTGGTGACCTTCATCGCCTGGTCGGTGGCGATCAGCTTGGCGATGGAGGCCTCGCGGGAGAACGGCAGGCCGGTGTCCTTGAGGCGGGCGGCGTGCAGGGTGGTGGCGCGGGCGGAGGCGACGGCGGCCTCCATGTCGGCGAGCAGGAAGCCCAGGCCCTGGTGGTCGATGATGCGCTTGCCGAAGGTGGTGCGCTGCTGGGCGTAGGCGATGGCGGCGTCCAGGGCGCCCTGGGCCAGGCCGGTGGCGACGGCGGCGATGCCGAGACGGCCGGAGTCGAGGCCGGCCAGGGCGATCCGGAGGCCCTCGCCCTCGGCGCCGAGGCGTCGCTCGACCGGGACGCGGACGCCGTCGAAGCGCATGGTGGCGGTCGTGGAGCCGGTCAGCCCCATCTTGTCCTCGGGCCGGTCGGCGGTGAGGCCGGTGCTGTCGGCCGGGACGAGGAAGCAGGAGATGCCGTCGCGGCCGCCGGGGCTGGCGGAGGTGCGGGCCATGACCTTGTAGAAGTCGGCCTCGCCGCCGTGGGTGGTCCAGGCCTTGGCTCCGGAGATGACGTACTCGTCGCCGATCAGGCGGGCGGTGGTGGTCATCGCGGCCGGGTCGGATCCGGCGTGCGGCTCGGAGAGGCAGTAGGCGCCGAGCAGGTCGCCGCCGAGCATCTCGGGCAGCCAGCGCAGTCGCTGCTCCTCGGTGCCCCGGGTGGCGAGCCCGAAGCAGGACAGGGCGTGCACGGAGACCCCGACGCCGACGCTGGCCCACACCGCGCCGATCTCCTCCAGCACCTGCAGGTAGACCTCGTACGACAGGCCGCCACCGCCGTACTCCTCGGGGTAGGGCAGGCCGAGCAGCCCGGTCCGGCCGAGCATCCGGAAGACCTCGCGGGGGAACTCGCCGGCGGCCTCGGCCGCGGCGGCGCGTGGGGCGAGCTCGTCGGCGGCGATCCGGCGCACCAGCCGGACCAGGTCGACGGCCTCCTCGGACGGCAGCACACGACGAGCGCTCACGGGTCTTCCCTTCGATCGGTGATCCAGGCCACAGGATGCGCCTCCGTGCCGCGGCAGTCACATCGGCGTCGCGAGGAACCGGTGGCTACCGGTCGCGCACGCGGGCGACCAGGTCGGCGGCGGCCGCGGACCAGTCGGGGTGCTCGAACTCGAACCCGGTCGCCAGCAGCCGGGTCGGTACGACGCGCCGGCTCTTCAGCAGCAGCTCGGTGTCGGTGCGCAGCGCCCAGGCGCCGAGCTCGGCCATCGCGCGGGTCGCGGGCAGCCCCGGGCGGTGTCCCCAGGCCCGTCGCAGGACGCGCATCAGCTCGCGCTGGGGGAGGGGCCCGGGGCGGCCAGATTCACCGGCCCGGCGAGGTCGTCGCGGGCCAGGAGCAGGTCGACGGCCCGCACGAGGTCACGGTCGTGGATCCAGGAGACGTACTGGCCGCCGCCCGCGACCGGCCCGCCGAGCCCCAGGCGGGCCATCCGGAGCAGGTAGTCGAACACCCCGCCGCGGTCGGGGCTCATCACCATCGCGGTCCGCAGGGCGACGCGCCGCGTGTGCGGCAGCGTCGCCTGCTGCTGGGCGGCCTCCCAGTGGCGGGCGATCCGCACGCTGTACTCCCAGTACGCCGGCACGCCGGGCTCGTCGCCGCCGATGATCCCGGTGTGCTCGTCGTTCGGTGCGTCCCGCCGGTCCGCGTAGATCGTGGCGGTGCTCATCTGCAGCCACACTGCCGGCGGCCGGGCAGCCTGTTCGAGTGCCCGCCCGACCGCCCGGGTGGACTCGACCCGGGAGTCCATCATCTGGCGCAGGTGCTCCTCGGTGTAGCGGCAGCTGACCGAGCGTCCGGCCAGGTTGACCAGCGCGTCGGCGCCGTCGAGCTCCTCGGCCCAGTCACCGACGTTCCGGCCGTCCCAGATCCGGTGCCGGACGCCGGGCTCCAGCCGCTCGGGACGACGGCTGAGCACCACGACGTCGTACCCGCGGGCGGCGAGCGAGCGCCGCAGGATGCCGCCGACCTGACCGGTGCCGCCCGGGATCACGATGCGCATGTCCGGGACCTTAACCCATTTTGAACGCGTTCAACATGTCACCATGTCCGGTATGGACCTGGGCGTGACGCTCGTCTTCGTCGCCGTCGTCGGCGCACGCTTCCTGTTGCCCCTGGCGATCCCCTACTGGCCGCTCCCCGCCGTGGTCGCGTGCCTCGTGCTCGACGGCGTCGACCAGACGATCTTCCAGCTCTTCGGCTACGACCCGCCCGGCTACCAGGGCTACGACAAGGCGATGGACGTCTACTACCTGGCGATCGCCTACCTCGCCACGCTGCGGAACTGGGCGAGCATGCCGGCGTTCCGGGTCGGCTGGTTCCTCTACTTCTACCGGTTGGTCGGCGTGGTGGCGTTCGAGCTCACCCATGCCCGCCCGCTGCTGCTGGTCTTCCCCAACACCTTCGAGTACTTCTTCATCGCCTACGAGACCGTGCGCGCCCGGTGGTCCCCGATCGCCCTGGCGCTGAGCTGGTGGCTGAGTGCCGCCGCCCTGATCTGGGTGTTCGTCAAGCTCCCCCAGGAGTGGTGGATCCACATCGCGAGGCTCGACGTGACCGACCTGCTGGGGGAGCACCGGTGGGCCCTCCCGCTGCTGTTCGTCGTGCTCCTCGGCGTGGTCGCGGTCGTCCGGTACGCCGTCACCCCGCGCCTGCCCGCCCCGGACTGGGACTGGCGGATGAGCCCGGAGCCGCTGCCCGAGGAGATCGACGAGGCGCACGAGCAGATCGCCTGGCGCGCGGAGCACGACCGGATCCTGTCCGGGGGCACCGCCGAGAAGATCGTGCTGGTCGGGTTGCTCGCGGTCGTGTTCGCGCAGATGCTGCCGGACTTCACGGGCTCCACGTCCGACCTGTTCGTCGGCGTGGCGGTGGTGGTGGTCCTCAATGCCGGCATCACGCTGGTCGCGGCCCGTCGGCACTGGACGGTCGGCTCCCTGACGGTCACCTTCGTCATCCGGCTGGCCGTCAACGTCGTACTGGTGGTGCTCGCCGACGAGGTGCTGCCGGGTGGCGAGGCGCAGCTGGACGGCTTCGACACGATGTTCTTCCTGTCGCTGATCAGCCTGATCACCACGCTGCACGACCGGTGGCGCCCGGTCCACGAGGTACGGGCGGCGGCCGCGGCCTGATCCCGGTTCAAGTGGACCTCCAGTCCGCTCCCAGTCCCCTGCAAGCGGGCGCGCGTAGTCATGTCCCATGAGCACCGCGACCCTCGCCGAGACCCTCCCCCTGACCCTGACCGCACCCCCGGCCGCCGTCACCCCCGACGTCCTGCCCTGCCACGCCGACCCCGACCTGTGGTTCGCCAAGGACAACGACGAGGCGATGCGCGCCAAGTCGGCCTGCCTGCCCTGCCCGATCCGCTCCGCCTGCCTGTCGGCGGCCGTCGACCGCGGGGAGCCGTGGGGAGTCTGGGGCGGCGAGCTGTTCAGCGCCGGCCAGGTGATCCCGCGCAAGCCGCGTCGCGGCCGTCCGCCGAAGGTCCGGTCGTGACCGAGACGGTCGGTAGGCCCCGTGGGACTCGAACCCACAACCAAAGGATTAAAAGTCCTCTGCTCTGCCAATTGAGCTAGGGGCCCGCGGTATGGAGAGGACCTGGGGAGAACCCGAGGGAGCCCTCATACCGGGTGGAGCATATCGAGGCGCTCCGGAGCCGGTCGCGGTGGCACTCGTGGCCCTGCGGGGGTTGCCTGCGGGAATGACCGACGGACCTCGGGTAGCACATCACTCGCCGACACGGGGGTTTTCCGGCGGTCTCCTCGCGCGAGGGGCGGGAGTAGGAAGACCGCAGTCCGAAGGCGGCAGTCCGAGTACGCTCCCCCGGACCAGCCGCTCAGTTGCACCTCGGAGACGTCTCCTCATGGCGCTACATTCGACACGACCTCACGACGTTGATCCGCGGACTCGCGGACTCGCCGAGCTCGCCTACGTCGCTCCCGCTGCTGTCGTGCTCGAGGCGCTGATCACCTTCCTGATCGTGAAGGTCGGGCCCGAGCCGAGCCCACCTGCCATCAGCAGCGATGTGTTCGCAGCCCATCTGGCGGCCACGCTCCTGGAGCCCCGCGATCGGGTGGTTCTCGTGGGCTGGTGGCTCTCGGTCCCGATGCTCCTCGGGCTGGTGTGGGTCCTGGCCCGACTCCGCCGCGGGCCGGCCCGACTGTTCGTCGACGTACTCGCGCTCGCCGGCGCGGTCGTCCTGGCCGTGGCGGCCGCCCTCTGGTTCGAGGAGGTGGACCCGGGCCTCGCGGCTTGGTTCCCGCGTCTGCAGTGGTGGGAGCTGGTCCTCGGCGTGCTGGCCGCCGTCCTCGCCGTCGCGTCGCTGCTGGTCCGCGGCGTCTGGTTCCGACGCGTCGCCTCGGTCGTGCTGGTGGTCGTGATCCTGGCGTTCCTGCTGCCCGCCCTGGTCCAGACGCCGACCAGCATCGTGGAGCCGTGGCACGCCACCTACACGCTCGACGAGCTGATCGCTCCCGCCGTGGGGCGGGTGCCGCTGGTCGACTACTTCCCGCAGTACGTCAACCTGCTCGGTCTCCCCATCGCCCCGGTGATCCGGTCATCGCCCGACCACGCGCTGGCGATCGCCCTCGGGTGGGTCCTGTTCCTGCAGGTGGTCACCATCGCCGGCGCGGTCCTGGTGGGCGCGATGGTCGGCGGTCGCCGGACCGTGCCGGTCGTGCTCCTCCTCGTGTCCGCGCCGATCATCTTCGCCACTGCCAACGGTGTGTACCCGGCGACCTACTTCGCTTCCGTGCCGTTCCGGACCGTGCTCCCCGTGGTGACCATCGTGGCGGCGCTCGCCCTGTTCAGGCGGAGCGCCGGTCTCGGGACCAGGGGCGTCGCGTGGCGAGCGGCGGTCGTGGGGTTGCTCGCCGGTGTCGCTGCGCTCAACAACCCCGATCACGGGTTGCCCGTCGTGGTGGCGGTGGGCGTGGGGATCGTGTTGGCGCTGACCGGGTGGCGAGACCGAGTGGTCGCCGCGGTCGTGGGCGGGGTCGCCGTCGCTCTGCCGTTCCTCGTCTACGCGACGGTCACGGCGCTCATCGGCGAGTCGGCCGACTGGTCGAAGTTCCTCCTGTTCTCGCAGATGTTCGGGACCATCGGCTACGGGAACGTCGCCATGCCGGCGTTCGGCACCCATGTCGGGGTCGTCGCGTTCTTCGCCGCCGCGACCGTGGTCGGGATCCTCCTTCAGGTACGCCGGAGGGACTCGGACACCTGGCGCATCCAGGGGCTCGCCCTCACTCTCTGCGGCGGGTGGTCGTTGCTGACCCTGCCGTACTACATGGGGCGATCCCTGCCGACGCAGCTGCTCTTCGGATATGCCGTCCAGGTCGGACTGGTGTCTGCCGCGCTGGTGCCCCTGTTCCTGCACGTGGTGAAGCGCATGGCGAGCGGGGACGTCCGGGTCACCGCGGCGGGAGCGACCTCGGTGGCGTTGACCCTCCTGGCCCTGGGTTCTGTCGCCGGATCCCTGTGGAGCGCACCGACCCCGGCCGCGTCCTTCGACCGGCTCGAGGCCGCCGAGGTGGTCGGACCATCGAATCTTCCGCAGGACACCCCCGCGGTCCAAGCCGCCCTGCAGGACCCTGCCAATGGCGATCTGCGTCGTCTGGACGCGCAGGGTCTCCTGGGTCAGGTCGTGGGCTCGCCCTCGGTGGTGGAGCTGACCACGGGCGTGCCGAACGTGACCGTGACCAACCAGCCCACCTATCTGGCGATCGCGGTCGGGATGCTCCGGCTGCAGTGCCAGGTGATGGCGGACCAGACGGTGACCGCGGTGATCATGGCCGACTGGGTGGCCGCCAACCTGAACGCCGTCGAGGACTGTTGCAGCGTCTTCGTGGTGGAGAGCGCGTACCGGCCCGTCGCCCCGGGCTTCGTGGTCGTGGAGGTTCGCGCGGCCGGTGTCCCGACCCCGTGACCGGTAGGTTGCCGCCGTGCCCGAGACCGGAGTCGTCGCTCTCAACCACGTCGGCGTGAGCGTCGCCGACCTCGAGCGCGCTCGCGCGTTCTGGGTCGACGGCCTGGGGGCCGTCGACCACGGCGCGTTCGGCTGGCCGGTCGGGACGACCCCGGCCGACGAGTCGCTGGCCACGGAGGGGACGGCGGCCGAGGTGGCACTGCTGCGCACCGACGCGGCATTCCTGGAGCTGTTCGCGTTCAGCTCGCCGACACCGGCGACCCGCGCCCCCGGTACGCCGGGCGTCGCGGGCCTGGTCTGGGCGGTGCCGGACGTCGCCGCGGTCCGCGCGCGCCTGGGGTACGCCGAGGCTGAGCCGGTCGTCTGCCCGGACGGCACCCCGATCGAGCTCCGGGCGTCCGACGACGGGCCGACCGGTCTGGTGGGGGTGGTGGTGCGGGTCGCCGACCCGGCTGGCCACCCCCTGCCTCCGGTCCCCGGCCCGGTCTCGGTGAGGGTGGCGGGTGGGGCCGGCGCGGCCCCCGCACGACCGGTCGACCTCGGGGTCAATCACGTCTGCCTGGACGTGGACGGCATCGCGGAGGTCCGAGCCGGTCTGGACCGGGTGCGCTGGCACCACGACGTCACGGAGTCCAGCGGCGGGATCGCGGCGGTCTGCTACGGGACGACGGATGACGGCGTACTCGTCGAGCTTCTGGAGAGTCGCAGCCCCGCCGCGTTCCTCGCCCGGTGCCGGCTCGCCTGCGGCTAGCCGCCGCCCAGGGGCGTGCATCCCCCGGGAGACGGGCGGACCGGGTCCGCCCGGCCCGGCCGGTTTCCCGACCTGACACACGCCCGTTGCAGAACCTTCACGTCTCTCGTCGAGAAAGCAGGGGTCTGGGGGGTTTGCTCGGCCGACTTGCTTGGTACTGTCTTTCCTGCAACAGGTGCAAGTTCCAGCTGGTCTGACGCCCGCGGAGTTTGTGATCCAACGGCGTTTCTGCTTTGTGGTCTTACCAATCACGAGTCGGAGCGACGTGTCACCGCATCTGGTGTGGGGCCGTCGATGTGATGGCCTCTCGTTCCGATATCAGGAGTAACGAGCACATGGCTCAAGGCACCGTGAAGTGGTTCAACGCTGAGAAGGGCTTCGGCTTCATTGCGCAGGAGGACGGCGGCGACGACGTTTTCGTGCACTACTCGGCGATCCAGACCCAGGGCTACAAGTCCCTGGACGAGAACCAGAAGGTTGAGTTCGACGTCACCCAGGGCCCGAAGGGCCCCCAGGCGGAGAACGTTCGCGCCGTCTGACAAGACCGGCACTGGTCTGGCACCTGTCTGACCACAGCCACCACGAGGTCCCACCCGTCACGGGTGGGGCCTCGTGCTGTCTTCCGGAGGTCTGTGCGTCACCGGGTGGGCCGGGTCCGGGGTCGCGATCGCGGTTTAGTCGTACTCTGGGTGGGGAACGTATTTCCGGGACGTGCGTCCGGAGTCCCGGGCCCGCGTGAGTGACGATCAGCAGCGACGATCAGGCAGCGACATGAGGCAGTGACATCAGACTGGGAGGCAGGCGTGCACGACCAGTTCGACGTCACCTTGGAAGATGCCGACCTGCTGGGTGAGGTCGAGCTCACGACCAACCTCATCATCGCGGCCAGCGAGGCCGACGATCACCTGTCCCCAGCCGAGATCGACGAGATCCTGGGCGTCGTGCCCGCGCCTCGCGCCGAGAGTTGAGCAGCCCCGCTCCACGAGCGGGGCTTTTCTGCGCCTTGAGGTTGATACCCTAGGGGGGTAGGGTCTTAGGCATGGCAGGCGAGAGCGGACACCAGCACGGCTACATCCACCGCAAGGACGACTACCTGAAGCGGCTGCGCCGGATCGAGGGCCAGGCCCGGGGTCTGCAGCGGATGGTCGAGGAGGAGCAGTACTGCATCGACATCCTGACCCAGGTGGCCGCGATGACGAAGGCCCTCCAGGCCGTCTCCCTCGGCCTGCTCGAGGAGCACATGCACCACTGCGTCGTCGACGCAGCCCGGAGCGGTGACGCCGAGGGGCGGGCGAAGGTCGCCGAGGCCCTCGAGGCGATCACCCGCCTGGTCCGGTCCTGAGCAACCCAGACGAAGGAACGAGAAGATGAGCGAGCAGACCACCTGGAACGTCGGCGGCATGACCTGCGGTCATTGCGAGCTGTCGGTGCGCGAGGAGATCGGTGAGATCCCGGGCGTGACCGCGGTCGAGGCCTCCCACGAGACCGGCCGGGTCGTCGTCACCAGCAACGGCTCCCTCGACCCGGCGGCCGTGGCCGCTGCGGTCGAGGAAGCCGGCTACCGGTTGGTGTGAGCGCGATGGGAGTCATGACCGGGACGCCGGCGCGGGTCGCCGCGTTCGGCGGGATCCTGGCGCTCGTGCTGGGTGCGGGGATCGGTCTGGGCCGCCTGGTGGGTCCGGACGACACCGAGCCGACCGCTCACGAGGCGGGCGGGCACGCGGAGGACGGGCACGCGGGGAGCGGGCAGGAAGCGGCCGGCGGCCATGCCTCGACGACTCCGGCCGGGCTGGAGAGCGCCGCGGGCGGCTACACCCTGCACCTGGTCGAGGACCGGCTGGCGCCGGGACGGCAGCGCCTCGCGTTCCACGTCATGGGTCCGGACGGCGCCCCGGTGACGTCGTACGACGTCCAGCACGAGAAGGAGCTGCACCTGATCGCGGTGCGCCGCGACCTGACCGGCTTCCAGCACGTCCACCCGGACCGCGCGGTCGACGGCACCTGGTCCGTCGACCTCGACCTGACCCCCGGCGTGTGGCGGGTGCTGGCCGACACCGCCCCCACCGGCGGCGAGCCGGTGGTGCTCGGCGCCGACCTGACCGTCCCGGGCGACTTCGACCCCGAGCCGCTGGGCGAGCAGACGCTGAGCTCCTCGGTCGACGGGTACGACGTGACGCTCGGCGGCCTGCTGCAGGCGGGCGTCGAGACGGAGCTCGCGCTCACCGTCCAGCGCCGCGGGGAGCCCGTGACCGACCTGGAGCCCTATCTCGGCGCCAACGGCCACCTGGTCGCGCTGCGCTCCGGCGACCTCGGCTACCTGCACGTCCACCCGGACGAGGGCGACGGGACCGGGCCCGCGATCCGGTTCCACACCAGCTTCCCGAGCGCGGGGACCTACCGGCTCTTCCTGGACTTCCAGCACGAGGGCGTGGTGCGCACCGCGAGCTTCACCGTCGAGGTCGGGGGAGCGGGCGCGACCGATGAGCCCGAGACGGGCCAGCACGGGACAGGCCATGAGCACTGAGACCAGCACTGAGATGGGCACTGAGATGAGCACTGACGTCGAGCTCGACATCACCGGGATGACCTGCGCGTCCTGCGCCAACCGGATCGAGCGGAAGCTGAACAGGCTCGACGGGGTCTCGGCGTCGGTGAACTACGCCACCGAGAAGGCCCGGGTGTCCTTCCCGTCCACGCTGACCCCCGACGACCTGCTGGCGACCGTCGCCGCGGCGGGGTACGCCGCAACCCTGCCCCGGGACGCCGCCGAGCCGGAGGCGGCCGAGGAGACCGGCGACCCCGAGCTCGAGGCGCTGCGGCAGCGGCTGGTGGTCTCGGCGGTGCTGACGGTGCCCGTCGTCGCGATGGCGATGGTGCCGGCGCTCCAGGTCGACCACTGGCAGTGGCTCTCGCTGACCCTGGCCGCGCCCGTCGTGGTGTGGGGCGCCTGGCCGTTCCACCGGGCGGCGGCGCTGAACGCGCGGCACGGCACCTCGACGATGGACACGCTGGTCTCGCTCGGGGTGCTCGCCGCCTTCGGCTGGTCGCTCGTCGCCCTGTTCTGGGGCACGGCGGGCGAGACCGGGATGACCCACCCGTTCCGGCTCACCATCGAGCGCACCGACGGGCTCGGCAACATCTACCTGGAGGCCGCCACCGGCGTCACGACGTTCCTGCTCGCGGGCCGCTGGTTCGAGAAGCGGTCGAAGCGGCGGGCCGGGGCCGCGCTGCGGGCCTTGCTGTCGCTGGGCGCGAAGGACGTCTCCGTGCTGCGCGCCGGGGTCGAGGTGTCGGTGCCGGCGGGCGAGCTCGCGGTCGGCGACCTGTTCGTCGTACGCCCCGGCGAGAAGATCGCCACCGACGGCCGTGTGGAGAGCGGCACCTCCGCGGTGGACGCCTCGATGCTCACCGGTGAGCCGGTGCCCGTCGAGGTCGGGCCAGGCGACGCGGTCACCGGGGCCACGATCAACGCGGGCGGCCGGCTGCTGGTGCGCGCGACCCGGGTCGGCGCCGACACCCAGCTCGCGCAGATGGCCCGGCTGGTCGAGGAGGCGCAGCACGGCAAGGCGCAGGCGCAGCGGCTCGCCGACCGGATCTCCGGCTTCTTCGTGCCGGTGGTGATCGCGCTGGCCGTCGGGACCCTCGGCTTCTGGCTGGGGTCGGGTGCGTCCGCGGCGACCGCGTTCACCGCGGCCGTGGCGGTGCTGATCATCGCCTGCCCGTGCGCCCTCGGGCTGGCCACGCCGACCGCGCTGATGGTCGGCACCGGCCGCGGCGCCCAGCTCGGCATCCTGATCCGCGGGCCCGAGGTGCTGGAGTCGACCCGCCGGATCGACACCGTCGTCCTCGACAAGACCGGCACCGTCACGACCGGTCGGATGACCCTGCTCGAGGTGGTCGCCGCCGACGGCGAGGACCCGGACGACGTCCTCCGTGCGGCGGGTGCCGTCGAGGACGCCTCGGAGCACCCGATCGGGCGCGCGGTCGCGACCGGTGCGCGCGAGCGGCTGGGAGAGCTGCCGTCGGCGACCGGGTTCCGCGCGACGGCGGGCCTGGGGGTCGAGGGCCGCATCGACGGACGGGTGGTCACGGTCGGCCGCGCCGCTGCCGACGTCGACCAGCCGGATGGACACACGGTCGTCCAGGTGAGCTGGGACGGCGTGCCGCGGGGGTGGCTGCACGTGGCCGACCGGGTCAAGGAAACCTCGGCCGAGGCGGTCCGGGAGCTGCGTGCCCTCGGACTGCGGCCGGTGCTGCTCACCGGTGACCACGAGCGCGCCGCGCGGGCGGTGGCGGCCCAGGTCGGCATCGAGGACGTGATCGCGGAGGTGCTGCCCGCCGACAAGGTCGACGTCGTGAAACGGCTGCAGGCCGAGGGCCGGGTCGTCGCCATGGTCGGTGACGGCGTCAACGACGCCGCGGCTCTCGCGCAGGCCGACCTCGGCATCGCGATGGGCACCGGCGCCGACGTCGCGATCGAGGCGAGTGACCTGACCCTGGTGCGCGGCGATCTGCGGGTCGCGGCGACCGCCGTACGCCTCTCCCGGCGGACGCTCGCGACCATCAAGGGCAACCTGTTCTGGGCCTTCGGCTACAACGTGGCGGCGCTGCCGCTGGCCGCCGCCGGGCTGCTCAACCCGATGCTCGCCGGGGCCGCGATGGCGCTGTCGTCGGTGTTCGTGGTCTCCAACAGCCTGCGCCTGCGGCGCTTCCGGTAGGAGCCATCGGGATCAGCAGGTCGCGAAGAGCACCGGGCCGGAGCTGAGGTCGGAGAGCACGTAGGCGCCCTCGGCGGGCCGCAGCGGCAGCGTGACCACGGTCCCGTCGGCCACGACGTCGCCGAGGGTGAACCGATCGGAGAACGAGCCGCCCTGGCCCGGCGCCGGCCCCGAGGCGAGCACGGCGCGGCTGTCGGCGTCGGCCCGGGCCTGGTCGTCGTTCTCGAAGGCCATCGCGACCAGTACGTCGCGGTCGGGCTGCACCGCCATCGCGAAGGCGGTCATCGGGTGCACCTCGCCCGCCGCGGCGAGGAGCTCGTCGGCCTCGGCCTGGTCGGCGGGGTCGGCCTGGCCCATCGCCAGCGCGGAGCAGGCGTAGCTGCCGCGGAAGACCGACGCGGACAGCGGGTCGCCGACCGCGTCGACGACCTCGGTGAGTCGGTCCTCGCCACCACGGTCCTCGATCACCGAGCCGAGGTAGCCCACGTTGTCGCTGAGGGTGAGCAGCTGCTCGTCGGCGTCCAGGGCGACGTACTGGAGCACCGGGCTCGACGGGCGGCCCGCCGCGACCGTGGCCACCAGCTCCTCGCCGCCCTTCCACACGCCCGTGGCGTCGTCGGGGCGGGTGTAGCCGAGGGCCTCCAGCCGGTCGCCGACGTCGTCGACGTCGAGGTCGTCGGGCAGCCCGACCACGACCGCCGCCCCCGCCTCGGACTGGCTGAACAGCTCCCAGTCGACGGTGGCCGGCGACCAGCCGTACTCCTCCTGCAGCAGCGGCGCCGACTCCACGAGCGCGGAGGCCGACGTCAGGTCGGCGTCGTAGCCGGCAGCGAGCAGCTCGTCGAGCTCGTCGACGCCGAGCTCGCGTCGTACCGCCCCCCAGGCCGTCCAGGACGCCCGCTCGATCTCGCTCGGCGCCAGCGAGAAGGCCCGCTCGAGCTCGGTGCGGTGCGCGTCGCGCCACCAGCGGACGCTGAGCACCGCCGCAGTGGCCACGAGCACCAGCACCAGCGTGACGACCAGGACCGGTCGTAGCCGTGCTCGCACACCGTCTCCTCAGCGTTTCGGGGTTCTGTGAGACTAGCCGTATGGGTCAGCTCCCCGATGTGCTCGCCGCGGGCGCGGTCGTCTTCCGGCCGGGTCGCCAGGTCCTCCTCGTGCACCGGGGGAGGTACGACGACTGGTCGTTCCCCAAGGGCAAGCTCGACCGGGGCGAGCACCGCACCGCCGCCGCCGTGCGTGAGGTGGAGGAGGAGACCGGCCTGCGGGTGCGGCTCGGGGTGCCGCTGGGTGGCCAGCGCTACGACACCGGCGCCCGGATGAAGTCGGTCTTCTACTGGACCGGTCGCGCGGTCGGCAGCGACGACGTGAGCGGCTACGCCGCGAACCACGAGATCGACCAGGTGGCCTGGGTCGACGTCGCCGAGGCGCGCAGCCGGCTGAGCTACGACTACGACCGGGTCACCCTCGAGGAGGCTCTCGAGAAGCGCCGCCGGACCCTGCCGCTGCTCGTGTTGCGCCACGCCCGGGCGCGGTCGCGGAAGGCGTGGCGCGACGAGGACCCGGTGCGGCCGCTGCTGGCGGTCGGTCGCACGCAGGCCGAGAAGCTGACGCCGGTGATCGCGGCGTACGACGTCCGTCGGGTGGTCAGCTCGGACGCGACCCGGTGCGCGGAGACCGTGGCGCCGTACGTTCGGGAGACGGGGGCTCGCTCGAAGCTCACCGGCCGGCTGAGCGAGGAGTCCGCGACCGAGGCCTCGGCGGCCCGGGCCGTCGACAAGCTGATCGGCCGGATGGGGAAGGACAGCGTCGGCGGGCTGCTCTGCACGCATCGGCCGGTGCTGCCCTGGGTCTACGACCACCTCGGGGTCGACGACCCGGAGCTGGAGCCCGGCGAGCTGCTCGTCGTACACCTGCGCAAGGGCGAAGTCCGTTCGACCGAACGGCACCCGTTCACCTGACGGAGTGTGGCCGGGTTGGCGGGATAGTCCGTCACACCAGGGGGCCGAATGTGGGAATTGTCCCCACCTGTGTGACGGAGTACCCCGCCGGTACTCGCGGGCCGCGTATCGTCCACAGGCGGCTTCCCCGTCCCCGGATGGTGGGGCGCTGTGGAACCGGACCACCGGCAGAGCGGATCCGGCCGATCCTCGACGGGTGCGTCGACTGGACCGCCTTCCGCCTGCACCTCATCCGGGTCATCCGGATGTGGTCTCGCCAGTCCCCGTCGACCCGAGCGGAGTGGCGGGCCCGACCCGGGACCAGGCACGGGGCGGGAGCTGGCGACGGGTCGCCGCCGGACTGTTCGTCCCGGCCGGCACCGACTCCGAACCGGTGGCGCAGCGGATCGTCGAGGCCGCCGGGGAGCTCCCGCCGTACGGCGGCGTCACCGGCTGGGGCGCCCTGAGCTGGATGGGCGGCCGCTGGTTCGACGGGTCCGATGATCGACCGGTGACGCTCGCCATCGGCGAAGGGAACCTCAGGCCGGATCAGCGACGCGTGCCGAGCAAGGAGCGGCTCGCCCCGGACGAGCTGATCGAGCACGACGGGCTCCTTGTGACGACGCCGGTGCGGTCGGTGTGCTTCGAGATGCGCTATGCCCGAAGCGTGCGCGCGGCGGTCCGGGTCCTCGAGCTCGCGGCGTTCTCGGACCTCGTCTCCGCCGCGGAGTGCCAGGAGCTCGTCGAGGAACGGCTGGCGGGCTGGACGGGCGTCCAACAATGCCGCGACGCCCTTCCGCACGCCGACGAGAACGTCTGGTCGCCGATGGAGCACACGATGCGCTTCGTGTGGATCGACGCAGGCCTGCCCCCTCCACGATGCAACGTGCCGGTGTTCGATCTCGACGGGCGCCATATCGGGACCCCCGACCTGATCGACCCCGCGACCGGAGTCGTCGGCGAGTACGACGGGTTCCTGCACCTGACGGGCTCCCAGAGGGCCAAGGACCTGGCCCGCGAGGAGCGCTTTCGTGGACACGGTCTGCACCCCGTGGCGATGGTCGGCGCCGACGTCGCCGATCCGTCGGCCGTCGTACACCGGCTGCACGCGTCGTACGCCCGGGCGGTGGCGGCACCGGTCACGGATCGGCGCTGGACGTTGCAGAAGCCGAGTTGGTGGCAGTCCACCGAGACCGTCGAGCAGCGTCGAGCCCTCGACGACCTGTCGCGGGCCCGGTTGCTGGCGCACCGGGCGGCCTGATCGCACCGGCCGGCGGGCCGCCGAGCGCATCGGCGGGGTAGTCCGTCACATGAGGGGGGTCTTGACGGAGAAAATCCCCCTGGTGTGACGGACTACCCCACCAACTATCGCCAGCTGCCTACGGCAGCTGGAAGACGAAGTGGCAGATGAGGTACACGGCGGCGGCGACGGCACCGGCCATGGGGAAGGTGAGGATCCAGGCGGCGAGGATCGACTTCGCCACGCCCCAGCGCACGGCGGAGAACCGCTTGGTCGCCCCGACACCCATCACGGCGGAGGTGATGGTGTGCGTCGTGGAGATGGGGGCGTGGTAGATGAACGCCGTGGTGTAGAGCACGGTGGCGGCCACCGCCTCGGCGGCGAAGCCGCGGGCCGGGTCGAGGTGGATGATCCGGCGACCGAGGGTGCGCATGATCCGCCAGCCGCCGGAGTAGGTGCCGAGCGAGATGGCGCTGGCGGCGGAGATGATGACCCACAGCGGGAGGTCGTCGCCCTGGTCCACGAAGCCGCCCGCGAGCAGCGCCAGGAAGATCACGCCCATCGTCTTCTGGGCGTCCTGCAGGCCGTGGCCCAGGGCCATCGCGGCGGCCGAGACGGTCTGCAGGAACCGGAAGTTGCGGTTGACCTTGTGGGGGTTGCGCTTGCGCAGCAACCACATGATCGCGAGCATCAGCGCGAAGCCGGCCGCGAACGCGAACAGCGGCGAGACGATCATCGGGATGACGACCTTGTCGATCACCGTCGACCACTCCACGAGGGTCCCGGACGCGAGCGCCGCGCCGACCAGTCCACCGATCAGGGCGTGGGAGGACGACGAGGGCAGGCCGTAGTACCAGGTGATGAGGTTCCACGCGATGGCGCCGAGGAGCCCGGACATCACCACGACCAGGCCTTGCGACCCGGACGGCGGCGAGATGACGCTGCCGACGGTGTTGGCGACCTCCTGGCCGAGGAACGCACCGACGAAGTTCATGACGGCGGCCATGATCAGGGCCACCCGCGGCGTCAGCGCCCGCGTCGACACCGAGGTGGCGATGGCGTTGGCCGCGTCGTGGAATCCGTTGGTGTAATCGAACGTCAGGGCAACGACGACTACGGCGATGACGAGCGCGAGTTCCACGTGGGTCAGGACTCCTTGACGGCGATCTGCTCCACGATGTTGGCGACCTTCTCGAAGGCGTCGATGGCGTCCTCGAGGGACTCCACGATGTCCTTCAGCTTCAGCACCTCGATGGTCTTGTACTCACCCGAGAAGAGGTTGGCCAGGATCCGGCGGTGGTTCTTGTCGCCGGTGTTCTCCAGCCGGTTGATCTCGATCCAGTACTCCTCGAGGGACTGCATCGACTGCAGCCGCGGCATCCAGGCGGAGGTCAGCTCGGCGCAGCGCTGCAGCACCTCGACCTGGTTCGACAGTGCGGCCGGCAGCTGCCGGACCTCGTAGAGCAGGATCATGTCGACGACCTCGTCCATCATGTCCATGACGTCGTCGAGACCCGAGGCCAGCGAGTAGATGTCCTCGCGGTCGAACGGCGTCACGAAGGTCGAGTTGACCTTCTTGATGATCGCGTGGGTCGTGTCGTCGGCCGCGTGCTCGGCGTCGCGCATGCGCCGGGCGACATCGTCGTGATCGGCGCCTTCGCTGAGCATCTCGGCCAGCAGCGCCGTGCCGGTCACCAGGTGGTTGGCCGAGTCGGTGAAGAGATCGTAGAACGAGGTATCGACCGGCCGGAAGCGGAACGCCACGAAGAACTCCTGGAGAGCGGGAAGCAAACGCCCATCATGCTAGGGGGTCGGCAGACGAACGACACAAGTCGGATGCCCGCCGCGGCCCTCAGGAGTTCGGTCGGCGGCGCCGCTGACGCTCGATCAGGCTCTCCTGGAGATGCACGTCACCCTCGTTGCGCCGCCAGTCGCCGGCGCTGTCGAGGAGCCACGCCGAGGTACTGGGCGCGAAGGCCAGGTCGAGCATGGTGCCGACCGCGGTGACGCTGTCGTCGCCGGGCAGTCGAACCAGGACCTCCACCCGGCGGTCCAGGTTGCGGTGCATCATGTCGGCCGAGCCGATCCAGACGACCGGCTCGCCGCCGTTCTCGAAGGAGAACACCCGGCTGTGTTCCAGGAACCGGCCCAGGATCGAGCGCACCTCGATCGTCTCCGACAGGCCGGGTACGCCAGGGCGCAGGGCGCAGATGCCGCGCACGAGCAGCTGGACCGGGACGCCGGCCTGCGAGGCGAGGTAGAGCGCGTCGATCACCGCCTCGTCGACCACCGAGTTGGCCTTCATCCGGATCCGGGCGGGCCGGCCGGCGGCGTGGTGGGCGACCTCCCGGTGGATCTGGTCGATCAGTCCGTCGCGCACCGAGTCCGGCGCGACGAGCAGCTCGTCGTACGACGCGTTGCGCGACCAGCCCGACAGGTTGTTGAACAGGTGGGCGACGTCCTCGCCGATGGTCTCGTTGGTGGTGATCAGCCCGAGGTCCTCGTACATCCGCGAGGTCTTCGGGTTGTAGTTGCCGGTGCCGATGTGGGTGTAGCGGCGGATGCCGTCGGGCTCGTCGCGCACCACCAGGGCGAGCTTGCAGTGGGTCTTGAGGCCCACCAGGCCGTAGACGACGTGGCAGCCGGCCTGCTCCAGCTTGCGGGCCCACCGGATGTTGGCCTGCTCGTCGAAGCGGGCCTTGATCTCGACGATCACCAGCACCTGCTTGCCGGCCTCGGCGGCGTCGATCAGGGCGTCGATGATCGGGCTGTCGCCGGAGGTGCGGTAGAGCGTCTGCTTGATGGCCAGCACGTGCGGGTCGGCGGCGGCCTGCTCGATGAAGCGCTGCACCGAGGTGGCGAACGAGTCGTACGGGTGGTGCAGCAGTACGTCGTTGCGCCGGGTCGCCTTGAACACGTCCACCGGTGCGGAGGACTCCACCTCGGCGAGCCGGTGGTGGGTGGTGGGCAGGAAGGCGGGGAACTTCAGCTCCTCGCGGCCCAGATCGGCGATCCCGTGCAGGCCGCGCAGGTCCAGCGGGCCGGGCAGCCGGAAGACCTCCTGGTCGACGACGCCCAGCTCGTCCATCAGCAGCTCCAGCACCGAGGTCGAGATCGACTCCTCGACCTCCAGGCGCACCGGCGGCCCGAAGCGCCGCCGCAGCAGCTCCTTCTCCAGGGCGGCGAGCAGGTTCTCGGCGTCGTCCTCCTCGACCTCGAGGTCCTCGTTGCGGGTGACCCGGAAGGTGTGCACCTCCAGCACCTCCATGCCCGGGAAGAGCCGCTTGAGGTGCTCGCGGATGACGTCCTCGAGCGGCACGAAGCGCTGGTTCCCGAGCGGGACGAACCGCGCGAAGATCGGCGGCACCTTGACCCGCGCGAAGTGCTCCTTGCGGGTCTTCGGGTTGCGGATCAGCACCGCCAGGTTGAGCGAGAGCCCCGAGATGTAGGGGAACGGGTGGGCCGGGTCGACAGCCAGCGGCGTGAGCACCGGGAAGATCCGGTCCTTGAACAGCCGCTTGCAGGACTTCTGCTCCTCGCGGTCCAGGTCGTCCCAGCGGACCAGCTCGATCCCGGCTTCGGTGAGCGAGGGCACGATGTCCTCGCGGAAGATCCGGGCGTGCCGCTCGCTCAGTCCGCGGGTCGTCGACCAGATGCTCTCCAGCACCTCGCGCGGCATCATCCCCGAGGCGGCACGCACGGCGAGGCCGGCGGCGATCCGGCGCTTGAGGCCGGCGACGCGCACCATGAAGAACTCGTCGAGGTTGCTGGTGAAGATGGCCAGGAACCGGGCCCGCTCCAGCAGCGGCAGGGTGGGGTCCTCGGCCAGCTCGAGCACCCGCTGGTTGAAGTGCAGCCAGGAGAGCTCCCGGTCGAGGAAGCGGTCGTCGTACTTCTCGACCGCGGCGAGCGCCTCGTGGTCGGGGACGTACGGCGGCTCGACGTCGAAGGGCTCCTCGGGAGCGGCCTCGTTCGACGAGACCGGGACGATCTCGGCTGACATGACGCCATTGTGGCATCGACGGGTGAACGCCAGGTGTCCTCCGGAGCGGCACCGGGGGGCCGGTAGGCGCGGGTCATCTAGGTTGGCGCTCGTGAACCTGCGTCATCGCGTCGAACGCTCGCTGCTGACCGCCGTGCTCGCCCTGCCGGAGCCGGTGCAGCGCCGACTGGGCGGGCGGCCCGTGCACCTCGACGGGCAGACGCTCGCCGCCGACACCCAGCTGATGCTGCGCCTGCAGCGCCTGGCCCGGAAGGCCGGCGTCGAGACGATGCCGATCCCGAGGGCCCGGCTGGCGGCCGTCGACCACACCCGCCTGGCCGGCGGCGACCAGGCGATCGGGTCGGTGCGCGACCTGCGGGTCGCCGGCCTCGGCGCCCGGCTCTACGTGCCCACCGGGGCCGCGACGCCCGGGCCGCTGCTCGTCTTCTTCCACGGCGGCGGCTTCTTCTTCGGCGACCTGGAGACCCACGACGCGGGCTGCCGGTCGCTCGCGGAGCGGTCCGGGGTGCGGGTGCTGGCGGTCGACTACCGGCTGGCGCCCGAGCACCCGTTCCCGGCGGCGTACGACGACGCCCAGGCGGCGTACCGCTGGGTGCTCGACCACACCGACGAACTCGGCACCGAGCCCGGGCGGGTGGCCGTCGGCGGCGACTCGGCCGGCGGCAACCTTGCGGCCGGGGTGGCGATCGAGGCGGCTCGCGACGGGCTGCCGCTGGCGTTCCAGCTCCTGATCTACCCGGTGACCGACCACGCGCACCCCACCCTGAGCGCCCGGCTGTTCGCGCAGGGCTTCTACCTGACCCAGGAGTTCATCGACCTCGCCGCCAGCAGCTACGTCGGCGACGCCGACCCGCTCGACCCGAGGGTCTCGCCGGCGTACGCCGAGCTGCCCGCCGGCCTCGCGCCCGCCCTGGTCGTCACCGCCGGGTTCGACCCGCTGCGCGACGAGGGCGAGGCCTACGCCCGACGGCTGGAGCAAGCCGGCGCCACCGTCGAGCTGCGCCGGTTCCCCGACCAGATCCACGGCTTCTTCAACATCGCCGGTGCGGGGCGCAGCGCCCCGGCCGCGAACGCCGTCGTCGCCGAGCGGCTCCGCGCCGCGCTGCTCCCCTGACGCCGGCCGCCCTGACGGCCGGCGTCCCGATCACAGCTCGGGGCGCCACCTGCGCAGCAGGCGGGTCAGCTCCTCGGGGTCGGCCGAGCGGCGGTCGATGCTGACCGGCGGCATGCTGCGTCGTACGAAGTCGAGGCGCCAGCCGCGGTCGCCCGGCTGGCCGTGGACCTCGATCTGGGTGCGGTCGCTGGTGAGGTCGAAGCGGTGCTGGCTGTCGCCGTCGACGACGACCACGACGCCGTCGTCCACGGTGACGGTCCGGCCGCGGGGCCGGACGGCGAGGCCGAGCAGCACCAGAACCACCGTGGCCGCCGAAAGGGCGATGCCGAGCGGCTGGAGCAGGTCGCGCTCGGAGGCGACGTACGCCGTGCCGGCGGCGGCGGCCAGGGCGGCGACGAGCAGGACCACCGACAGCAGTCGCCGGCCGCTGCCGCGCTTGAAGGTGACCGGGCCGGTCGGCGGGTCCGTCACGGCCTCCTCGGCGGTGGGGGCCGGTCGGGGTCGGCTCCGCTTCGTGCCGGGGTCGACGCCGAGCTGCTGGGCGCGGAGCTCGGCGAGCTGGTGGGCCAGGTCGGCGGCCCGCTGCTCGGCGACGAGCCGCTCCTCGAGCGCCGCCTGGGCCAGCTCGGCCTGGTAGCGCACCGAGGACTCCACGGCCTGCCGCTCGACAGCACGTCGCTCGGCGGCGTCCTCGACCTCCGCCCGGAGCCGGGCGTGCTCGGACGCATCGGCCTCCGCGGCCTCGCGGGCGGTCAGTGCCGCGGCGAGTGCCGCGGCCTGCTCCGCCAGTCGCTGCTCGGCGTCGGTCAGCGCGGCGTGGGCCTGGGCGGCGAGCTCGGCATGGGCCTGGGCGTCGGCCTCCGCGCGGGTGCGGGCCTCGACCGCGGCTGCGGCGACGGCCTCGGCCTCCGCGCGGCCCCGGTGGGCGGCCTCGGCCTGCGTGGCCAGCTCGACGGCCACCAGCTCGGCGGCTGTGCGCGCGCCGTGGGCGGCGGCGGCCGCCTCGGCCTGCTCGGCGGCGGTGGTGTGGGCGACGTGCTCGGCGGCGGCCGCCTGGCCGGCGGCCTCGGCCTGCTCGCGGGCCGTCTGCTCGGCGCCGGTGCGTGCGGCGTGCGCCTGCTCGCTGACGGTGGCGGCCCCGGCGGCGGCCTGCTCGGCCGCGATCCGCTCGGTGAGCGCGCGGGCGGCGGCCGCGGCCTGGGCCCGGGCGGCGTCGTCGGCGGCGGTGCGGGCGGTGAAGGCCTGCTCGGCTGCCTGCTCGGCGGCGGCGCGGGCGTCGTACGCCGCCTGCGCGCCCGCGGCGTGCTCGGCTGCGGTCGCGTCGGCGGCGGCGCGGGCGTCGTGGGCAGCGGCCGCGGCCCGGGCCTGTTCGGTGGCAGTGGTGTGGGCGGCCTGCTCGGCGGCGGCGGCCTGGCCGGCGGCCTCGGCCTGATCGCGGGCGGCCTCCTCGGCTTCGAGGCGGGCGGTGTGGGCGGCCTCGGCCTGCTCCGCGGCCGTGCCGGCGGCCTGCTCGGCGGTGGTGCGTGCGGTGTGGGCCTGTTCGGCGGCGTTAGCGGCGGCGGCGGCGGCCTGGTCGGCGGCGGTGCGCGCCGCGGCCTGCTCGGCGGCCGCGGTCTCGGCGGCCGCGCGGGCGGTGGCCTGCTCGGCAGCGGCCTCGTCGGCGGCGGCGCGGGCGTCGTGGGCCTGTGCTGCGGCCTGGGCCTGTTCTGTGGCGGTGGTGTGGGCGGCGGTCTCGGCGGCGGCGGCCTGGCCGGCGAGGGCGGCCTGGTGACGACCGGCCTCCTCGGCCTGGAGGCGGGCGGCGTTCGCGGCCTCGGCGGCACCGGCCTGGTCGGCCGCGGCCTGCTCCGCGGTGGTGCGGGCGGAGTGGGCCTCGGTGGCGGCGTTCGCCTGGGTGGTCGCGGCCTCGTCGGCGGCGGTGCGGGCCGCGGCCTGCTCCGCGGCCGAGGTCTCGGCGGCCGCGCGTGCGGAGGCCTGCTCGGCCGCGGCCTCGTCGGCGGCGGCGTGGGCCTCGTGGGCCTGTGCTGCGGCCTGGGCCTGCTCGGTGGCGGTGGTGTGGGCGGCGGTCTCGGCGGCGGCGGCCTGGCCGGCGAGGGCGGCCTGGTGACGACCGGCCTCCTCGGCCTGGAGGCGGGCGGTGTGGGCGGCCTCGGCGGCAGCGGCCTGGTCGGCCGCGGCCCGCTCCGCGGTGGTGCGGGCGGTGTGGGCCTGTTCGGCGGCGTTCGCGGCGGCGGTGGCGGCCTCGTCGGCGGCGGTGCGCGCCGCGGCCTGCTCGGCGGCCGCGGTCTCGGCGGCTGCTCGCGCGGTGGCCTGCTCGGCCGCGGCCCGTTCCGCGGCCTCGCGCTGCTCGGTGGCGATCCGGGTGAGCTCCGAGTGCTGCTCGGCCGCGGTCGTGGCGGCGGCGGACGCCTCGCGCAGCGCCTCCTCGGCAGAGGTCCGGTCGCGGTGGGCGGCCTCCGCGTCCTCGGCCAGTCGTCGGGCGGCCTCCTCGGCGGCCAGGCGGGCCTCGTGGGCGGCCTGCGCGGTCACGGCCGCCGTCCGGGCGGCCTCCTCGGCGGCCAGCTGCGCCTCGTGCGCGGCGGTGGCGGCCTCGGCCTGCTCGCGGGCGGCCGTCTCGGCCGCCTGCCGGGCGTCCGCGGCGTCGGTCGCCGCGCGCTCGGCCTCCTCGTGCAGTCGCGCGGCCTCCGTGGCCGCCTCGGCCTGCCGGGTCGCGGCCTGCTCGGCCTCCTCGCGCAGTCGCGCGGTCTCGGCCGCGGACTCGTGCGCGGTCGCGACCTCCTGGGCCGCGCGCGCCGCGGCCTCCTCGGCGGCCGTGCGGACGCCGTACGCCTCCTCGACGGTGGTGCGGTACGACGCCAGCGACTGCTCGGCCGACTCGCGGGCCCGCGTCGCGTCGCGGGCGGCCTCCTCGGCGACCAGCCTCTCGGCGTGGGCCTCGGCCGCCGCGAGCTCGGCCGAGCGGCGCAGTGCGGTCGCCTGCTCGGCCGCGGCCGTCGCCTCGCGCATCAGCCCGGCGAACTCCTCCGGCGAGGGCGCCGCGACGGCAGCCGGAACCGCCGCGGAGGTGGGGGACTGGCGTCGCCGCCAGCGTCGTCCCGCTCCGTCGTCCCCCGGGTGCTGCTCGCCGCTCATGGGCGCTGAGCCTAGTGGTCGTGGGTCGGGTGACCGGGCACGCGCCCGGTCTGGACCATCGCCGCAGGACCGGCCCGATCCGGCCGAACCGTCTTTGCCCGAGGCGGATCGGGATTAGTTTCCCCGCTGTTAGGACCGTCTCTCACCAGGAAGCGAGATCGTGCACCCCCCTTCGACCCGACTCCCCGCCCTGATCCTCGCCGGTGCCGTCGCCGTCGCGGGGGTCCTGGTGCCCACCACCTCCGCCACGGCGGCCGACGGCCTGTCCGAGACCGTGACGGTGAACGTCACCGGTGGCGGCCAGCGTCTGAGCACCACCGGCCAGGTGCTCGTGACGCCGTACCTCAAGGACGGGGAGGACTTCATCCCCCAGGACACCGTCTACGGCGGTGCCGGATATCCGCTGAAGATGACGCTGGAAGAGGGGGAGTACACGTTCCACATCGCCACGGACTCGTCGCTCTGGGCGTCTGAGTTCTACGGCGACACGACCGACCCCGGGCAGGCCGAGGTCGTCACCGTCGAGGACGACGACGTGGTGCTCGACCCGGTCGACCTCGACCCGCGCAGCAACGTCCTCGTGGGTCGGGTCGTCGACGAGGAGGGCGATCCCGTGGTCGGTGGCACCGTCCAGGTCTTCCGGACCTCCGGGGAAGAGCCGGAGCAGTCGGCGCAGACCGACCTCGACGGCGTCTATCGCATCGCCACGACCGGTGCCGCCGACCGCCAGCTGCAGTTCCTGCCGCCGACCGACGGCGACCTGGCCGAGGAGTGGTACGACGACGTCGCCGTGCGCGCTGACAGCGAGTCCCTCAGCCTGCCGACCGGCAGCACGGGGATCCGGGTGCCTGAGGTCGAGCTGCGTCCCGTCGGATCGGTCTCCGGCCGGGTGACCGGTTCCGACGGTGCTCCCGTAGACGACGTACTGGTCGGCGCGTTCGCGGCGACCGGGGCGCCGCTGGGGTCGGTGGAGACCGATGCCGACGGGCGCTACCGGATCGACCGGCTGAAGGCGGGCGCGGTGCGCATCGGCTTCGTGGATCGGATCAGTGGGTTCGCGGCCGAGTACTACGAGGACGCCACGTCCCTTGCCGCGGCCACCCCGGTGACCGTCACGGAGGCGCAGGTCACCACCGGCATCGACGCGACGCTCGCGATCGCCGAGCCGGTCACCGACGGCGCGGCCGTCACGGGCCGGGCGCTGGACCGCGCGGGAGCCCCGATCCCCGGCGTCGAGGTCACGGCCTGGGTGCGGGACGGGGACGGCTGGAAATCGATCGACTGGGGCCGGACGGACCGCTTCGGCCGCTACGCCCTCGACGCCGTCGAGGCGGAGACGGCCGAGGGCGAGGACACCGTGGTACGGGTCGAGTTCCACCGGACCGAGGACCCGGACGGCTTCGACTACCGCAGCATCTACCACGGCCAGCAGCCCACGGTGCGGCGCGCCGCGGAGGTCGTCGTCGGCTGGGACCAGGTCCGCACCGGCATCGACGGGGTCCTGCAGCAGTACGGCGGCCTGCGCGGCACCGTCACCAGCCCCGTGCCCGCCTTCGAGGCCGAGGTGGCCGTCGTCGACGAGGACGGCCGCGAGGTGTGGTCGGGCTGGGCCGAGGAGGACGGCACGTGGAGCGCCGAGGTGGAGCCCGGCCAGTACCGCGTGCACGTCGAGGCCGAGGGCTGGGACTCCGAGACCGGTCGACCGGTCGTGCTCGCACCGAGGTGGTGGCGCGCGGGCAACAACTTCACCACCGCCACGCCGGTGACGGTCGAGGGGGGCGCCTTCGCGCCCGACGTCGACGTCGCGCTGACCGACCAGCTGACGGCGTACGACGTGCCGACGATCGGCGGGAGCGCGATCGTCGGGCAGGTGCTCCGGGCGACGCCGGGCCGGTGGAACGTCAACGTCGGGGTCGAGCACTCCTACGAGTGGCTGCGGGGCGCGACGGTCGTCGGCACCGGCGCGTCGTACCCGCTCGGCGGGGCGGATGTCGGGTCCACCCTGCAGCTGCGGGTCACCGCGCGGTTCTGGGACTGGACCGGCGTCGCCACCTCCGCCCCGACCGCGGCGGTGGTCGCCGCCCCGATCGGCCCGGTGCCGGAGGTGAAGCAGGTCTCCCGCACGACCGTGCGGGCGTCGTACGACAAGAGGAAGCGGGCGGTCCGGCTGAGGATCACGGTCGCCGCCGCCTCGGCGCCGACGGGCACGGTCGCGGTCACCGAGGGGCGTCGTACGGTCAGGGCCCGGGTGGTCCTGAGGAACGGCCGGGCGACGCTGATCGTCAAGCGGCCGTCTGCGGGCAGGCACACCTACGTCGTGACGTACGGCGGCAGCGGGCTCGTGCTGCCGAGCAAGGGCTCGGCGAGGGTCAGGGTGCCGAAGCGGAGGTAGGTGTCGTCAGTGGACGAGGCCGCCGACGCGGGAGACCGGCGGCGTCGCCTCGCTCCGTCATCCCCGGGGTGCTGTGCGCCGCTCATGGGCGCTGAGCCCGGTGCCGCGGGTCGGGCTCAGGCGAGCTGCCCGTCCAGCCACGCGATCCGGCTGGTCAGCCAGCCGGCGAGGTAGGCGACCTCCTCGGCCGGGTTGTCGCCGTGCTCCATGGCCCACCAGGGGTGCTCGGGCCACACCTCGTCGTCGGTCTCCGCGACCGGGGAGAGCTCGGCCCAGCGGGCCTTGACCAGTGCGGCGAACCTCGGGTCGTCGAGCAGCCGGGCGAACCAGTGGGTGTCGTGCAGCGGGTGCTCCGGGAGGGTGTCGGCCAGGTGGCTGCCCCGGACCCACCAACCCGTGGGCTCGCCGTAGGACTGCGCGGTCCCGCCGGGGTACCCGCTGCTCAGGTCGAAGTCCCAGACCGGGCCCATCGCGGACGGCTGACCGGGACGCCAGGTGTGGAAGATGCTGGAGTAGAAGTCGGAGTCGAGGTTCTTGAAGAGCTCCGCGACGAGGTACCAGTCGACGAAGGCCGCGGTGTCGACGTACGGCCCCCCGTCGCCGCCCTCCTCGAGCAGGTCCTCGAACTCCGCGACCCCGTCAGGGCGCGGGGCAGGGCCGGCGCCGCAGTGGCGGTCACGACCCCGACGGTGTCGGGAGCAGGCAGGCCGCCATCGCGAGGATGACGGTGAGCACGGTGGAGCGAAGTGCGGGCACCGGACCATGGTGCTGGCGCCGGGCCGAGGACGTCGGAGGATCGGTGAGATCCTCGGCAGCGGTCTAGTAGACGAGTGCCTGAACCCCGTCGCGCAGCGCTTCCTCGACGAAGACCGCTGCGCCGGCGATCCGGGCGCCCTCGTCGAGGTCTGCCTCGGTGATCCCGCGCCGGGCCGCGCACTGGCTGCACACCGTCACCGTGCCCGCCGCCCGGACCGCCGCGACCAGCTCGCGGGGGGAGGCGGCGTACTCGAGGGTGAACGGGTCCTCGCGACCCGCGACCGCCGTCCACACCGACTCGCCCGACAGCCACAGCGACACCTCGGCCCCCGCGGCCACCCCCAGCGAGGCGACCGTGAAGCCCTGGTTGGCGCGCTCGGGGTCGTCGGCGCCGCAGGTGACCTTGACGAGGAGTGAGCGAGGCATGTCGCGACTCTAGAGGTGGCGCTCCGCATCAGGCGTCACACCGATGTCGGGGAACTCGCTGCTGTGGTGTGAAACATCTCGACAGAGGCGGGAGTTTCTCCGCCTGGGCGGAGAAGCTCCCGCCGCTCCTAGACTGGGCCCCATGCCGTTCGAGATCCCCGAGAACCTTCACCCCGACTGTGGCCCGATCGCCTGGCTGCTGGGGACCTGGCGCGGCAACGGGCACGGCGACTACCCGACGATCGACGGCTTCCAGTTCGGCCAGGAGCTGATCTTCACCCACGACGGGCGGCCGTTCTTCCACTACATGTCGCGCGCCTGGATCGTCGACGAGGCGGGCGAGAAGGTCCGCGAGGGCGCGATCGAGACGGGCTTCTGGCGGGCCAAGCCGGGCGGCCGGCTCGAGGTGCTGCTCACCCACAACACCGGCATCAGCGAGATCTGGTACGGCCAGGCCGAGGGCGGCAAGGTCGAGCTGCGTACCGCGGGGGTGTCCTTCACCGAGACCGCCAAGGAGGTCACCGAGGGACACCGGATGTACGGCAACGTCGAGGGCGACCTGCTCTACGCCAACGACCTGGCGATGGTCGGCCAGGACCTCCAGCCGCACACCTGGGCCCGACTGCAGCGAGCGTGACGTGAGCGACGACCTGAGGTCCAAGCTGCGGGGGAGCGGCTACCGGCTCACTCCTCAGCGCGAGCTGATCCTCGGAGCCGTCGAGAAGCTGCGGCACGCGACGCCCGACGAGGTGTACGCCGAGGTCCAGACCCACTCCACGGCGGTCAACATCTCCACGGTCTACCGCACCCTCGAGGTCCTCGAGGAGCTCGGCCTGGTGCGGCACGCGCACCTGGCCGACCGCGCCCCGACGTACCACGCGGTGACCGGCCACACCCACTTCCACCTGGTCTGTCGGAATTGTGGCCGGGTCGAGTCGGTTGACCCGGAGGTGGTGCAGCCGTTCGTCGACACCCTGCGCACCGATAGGGGCTTCGTCGCCGACGTGGGCCACCTGACCGTGTTCGGCGAGTGCGAGGAGTGCCCCACATGACCAGTCCCCTCCTGGACCTTCCGGGAGCCGTGGCCGGAAACGGGATCGACGGCCCGGTCGCGGCCCACTACGGCTCCCTGTACGGCGAGCAGCGGCTGCTCGACACCGGCGAGGGCTTCGTCGACCTCTCGCACCGCGACGTCTTCCGCGTCACCGGACCGGACCGGTTGACCTGGCTGCACTCCCTCACCACCCAGCACCTCGAGGCGCTGGCGCCGAAGCAGTGGATTGGGGCGCTGGTGCTCAGCCCGCAGGGCCACGTCGAGCACGCCTTCGTCGGCGTCGACGACGGCGAGTCGTTCACCGCCCACACCGAGCCCGGAGCGGCCGCGGCGCTGGTCGCCTGGCTGGACCGGATGCGGTTCATGATGCGGGTCGAGGTCACCGACGTGACCGCCGAGCTCGCGGTGACCTGGCGGCCGTCGTCGGCCCCCTCCGCCACCGACCCGGGCTGGTACGACGCCTACGAGCTCGTCCCGCGCGACCAGCTGACGACGTACGCCGATGCCGCGGGGCCGGCCGCCGGAACCTGGGCCTTCGAGGCTTTGCGGATCGCGCGCGGCGAGCCGCGGTTCGGTCTCGACACCGACGAGCGCACCATCCCCAACGAGGCCGGCTGGATCGGCCCGTCGGTCCACCTCGAGAAGGGCTGCTACCGCGGCCAGGAGACGGTCGCCCGGGTGCACACCCTGGGTCGGCCGCCGCGCCGGCTGACGCTGCTGCACCTGGACGGCTCGGAGAACCGGCTGCCCGCGGTCGGCTCCGATATCACCGTCGCCGGTGAAGCCGGCGGCAAGGTGATCGGCCGGGTCGGCACCTCCGCCCGACACCACGAGCTCGGCCCGATCGCGCTCGCGCTGCTCAAGCGCAACGTCGACGTCGCCGCCACGCTCGAGGTGGACGGGCTGGTCGCCGCCCAGGAGGTCGTCGTCGACCCCGAGGTCGGCCTGCACGTCCGCCCGCGCCGCTGAGAGTCGCCGAGTCAGCACTACTGGTGCTGACTCGGCCCACCATTGCTGCTGACTCGGCGGTACTGGACGTGGGTGTCTGATGCCGCGTGGGTGAAGCCGAGACCGGAGTAGACGCGGACGGCCGGGTGGTTGTCGGACTCGACGTACAGCAGCACCTCGGTGTGGCCGGTGGCGGCGAGGTGGTGCAGCCCCGCGAGGGTCAGCAGCTTGCCGAGTCCGCCGCCCTGGGCGGCGGGGTCGACGCCGACGACGTACACCTCGCCGAGCGCCGCGGTGTGGTGCTTGGTCCAGTGGAAGCCGGCGACGGCACCGTCCCGGACCGCCACCAGCAGCCCGGCCGGGTCGAACCAGTCCTCGGCCATCCGCTCGCGCAGGTTGTCCTCGTCCATCGCGCCCTGCTCGGGGTGGTGGGCGAAGGCGGCGGCGTTGACGCGGACGATCTCGCCCGCGTCGGACGGCCGGTAGCCGCGGACCTCGACGTCGGAGTCGGGCAGCGGCGGCAGGTCGGCCAGCGGTCGGCGCATCACCCACAGGTCGCGCACCTGCGCGAAGGAGTACGACGCCGCGAGCGCGGCCGCCGCCGGGTGGTGGCCGTGCGACCAGGCGAGCAGCTCACCGGGACCCGCGTCGGCCAGGGCCTGCTCGAGGAGGGCCCGGCCGACACCGCGGCCGCGGGAGTCCGGTCGGACGACCAGGCTGAGCTCGCGGTCGAGCCGCAACGCGAAGCCGTCCTCGCTCTCGTGCACGCGCACCCGCTCGGGGTGGTGGCGCAAAGCGAGCAGGGTCGCCTCGTCCAGGGGTGCGGCGCCGTCGTACGCCTCGGCCTCGGCGGCGATCTCCTCGATGCTCACGCGGAGAGCCTAGGCAGATCGCGGAGTGGCGCACGCACCGGATGCGTGCGCGACTCCGCGATGATCCACAGCCCAGCCGAGCGGGGTGGCTCCGACCTGCGGATCCGGGCACGGTGGGGTGATGGATCCCGGGACCATGGCGGAGGTGCGTGCGGTGCTCGCACGCCAGGACGGGGTGGCCTCCTGGTCACAGCTGCGGGCCGCCGGCCTGCAGCGTCACCATCTCGACCGGATGCTGCGGCGGCGCGAGCTGGTCCGGGTGCATCCGCGGGTGTACGCCGACCACTCGGGCCCGCTCACCTGGTCCCAGCGTGCCTGGGCCGCCGTGCTGCACGCTGAACCGGCGGCCCTCTGCTTGGACTCGGCTGAGCCGCAGGCGGACCGGTCGGCGGTCATCCACGTCGCGGTGGCGGCCGAGCGGCGGTGGCGGCACCGGCCGGGGTACGGGTCCACCGCGTGGCCGGCTTCTGGGATCTCGTGCGCTGGTCGGCCAGTCCGCCGCGCCTGAGGGTCGAGCCGAACGTGCTCGAGCGGGTCGACCGGGCCGGCACGGAGAGCGAGGTGATCCGGCTGCTCAGTGACGCGGTCGGCTCACGTCGTACGACGGTGCCGCGCCTGCGGGATCAGCTCGCCACGCGGGGCCGGATGACCCGGCGGGCCTGGGTCGGCCTCGTGCTCGACGATCTGGAGAGCGGGGCGTGCTCGGTGCTGGAGCAGGGCTACCTGACCCGGGTGGAGCGACCACACGGACTGCCGGCTCCACGTCGGCAGGCACCCCGGCGCGGGGAGTCCGGCATCGAGTACCGCGACGCCGTCTACGACGAGCTCGGGGTGGTGATCGAGCTGGACGGGCAGCTGGGCCACGCCGGGTGGCAGGCGGCCGGGCGGGACGCGGACCGGGATCTCGACGCCCGGGCCGAGGGTGACGACAGCGTCCGGATCCGCTGGGCCCAGGTCTTCGACCGGCCGTGTCGGACCGCCGAGCGGTTGGCCCGGTTGTTCCAGCGGCACGGCTGGTCGGGTGGACCGCAGTCGTGTGGCCCCGACTGCAGCGCGGGGCCCGGATGACCGCGGAGCCTGATACGCACCAGGTGCGTATCAGGCTCCGCGATCACGCGTCAGGCCTCAGGCGTCGACCGACGTCGACTCGGTGCTGCGGGCGTCGGCCTCGACCTTGGCGCTCTCCTTGGCGGGGAGCACGAACCGGTACCCGACGTTGCGGACGGTGCCGATCAGGATCTCGTTCTCCGGGCCGAGCTTGGCGCGCAGGCGCCGCACGTGCACGTCGACGGTGCGGGTGCCGCCGAAGTAGTCGTAGCCCCAGACCTCCTGCAGCAGCTGCTGGCGGCTGAAGACCCGCCCCGGGTGCTGGGCCAGGAACTTCAGGAGCTCGAACTCCTTGAAGGTCAGGTCGAGCACCCGGCCCCCGACCTTCGCGGTGTACGTCGCGTCGTCGACCACGACCTCGCCGGAGCGGATGACGTGGGCGTCGGGGTCCGCGGCCTCCCGGCGGGCGTTGAGCCGGCCGATGGCTAGCTTGATCCGGGCCTCGAGCTCGGCGGGGCCGCAGGTGTGCAGGACGACGTCGTCCATGCCCCAGTCGTGGCTGACGACGGCCAGGCCGCCCTCGGTGACGACGAGCAGGACCGGGACGTCGGTGCCGGTGGTGCGGATGAGTCGGCACAGGTCGCGGGCGTGGGCCAGGTCCTGGCGCCCGTCGACGAGGAGCAGATCGGAGTCCGGAGCTTCCAGCAGGGCGCTGCCCTCGGACGGCAGGATCTTGACCTGGTGCCCCAGCAGGGCCAACCCGGGGAGCACCTCGGCAGACGGCTGCAGAGCGCTGGTCAACAGAAGCAGAGTGCTCATCAGGGTTTCCTCCCGACAACGGGGCGGGAACCGAAACGCAACGCTGGGCTCCGGTCTGGTGATCCATCGGGAAGAATACCGAAACGTGGCGGATACATGGGGTGGAGTCCAGGCAAATGAGACGGATCTCATTCGGGTTCGTTACTGGGCGGCTGCGAAGGCGGCCGCCGGCGTACCGGAGGACCGGCTGCGGGTGACGGGCCCGCTGCCGCTGGCCGAGGTGGTACGCCGCGTGCTCGACCTGCACCCCGGCACCCGCCTCGTCGAGGTGGTCAAGGCCTGCTCGGTGCTGGTCGACGACCGGCCGGTCGGGACCGCCGACCCGGAGGCTCTGCTGGTTGAGCCGGGCTCGTCGGTCGAGCTGCTGCCGCCGTTCGCGGGCGGCTGAGCGGCTGGGCAGCGGGGCGTCTGGACGGCTGGGCGACGGGTGGACCAGACCGGTCCGGTGGAGGCGTAAGGGCGCCGTCGTCCGGACGTCTGTGCAGCGTGGACGAGCAGAGGCCCAGTGACCACGGACGATCCGGCCGACCCCGGATCCATCCCGCGGCCCGTCCGAGACCCCGGCTCGCGGAACGGCTGGACCGGTGGCTGCCGCTGACGGTGCTGCACGCCCCGATCGGGGCGGGCAAGACCACGCTGGCAGCGCAGTGGGCGGCGACGGCCCGGGAGCGCGGCGAGCGCGTCGAGTGGTACGACGCCGCCACCGACGGGCCGGACCCCGCGCCGACGCTGGCCGGCCTGGCGCCCGCACTCGAGGCACCGGCGGGCGGCCGCGCCGCGCTGGTGGTGGACCGGGCCGACGCGCTCGGCCTCGACCGGCTGCTCGCCCTGGTGGACCTGGTCCGCCGCCGGCCGGCTCTCCACCTGATCCTCTGCCTGCGCGGCGACCACCGCGTGGTGCACCGGCTCCGGACCGAGGTCGAGAGCCAGGTGCTGACCGCGGTCGATCTCGCCCTGGACGCGGCGGAGCTGCGGGACCTGGTCGAGGTCCCGCACGACGTGCTGGCCTGGACCGGGGGTCACGTCGGCACGGTCGTCAGTGGCCTGCCCGTCCCCGGCGCGGGCGGCGGCTGGTCCCGAGCGTGCGCACGCGCCTATCTCGGCGTGTGCCTGGACGCCGTGGGGAGGAGTTCGGACATGGGGATCGAGCTCCTCTCCGCCCTCGGTCGCACCACGGTCGGCCCGGCGACGCTCACCGAGCTGCTCGCGGGCCTCGGGGGCGATCCGCTGGGCGACCTCGAACAGGTCGGGAGCGTCCAGCTCGCCCACGACGGACTGCTCCTCGGGACGACTCCGGCGCTCCGCGAGGTGCTGCGCGACCGGGTCGGGCTCGGGGCGTGGGGGCCGGACCTGGTCGGGACCGTGCTGCGGAGTCGTTGGTGGGAGCTGCTGCGCGACGACCCGGACCTGCTCCGCGACCTGGTGGCCACCCTGCCGGACGAGCCTGCGGCGGCCGGTCCGCTGGCGACCCAGCTGCGCGCGGAGGGCCTGGTGGGAGCGCCGGTCGCCGCCGGGGACGCGTTCCCGTCCGACCTGGCCGCGGCCACGGTCCGGGCGCTCGCGAGCCGGCGGCGCGGCGACCTGGAGGCGGCGACCCGGGCGGTACGACGCGGCGAGGCGGTGCTCGACGGTGGCGATGGGGACTGCGCTCATCCGGCCGTGGTCCGCAGGTTCGCGCTGGAGGCGGGCCTGGTCGCGCTGGAGACCGGTGAGCTGCCGGCGGCGCGGCGCTGGTGGCTGCGGGCGCACACGGCGGTCGCCGGTGAGACCGAGGCGGCGGCGCTGCTCGCGCTGCTCGCGGCGATCGAGGCGGACCACGACGCCCTGGCGACCTGGCGGGACCGGGCCGGCACCGGCGGCCCCGGCGGCACCGACGCCCTCCGGCTGGCGTGTGCGATCGACGCCCTGGACCGGGGCGAGCTGGCCGAGGCCGGCCGTCAGCTCGCGGCCGCGGCAGGGCCGACACGGCCGGGCCGGCCCGGGGACCTCTGGTACCTGGCGGCGGTCGTCGGGGCCGAGCTCGCGCTGCTGACCCCGGCGCGTTCGGAAGCGCTGCACCTCCTGCGGACCCGACGGGCCGAGCATGCCCGGCGGGCGCCGGCCGGCTCCTTCGTCCGCTGCGCCCTCGACGCTGCCGAGCTCGATCTGCTGCTCGCCTCCGGCCGGGCCACCGAGGCCGCAGCGGGCCTCGACCGCCTGGTCGACAGCGCGGCGGGGCGGCTGCTGCGGGGTCGACTCGCGCTGATGACCGGCCAGCTGGACGTGGCTCTCGCCGAGCTCGCGGCGGTCGTGCACCCGCCGGCGTCCCTGCGCCGGCTCCGGATGGAGGCCCTGCTGCTGACGGCGGAGGCGCACCGGCGTGCGGGCCGGACGGCGGCCGCGCAGGCGGCGTCCGACGAGCTGGCCCGGCGCGCCCCCTGGCCGCGGCTGCTCGACCTGCTCCCCGGGGGGCCGGTCCACCCCGCGTCCGTCGAGGTCGTGCACCTGACCGGCCGCGAGCGCGAGCTGCTCGACCTGCTGCGCGGCTCGCTCCCGCGCGACAGCATCGCGGCCACGCTGTTCGTCTCGACCAACACGGTGAAGACCCAGCTGCAGAGTCTCTACCGCAAGCTCGGCGCCACGACCCGCGAGGAGGCGGTCGCCCGCGCCTACGCGCTCGGCCTGCTCGACCGGCCGGGCTGAGGAGACCTCATCCCGGGCATCTCGCCGTCACCCGCGACTTCACCCGCGAAAGCCGGTCTGGACCGCGTCGAGTCGTGCGTAATGGACGTGGTGTCGTGGCGTTCTCCTGTCCTGGCACCTCGGAGGGAGACCTGATGGCACTCGCCAAGGACATCGCTCGGCTCAGCGATGGCCGAGCGGTGTACGACGCCCGCCGTCGCCGGCTCACGCTCCACGACGACGCGGGCGCCGTCGCGGTCGACGTCGAGGTGGGGGAGACCGAGCTGCGGAACTGGTTGCAGCGGCTGCTGTTCACGATCCCGCACGAGGGCGGCCGGGAGCCCCAGGAGGCCGCGGTGCTGCTCCTGCTGGCGCGCCTGGAGGCGGCCCGGAGCGCACCGGCGACCCGGATGACGCTGGCGACGCTGGTCGGCTGACCGCCCGGCCCACCGCGACCGCGACCTGGGTCGCGGCCGGACCGGTCCGCGTCAGCGGGTCCGGGCGCTGGGCCGTCGTACGACGTCGACGCGGAGCCGGACGACGGTGCGCTTGGCGTCGGAGAGCCGGTAGCCGACGGTCCAGCGGTCCCCGGCCCGGTAGCGGGCCGGCACCTTCACCGTGGCCACCCAGCTGACGATGCCCTCGTTGACCCGGACCGCCCGGAAGACCGGACCCGGGAAGAGCTTGCCCTTGGCCCGGGGCAGCATGAGCTGGGGCTGCGCACCCTCGGTGCGGGCCGCGATCTTCAGCTTGGCGCGCCGCTTGACCTGGAAGCCGCCTGAGACGTCGGGGGCCCCGGTCACCCAGGCCTGCAGCACCTGGAAGCTGGTCGTCGTGGTGCTGGTGTTGCCGGCGGCGTCCGTCGCCCGAGCGGTCGCGGTGACCTCCCCGGCGTACAGGTCGTCCTCGTCCACCGCCGGCGACAGCCGGACCCGACAGGTGGACCCCGAGGTCTGGTCGGAGGTGCGGCAGCCCACGTCGGGCATGGTGCTGAGGTAGCGCCGGCCGCCGGTGACGCCGGTGAGGCCGATCGTCGGTGCGGTCTGGTCGATGTTGATGTCGGTGACGGCGGCCGAGGCCGTGCCGCCGTCGGTCGTCGTCACCGTCGCCGACACGGTTCGGTCGCGCTGGTCGGTGGTGAGGTCCACCGGGTCGGGGCAGTCGCCCGCGACCGCGGGACTGGGCCACGCGCAGGCGAAGGTGATCCGCACCGGCTTGGTCTGCCACCCGCTGACCGACCGGTTGGCCGTCGCCGTGAGGGTCGGCAGCGCGCGCCGGTACCTGCCGAAGCTGAGGTCGTGGTCGCGGTCGCCGCTGTACCGGGCGGTGATGAGCGCGTCCTGGGTGGGCGGGGGCAGGCTCGCCAGCCGCGCGACACCCCCGAGCACCGGGGCGGACCCGAGCACCTGGACCGCGCCCGAACCGTCCGGCGCGGTCCACGAGAACGTGACGGTGCCGCCGAGGGTCGAGGCGGGCGTCCCCAGCCGGGTCACCGCCGCCCGGATCTCGGTCGGAGTCACCGACTGCACCCGGGCCTCCGTTCCGATGCGCCCGATGGGCAGGGCCACGGAGTCGGTGAAGCTCGCGTAGGTCCTCGGCCCGCTCGGGTCGGGCTCGAACGTCGCGGTCACCGTCCGCGGCTCCGCGGTGTCGGGGCGGTAGCCCGTGAAGACCGCCCGACCCGCCGCGTCCACCGCGACCGTCTGCGTAACGACGGGAGTGCCGCTGACCTCGAACGTCACCGTGCCGGAGGGCACGGCCCGGGCGAGGCCGGTCGTGTGCGTCTCGGCCGCCGGCGGGGTGTACGCCGGCGCCGAGACCTGGGCCGTCACGCGCACCGGCTCGCCGATGACGGTCTGCTCGGCGGTCGGCACGACGGTCACGGGCCGCAGGGAGGGCTGCAGCCGGATTCCGACGAAGGGCGCGATCGGCGCGTAGACGTCGTCGCCGGCGACCGTGTACGAGACTTCGCACGCGGTGGTGGATCCGGTGTAGCCGTCGATGGTCACCTTGTCGTCGTCGCTGGAGCAGATCGTGGCCGGTCCCGCCGAGACGGTGACCGGCCGGCCGGAGGCGGTGCTCACCTGGGGCGCCCACGTCTGCCCGACCACCAACCCGTCCGGCGGCGGGTTCAGGTCGGCTACGACGCTCTCGACGGTGCGAGCGACCCGGTACGTCGCCTGGACCGTGGGACTCGCCCAGGCATTGAGGTAGTCGGTCGCGGGCGTGAACCGCGCGCCGATGGTGTGCTGGTCCGGGTCGACACCGTCGACGACCGGACCGCGCAACACCCGGATGGTCGCAGCCGCGGAGCCGTCGTCCGCGACCTCGACCGGGGCGACGCCCGGCACCTCCGCGCCGTCGACGAGGAACGTGAGCATGCCCTTGACCCGGGCGACCGCCGTGGAGTTGCGCGGGCGACCGACGACCCGCGCGCTGACCGAGATGTCCTCGGCGTAGCGCAGGCCCGTCGCCGGGGGGATCACGACGTCGACGTCGACCTCGACCGGGTGCCGGGAGACCGTGATCTCCCGCTCGACCGCCTCGGCGGCGGTCCAGTCGACGATGTCGTCGGTGCCCTTGTCCTCGGCCAGCGTCAGCGCCACTGTGCAGTCGCCGGCCGACCTGAACTCGACGGTGCTGCCGACGCGCGTGCAGGGACCGTCCGCGGGCGTCACCTTGATCGCAACGGTGCCGCCGCTGGTGGCCGTCGCGCCGGGCGTCCACGCGTCGCCCACCCAGGCACCCGGGACCTGGTCGGTGGCGAGCGCGATCACCGGGGTGCCGGCCCAGACGCTGACCGGCACCGTGGAACTGCGCCGGGTGAACGCCTGGAGGTCCGCGGGCGTGAAGTCCACCGCGATCCGCAGCCCGCCCCCGGCCACCCGCGGCGTGAAGACGTAGGTGCCGACCCCGTTGACCCAGGTCCCGCCGGGGGTGCTCAGGGAGATCGCCCCGTCCTGGTCGCGCAGGTCGATCGCGCCGGTGCCGGGGACCGGCGAGCCGCCGGCGCTCGCGCGGACGACGACGGTGGCCCTCTTGCCGACCTCGAGGGAGGCCGGGGGCTCGATCACGAGGTCGGTGTCCGTCTGCTGCACGTCGATGGCGTACGCCGGGCTCCGGCCCTCGCGGTACTTGTCCGGGACCGCGGCCTGCACGTAGGAGAACGTGCACGTGCCCTTGCCCTCGAACTTCAGCACCAGGCCCTCGGCGTGGCAGGCGTAGGGCGGGACGCCCGGCGGCAGCGACACCGGGTCCAGCCCGGTGGTCGCGCTGTTGTCGACCACCAGCCGCACCGGGTTCGAGGAGGCGCCGCCGGTCACCGTGGTGGTCCAGTCCTTGCGCACCTTGCGGCTCGTGGGCGGCTGCTCGGCGGGGGTGATCGGCTGCTTGGCCTCCTCGATCTTGAAGTCGCGGACTTCGGTCGCGCCGGAGAAGGTCACCGGGTCCGTCGGCAGGAAGGTGGCGGTCAAGCGGTAGTCACCGGCGAGCTCGGCGCGGAAGGAGGCGAAGTTGCCGCCACCGAACCACTCCTGGGACTCACCGGTGAAGCCAGGGAGCGGCTGCCCGGCCCGCGACAGGGCGAACGTCCCGGCGCCGACGCCGAAGCGGCCATCGCCGCGGGCGATCGCGGTGACGAGGATGTCCTCGTCGACGGTCGGCCAGGCCGGGTCCGCCGAGCCCTTCGTCGGTACGCCGGGCTCGATGGTCGTGGGGATCCGGGTGACGGTGAGGTCGAGGCGTACGACCGGGGACGCGGAGTACTCGCGCTCGATGGCCGGCAGCTCGGCCAGGACCTCGCAAGGGCCGTCGGCCTGGAAGACGACCGTGTCGTGGATCGTGTCCGGCTCCGGGACCTGCGGCGTGTGCGCGGTGTCCTTCGTGGCGCAGGTGGTCGTCGGGCGCGTCTCCTCGGAGATCCGGGTGTAGTCCGAAAGCCAGGTCGGGTGGGTCACGTCGCCGGCGGAGAGCATCACCGTCCCCAGCGAGGAGGGCCGCTTGAACGGCGGCGTCCACTTCTTCGAGACCTGGTTCAGGGTCGGCACGTTCCCGATCAGCTCGACGGTCTGCGTCGCCAGCGCGACCGTGAACGTCACCGGGGCGGCCGTCTTCGGCTCCCAGTTGGTCTGGTCACCGGGCTGGAAGGTGAAGGTGACGGAGTACGTGCCTGCCTTGAGGGTCTTCTCGGGGAAGACCAGCTCGGCCGTGCCGTTCACCTCGTCGACGGTGAGCTCGCCGACGGAGCTCGGTGCGGTGGGCGTGCCGGGGACGGTGAGGTCGGTGACCATCACCTCCGTGCTGCCCGGGACCAGCGCATTTGGCGCCCGCCGGGCTGTGGCGGCGAGGTCGATCTCGATCCGGCTCTCGAAGTTCAGGGAGTCGCCGGGCCCGGTGACCTTGAGGTCGACCTTGCGGCGCTCGACGAGGATCGTCCTCGGGGTCGGGTCGGCGGCGGCGTAGAACTCGTTGCCGGCCTGGCCGAAGGTCAGCTCGCAGTTCTGGCTGACCTTCGTGAAGCGGACCGGCAGCACCTCGAGATCCGGGGTCGGGATCGGGGTCCCGGCGGGCCGGACCTTCTCGCAGACGTCCGGCGTGGTGACGACCATGGTGACCGGGTTGCCGGAGGCGCCGCGCTGCGGCGCCGGGTCCCAGGTGGTGTCGACGTTCGGGTCTTCCGGTGGATCGGCGAGCCGGATCACCTGCGGGGCGACCTGGACGACGAGCGGGACGTCCGGGATCGCGGCGACGTCGTACACCTGGACCCGGGTCGGGACGAAGGTGGCCCGGAGCGTGTAGGTCTTCGCTTCGGGCGGCGTGAAGCCGGCCGTGGTCGCCACGCCCGCCACGTAGGTGAGCGGGAGGGTCTTCGCGAGCGTGCCGCCCAGCCAGACGGTCAGCTCGCCGGTGCCGGAGCGCTGGACGACGGGGTTGCTGCCGGGGACGGGGGCGTTCGGCACCGGGCCCGGGAGACGGGTGTCGGTCGCGGTGACGGTGAGCTCGGCCGGCTGGTTGTACGTCGGGACGGCGGGCACGCCGATGACCGCGGTCACCGGCCGGAGCCGGGTGGTGAGCACCGCACGGCTGACGTCGGCGTCGTGGTGGAAGTCGCCGCCGTCCTGCGTCGCCGTGACCTGGCAGGTCTCGGCGGCGACGGCCCGGACGACGACGACCTTGCCGGCGACGACCTTGCAGACGGCCGTGTTGACGGGTGTCAGGACGACCGGCTCGCCGGACGGCCCCCCGGTCACCTGCGGGTCCCAGGGCTCGTCGACGTACGCCGAGTCCTGGAACGCCGTGAGGTCGCCGCGCTGGCCGTGCCACAGGATCCGCTGGAAGCCGCGCTCGACCGTGAAGGTGGCCTGCGGGAGGACCGGGTCGGTCGCGACGACGGGCCGGAACCGGTCGACGCCGCCGACGGCGTCGGGGGTGAAGGTGACCGAGACCCGGTGCGTCCCGATGGCCGTCGCCCGGAACGGCCGGTCGGCGACGCCGTTGGTGAACCTGCCCGTCACCAGGACGGCGGAGGGGTCGTCGTACCCCCCGATCCGGATGGTGCCGACGCCGTTGACCGGGACGGTGCTCGACGAGCTCAGCTGGTCGGTGAGGGTGACCCGGACGAGCAGGTCGTCGCCGTAGCGGGGGCTGTCGCCGCTCGTGGTCACGTTGGTCGCGGCCGTCGAGACCAACAGGGGCCGCCGGGCGACCGTGACCGTCTCCGAGACCGTGCGCTCCAAGTAGTTGTTGCTCGCCGGGGCGACCGCCCGGACGGTGCAGGAACCCGGCCGCAGGAACTTCACGTCGGTGGCGTTCTCGACCCGGCAGACCTCCTGGCCCGCGGGAGTGCCGACCGGCGTGACGACGGAGAGGTTCACGCTCGCGCTGGAAACGGTGGTGTTGCCCGCCACGTCCTCCCAGACCTCGTCGACGTACGACGCCGTCGGGTCCCTGAACGCGACCTCCTGGGTCGTCTGGTCGACGGTGAAGGCGGCGGTGTCCTGGGTCGTCCCGAGGACGCCGGTCAACGCCGTCGGCGGCACGTAGGTGACGGTGGCGACGTACGCGTCGGCGTCGAGCAGGTCGCCGACGTCGGAGATGACGAGGTCCGGTCCGCCGTACTCGTAGTCGCCGGCGAGGACCTTGGCGGCCGGGTTGTCGGTGTGGAGGAATACCTGACCGGTGCCGCCCAGCGCGGTGCTGCTGCCGGTCTCGACCGCCTTCGCGCTGACCCGCACCCGGGTGCCGTAGGGGGACTTCACCGGCGTGACCGTGACGGTCACGTCGACCGGCCGCGGGGTGACGGTGATCGGGAGGTCGAAGGTCTTGTCGAAGTGGGTGGCGTCGCCGGCGGCCACGACGGTGACGGTGCAGGTGGGGCCCCGGGTCAGCGTGACGACCGAGCCGTTGACGGAGCAGTACGTGGTGCCGTCCGCGGCCTTCGGGGTGATGGTGACGGCGCCGAAGCTGTTCGCGACGGTCACGGTCGCCGTGGAGCCGGCCCGGTGGATCCCGGACGGGACCGAGGCGGTCGGGTTCTGGTTCGCCTTGACGACGAGGCTCCCGGAGCCGGTCGCGGGGCTCTCGTAGACCGTGGTGTCGCCGGGGACGACGCTCGCCAGGAGCGCCTTCGTGCCGACGGTCCCGGGCCGGTAGGTGGCGGTGCCGACCTTGCCCGCCCAGGCGATGGCGCGGGCGGCCGTGCCACCGGGGGTGAGCGATCCGGAGGCGATCGTGAAGGCGCGGTCGTGGTCGTCCTTGTCCCGCACAGTGACCGTGACCACCTTGTCGGTGTTGACCAGGTGGTCGGCGGAGGCCACGTCGACCTCCAGGATGCGCTTGCGGGGCGTGAGCGTGGTGGCGGGGGCGGACGGGATGCTGCTGGAGGCGTGGAGCTGGGGACCGGTGGCCGGGACGTAGGCGGCGGCGAAGGCGAGCGCGGCGTTCGAGCCGGGGGTGAAGGTGTACTCGGCGGTCGCCTCCCCGTCGGTGTCGCTGGCGACGAGGCTCCGCAGCACGGGGGAGCCGCCGTTGGCGGTGAACGAGACCTGGCCGGTCGGCGTGACCGACCCCTCGCGGGCGCGCACGGTGGCGGTGAGCGTCACCGGGTCCCCGATCAGGGGGTTGGCGGGGACGTCGAGGACAGTCGTGGTCCGGTCCGCGACGCGCACGGCGGCGATGGTCGGGGTCAGCGTCGTCGCGGTGTCGTACGACGCTCCGGCCGGCCGGAAGCCGAGCGCGACGGCTCGCTGGCCGCCGGCGCTCGGGGTCCAAGGGCCGGTGGCGGTGCCCTTCGCGGCTCCGGTGCCCCAGGTCAGGGGGACCGTGTCGCCACCGATCGTGAGGGTGCTGCTGGTCGGGGCGACCGGCTGGCCGTTGTCCCGGTCCTCGGCGGTCACGGTGACCGTGGTGAGCGCGCCGACGGTCGGGAGGGTGGCGGCCACGGCGACGCTCAGGTCGACGCTGCGCAGGACGGGGTTGATCCGGGACGCGGGCGCGGAGTCGCTGCCGACGAAGGTCGCCGCGGCGGTGCTGTCGGGCAGGTACCGCGCGACGTAGTCGCTGACGTCGGTGTCGGTGGTGGGGATGGTGATCGTCACCGCGTCGGAGTGGGCGCCCGGCGCCGTGTTGGCGCTGAGCAACGCACTCGCCACGACGGTCTCGGTGAGCGGCCCGCCCGGCGGCGCGGGGTCGACGACGCGCATCAGCCGCACGGTGCCGGTCGGCACGCCGTGTCCGGAGGTGGACACGGTGGCGGTGAAGGTCAGCTGGTCCTCGACCCGCGGGCTCGAGGTCGGGGACGACAGGGTGGTCGTGGTGCCGCGGCGGACCGCGACCGTGCCGGTGGCGGATTCCACCGCGTAGGCGCCGCTGGCCGGGGCGAAGGACAGGGCGACCGCGGGATCACCGGGCTGGGTCGGCTGGTAGCTGCCGGTCAGCTCGCCGCCGACCAGCGAGAGGACCACCGGCGCGCCGCCGACGGTCAGGGTGGTCGCGGCCGGGTCGGCTTCGACGGCGGACTGGTCCTCGTCGTCGGTGGCCGAGACGGTCACGGTGCTGGTCGCGCCCACGACGGCCGGTCCGGGGTCGAAGGAGAAGGCCGGCGTGTAGGCGCGCGCGGTGACGGTGGCCCCGACGCTCGCCTGGTCGGTGAGCAGCGGGGAGCCGGTCGCGGGCTCGTAGGTCGCGGTGTAGGTGACTGGGCCGGCGACGGGCGGCCGGACCGTCGCGGTGAAGGTCGCCGAGTCCGTGCCGTGGTCGGCGTCGTCGAGGTCGAAGCGCTGACCGGGCCCGGTGTCCCCGTCCCGCAGGACGAGGACGGAACCCGTCGGCACCCCGTTCCCGCCGCTGTCGACCGTGGCGGTCAGCGTCAGGTCCTCCCGCGCGATCACGCTGGTCGCGTCGGCGGTCAGGGTCACGTCGGCCGCACGCCGCACGCCGACGGTGACGGTCTTGCTGCTGCCGACCCAGAGGGTCGGGTCCGCGGGGACGAAGGTCGCGAGGTACTCGTGGTCGCCCGCCGCCGCCGGAGCGGTGACCGACGTCGTGACCGTGACCGCGTTGGCGGACGGTACGCCGCTCGCGAGCTGGACGTCGACGTCGTCGCTCAGGTCGGTGTCGCCGGCGGCGTGGAAGGTGACCTTCCCGGCGGGCACCCCGGTCGCGGTGCTCGCGACCTCGGCGCTGAGCGTGACCGACCCACCGGGCGTCGTCGTGGCGGGCGTGGCCGCCAGCTCGGTCTCCGTCGAGGTCGGGATGGGGTCGGCGGCACTCGCGGGGAGCGCGGTCACCGGCCCGCCCCCGACCAGGAGCGCGGCCCCCAGGGCGAGGGTGAGGAGGCGTCGGGTCACAGCATGCCCTCCGGGGCGTCGGGCACGGTCACGGCGTCACGACTGCGCTGGGGGTGCCGGGGTCCGAGGGCGCGGTCGTCGTGGGGTCCGGCGAGGGTGCCGTCGTCGTCGGGGACGACGAGGGGCTGGTCGGGCCCCCCGACGGCGTCGGCGTGCCGGTGGTCGTCACGAACGGATCGAGCTGCAGGGTCAGGGTCGACCCGGCGAGCACGTCGATGACCGAGCCGCCGGGCCCGGTCGACCAGGCGCCGCGGATCAGCCACTTGCCCCGGGGCAGGTACAGCTTCGCCTGCTTCCCGGCGTCCGTCTCGACGAGGTTGTTCGCCGGCGCGGTGGCGGTCTGTCCGGCGCCGGAGCTGTAGCGGATCTGCGCCTGCTCCGTGCCGGTCAGGCTCGGGACCGTCACGGTCACCTCGAAGAGCACTTCCTTGAAGTGGATCGACGCGGGGGTGGCCGCCGCACTGCCGTCGGGCACGGTCACGCGTGCGGTCGGCGCGGTGATCTGCCAGTACGCCGCATCGCCCGCAGGCACCGCCGCTGTGACGGCGTAGCTGCCCGGCGGCACGAACCGCGAGTTGCCCGTGGTCGCTCCCGTGACGACGATCGGGTCGCCGGTCTCCGGCGTGAGGGTGAGCGTCACCGCCGGCAGCGTCTGCACCAGCTGGGCCTCCCGGGTGAACTTCCAGGGCAGCCGCCCGCTGCGCAGGCTGTAGGAGAGCGTCGTGACCGTCCCCGTGCTGTCGTCGGCGATCACCAGGTCGGCGCCGGCGCACGGCCCGGTGGGGGTCGGGGTCGGCGGCGTCGCCGGACCCACGATCGCACCCTGCCAGGTGGTCGGGCGGTCGAACTCGACGCGGTAGCAGCCCCAGCGAACTCGGGAGAAGCCGGCGGTGAAGGTCCCGCCGCTGCCCGTGACGTCCGCGGTGCCCGCCGAGGGAGTGCCGTTCAGGCCCACCAGCCGGACCTTCAGCCCGCCCAGGGCATCCGACAGGTCGGTGCTGGTGTCCGCCGAGGTCAGCGACATCTTCACCTGCTGCCACTTGCCCTCCAGCGAGACCGGGTCCTGGACGTCGTCGCCGCCCGCGGCGGTGATGACGACGACGGTCTGGGGCGTCGAGCCGTAGCCGCGCTTGTGGTACGTCGCGACGTACGTCCCGACGGCGACGTCGGCGAACGTGTAGCCGCCCTGCTCGTCGGTGGTCCGCTCCAGCGGCTCGCCCTCGATGTCGACCGCCGGCTCCGCGTCACGGCAGTACGCCACCGGGGGCCGGCCGGGCGTCGGGCCGGACGTCGGGCAGGTGAGGGTCACCGTGGCTCCGGGAAGCGGGACCGTCGAGCTGCTCTCGATCGTGGTCACCAGGCCGGTGGCGCCACCGCGCGGGCGGTTCACGGTCACGGTCTCGCTCTGGCCGGTGCTGTTGGTGCGGACCAGGACCCGCTTCCCGTCCCCGATCCCCGGTGCCTTGATCCAGACCGTGGTCCAGCCGGGCACGACCGCCGTGAACCGGTACGCGCCGGCGGTGTTCGTCGCCATGTGCTGGTCGGCCTCGACCCCGGGGGAGGTGACGGCGCGGCGGTGCAGGTAGACCGTCGCGTCGGTCACCGCTCGGCCGGCGTCGTCGACCACGTTGACGGTGAGGCCGACCGAAGCGGCGTACAGGTTGACCGTCAGGTCCGTCCGGTCCTGGCCCTGGGCCAGCGTCACGACCGTGCGGTTGGCGTCGCTCGGCGACTGGTAGCCCGCGGGCAGGTCGCCCGGCTGCACGCGGACCAGGTAGGTGCCCGGCCCCAGCTCGCTGGTGGTCGCCGCGAAGCGGAAGGCGCCGCCGGTCGTGGGGTCGTTGGTGTTGCCGAGGGAGGTCACCCGGGTCATCGGCCAGCCGGACCCGGTGCTGGTGCCGGTGCACGAGACGTCCGTGCACTTGTCCAGGGTGACGGTGACGTTGCCGAGGTTCTCCTCGTTGGACTGGCCCGTCTGGGGGGTCTCGGTCGAGTCCTCGGCCCGCATCAGGCCGACCAGGGTGCCCGCGACCGTGCTCAGCTTCTTGGTCAGGGTCAGGGTGCACGTGGTGACCAGGCCCGGGGCGATGACGACCTGGGTGCCGGTGGAGGTGTCGGTGGTGCCGGGTTTGATGCAGGAGAGCGCGAGCGTCCCGTTGGCGGTGCTGCCGGGCGCGTAGCCGGCCACGTCCGCCACGGTGAACGGGGGGTTGTCCTGGATCACCGGGACCAGCCCCGGGAAGAGGGCCACTCCGGTCGCGTCGGTGTCGTCGGCCGGGCTGCTGGCCCCGGCCCCGTAGGTCACCGAGATGCCCTCCTCCTTGAGGGGGTCGGAGCCCGACGGGTACAGCTGGCCCCTCACCTCGATCTTGAGGGAGCCGCGCTTCTTGAGCTTCGGCGTGGTGGTGGCGGCGTCGCCGTACATCGTCCACGAGCAGGCGCCGCCGCCCACGGGACACACGACCTTCGCGCCGACCACTGGCGCGTAGTCGGCAGGAGTCTCCACGTCGACCGTGTAGGTGCCGGGAAGCACCTGCCCGGGGGCGAGCTTCGAGTCCGACCAGGTCAGCGTCCGGTCCGTCCCGGTGCCGGTCAGCCCCACGGTGATCGTCCCCGCCTTCGACGGCTTGCCGGTCACCTTGACGGCGACCTGCGACCAGTCCGGTCCGTCGGTGGGCTGCGGGTTGGTCGGCACCGGGGTGTAGCCGATCGCGGACGTGGCCGGGAACGCCGTCGGTGCCGGGTCGAGCTTGAACGACGTGAGGGCGATGCTGCTGAACGGGTGGTTCTCGTAGGTCTGGGAGACGTACCCGTCTGCGGAGACGGTGATCTGCTGGACCCGGCTGGTGGCGATGTCCCGGTTGGCGATGGAGCCGGTGGGCCAGGACCTGTCGCCGAGGCCGTCGCCCTTGCACGCGTCCCGGCGCTCGGGGTTGGGGCCGGCCTGGATCGCGCTGACGGCGAAGCAGCCACGGGCGTCGGTGGTGAGTTCGGCGGCGGGCACGGGGTAGACCGGGGCATCGGCGGCGTCGTACGTCCGCGCCAGCTTCAGCGTGGCCTTGGCGCCGACGAGGCTGTCGGCGCCGGGCGCGGCGTCGTCGAGGCTCGTGGTGACCCGGCCGGTGATGCCTTCCATCGGCTGGATCAGCCGGAGCTTGGCCGGCGTCGCCTGGTTCATCCCGGCCGCGAGGCCGGAGGTGGTGCCGGACACGGTGGCCAGGGTGACGTCGTCGGGAGCCTCGCCGTCCACGAGGTCGGTCTCGGCCTTGACGGTGTACTGGACGTTCGGCAGCAGTCCGGTGACCCTCGCGACGCCGCCCGTGGTCGTGACCTCGGTAGTGACCCGCCGCGCGCCGACCGTGACCTCGACCTCGGTCCCGTCGACCACCGCCATCAACTTGTCGTCGTCCGGGCCCGGCTGCAGGACCTGCAGCGTGATCTCGCCGTACCGCGCGAGGGTGAGGTTCGCGGTCTCGGTCTCCCCACGCCCGAGATTGACGTAGCGGGGCTCCGAGGCGGCGTACTCGGGGTTCAGCGGCTGCGCCCACACGGTGTAGTCGCCGACCGTCGGGACCTGGACGCTGTACGCGCCGTCGGCACCGGTCGAGCCGTCCGAGCCGTCGGGGACGCTCGCGGCACACCAGGCGTTGGACGGGACGCCCTCGTTCAGGAACGGGTAGCTGGAGGTGGTGCAGCGCGGCGGCGAAGCGGTCTGGGCGGCCTTGCAGCTGCCGAGCTGGTCCTCCAGCTGGGCGCTGCCGAGGTTGCCGGGGACGACCCACACGCAGCTGGTCGGGTGGGTGCCGTCGTACGACGCGGTCACCAGGCCGGAGACGGTGGGGGCGGGGAAGAGCTGGGCCAGCGGCGCGATCGCGGCGGTCTCGACGCCCAGCTCGACGTCGACGGTGCCGACCTCGTAGCCGGGCACCCGGACGGTCACGGTGTGCAGGCCGGGTCGCAGGAACGCGTCCGCGTTGTCCTCGGGGTCCGGGAGCGTGTAGTTCTCGCCCGGCGCGAACGACGTCGTGAAGGTGTCGTAGGTCTCGGGGGTGGTGCTCGGGACCTTCGGCTGGTTGACCGTCGCGGTCAGGCAGTCCGGCACCGAGCCGGCGAGGGCGCAGATGTTGTCGGGCACCGGCAGCTGGGTGACGGCGTCCAGCACCGAGCCCTCGATGGTGGAGCTGGCGGTCAGGCCGTCGCTGCCGTCGTTCTCGAGCCGGAGGGTCCAGGACTTCGACGGACCGGTCTTCACCTCGACGTTCTGGTGCAGGGTCTTCTTGCCGAAGTACGACGCCGTCAGCACGTAGGAGCCGGGCGTCACGCCCGCGAACTCGTAGCTGCCGCTGCCGCTCTCGTCACCCGGCCGGGTCGCCTCGGTGCTCATCGTCTTGTAGGTGTGGTCGGGGTTGCTGAGCGTCAGGCCGGTGTTCGGCCAGCCCCGCGTGACGCCGTCGGCGTCGGTCGCGAGCACCCGGCCGCTGAGGTGACCGGTCGAGGGGTTCAGGTCGAAGTCGAGCGTGGCGGTGGCCTTGCCCTTCTTCAGGGTGAGCGCCTTGGTCTGCGGCTGGTAGCCGGCGCCGCTCGCGGTCACCGAGTAGGTGCCGGGTGCCGGGAGGGAGGGCATCGAGTAGCTGCCGCGCGGGTCCTGGGTGAGGGTGGTGGCGGTCCGGACGTCGCCCTTGCCGTCGCTCACGGTGATGGTGATGCCGCCGACGCCCGCGCTCCGGCCGCCGAGGCCGGACGCCTCGACGCTGCCGGTGAGGAGCGCGACACCGGAGACGAGCTTGAGCGAGGCCGTCGCGGACCCGCCGGCGCCGAGGGGTACGACGCGGGCCTCGCTGCTCATGTTGTGCTTGGTCGCGGTCACGACGTACGTGCTCGGCGTGGAGAGGCCCTCGATGGACCAGGCGCCGATGTCGCCCTTGGAGTTGCTGTTGGTCACCGCGGTGTTGGTGCCGTCGGTGATGGTGATCGAGGCCCCGCCCTCGGGCTTGCCGTCGGGGCCGGTGATCCGTCCCGACAGGGAGCCCTCTCCCGACTTCAGGTCGAACTCGAGGGGCTCGCCGGCCGCCTCGCTGCTGGAGTCGACGACGAACCGCTGGGTCTGGTAGCCGGGCTTGGTGAAGCTGACCAGGTAGTAGCCGGGCGTCGGCACCGACGGGAACGCCCAGGAGCCGTCCTGGGAGGTCTGCACGCTGCGCTCGGCGACGGCGCGCTCGGGAGCGCTGCGCAGGAACGCCGACGCCAGGCGCATGCCCGTGCCGTCCAGGACGGCGTCCTCGACGCCGACCCCGGTGCCGCCCTGGGCCTTCTCGTTGACGAGCGAGGTGGGCTCCAGCTGCACGGAGACGCCCTCGGGGCTCTCGCCGGCGACGGTGCCGCTGAGCTGGAGGCCCTCCTTCTTCTCCCCGGCGGCGTCCTCCTCGCCCGCGGCGTCCTCGCCGTCCTCTGTCCCGCCGTCCTCGCCGTCCTCGCCGGCGGCCGCGTCGGCGCCCTCGCTCTCGGCGTCCTCACCGCCCGGGGACTCCGCGGCCGCCGACTCCTCCGAGGAGGTCTGCACCCGCTCGGCCAGCGCCGGGATGAACACGATGGCGGCCCCCGCCCACACGGCGATCGCGAGGAGGAGGAAGAACGCCTTGACGCCGGTCGGCCCGATCAGGGACCGCTGGATGATCTGTCCGTCGACGTGGCGCACGGTCTCCGAGCCCCGGGCGCTCACCGTGAACGAGTGCACCGAGCGCGGGCCGACCATGGTGGGTCGCCGGGCCCGGGCCCGGGCGCGGACAGTGACCGTCTCGCTCGGCTTGACCCGGACCACGTCGCGCTGGAGGTGGAAGCTGACGTGCGTGCTCGACTTGAGCTCGAGCTTGACCTCGGCCGTCACCGCGCCGCTGTTGTGGAGCTCGACGGCGAACCGGCGCGCCCCGATCAGGGTCACCGCGGCCGGCTTGACGTCGAGGGACAGCTGCGATCGCGGGTTGACGACGAGCACGGACTCGGCGGTGCCGGTCACCGGGCTCGTGGGCTGGCCGGTCTCGGGGTCGAGCGGCTGGGCGGCGACCACCAGCGGGTAGTGCGCCGGCAGCGTGCCCAGCGGCGGGGAGAGCCGGATCTCGACGACGGCGGAGCCTCCGGGCGCGAGCACGCCGGTGCGCTGCGGCCCCGTGGTCCACGAGGCGTCGAGGCCGACCGCGGCCACCGACAGCACCCGCGGCTGGGCGGCGGCGTTGGTGACCGCGACGCGCAGGGTGGTCGGGACGGCGGCGGCGGTGCCGATCTGCGGGGCCACGCCGACGAGCGGGCGCGGCTCGATTCCGTCGTACCTGTCGTCAGCCATCTGAGCGTGCCTCCACCGTGGCCGTCGCGGACTCGCTCGCGTCGACGCGGATCGTCGTCGATCCGCGTGAGGCACCGCCCCGCGTGGCCTTGATCTGGATGATGTACGCCCCGGGGGCGTCGACGTCTTCGAACGTGACCGTGCTGTTCTGACCAGTACGTCCGAGCCGGTAGACCGAGTCGGGGTACTCCGCGTAGCGGTAGAGCTCGACGACCCAGCCCGGGCCGACGGGCGAGCCCTGCGCGTCGACCACCGTGACGGTCACCGAGGCTGCGACCGAGAGCGTGGTCTCGCCGGTGAAGGTCTGGCCGGCCGTCAGCTCCACGATCTGCGAGACGGGGCTGACCCCGTTGCGGCCGATGCTGAGCGTGTAGGTGCCCGGCGGGACCCCGGCGATCCGGTACTGGCCCGCGTTGCGCTGCGGGACGCTCGCGGTCGTCACGGTGTACGTCGAGGCGTTCGACGTGAGCGTGACGGTGGCCTCGCCGATCGGGACCGCGGCGGGAGTGGTCCCGCCGACGGTGCGCTGGCGCTGCAGGACCGTGCCCTGGACGACCGCCGTGGCGGAGACCATCTGGACCTCCTGCGCAGTGGCGGTGCTGCCGTTGTCGGTCACCAGCCGGCCCTGGGCGTCGAGGGCGAGCGCGACGGTCTGGGGTTCGAGGTCGGAGCGGCTGAACGTCACCGTGTAGTTGCCGGGGAGCGCCAGGCCCGTGACCTTCCAGTGCCCGCCATCCTCGGTCTCCGAGGAGCTGGTGGTGGCCGTCTGCACGGTCTGGACGCCGTTGGTCACCGACACCAGGACACCGGCCGCCGGCTGCTCGTCGGCGGCCGTCAGCACCTGCCCGGAGAGCTGGCCCGAGGAGCTGTCCAGGGTGACGCCGATGCCGGTCAGTCGCTGGCCGTCGGCGAGGGTGACCGTCAGCGTCTGGCTGGCGTAGTCGGCGAGGCTGATCACGACGGTGAAGGTCGCCGGCGTCGGCAGGCCACGCAGGCTGAAGGTGCCCGGGTCGCCCTCGCTCACGGACATCGTCGTAACGGTCGTCTGGCCCGACGTGGCGGTGATCGTCGCCTCTCCGAGCGGGCCTGCCGCGGAGCTGACGATGCCGCTGATCAGGCCGTCGCCCTGGCGCAGCGTGATCTCGACGCCGGTCCGCTCCTCGCCGGCGGAGACGTCGACGCGTTGCGTGGAGGTGGCGAAGCCGGGCTTCTCGACCACCAGGTCGTAGACGCTCGGCGAGGGCACGTTCTCGAGGACGAAGCTGCCGTCGTCGCCGACGGGCACGGTCATGACGACCGCGCCCTGCTGGGCGGTGGACACGTCGCCGGTGTCGGCGGGGCTGACGGTGCCGGCGGCCATGCCGCTCAGCGGGGCCCGGAGGGTCAGGGTCGCGGCGGCGACGTCGGGACCGTCGACGACGCCCGCGATGGAGGCGGGGACCCCGCCCAGGGCCACGTCGAGTCCCTGCTGGTCGGCGCCGGCCTCGACGGTGACGGTCTCGGCGTCGGCAGGGTCCAGGGCCTGGGGATACCAGAGCTGGACGAACCCGGCGCCACGGAAGGTGACCTTGTAGTCGCCGGCGGCGAGCTTCCCGAGGCTCCACGTGCCCTGGTCGGACGTCGCGGTCGTGGCCAGGGGGGCCTCGGTGTCCGCTGCCGAGAAGACGCTCACGGTCACCCCCTCGACGGGGGCGCCGGAGGTGAGCAGGGAGACCGTGCCGGCCAGGCCGGAGGTCCCGGTGCTCGCCCCGCCATCGCGGGCCGCGGCGATCTCGAGCGCCAGGTTGCGGTCGGCGGCGGACTGGCCGACCAGGCGCGACAGCGAGAGGGTGATGACGATCGCGAAGACGGTGACGGCGATCAGCAGGCCGATCAGTGACACCGGACCGCGGGAGATCACCGGCTTCTGGATGAACGTGGCGTTCGCGAGCGACGGGATGGTCTCGTCGTCGATCCGCGGCACGGGGGGCTTGCGGCGCAGCTTCGGACGGGCGAGCTTCGCCGTCTCGTCCTTCTCCTCGGGCGGTGGCGCGGCGGGGACGTAGTCGGGGTCGACCAGCCGGAGCTCCAGGGGTCGGACCACCGGGTTGCCGAGGAACGGCTGCTTGGCGCTGGCCCGCATATCCACCAGGGCGTGCTCGCCGGGCTCGAGCCTGAGGATCGGCGGTTCGAACCTGAACCGCACCCGGCTCTCCGGGTCCTGGCCGTGCAGGCGCCGGTGGATCGGCGTGTTGCCGGTGTTGTCGATGAGCAGGTTCAGCCGGGCCGTCCGGCCGGCGGTCACGGCCATCGGGTCGACCCGCAGCTGGACGGCCGGAGCCTCCGGGACCGTGAACACGACTTCCTCGACCACCGCCCCCTCGGGCGGGGTCAGCTCGCGCACCTGCACGGCGAGCCGGCGCTCGCCCGCGGTCATGCCGTCGGGCACGGAGACCAGCACGCTCACGGTGCGGCTCTCGTCCGGGAAGAGCGAGATCTCGGCGTCGTCGATCGTGATCCAGGACGGGTCGGCGCCGAGGATGCGGACGGCGTACCCGCCGATGACGTCGCTGGTGTTGCTGATCGTGACGTTGATCGGCTGGGGGACGCCCGGCATCAGCTCGAACCGGCGCGGGGTGATGTCGACGTGCATCAGTCGGCCCTCCGCACGCGCAGCCGCTGGGTGGTGTCGACGCCGGCGATGATCGTGACGAGGGCGGTCTGCTGCCTCATGTTGGGTGCGGTGACGGTCGCGGAGTAGCTGCCGGGCGGCAGGCCGTTCACGCGGTAGCCACCGGCCGGCAGGTCGCCGGTGCCGGCGGCGCCCGAGGTGGCCGTCCAGGTCTGCTGGCCGTTGGTGACGGAGACGGTCGCTCCGACGTACGGCGTGCCGGAGGCGTCGACGACCACGCCCGCCAGGCGACCCAGCTCCGTGGTGAGCGTGACCTCGAGGGTGTTGCTCGGTCCGCTCTCGCTGAGCACGACGGGCACCGACTGGGCGGCGTAGCCCTTCAGGCTGAAGGTCAGGGTGTACTCGCCCGGCGCCTGCAGGCCGCTGAGGCTGAAGCTGCCCACGTCACCGGTGGTGAGCGTGGTCGCGGTCGGGACCAGCGGGGTGCTGCCGGTGACGGCGTCCGCGCCGGTGGCGGCCGGCATGCCGCTCGCGCCGCCGACCGTCACCGTGGCGCCGCCGATGCCCTTGCCGTCCAGGTCGTAGAGGTGGCCGGTGATGCTCCCGGTGCCTGCGATCAGCCGGACGTTCAGCCCCGGTCGGGTCTGCCCGGCGTCCAGCTCCACGACCTCCGAGGTCGAGCCGTGACCCTCGGAGGTGAAGGTCAGCACGTAGGTGCCGGGCGTCGGCAGGTCGCCGAGGGTGTACTGCCCCACCACGCCGACGGTCGGGGTGACGATCGAGACGGTCTCGCCGGCGATGGTCGTGGACACCGTGACGCCGCCGAGCGGCTTCCGCCGGCCGTCGGTGACGGTGCCGCTGATGGTCCCCGCCGAGGCGCTCGGCACGATGCTCGGCTGCAGGCGCTGCTCCTCGCCGGAGACCTTCGTGACGACCTTCTTCACGGCGTACCCGACGAACTCGAAGCTCAGCTCGTAGGTCGCGGGCGCGGGCAGCCCGGTCAGCGTGTACGCGCCGTTGGTGGTCGTGGTCTGGGCGACGACCCCGACGGGCAGCCCCTCGGGGGTCAGCATGTCGAGCGGCCGCGCGGTGACCGTCGCCTCGGCCGGTTCGAGCGACGAGCCCTGGTCGATGGTGCCCTGGATCTGCGCGGGCAGGCCGCTGACGACGGCGTTGATGCCGGCGACCTTCCCCTGGGCGGAGACGGGGACCTGGGTCGCTCGGGCGGGGTTCTTCTTGGCGGGGTACCAGACCGGCTCGAAGCCCTTGGCGCTGAACTTCAGCCGGTACGACGTGGGGAACAGCCCGACCAGCGAGTAGGTGCCGTCGGTCTGGCTGGCAGCGGAGCTGACCAGCTGCGGGCCCTTGCGGCCGTCGCGGTAGGCCTCCACCAGGATCCGGCCGACGGGCAGCTCGTTGCTGGTCGCGGTGACGACCCCCTCGATGGTGCCGCCGACGCCCGGCGGCAGCAGGCCGTCCTTGGGCATGGCCCCGGCCGGCGCGGCGGCCGCCGCGTCCCCGCCTCCGGCCGCCTCGCCCTCGGATCCGCCCTCGGACCCTGCGCCGTCGGCCTCGGCCGCGGCCTCCTCGGCGCTGACCGGGAAGAACGATGCGGGCGCGGTCTTGGTGAGCGGGTCGCCGGCGAGGACCTGGGTCAGGCCGAGCAGGAAGACGGCGGCCCACAGGCCGATGATCAGCATCAGGATCAGCGCGGTCAGCACCCCGCGGCTGATCGTCGGCCGCTGGCGCAGGACGACCGTGGTGGCGGCTTCGAGCTCGGGCTCGTTCTCCGCCTCCTGCATCGCCGAGATGACGTTGGTCCGCTTGGCGGTGAGGTTGATCGCCGCGGTGCGGTCGAGCTCGGCGCCCGTGAACATCCGGGGCCCCTTGACGACCAGGATGACGGGGGTGGTGACTCCCGGCTCGACCCGGAGCGTGCGCGGGGTGAACCGGGTCGTCGTACGGCCGTCCTCGACGGTTGCGTCGAGGCTGGCGTCGAGCGCGGTGTTGCCGGTGTTCTCGACCTCGAGCACGAACCGGCCGTTGCGGCGTCCGCGCACGGTGTGCGGCGTGCGGCCGAGGCGGACGGCGGGCCGGGCCGAGACCGACAGGTCGATGTCGACGTGCTGGGAGACCGCTCCGCTGCCGTGCGAGACGACCTCGACGCTCACCGGGTGCGAGCCCGCGGGCTGGGTGGCGGGGACCTCGACGGTCAGCCGGATCTGGCCCTGCGCGGACGGGAAGAGCGGGAGCACCTTCGGCTCGACGTCGACCGTCGCGCCCGGCAGCCCGATGAGGCTCGCGGTGACACCGTCGATGAGGTCGCCGGTGTTGACGACGTCGACGACCAGGTCGATGGTCGAACCCGGCTCCGCCATGACCACCCGGTTCTCGGTGGCTACCCGCACGTCGTACCGCCCTTGGGGGTGCACACTGACGCTGCGCAGGGGCGCTGAGCGGAGCGGAGCACGGAGACCTACCGAGGGTTCAGATGTGGCCGGGGAAGCCGTGTCAGACTAGGAGCGGCCGCCCGTACGCGTGGCGGAATGGGGATTTTGCCGTCTAGTCCACCTCCGGTCCGTCCGGAGGCGCCGATTCCCCCGTGCCGGCCGGTCGTCCGTGCCAGACTCACGCCGGTGTTCATCAGCAACGTCGACTCCGGGCTGGAGCGCATGGTGCGGGCGCGCCTGCCCCTCCCCGAGGAGATCGGTGACGTGGCGTTCGACGCCCCGACCGGCAACTGGTCGGCCCAGCTGTCCCGGATCACCGTCAACTTCTTCCTGTACGACGTCCAGCGCAGCACCCAGCCGTCGCGCTCGCCGATGCACCGCACCGCCGAGGGCGGGTCGTTGCAGCGTCGAAAGCTGCAGCCGATGGTGCAGCTGAGCTACCTGGTGAGCGCCTGGGCGGGCAGCCCGCGCGACGAGCACCAGCTGCTCGGCGACCTGGTGAGCCTGTTCGCGGCGGCCGACAACCTGCCGGAGGAGTTCTTCACCGCCCCCATGTCGACCTCGGTCCTGCTGTCGCTCGGCGACGATCGGAGCCTGCCCCGGGAGCTGTGGAGCGCTGCGGGCGGGTCGCTGAAGGCCTCCACCACCCTGCAGGTGAACGTCGGCGCCGACTCGTTCGACTGGACGGCCACCCCGCCGTCGGTCGAGCGGGTCTCGGCGATGGCCGAGCGCATGGACCGGCCGCGTGAGCGTCGCCCCGCCACCCTCGAAACCGGGGCGAGCTGACCAGATGAACCTCTCGACCGGCGGCCGTGCCGCCCTGGCCGGTTTGCTGCTCCTGGCCCTCGGCGCCTGCTCGGGCGACGACGAGCAGAGCTCGGTGTTCTCGATCAAGCCGAAGGAGTGCTTCCTGGCACCCGCGGAGGTCGAGGCCCAGATCGCCGACCTCGACGAGGTGGACTGCCAGGAGGCCCACGACCACGAGGCGTACGCCGTCGTCCCCTACCTGCTCCCCGGCGAGGAGGAGCCGAGTGACGAGTACCCCGGCGACGACACGCTGACGAAGTTCGCCGACGGGACCTGCGCCGAGCAGTACCGCGGGTACGTCGGCGTCGACTACCTCGACTCCGAGCTGTTCTTCACCTACCTGCTCCCGTCGCCGCGCAGCTGGCAGGAGGACGACCGCTCGGTCGTCTGCCTCGTCACGGCCGCGGGCCGGAAGCTCGAGGGCTCGGTCAAGGGCACCAAGCAGTGACGATGCCGCACACGACCACGCCGGACACGACCACGAGGAGGACCGCATGGGCCAGTCGGTAGTGACCGGGGCGATGGCGACGTGCTCGTTCGGCGTCGCGCCGTCGACCCTGAACTTCCTGCCCATCACCCGGGTGACCATCGAGGGCCGGCCGGCCGGCACCACGATGGACATGATGCCGATGGTCAACATCCCGCCGTTCGGGATGTGCACCAGCCTCTCCAACCCGACCGTCGCCGCCGCCACCTCCGCCGCCCTCGGCGTACTCACCCCGATGCCGTGCATCCCGACCATGGCCGGCCCGTGGAAGCCGGGCGCCCTGAAGACCACCATCGGCGGCAAACCCGCGCTGGTCTCCGGCTCCACCTGCAACTGCGCCTTCGGCGGCATGGTCAGCATCACCATGACCGGCGCCATGAAGACCACCGCCGGCTGATCCCGCCGCCGGCGGTCCGGCCCGTCGTACCTCTGGGGCCTCAGCAGTCACACCGGTGTCGGCGAACTCGCTGCTGGCGCAGGATGCTTCACGACAGGGGAGTGAGTTTCTCCGCTTGGGTGGAGAAACTCATCGCAACCCGACAGCCAGCTGATCCGACTGTCGACCAGCGGGTCCCGTCGCACCTCTGGCGCCCCACGGGTCACACCGGTGTCGAGGAACTCACTGCTGGCGCATGATCCTTCACGACAGGGGAGCGAGTTTCTCCGCCTGGGTGGAGAAACTCATCTCGCCCCCTCGCCCCCTCACCCCCGCACCCCCCGGATCCGCGACGTCCACACGAACGGCGTGCGGAGCCCGCCCTCACCCTGGGCGACGCCGCGGAGCAGCTCGTCGAGCTCGGGCACGCAGCCCTCGGCGCCGCGCTGGGTGGCGGGGTGCTCGACGATCGTGAGGCAGACCTCGACCAGGTCCAGCCAGGCAGCGAGGCCGGGGACGTGGTGCCGGGCGACGCGCGGGTGGGCGGCGATCCAGGGCGCGACCTCCGGCCGGTCCAGGGTCGCGGGGTCGGCGACCACGAGGGCGAGCGTCGGGCCGCGCTGCGCGGCGGTCAGGTGCGCGCGCTCGACGACCTGGAGGAAGCGACCGAGGTCGGCGGCCGAGTGCTGGGCGTGGGCGGCGGGGTCGTCGAGGACGGCACGCAGGGCGACGTACATCTCGATCGGGCCCACGCCGGTCGCGAGCGCCGCAGCCCGCTGCACGTGCCGGCCCTGGCGCTCGGTCGGGTGCACCCGAAGCGCGAGGATCCGGGCCTCGGGGGTGAGCGCGATCCCGATCACGTCGGCGACGTGCACCACCATCTCGGGCGAGGTGGCGAAGCGGTAGGTCTCGGTGCCGTGCGGGCGCACGCCGTACGCCTGCCACGCCCGCGCGACGGTGCTGTGCCCGACGCCGAGCTGCTGTCCGAGCAGCCGGGCCGACCAGTGCGTGGCGCGCAGCATCCGCGGCGGCGGCTCGAGGGTCGCGGTGACGATGGCCCGGTCATCGAGGCGCCGTCTCCGGCCGGCGCGCTCGCGGTCGCCGAGGGCCGGCAGCCCGCCGGCGACGTACCGGTTGCGCCAGGTGACCACGGTGGGTCGGCTCACCCCGAGAGTCGCGGCGATCGTGGAGTTCCCGGTGCCGGCGGCGGCCAGCAGCACGATCCGCGCACGCACGGCGATCGACGCGTCGCTCGCCGCCACCTCCGTGAGTCGCGCGCGGTCGCCGTCGCGGAGGACGAGGGGTACGGCGGTCGGCGCGGGCACGTGAGGATCGTGCCGTGGATCGGCCGACTGTGAAGGTACTTCTGGGACAAAAGGGTGGTCACTTCGGACTACGTTGCTCCGTTCTCGCCCGCGCCGACCGGGGGGGCCCAAGGATCTGGACCGGCAGCAATCGCTAGCGCCACCACTTCCTTTCAACCAGCGGAGATCCCATGCCTACCTACACCGCCCCGGGCGTGTACATCGAGGAGGTCGCCTCCTCCCAGAAGATCCTCAGCGCGGCCCCGACGGCGATTGCCGCCTTCGTCGGCTTCACCGAGCTCGCACCGAACGACGACCCCAACGACCCGCAGGGCCTGGCCCCGCGCCTGGTCACCAGCTGGAGCCAGTTCGAGGCGCTGTACGGCGGGTTCGCGCCCGGCTGCATGCTGCCGCTCTCGGTCTACGGCTACTTCGCCAACGGCGGCTCGATCGCCTACATCTGCCGGGTCCCGAACACCGAGCCCGCCGGTGAGCCCTCGCGCACCGCGCTGCCCGCCTCCGACCGCGCGCTGGGCCTGCCCGTCGCCGTCGAGAGCGTCGAGCCCGACGCCAGCATCTCCATCGCCATCAGCACCGACGACGCCGGTGACTCCGACGACGAGGGTCCCGCGACCTTCACGCTGACCGTCCTCGAGGGCGGCAGCCCGGTCGAGGAGTACGCCGGCCTCGACTTCGGCAAGGGTGACTCGAACGTCGCCACGAAGGTCAACGCGACCTCCACCAAGGTCAAGATCGAGCTCAACCTCGACGACGACGCCGACCTGGCCGCCCAGCTGGAGCTCATCAAGCCGGGCGTCTACCCGCTGGAGAAGTCCGCGCCCGTCCCGGTCGCCGTGACCGGCCGCAAGTTCGCCGGCTCCGAGTCGGCCCGCAACGGCATCAACGGCCTCGCGGTCGCCGACGACGTCACCATCGTCCTGGTCCCCGACCTGATCACCGCCGCCACCAAGGAGGACGGCTCGATCGACCTCGGCCTCTGGAAGGCCGTGCAGACCGCCCTGATCTCGCACTGCGAGCAGAACGGCAACCGGATGGCCATCCTCGACTCGCCTCCCGGCATGAACCCGCAGCAGATCAAGGAGTGGCGCTCCGAGGTCGCGATGTACGACTCGGCCTACGCCGCGCTGTACTACCCCTGGATCAAGGTCGAGAACCCCAACCCGACCAACGGCGACACCGAGATCCTGATGCCCCCGTCCGGCCACATCGCCGGCGTGTGGGCCCGCACCGACGACACCCGCGGTGTGTGGAAGGCCCCGGCCAACGACACCATGCGCGGCGTGCTCGACATCGAGCGGAGCATCACCCAGAACGAGCAGTCGCTGCTCAACCCGATCGGCATCAACTGCATCCGCCCGTTCGGCACCCGCGGTATCCGCATCTGGGGCGCGCGCACCCTGGCCTCGGACACCGACTGGAACTACATCAACGTCCGCCGCCTGTTCAACATGGTGGAGACCGCGATCCTGTCCGGCACCCAGTGGGCCGTCTTCGAGCCCAACGACGTCACCCTGTGGGAGGGCGTCAACCGCACGGTCAGCGGCTTCCTGCGCGGCCTGTGGACCGCCGGCGCGCTGTCCGGCGCCAGCGCCGACCAGGCCTTCTACGTCAAGTGCGACGCGGAGACGAACCCCCCGGAGTCGGTCGACGCCGGCATGCTGATCGTCGAGGTCGGCATCGCCCCGGTGAAGCCCGCCGAGTTCGTGGTGTTCCGGATCGCCCAGCACAAGCAGTCCTCCTGACCCTCGTCCCTGACTTCCGAAACGGAGCACCACCCTCATGAGCCTCATCAAGTCCGACCCGATCGTTTCCCAGAACTTCTTCCTGGAGCTCGACGGCGCCGCGATCATCCTGTCCGGCGTGTCCGGCTTCGAGCAGGAGATCGACGTCGTCGAGATGCAGCAGGTCGGTGCCAAGGGCATCGCCGAGACCGTGAAGACCCGCGGCACCGCCAACAAGACGGCCGACCTCTCGATCACCCGCATGGCCCCGCTCGACGCCATGAGCGACCCGATCTGGAAGTGGTTCACCGACATCCGCGACAAGGGCATGGCCGGCGCCAACCGCGCCGACAAGCGCAAGAACGGCTCGATCGTCCTGTACGACGTCGTCGGCACCGAGGTCGGCCGGTTCAACTTCTTCAGCGGCTGGCCGAGCAAGATCGCGACCGACGGCGTCTCCGCCGACTCCAACGACGCCCTCAAGGAGACGATCACCCTGGTGATCGAGCGCCTCGAGCGAGTCAAGTGATACTGGCTTCGTGACCCTCAAGACTTCGTACGAGTTCACCCTCCCGCGCGGTTACGTCGACCAGGACGGCCGGCTGCACCGCACGGGGGCCATGCGGCTCGCGACGGCTCGCGACGAGCTGGAGCCGCTGCGCGACCCGCGCATCACCGGTCCCGACGACCCGAGGCTCACCATCTTGGTGCTGACCCGGGTGGTCGAGAAGCTGGGCGATGTCGCGATGGTGACCGCACACGAGATCGAGGGCCTCTTCGCCGTCGACCTCGCGTTCCTCCAGGACTTCTACGGAGTGATCAACTTCGGGAGCCAGGAGGAGTACGACGCCTTGATCAGTGCCCAGGAGTCGAGCGCGCTGCTCGGGACCGCTTCGGCGGACCCGGCAGCGCGCCCGGCGCCGGAGCCCGAGCCGGCCGCCGAGGCGCCGGACGGGCTCGCACCCGAGTCGGAGCCGGGGGCGGCGGCGCCGTACCAGGTCTCGCGGCCCAACCTCCGTCGCGGCGTCGAGGAGCTCCCGCGGCGGACGCAGTAGGTCGCTCGGATGCTGCGTTATCCGACCGACGCCCTGTGGCAGGAGATCGCCTACCTGGCGTACCACCTGCACTGGAGCCTCGACGAGCTGCTCGACCTCGAGCACATGGACCGCGTGCGGATGGTGCGCGCGGTCGTCTCCCTGAACGAGCGAGCATGGCAGGTGGTACGCGATCATGGCTGACCAGGCGTCCGAGCCGCTGGGTGGGGAGCTCCCCACCGCGAGCCGGTTCCTGTTCGAGCTGGACGGCGTCGAGATCGGCGTCTTCCGCGAGATCCACGGTCTCCAGGTGACCGTCAACGTGGAGGAGTTCCGCGAGGGCGGCCAGAACGGCTTCAGCCACCGCGTCCCCGGCCGGATGACCTGGCCGAACATCGTGTTCCGACGCGGCGTCACCCAGGGCAACGCGCTCTTCGAGTGGCTCAACAAGTCCTCGGGCGAGGGCTTCGCGGCCAGCAGCAACAAGCTCACCCGGTCGACCGGCGCGATCACCGCGCTCGACCACCTCGGCACCCGGCTGCGCGCCTGGGAGCTGATCGACGTCTTCCCCGTCCGCTGGAAGGGTCCCGACTTCTCGGCCGAGAGCAGGGATCCGCTCGAGGAGGAGCTCGAGGTCACGCATCACGGTTTTCGGGCAAAGACCCAAACCTGAGCCGCTGCGCGTGACACTCTGGCAGCGATCATGACCGAGACGACGATCGAGACTCCCCCCGCGACGCCCAGCGAGGAGCCCACCCACTGGCTGGGCGCTGCTGCCGTGCGCCGGATGCGGCTGCCCGGACCGCCCTTGGGCCGGCCGCTGCCGTCCCGGATCGGCAGCCTCGCCTCCGGCGTCTCCCGGTTCGCCGCGTCCACCTCGCGCCCCGTGGAGGTACGCCGAGCGCTCGCCGGCCCCGACCCCTCCGCGTCGCTCGCCGGGTACGTCCGTCCGCCGCGCTGGTGGGTGCCGATGCCGGCCTCGCCGGAGGTGGTGGCCGCTCCGGTCGTGCGCCCGGGTCGCGCCGTCGGGCTGCGCCGCGCGGTCGCCGCCTCGACGTCGACCCCGAGCTGGCTGGCCCCCTCGCGGGCGCTGCCCACCGAGCAGCTGGGTGGCCGCGAGCTGCCCCGGGCCGCCCGCTCGATCCCCAACGAGCAGAGCTGGAGCCCCGGCGGCATCGTCAACGGCCTGCAGGCCGAGGTCGCCAACGTCCGCCGGCACACGGAGACCGTCGCTGCCGGCCCGATGCTGATGGCCGCCGACCAGGCGCGGCTGCACGCCGCCACCGCCGCTCGCAAGTCGGCCGAGGCGGCCGCTGCGCCGGCGCCCACCCCGACCGTGCGCCGTACACCCGCCGCGTCCGCGCCGCCGGCTCCCGCACCCAGCCCGGCCGCGCCCGCCACCCGGCCCGCCCCCCGGGCCCCGAGCGGCTCGGGTGCGAGCAGCCCCGCCGGACCCCGCGCGAGCTCTGGTGACGCCGGCGCGGAGGGTGAGCGCGGCGGTTCGTCTGCGGCCTCCGCTCCCACGGCTGCCTCTTCGATCTCCGGTTCGACCTCCATCCCGAGAACGAGCCCGACCTCCGCCCCGACGGCCCCGACCTCGGACCCGGTCCGCCGGTCACCGAGTGCCGGGCCGTCTGGATCGCCGGCCGGCCCGGTCGCGCCGGCCGCCCCGTCCGGCGGTTCGGGGGCGACCGCCACGGCGACCGCGCGGTCGGTCTCGGCGCCGAGCCCGGGTGCCGGAGCCCCGGACGTACGCCGCTCCGCGTGGCAGCTCTCGCCCGCCCGCCCCCGGTTCAGCAGCGTCGTTCGTCGGGCACCCGTCGCCGGCCGCGGTCCGCAGGCCGTCGAGCAGCTCGCGACCGCATCGACCAGCAGCGGCGACCGGTTCCTCGCGGCCGCCGTCTCGTCGCCGGTCGCGATCCGCGCCGGTGGCTCCGACCTGATCGCCCGTTCGTACGCCGCCGCCCCCGCCTCGCGTCGCGACCTGTGGGGCGCCACCAGCGTGGTGATGCGCCAGGCGGCGACCCGCCGTGAGGCGGCCGCTGCTGCGGCATCGGCATCGGCCGCGCCCGCGCCGACCGGCACGGCCTCAGCCCCGGCGGTGCGCCGGTCGAGCATCGACAGCGCCAGCACGGGCAGCACGAGCAGCACCGCCGCCACCGAGACGGTGGCGCGATCCGGGTCGGCGTCCGCTCCGTCCGGGTCCGCGTCCCCGACCCCGGCGCCGGGCACCCGCACGTCCTCGCCCACGGCCGGCTCGTCGGCCGGCGGTGCCGCAGGTTCGGCCGGCTCGCCCGCCTCGGCATCGCAGGCCCGGACCTCCTCGCCGGCGGCGGTCGCGGCTGTCGGCCCCACCATCCATCGGCTGCCCGCCGACCCGTCCGCTCCGGTCCCGGCGGCCGAGGCCGCCCAGGCACGTCAGTCGGCCCGGGCCGCGCACCCGAGCATCTCCGGTGCGTCCGGCGCCGCCGGCTCGCCGTCCGCGGCTGCGGTCGCAACTGCGACCCGGGCGGCCGAGACCCCGACCGCACCCGCGGCATCGGCGCCCCACCTGACCGCTCGCGCGATGCTCGCGGCGCCGCTGGGCGGTGCCCCGGGCAATCTCTTCCGCACGACCGCCCGCTCGATCCGCCGGATGTGGAGCCCCGAGGTCGTCGACACCGCGATCCGACCGGCCACCGAGATCCGCCGTTCCTCGGTCGCCCCCGGGATCGCCGCCGCGGCGGCCACCTCAGCCGCCGCTTCCGGTCCCGCCGCCGTGGCACCGCCCAGCCCGAGCCGGCCCGCTCACCAAGCGCCGTCGGCGTCCACCGCGTCCAGCACGAGCACGGCGCGCCCCGGGTCCCCGGCAAGCACCCCGAGCGCCCCGGCAAGCGCCCCGACCGGCACCGCCCCGACCGAGGTCCGGCGCACACCGGCGACCTCTGCCTCCTCGGCCCCCGCGGGGTCAGCCTCCTCGTCGTCGGCGGCCCCGGCGGCCCCGCCCTCGGCACCCACGGTCTCGACCCCCGCTGCCGCTTCCTCCGCCGCGTCGGCCTCCTCATCCTCATCCTCATCGTCGTCGGCGCTGTCGATGACGACGGGATCTGCCCCGGGCGCGCAGGCACCGCAGGCAGCGCCGGCCGCTTCGGCCACGACTCCGTCGGCGCCGACACCGGTCCGACGGGTCGCGACCCAGCAGGCGGGGCAACCGCCCCGCCCGGTCGCGTCGCTGCTCTCCGGCTCGCACGCCCACACCGCGCCCACCGGCGGCGCGATCGCGATGCCCGAGCTGATGACCGTGCGCCGGCGCGCGGCGTTCGGTGTCGATGCCACCCGGTCGCTCGCGTCCGGCTTCGCCGGCTCGGAGGCGATCCGCCCGGTCACCGGGGCGACCACGTCCGGCGCCGCGGGTGGGCCCCTCGTCACCCCGACTCCGCGCGCGCACGCCGCGCCCCCGCGCGAGGCGGCTGCCTCCGCGCCTCGCGGTCGGTCCGACGGGTCCGCCCGCCCGGCCCCCTCGAGCTCGGCAGCGTCGTCCACATCGTCCACATCGCCCGTGTCGTCTGCCCCCACGTCGTCCGCTCCCGCGGCGGGAGTTCCGGTGCTGCGCCGCACCCCCGCGTCGTCGGTGACCGGCTCCGCCGCCCCGGCGGCGCCTCACCAGCGCCTGGGCGCACCGACCGCGACGGGTGGGTCCGCGCCGGTGATCGCTCGCTCGACCAACCCGCGGGCGACCCCCGGCACCCCGGCCGGGTCCGCCGTTCCGGCGGCGGGCGCTCCGACCTACCCCACCCCGGCCGCGATCCGCGAGGTCGCCACCCCGACGACCTCGCCGAGCACCGTGCTCCGCTGGGCGCGCGTCGCCCCCGCGCCTGCGGGCGGCGGCTCCGCGGCAGCGAGCGGCGGTCCCGTGACCGGGTTCGCGCGCACCGCGCCCCCGGCCCCGGGCGGCGTACCGGTCCCCGGCCTGCTCGCCCGCGCCGACCGCGGCGGTGAGCCGCTGCGGCGTACCCCCGCGGGCCCGACCCGCACCACGGCAGGCCCGATGGCAGCCTCGAGGACGAGCGCGTCGGCGAGCACCGCCGGCCCGTGGACCCCCGCCGCCCCGCCGAGCAGCACCCCGGCCGCCGCGTCATCCGCGATGCCCACCATGCCCGCGCCCACCATGCCCGGCCTGGCCGCGCAGTCCGCGCAGTCCGGGCAGTCCGGGCAGTCCATGCAGTCCGGCCCGCCCGTGCCCGTCGTCGGCCTGATCGCCCCGCCTGGCGCCGGTCCGACCGGCGGCCCCGGTGCCGCCCCCGCCGGCCGGATCAGCCGGATGACGGTCGCCCCGCCCCGGATCAGCATCAGCCCGTCTCGCGGGGACGGCCCCGCCGCGCCCCCCGTCCCGTCGGTCGCCCGCACGTCCGGGCCGACGTCGACCCCCACCAGCACCCCGGCCGGCGCGCCCCGCTCGCTGGTCGAGTCCACCGCCCACCTGTTCAGCTCGGTCCCCGAGGGCGTCGTACGACGCCTCCTCGACGAGGGAGGAACCTCCATGTCCGGTCACCAGCACGAGTCGTGGTCGCCTGGGGGGTCGGCCCCGTCCTCGCCCGGCACGGTGGTGCGCCGCTGGTCGGCCCCGTCCGGTGGGTCGCCGGCCACGACCATGGCGGGCCAGGGTCCGGCGGAGCTCGATGACGACCTGCAGCCCGGCGGTGCCCTGGAGGCCCTCGTCGACGCGGTCGTCGAGCGGGTCGAGCAGCGCGTGATCGACGAGCTGGAGCGGCGCGGCCGGCGCCAGGACTGGGCGGCGTTCTGATGTCGGAGCTCGAGAAGGCGTTCCTGGAGACCGAGGACGGCACCCGGCTCCCGTGTCTGTACAACCCCGAGACCCTCAGCATCGGCCGCCGCAACAACTGGGTGTCCAACCCGATGCCCGGCAAGGGCGTCTCGACCCTGCAGTACGCCGGCGCCGGGTCCGGCTGGATGGCTCTGGACCTCATCTTCGACACCACCGACGTCGGCACCGCGGTCACCGCGCACACGGGCAAGATCCTCGGGCTGATGGAGATCGACCCGAACCTCCCCGGCTCGGACGAGACCACCAACAACGCCCGCCCGCCGACGGTCACCTTCCACTGGGGCGACCTGCACTCCTTCAAGGCGGTCGTGCAGGACCTGCGGCTGAGCTTCACCTACTTCTCCTCCTCCGGTGTCCCGCTGCGCGCGCAGCTGCACCTGGAGCTGATGCAGTACGAGCGCTCCAACGCCTTCGGCCCGCAGAACCCCACCTCCGGCACCCCCAAACCGAGCCGTGTGCACCGCGTGCAGCCGGGGGAGACCCTGGACCGGATCAGCGCCCGCTACTACGGCGACGCCACCCGCTGGCGGGTGCTGGCCAGTGCGAACGGCCTGGAGGACCCGCTGGCGATCCGGCCCGGCGCGCTGCTCGACATCCCGAGGCTGGAGGGCTGATGCCGCCCATCGACACCGCCCCGGTCGTCAAGGTCGAGGGCAGCACGCTGCCCCTGAAGTGGCTCGAGGGCCTCACGGCGGTCCGGGTGGAGCGGGCCATCGGCCTGCCCGGTCGGGCGACCCTGCGGTTCGTCGACAACGGGTACGCCCTGGCCTCCTCGACCACCTTCAAGGTGGGCAAGGAGGTCGAGGTGCTCAGCGGGACCAAGCAGCTGATCCGCGGTGAGGTCACCGGGATCGCCCTGGAGCAGGACGGCCTGCACACGCCGGAGCTGATCGTCACGGTCGACGACCCGACGCACCGGATGGCCGGGCGGGTCAAGAGCCGCGCCTTCCTCAACCAGTCGTACTCCGACATCATCACCAAGCTCGTCGTCGGCACCGGCCTCAGCGCGTCGGTCACGGGCGCCGCGGGCTCGCACCCGTACCTCCTCCAGGCGGGCTCCGACCTGTCGTACCTCAGCGCGATCGCGGCCCGGGCGGGCCTGGTCTGGTGGGTCGAGGACAAGAGCCTGAAGGTGGTGGCGGCGGGCACGGCCGGGTCGAGCGTCGTCGAGGTCACGCTCGGTACGCCGCAGCTGCGCTCCTTCTCCGTGCGCGCCTCGGCCGCCGGACCCGACAAGGTCTCGGTGACCGGGTGGGACCAGGCCCAGCAGGCCGCCATCACGGGCGAGGCGGAGACCAAGGCGACGGCGGAGTCGAACTTCGTCACCAACGTCCCCGGCCGCTCCGGCTCGGGATCGCGCGGCTGGACCAAGGACGTCTTGGTGGCCGACCCGCCCCCGCTGGACGCCGCCGAGGCCTCCACCCTGGCGAAGTCCTTCCTCGCCGAGGCCAGCGCCGCCGGCGTCGTCGCGCGCGGTTCGGGCGACGTGAACGGCGCCATCGCGCCGGGGGTGAAGGTCAAGGTGGTCAACGCCGGCCCGACCTCGGGCTCCTACCTGGTGTCGAAGGTCGAGCACGTCTACAACCGCTCCGGCTTCACCACCCAGTTCACCGCCGGACCGCACCGGCCCTCCAGCCTGGTCGACCTGCTGGGCGGCAGCGCCCGCCGCGACCCGGGCCTGACGATGAACGGCGTGCTGCCGGCGCTGGTCACCGACCTCGCCGACCCGGACAAGATCGGCCGGGCCAAGGTGAAGTACACGACCATCTCCGGCGAGGTCGAGTCGCACTGGGCCCGCCTGGTCACCCTCGGTGGCGGCGACAAGCGCGGCATGGTCTTCACCCCGGAGGTCAACGACGAGGTGCTGATCGCCTTCGAGCAGGGCGACACCCGGCGGCCGGTGATCCTGGGCGGGCTGTTCTCGAAGAACAAGGGCCTGCCGACCAGCGACGACGTCGACCAGAACAAGGTGAAGTTCCGCCGGATCACCTCGCGCCTGGGCCACCTGATCGAGCTGGCCGACGGGGAGGCGCCCGCCGACCAGCACATCCTGCTGACCCTGAAGGGCAAGAAGCACAAGATCCGGCTCGGCGAGGACAAGCTCGAGGTGATCGTGGACAAGAAGCCGGTCACGATCACCAACGGCCAGGCCACGATCAAGTTCACCGAGCAGGGCGACATCACCATCGAGGGCAACAACATCACCCTCAAGGCCAAGCAGAAGGTCGAGATCAGCGGCGGCACCGAGGTCGGGATCAAGGGCAACACCAAGGCGTCCCTCGAGGGGGCCCAGGTGGAGGTCAAGGCGTCGGCGACCGGCAAGATCGAGGCCGGCGGGCCGTTGGCCATCAAGGGCGCGATGGTGGCGATCAACTGATGTCCGAGATCGCCCTGCCGGGCAACACCGGCGACACCAGCGCCTTCGTCGGCCGCGGGTTCGGCTGGCCGCTGGGGGTCGACCACACCGGGTCGATCCGGCTCTCCAACGGCGTACCCGAGCTGGACCGCGCGATCGAGATCGTGCTGATGACGGCGCCCGGGGAGCGGCTGATGCGCCCGCAGTTCGGGTGTCGCATCTGGGACCTGCTCTTCGAGCCGGTCACCGCCAACCTGCTCGGCCTGATCTCCCAGGCGGTCCGCGACGCGCTGGCCCAGTGGGAGCCCCGGGTCGTCGTCGAGGACGTCCACCCGGAGCCCGACGTCGAGAACCCCTCGCTGGTCCGGATCAACATCACCTTCCGGGTGCGCGCGACCAACGATCGCCGCAACCTGGTCTACCCGTTCTACGTCATCCCGCACGACGCCGAGTGAAGAAGAGCGAGCCCCCATGCCACTGCCGACCCCCGGCCTCGACGACCGGACCTTCCAGGACATCGTCGACGAGGCCAAGCGGCTGATCCCGCGCTACTGCCCCGAGTGGACCAACCACAACGTCTCCGACCCGGGCGTGGCGCTGATCGAGCTGTTCGCATGGATGAGCGAGATGGTGCTCTTCCGCGTCAACCAGGTGCCCGAGCGGCTCTACACCCACTTCCTCAACATGGTGGGCATCGAGCCGTTCCCGCCCGCGGTCGCGAGCACCGACCTGACCTTCTGGCTCTCCGCCGTCCTCGACTCGCCCGTCGTGGTGCCCGCCGACACCGAGGTGATGACGGTCGCCGGTGCCGCGGAGCGGGCCGACGCCGTCGTGTTCAGCACCGACACCGAGCTGGTCATCGCCCCGCCCGTCCTGGAGTCCGCGCAGGTCGTCACGGTCGGCGACGGCCGCACCCGCGACGTGTGGGAGGACCTGCGGTTCAACCCCGCCGGCGTACCGGTCTTCGCCTCCGAGCAGATGACCCCCGGCGACGCGTTCTGCCTGGGCTTCCGCGACTCCCTGGCCGGCATGGTGCTGCGCATCTCGGTGTCGGCCGAGGCCGAGGGCATCGGCGTGGACCCGCGGCGTCCCCCGCTGGTCTGGGAGGTCTGGAACGGCGACGCCTGGATCGCCACCGACATCTACGAGGACACCACCGGTGGCCTGAACCGGGCCGGCGAGATCGTGCTGATGGTGCCGACCGTGCACGTCCCGATGAGCGTCGGCAACCACTCGGCGTACTGGCTGCGGACCCGGCTGCTCGCGCCGGTCAGCGGCCAGCCGACGTACAAGGCCTCGCCGCGGGTGCAGAGCATCGAGGTCGCGGCCCTGGGCGGCACGGTGCGCGCCGAGCACGCGGAGACGGCGCCGCCGGAGGTCGTGGGCCGCAGCGACGGGGCGGCGGGTCAGGTGTTCGGGGTGTCCCGGGTGCCGGTCCTGCCGCGTCGGGCCGACGAGGTGGTCCGGGTCGTCGACGGCGACCACGCCCAGGAGTGGACCGAGGTCGCGGACTTCTCGGAGTCGCGCGACGGCGACCGGCACTACGTGTGGGACAGCGGCGCCGGCACCATCCACTTCGGCCCCCGGGTCCGCTACCCCGACGGGTCGGTGCGCCAGCACGGCGCGATCCCGCGGGACGGCGCGCGGATCGAGGTGACGTCGTACCGCCACGGTGGCGGCACCCGCGGCAACGTCGGCGCCCGCACCCTCAGCCTGCTCCGCTCGACGCTGCCGTTCGTGAGCGGCGTGATGAACCTGCAGCCGGCGACCGGTGGCGTGGACGCCGAGACGGTGGCGGAGGCGAAGGTCCGCGGGCCGCTGACGTTGCGCACCGGCCAGCGTGCGGTCACCGCCGGCGACTACGAGCGGCTGACCCTGGAGGCCTCGCCCCAGGTCGCGCGGGCCCGGTGCCGCTCGGCTCGTCGCGGCAACGGCACGGTCCAGCTGCTGGTCGTCCCGCACGCCCGCGGCGACGTCGGCGGGCACCAGATCGACGACTACGCGATCTCGCAGGACCTGATGGCGGAGATCTCCGAGCATCTCGACGAGCACCGGGTGATCGGGACGGCCGTGGAGGTGACCACGCCGTTCTACCAGGGCGTCTCCGTGGTCGCCCGCGTGTACGGCGCGCCGGGGCGCCCGCCGGGCATCGTCCGGCAGCGCTCGGTCGATGCGCTGAACCGCTACGTCAACCCGCTCGTCGGCGGACCCGACGGCACCGGCTGGCCCTTCGACGCCGACCTCAACATCGCGACGGTCACCCAGATCCTGGAGTCGGTCGAGGGCGTGGACCGGGTCGAGGAGGCGCTGCTCTTCGAGTACGACCTGCGCTCGGGCCGTCGCCTCGGCGCCGCCAAGGACGTGATCCGGCTGGACCGGCAGTCGCTGTTCCTGTCGGCCGTGCACCAGGTGGTGGTGCGGTGACCTCCCTGGTCCGCGCGTCCGCGGCGCTGACCAGCGGCCATCGGCAGCCGCGACGGGCCGAGGACTGGATGCTGCGCCAGCTGCCGGTGCAGATGCTGAGCCAGGACTTCTTCGTCCGGTTCGTCTCGATCTTCCAGGAGGTCGGCACCACCCTGCTGGAGGACGCCGACAGCATCGAGCACGTCGCCGACCTCTCGGTGGCGCCGGAGGACTCGATCGCCTGGCTGGGCTCGTGGATCGGGGTGGACAGTCTCGACAACTCCATGCCGGCGGTCCTCCGGAGACGTATCGTGGCCACGGCGGCCCGCACCCTCGCGACTCGGGGGACCGTGGGTGGTCTGCGTTCCTTCCTCGAGCTGCTCAGCGGCGGTCCTGCGGAGGTCCGGGAGGGTGGCGGCGTGTGGCGAGCCGGCGACGTCCCGGACGACACCGCGTGGGTCTCCATGAGGGTGGAGGACACCGGCTCCCTGGAGCGGGAGGCGTTCGTGGACATGGTCAAGGACGAGGTCCCGGCGCACGTGCGGGCAGAGTTGTACGTCGGCCCCGAGCGGGTCTGGAGCTCCGAGGAAGACGAGGACTGGTGAGGGACACGATGAGTGCGGGCAAGCACCTCGGTGACGACTCCCCGGCGGTCGAGCAGGAAGGCGCGTCCCCGGTGGTTGAGCAGGGAGGCGCGTCCCCGGTGGTTGAGCAGGGAGGCGCGCCAGCGCCGAGCGTGTCGAAACCCCCGCACCCGACCGCCGACGACAACCCGACGATCGTGATCGCCGAGACCAAGGGCGCGCGTCGCGAGGTGATCTGCCCCGAGTGCGGCACGTCGGCCACGATCACCATCAACCGTCGCGAGGCCGAGGACTTCTGCCGGCGCTGCGACTTCCCGCTGTTCTGGACCCCCGCGGCGATCGTCCTGGACACCTCCAGCGGTCCGGCCTCCGACGCGCTGCGCCGGCTGCCCGGCACCGCGGGTCGGGTCACGGTCGGCAAGCTGGACTGCCCGCACTGCCGGGAGTCCAACCCGGTCACGGAGACCCACTGCCTGCGCTGCCAGGGCGACCTGCACCCCGTCTTCGCCGCGCCGCCCGCCCCACCGGTCCTGGCCCCGCCCCCCGACCCGGAGCCCGAGCCCGACCCCGTCCAGCGCACCCCCTGGTGGGTCTGGGCCGGCATCGCCCTCACCCTCGTCCTCGCCATCGCGCTGATCGTCTACCTCATCCAGCGCTGACCCCCCGCCGGTGGTCGAGCAGGAAGGCGCGCCAGCGCCTGACGTTGTCGAGACCCCCGCAACCAACGCGTCCACCCTCACCCGTGCCTCACTCCTGCCGAGCGAGCAACCCCGTCGCCACCATCCCGATGACCCACAGCCCCAGCACAGGCAGGTCGCCGTTGTTCAACCCGTGGCCGTCGCCGAATGCCCAGATCACGTCGCCGGCCCACGGCCCGTGCCCGGCGATCAGCAGCATCATCAGCCCGGTGAGCGCTGCCGCGACGACGAAGGCGAGGTCACGGCGCATGGGCAGGATCCTAGGGAGCCGGCACCAGGGGCGGAGACCCGCGTATCGAACCCACGCGAGACCTCCTGGAATACCGATCGACCCCGGAACGCTCGACCTGACGTGACGACCGGACTGTGGACAGCCGTTGCCGCCGTCGTGGTGGCGGTGGCCTTCGGGCTCTACCGGCAGTACGCCGACGGCCGCTTCCGCGCGCGGACGGCGAACCCGACGCAGGTGGAGGCCCCGAAACCCGGCGAGCCGACGGACGGCCTCTGGGCCAGTGTCACCTCCGCCCTCCCGGACGCCGAGCGCGGCGAGCGCGCGACCCTGCTGCAGTTCTCCAGCGCCTTCTGCGCCCCGTGCCGCGCGACCCGTCGTACCCTCGCCGACATCGCGGAGGTCGTCCCCGGCGTGGTCCACGTCGAGGTGGACGCCGAGTACCACCTGGAGCTGGTCCGCGAGCTCGGCATCCTGCGTACGCCGACCACCCTGATCCTGGACGGCACCGGGACCGAGGTCACCCGCGCGGCCGGCGCGCCCCGCAAGGAGCAGGTGCTCGCGGCGCTGCCCTGACCGACTCCACCCCGACGCACCGGGGCCTCCCCGAAATGGGGGAGAAGCAGTCGCCTCCCTGGCCTCGCTCGGCACCCGGGGAGGTCAATGGATTCATGAGCCTCCTGCCGCACCGCGCGCCGAAGCTGTGCCCGACGTGCCAGCACCCGGCGCCGGGCCTCGTGGGTCGGCTGGTCGAGCCGCTCATCTGGGCGAACGACTGCTGCCACCGGTCGGTCGACGACCCGTGGTCGTACCTCGGCGACGACGAGTGCGGGTGCCGCGATGAATCCCACGCGCGGCTGCACGTGCCCGGTACGAGGCGTGCCCACGCGTCGCGGGTCGACGCCTACTGACCGAGCATCACCCCGACCCGCTCGCGCTGGAAGCCGGGGAAGACCTGGGCGGTGGACACCCCCATCCGCGAGGAGACGACCTCGGCGAGCACGCTGCGGTAGTCGGTGGTGACCGGGAGATCGGCGTCGAGGGTGTTCTGCAGGCCGGGCCAGGTGCCGTAGTACCGGCCACCTTTGACCCCCGCGCCGGCGACGAACATGACGTTGCCCCAGCCGTGGTCCAGACCCTGGTTGGCGTTCTCCTGGACCCGGCGGCCGAACTCGCTGACCGTCACGACGGTGACCCGGTCGCCGACTGCGCCGAGGTCCTTGAAGAAGGCGGCGAGGCTGCTCGCGAGGTCGGTGGCGTTGCGCACCATCCATCCGGAGCTGGCCGTCCCCACGTCCACGTGCATGTCCCAGTCGCCGGAGTCGACGGTGACGGCCCGGACGCCCACGTTCGCGCGGAGGGTCCGGGCGACCGAGGCCAGCGACAGGCCGAGGTCGGAGTGCGGGTAGAGCGCGGAGCGGTCGGACTGGGCCTGGGCCGGGCCCAGGTCGGCCGACGGCGCCCAGCGCGGTCCGGAACGCGGAGCCCATGTCGCCCGGCGCGTGCGCCCACTGCCTGCGCATGGCGGTGAAGCGCGCGCTGGCGGAGGAGGCGCGCAGGTTGACGCCCGCCACGCCGGCCGAGTCCAGGGACGAGAACGACATCACGGCTGCCGGTCCGACGAGGGAGGTGGGCAGCGTGCTGCCGAGAGCGACCGCTCCCAGGGCGCTGCGCCGACCCGAGCCGCCGACCAGCCGGTTGAGCCACCCGACCCGGGCGGGGGAGCCGGGGTCGGCGTCCTCCAGCTCCTCCATGGCGGCGAAGTGGGACCGGTTCGCGACCGGCAGGCCGGTGGCATGGACGGCGGCGAGCCGGCCCGCGTTCCACAACGGGAGAAGCGGGCCGAGCGCGGGGTGCAGGCCGAAGAACCCGTCGGCCGCGAGCAGTCGCGCCTTCGGTACGGCGATCGTGGGTCGGGCGGCGTCGTACGCCGGGTCGCCGTGCGGCACGACCAGCGACAGCCCATCGGCGGCCCCGCGCAGGGACACCACGACGAGAGCCGATTCGGAGGTGGCGGCGGTCGCTCCGGAGGGCGAGCCGCTCATGGTGACGACGGTCGAGCCGAACATGGTGGTGGCGCCGGCGAGGGCGGAGCCCCGGAGCACTCCTCGGCGGCTGGCGCGGACGACATCCGCGTCGAGGAGGCGGTCCTCGCGGCAGTCGCAGGGCGAGACGTCGGCTTCTGCGTTCGTGGTCATGGCGGTTCTCCGTGGGCTGGATGCGGCACGTGTGGGGTCGACGAAGCGCCCGCCGGCGAGGGCAGCGGCGATGGACGCGGGGCGGGATCAGTGCTGGTAGAAGGCCGGGCTGTCGAGGAAGGTCGTGATCAGCCGCTGCCACTTGCCGCGGAACAGATCGGACGTGGCGGTGACGGTGTCCTTCGGTGCGTAGCCGGTGGCGCGGCAGCCGGCCTTCAACAACGCCTCCGTCGAGGGGCGCTGGAGGAGCTGCCGCGACAGATGGTCGACGAGGTCGCGGAAGAGCATCGAGCGCTCCGGCAGGAAGTCGACCGGCCTGGTGAACCTGATCTCCGTCGCCGGCCACCGTCCGGCCAGCTCCCAGTGCAGCGAGACGGAGGCCAGCACCCGAGTGGGCGAGGCCCACGAGCGGTTGTCCAGCGGCTGACCGTCGGGGCGTGGCCAGGTGAAGGGGGAGAGGCCGAGGGCACCGGCCTGCCAGAACGCCGTGTTGGCCGCCGAGAACTCGTTCCTCGGCCTGGTCACCCGCGCTCCGAGGAGGCGGTACGTCGCGACCACGTCCCCGTCCGCGTCGCGGACCTTGCGATCGACGGCGCCGGCGAACTCGCGAGAGCGGACCAGAGCACGCAGGACGGGCTTGATCTCGGTACCGCCGGCTAGGTAGATCGCCGCCAACCGGTCCACCAGGGAGGCGGGTACGTCGTCGGAGACGAAGACCCGCACGAGCTTGGTCGCGATCCGTCGCGCGGTCTCCGGGTGATGGGCCAGGTAGCGCAGGTAGCGCACGGTGAGTGCCTGGCCGTCGGCCGCACCGTTGGGGTCGGCGAAGTCCTTCACGCGCACGGGCCCGGTCCAGTGGTCGTCGGAGCTGTAGTACGGCTCCCAGGTGCTGTAGAGCGCGACCCGCCAGCCGGTGAGGATCCGTGCGGAGCTCTTGACGTCCTCCTCGGTGTGGTGGCCGATGCCGACGGTGTGCAGCTCGAGGAGTTCTCGGCCGAGATTCTCGTTGGGGTGGGTCCGGGTGGAGCCGGCGTTGCCGAGGTACATCAGCATCGCCGGGTGCAGCACCGCTGCGACGAGCAGGTCGTCGAAGCGGCCCAACGCGCCGGCCCGGATCCGCTCGCCGTAGTCGGCGCGGAATACCGCCACGTTGTCCGCAGTGAGCGGGACGTGGAGGTGGTTCTCCCAGAACTTCGTCATCACCTCCAGCACCGGCCGGGGCGATTGCATCCGCCGGACCATGGTGCGCGAGCCGACGTCGTACCCGACCTCCAGCGAGTGCCGGACCAGGTCGCGCTGGCGCCGGAAGACAACGGCCGCGGGCAGGGCCAGGTCGGGCCACCAGCTCTGGAAGCCGTTGGCGCTGCCGTCGTACGCCGTCACCAGCTGCTGGTCGAACCAGGCCAGGTGGGAGCCGGCCTTCCGGACCTCAGCGGTGAGCGCGGGGGTGATCCCGAAGCTGAACCGGTTGACCAGGTGCCGGGCGGGTCGCGACAGCACCTGCGTCTCCCGGTAGCGGCCCGGGGCGTATCGACCCCTGCCGCGGCGGCGTGAGGGCATGGCGAGATCGCTCGACATGGGCGTGTGCCTCCCCTTGGCGTTCCACCTGTTCCCGGGGCGATCCGAGGGTGCGTCGCCTAGGAATCGACGGTAGATCCGGACAAGTGAGGCAGACCCTCGGTGACGGCGTTCTCTCCCGAAAACTGGGGAGGCCGGATTAACACGGGTGTAACACGTTCTACCATCTCGAATCGTGGTACGACCGTCCAACATTCGAGACACGGATTCAGCGTTGGCTGGGCCCGCCCTCTACCTTGGTGGCATGTCCTCGACCTGGCTGACCAAGCGACGCGCAGTGGATCACTGCCGCGTGCGCTCGTCGCTGTGTCGGACGTCCTGACGGGGTCGGCCCGCAACTGCTTTAAGTCGAGCAAGTCACTGCAGTAACATCGCAGCCCTCGACGCCGACCGATCCCGTGCTTCGCACCCGGGCCGTCCCTGCAGGAGAACATCATGAGCACTGCCATCGATCGTCACGCCGTTGCCTCGGCGCGCATCGACGCGCGCGGTCCGCAGTTCACTGCCGCGGTCACCGCGCTGGTGCTGATCGCCGTCCTGGCCCTGCCGACTCCGGCGGCGACCGTGCTCATCGGCATCCAGGCCGTCCTGTTCGCCCTCGGAGCGGGCCTGGGCGTCCAGCACGCGCCGACCGCGTGGGTCTTCCGACGCGTGGTCCGCCCCCGGCTCTCCGGGACCACCGAGTTCGAGGACCCGCGGCCGCCACGGTTCGCTCAGGCGGTCGGCCTGGTCTTCGCGGTCGTGGCCTTCGTCGGCTTCGCCTCCGGCGTGACCGCCCTCGGCGTGGTGGCGACCGGCTTCGCGCTGGTGGCCGCCCTGCTCAATGCCCTGTTCCGCTTCTGTCTGGGCTGCGAGCTCTACCTCCTCCTCAAGCGAGCGCGTCTCTCGATGGTCGAGTAGCGAGCGCCAGCGAGCGTATCGAGACCCCCGCACCCAAGAACCGACCTGAAACCCAACAGACCCCGCGTCGAGCACGACGCAACAGAAAGGTAGAAACATGACTCGCGAGAACTCCCTCGTCTCGACCCAGTGGGTCGAGGACAACCTCGGCAAGGACGGCATCGTCTTCATCGAGGTCGACGAGGACACCACGGCGTACGACAAGGGCCACATCAAGGGCGCCATCAAGCTCGACTGGACCACCGACCTCCAGGACCAGGTCCGCCGTGACTTCGTGAGCAAGGACCAGTTCTCGGCGCTGCTGTCCGAGCGCGGCGTCTCCAACGACGACACCGTCGTGCTCTACGGCGGCAACAACAACTGGTTCGCCGCCTACGCCTACTGGTACTTCAAGCTCTACGGCCACCAGGACGTCAAGCTCATGGACGGCGGCCGCAAGAAGTGGGAGCTGGACTCCCGCGAGCTGGTGTCCGAGCTGCCGACCCGCGCCGCCACGACGTACTCCGCCTCCGAGCAGGACCTCTCGATCCGCGCCTTCCGCGACGACGCGGTCGCCGCGATCGGCGTGCAGAACCTGATCGACGTGCGCAGCCCCGACGAGTTCGCCGGTCGCCTGCTCGCCCCGGCCCACCTCCCGCAGGAGCAGTCGCAGCGCGCCGGTCACGTCCCGACGTCGCTGAACGTCCCGTGGAGCAAGAACTGCAACGACGACGGCACCTTCAAGTCCGACGCCGACCTCCAGGCGCTGTACGCCGAGGTCGGCATCGACGACAGCAAGGACACCATCGCCCTGTGCCGCATCGGTGAGCGCTCGTCGCTGACCTGGTTCGTGCTCAAGGAGCTCCTCGGCCACCAGAACGTGAAGAACTACGACGGCTCGTGGACCGAGTACGGCTCCCTCGTCGGCGTTCCGATCGCCCTGGGCGACGAGCCCGGTGTCGCCTGATGTGCGGCGCGACTGAGGGCGGCCTCTCCCTGGACGGCGTCAACGTCGCCAAGGAGGCCGTGATCCAGGGCCAGGTGCTGCGCGGTGACGACCCGGTCGGCAACGCCTACGTCCGGCTCCTCGACCGCAGTGGTGAGTTCACCGCCGAGGTCCCGACCTCCGCGTCGGGCCACTTCCGGTTCTTCGCCGGCGAGGGCGACTGGACCCTGCGCACCCTCGCCCCGAAGGCCGACCCGGTCGACCGCACGGTGCAGGCAGCCATCGGCTCCGTCACCGAGGTGACCGTCAACATCTAGGCCCCTCGGTGGTCGAGTAGCGAGCGCCAGCGAGCGTATCGAGACCCGTCGGTCGAGCAGCGGCAGCCGGTGGTCGAGCAGCGAAGGGAGCCGGTGGTCGAGCAGCGAAGGACGAAGTCCTGAGCGTGTCGAGACCCCCGCACCCGACCGCTGACAGTAAGTCGACATACGCAATAAGAGCCACTCAGACGAGCGCCGCCCGGTCACCGGGCGGCGCTCGCTGTTTCCTGATCCTGTGCCTGAATTCACCCATCTGTTCACCCATTTCCCAGCAATCCAGTCCTCGGCCTGAAAGAGTAAAGAACTGTGTTGAGAATGGGGACCACGTGAGCAACAGACAGCGCAAGCGACACTCGCTCGACCCGGTGGTCGAGCGCCGGCGACGACTGGCCGTCCAGTGGGTCGGGCTGTCGATCCTGGGGCTGGTGACGGCCGTCCTGGTCGTCCGCGCCCTACAGGCGGGCTAACTACCCCTAGCCTGGGCCTTCTAGACCAGCCGGGTTCGAGGAGTGCGTCATTGCGGACCCCACGAGGACGTCAGGTAACGAATGGGTTTCGCCAACGCCCGCCAGCATTAATTCTCTCCGCCGGAGCGCCCGGATAGCGGAACCGATGTGCGGGACTCAGTCCTCGTGTGGTTTGCTGGAGCCTCGAAGTATTCACCGGGCACCACCCTCCAGTGCCTACCACGGGGAGTCTGACACCATGAAGAAGCTCATCGCCGGTCTGTTCGCGGCCATCTTGACGACGGCTGGTCTTGTGGCCGTCACCTCGACCGCACCCGCCTCCGCGGCGTGCACGCAGTATGTCTGCAACAGCACGACCTCGACTGCCAAGCCCGCGCCGAAGACGATCAAGGCCGGCAAGGCTGCCAAGGTCCGCGTCTCGGTGAAGACCCGCGGCAACATCAAGCCCAAGGGCACCGTGATCATCACGATCAAGGGCAAGGGCGTCAACAAGACCGTCCGCAAGGCCTACAGCGGCAAGACCCTCAGCATCAACCTCGGCAAGCTCCGCAAGCCGGGCAAGTACAAGGTCACGGTGACCTTCAAGGGTGCCGAGGGTTTCAAGGACTCCAAGAAGTCGACGACGATCACCGTGAAGAAGAAGCGCTGATCGCAGACTCACAGCTCGACCGGTGGCCCCGCGGACTGACCGCGGGGCCACTGGTGTTTCTTGGCACAGTGCTTGGGCATCTGGCGCTCTCGGCCCTCGCTGATCGATAGGGTCCTGCCATGCGACGGATGCCCTCCTGGCGAATCACTCTGTTCACCGTTCTGGGACTGGCCCTCGTCGCCGGTGCCTGGCTCGGTTGGCAGGTGTGGCAGGTCAACAAGGACCTCATTGCGGCCGTCAACGAGGTCGACGTCCTGCGCTCGGCGGCCGATGCCGGTGACGTCGAGGCGATGGACCGGTCTCTGGATCGCCTCGAGCAGCGCAGCGCGAGTGCCGAGGAGCGGACCTCGGGCGTCACCTGGGCTGCCCTGACCCGAGTGCCCTGGTTCGGCGATGACGCCCGAGGCGTCCGGGTGGTCAGCTCGGTGGTTCACGACCTCGCCGCCGAGGGCGCTCGCCCCCTGGTCGGCGTCTCCCAGAGCCTGAAGGAGATCCTCCCGCGCGGTGGCCAGGTCTCGATCGATGCGCTGGTCGAGCTGCAGGCACCCGTCGGCGAAGCGGAGCGCTCACTCGCCGAGGCGGAGGACGCGCTCGCCGAGGAGGACCCCGCGGACTTCGTGATGAGGCTCCGCGACAAGTATCGCGACCTCGCCGGCACCGTGCGGAGCACGCACCGGGCGATGGCCTCGGCCTCAACTGCGCTGCAGGTCATGCCCACGATGCTGGGCGGGGACGAGCAGCGGAACTACCTCCTGGTCTTCCAGAACAATGCCGAGATCCGGGCGACCGGCGGGCTGCCTGGTGCCGTGGCGCTGATCCAGGCCGCGGACGGACGGATCAAGCTGGCACGACAGGTCGGTGCGAACACTCTGAGCAGCCCTGGGCACCCCTACCTCCCCCTCAGCGAGACCGAGGAGGTGCTTTACGGCGATCTCCTCGGGACCTATTTCGTGAACGCGAACATGACCCCGGACTTCCCGCGCGCGGCGAGCCTGATGAAGGCCGGCTGGGAGCGCGAGGCCCCGGAGCGGATCGACGGGGTGCTCGCCATCGACCCGGTCGCACTGTCCTACCTGCTCGCGGTCACCGGCCCGGTCCAGGTAGGCGACACGAGCATCACCGCCGAGAACGTCGTCGACGAGCTGTTGCACGGCGTCTACCTGCGCTACGAGGACCCGGCGGACCAGGACGCCTTCTTCCAGGACGTCGCACAGGCGGCCTTCGACCAGGTGCTCGGCGGGGCCGATGACGCCCAGGGGGTGCTGCGGGCGTTGAGTCGGGGCGCGGTCGAGTCACGGATCTACGTTCACTCCTTCGAAGAGGCTGAGCAGCAGGCTCTGGGCGGCAGTGAGGTCGCCGGCGAGCTGGTGACCGAGCAGTCAGAGCGGCCGCAGGTCACCGTGGCGCTCAACGACTCGACCGGTGCCAAGATGTCCTACTTCCTGCGCTACGACGTGCGCGTGGAGGCGACCTCCTGCGGCGACCGGACCCAGAGCTACGTCGGGAGCGCGCGTCTCGAGTCGACGGCCCCGGCTGACGCGGCCACCCTGCCCGACTACATCACCGGCGGGGGGCTCCTTGGTGCCGACCCCGGCACGCAGTTCGTCAACGTCCAGATCTTCGCGCCCCCGAACGGATCGGTGACTGACCTGCGGGTGAACTCGACCCGGATCGAGTCGGCCGTCGTCGATCAGGACGGGCGGCCGGTCGACACGGTGGCTATCCAGCTGGAGCCGGGGCAGAAGGTCCGGCTCAGCTGGCGGATGACCTCGGGTCCGGATCAGGTCGGTACGACGGACGTCTCGGTCACCCCCGGCATCGAACCCCGGAGCTACTCCTCGCAGGCGCGCTCCGCCTGCTGAGGCGGTGTCCGCGGATCGTCGCCGTACGTCTCTGGGGATGGCCGACGCAGGTGTTCGCCAGGTCGGCCGATCTTGGCAGCACCTGCGGGCCCGCTTGGGCGGCAGCACCAGGTCGGTACGACGACCTCGCATCCCGGTTGGCGGATCCCGACTGGTAGCGGGTTGTTTTGCCCGAGCGCATCACGACGACTGCGTCGAGCTGGCCGACAAACTGAGCTAGCCGAGCGTCAGGCCTTTTCGGCCTGGGGCGCGTACCCGTACCCGTACCCGTACCCGTACCCGCTGGACTTCCGGTGGGACGGCACCATGTTGAGAACGACGCCCAGGGGTCGCGCACCGACCTGGTCGAGGCGCTCGAGGGCCGACCCGAATTGGTCACGGGTCGTCTTGCCCCAGCGCACCACGACCACCGCGCCGTCGGCCTGGGAGGCGAGGAGGGCGGCATCGGTGACCGGCAGCAGTGGCGGGGCGTCGATGATGACGTGGTCGTAGTCCCCGCGGAGGCTGGCCAGCATCTCGGCCATCGCGCGCGACTGGAGCAGCTCGGCCGGGTTCGGAGGTATGGCGCCGCTGCCGAGGACGTCGAGGCCGGTCGCCTCGTGACGCTGCAGGGCGTCGCCTAGGGAGACCTTGCCGACCAGGATCGTGGTGACGCCGACGGCGTTGTCGAGGCCCAGCGCTGCCGTGGCCTTCGGACGACGGAGGTCGCACTCCACCAGCAGGGTCCGACCGCCGGTCTGGGCCAGCGTGATCGCTAGGTTGACCGCGGTGGTGGTCTTCCCCTCCTCGGGGACCGCGGAGGTCACAACGAAGACCTTGGACTGCTGATCGACGTCGACGAACTGGATGTTGGTGCGTAGCACCCGGAAGGCCTCGACGCGCGGGGCATGTGACTGCAAGTCGGTCACCAGAGGATGCTCGCGGGTGTTTGGGTCATAGGCGATGCCGCCCAACAGCGGCGCGTGGGTGCGGCTGGTGAGATCCTCGGGCGTCTTCACCGTCGTGTCGAGGAACTCGCGGAGCACCGCCAAGCCGATGCCCAGCAGTAGGCCGAGCAGGAGCCCGAGGGCCAGGTTACGCACCGGCTGGGGCGAGTAGGGGCTGCCGGGGAGAGTCGCGGGGTCGACGATGGTGGCCTTCAGTACCGCGGTGGTCGCGCCGGGCGGCGTCTCCAGTTCGTCGACGAGGTCCTGCATCTGCTCGGCGTACTTCTGGGCGATCCGCTGGGCCTCGCGGCCATCGGGATCGGCGACCCGGATGAGCAGGTTGTTCGTGTCCGGCGTCACCTCCGCCGAGACCTTGGCGGCCAACTCTCCGGCTCCCAGATCGAGGTCGAGGGCGTCGATGACGCCCCGTGCCCTGGTCTCCCCCGTGACAAGGTCCGCATACGAAGAGACTCGCTGGGTCGTGAGATTGCTGCCCTGGATCGCATCTGTCGCCGAGGTTGTGGACACGAAGAGCCGAGCTGTCGACTGGTACATCGGGGTGGCGGTGAATGTGTAGATGGCGGCGAGTGCCACCACGATCAGAGTGACAGAGACAATCATGAGCCACCGGCGTCGCAGGATACGAAGGTAGTCCCGCAGTTCCACGAAGTCTCCGTTCGTTGGGTGACCGGCACAGACCCGTCGGCGTCCGCCGACGAGTCTGTGATCGGCACTCTATCGGTGCAGACGTCGAGTGATGGCACCGTAATGGAGTGACGTGTTCAACGTCCCACCCGTAACGTGTTCGCGTCACGGGTGGGCTTTACGGCTAGAAGACCGCGCGGATTTCCCCGACCGGTACGCCCCCGCCGAAAAGCGGGAGCTCGCCCGTGGCCCGCACGGCGGCGCCATCGACACCCTCCTGCCGGTCGATCCCGGCTCTGCGTAGCACGGCGGCCATGAGCACCGGACGGACTCGGGGCGCGCCGTCGTCGGTCTTCAGTGCGAAGGCCCGACCATCCGGCAGCGCGACTGCGTAGCAGGACTCGGCTCCCGCCTTGCCGATTGCGCCGGGGATCGCGGTAAGGAGCGTTCGCTCGTCGCGGTGGGTGCCCGAGACGAACTCCGGGTGATAGCGGATCGCGTCGGCCAGTCGGCGCGCCGGGCCCTCCTGGGCGCCTGCCAGTGCGCGGAACGCGCGCGCCAGGCCGACGAGGGAGGTCGACAGTAGGGGTGCCCCGCACCCGTCGATGGCGACCGCCTCCACCTGTTCGCCGGTGAGCTCAGCGAAGGTCGCCGCGATCCGTTGTTGGAGCGGGTGCGTGAACTCCAGATATGACGGGATGTCCCAGCCGTTGAGGACGCAGGTCGCCAGCATGGCGGCGTGCTTGCCGGAGCAATTCATGTGGATCCGCGAGCGGCCGCCGCCCGCACGAATCAGCTCATTGCGGGTGGCGTCGTCCAGGGGGTAGTCGGCTGGGGTCTGCAGCACATCCTCATCGAGGCCAACAGTGGCGAGGATCCGTCGCACGCCCTCGACGTGGTAGTCCTCGCCAGAGTGCGACGCGCATGCTAGCGCCAGCAGGTCGGATGGCAGGTCCAACCCTGCTCGAACCATCGCGAGGGCTTGGATCGGCTTGTTGCACGAGCGCGGCAGGATCTGGTGCACGGTATCGCCGATCGACCAGGCGACGGAGCCGTCGGAGTCCAGCGCGACCACGGATCCGTAGTGGTGTCCCTCCACGAATCCTGAGCGAACGATCTCGGCCACGACGACGGGTGGTGACATGGGAAGAGACATTATATGAACAGATGTGCTCGCTACGGGACGAGTGCGAGGCTCCAGGCTCAGCTGTGCTGGATGTCATCCACGCAGTCCTGGCTAGCGGTCTGGCCGTACGCAACGGACGGCCACGCGCTGGCGTTGGGACGCCACAGAACGGCAGCTCCCGGGTGTCTTGTCGCCGGGGTCGTGACTGAGGTCGGAGACGTGGAAGATCCGCCATCGGCCTTCTCGACCGAACTCCTGGAGGTCTTGGCCGACTCCGAGCAGGGGACTGGCCTCGGGTCCAGTTGCACAACGCATCTCGCCATCTTCACTTGTGCAGATAGAGCTTCCGGAAAGTCCAACGACGGGGTGCTCCGCCAGACGTGAATGGCCGCCTAGCAGCTGGGCTTCCCCCAGATTGGTGATGCCCGTCGTCGGGCACGCCCTGTCTCATTGGCACATGAGCTTGCGATCGATGCACCGATCCAGGAGCGCCAACGAAGCGGACCTGCGGGAGATCCTGGACATGTTCTGCGACCCACGAAAGGCCGAGCGGAGCCGCCGCCGCTGGGATCGACATGCTGCTAGGCAGGCCGTGTGGCGCAGACTAACGATCGGTCGCTGATCGAGCGTCCTCACGACAACACAGCGATTGTGACTCTTGTCGGATTGGCTCCGCGGGCCCTTTCCCCACGACTTGGAACCCGGCGTGAGGTGGAGCATGCTCAGACGCATAGGGTGCGGACGTGCCCCACGAGTCGATCCGGAGCCGAGCCGACTATCACCGTTTTCTCGCGATGGATCTCCGCGCGCACGGTGCCCGGCGGTGGCGGCCTTGGTACGTCATTACCCAGCCGGAGCTGCGGTACCAGCGGCTCCTACGTCGAGTGGAGTACGCCGCCACGTTGCGCGGGCCGCTGGGCAAGGTCGCGTGGGCGATCACCCGCGTTCATCTATCCCGGTACTCACTGAGGACGGGCATCTCGATCCCGCCCGGCGTCTTCGGACCTGGGTTGTCGATCGCTCATTACGGCTCGATCGTCGTGAACAACGAGGCTCGTGTGGGCGCCTGGTGCCGCATCCACTCGGCTACCAACATCGGGGCGTTCGGTGGCGGAGCCCCTCAGATAGGGGATTTCGCCTACCTCGCGCCTGGAGCGGTCGCTTTTGGGAGCATCGTCATTGGTGACGAAGTTACGATCGCTGCTAACTCGGTTGCTCGCACGAATCTGCCGGACCGCACGACCGTGATGGGCGTTGAGTTTCGCGATGTTCATTCCACGCCCCGCGTAATGCCGGAGTGGATTCTGCGCGAGCTGGACAGTTGAACCCGGGCGGCACCGCATCCAACCGTGCCAGTTGGCCTCGCCGAGTTCTTCGGCCGCCGACGGCCTAGACCTGGCCCGCAGTCCGGTCTGCTCGACGCGAGATCACTTCCTGCACGTCAGACGGCCGAGTGCGGCAACGAGGCACAGGTCACCAGGAGTTGTATCGCACGGCGAGGTGAGGCTCGTGCGTCGCGTCCAGACGGTGGCTAGGCGACTGTGCGGGCAGGGCGCCCCGCAGCGTGGCGATCGCGCTGGCAGAGGGTGGTTTGCCCACCTCCACATTGACTCGCTCTGCGTAGTCGGGGCCGTGCTGCACACGGTGTGACGCGCCAGCGAGTTCCTCACAACTTGAGCAGACGTAATCAACGCCCCTTAGCCTGCTCCACGTGACCTCGTCCCCGGTGACCACGATCCCGCAACCACCCACGAATCGCGCTCACAGGTATGCCCACATCGACGCGATGCGAGCTGCTGCCGTCCTCCTCGTTGTGATCGCTCACGCAGGCATGGGAGACATCGTGCCCGGCGGGAGCGGGGTGACGATCTTCTTCTCGATCTCGGGATTCATCATCGCCCACCTTCTCTTGAGAGAGCGCGAGCGGAGCGGCCAGTTCGACTTGGGCGGCTTCTACCGCCGACGACTCCGCAAGATTGGTCCACCTTTCCTGCTGATCATCGTCATTCCCACCCTGGTCTACGCCGGCTTCAAGTCCATCAACTGGTCCGATTTCGCCAGTCAGATCTTCTTCGTCTTTAACTGGACGACGCTCGATCACGAACCCCAGGTTCTCCCCGGATCCGGGGTCGTTTGGAGCCTGGCCATAGAAGAGCAGTTCTACATCGGGTTCTCGTTGGTCTGGCTCGCCATGGTCCGCGCGAGCCGACGCCCCGAACTCCCGCTGGCAGTCGTGGCAGCTGGTGTCGTTCTCTACTCCACAGTCGCCCGCTTTGTCCTGTCGGGCGAGTCCGACAGAATCTACTTCTCGACCGACACCCGCATTGATGGCATGGCGTTGGGCATCTTGACGGCCGTTCTGCTGCGCGCGGCGACACGTCGGCAGACCTCCTGGCCGGGAACAGTGCTGGAGTGGATCAGTCGCGACGCCGCATTCGTCCTGGCCGTTGGCCTCTACCTCGCCAGCCTCTTGATCCGAGACCCGCTGTTCCGGGACACCATGCGCTACTCGCTACAGAGTGTCGCGAGCTGCATCATCATTCTCTGGGGCTTCGGCGCCCAGGCAGGGTCTCTGCGCCGTTCCGTGACGCCGCTCCTCGCCTGCCGCCCTGTGCAGATTGTGGGTCTTGCGAGCTACTCCATATATCTCGTGCATCTGCCCCTGATCCACGCGATCGACGCCTTCTGGGCCCCCAGTCGTCTCGTCGGCTTGCCAGTCTCAATCGTGGTCGGGGTTGGTGCTGGGATCGCGATCTACTACTTGATCGAGCGGCCGATCGCGGACCGGCAGAAGGAGTCGAAATGACATTCAGGGAGCGGAGTTCGCTCCTCGTGAAGCCCAAGTCTTGTCCGGCTCTCGCGTTGCTTCTCGTAGACCCGGAAGAGTAGGACTTGGCGGCAGCGGTCCATGAGTTACGAACGCCCGCGTAGCTGCCCGAGAGTGCGGTCGCGAAGGTCGTAACGTCGACATAATCGATGTTGAGGTAATCGGTCTGGATTGCCGTGGTGGGCACGGCGAGTTCAACGTCGTCCCCTCGGATGCGCCGTGCCCGCAGTCGCGACGGAACCTCTTGGATCGCTCGTCCGGGACTGCTGCCACACCCTCCGGCGTTACCAACCAGACCGCGCCGTCGTGCGTCGACTGGTTTGCGCCGCGGATCACGACTCCGAGCAGGTAGCCGGACCTCCTGCGCCGAAAGTGCGCTCAGCATGGAGGTCCCAGGTCTACGAGGGGCGGAATGCCACGTCGCGGAGATGATAATGAGCGCGCGTGCCAGGATGGCGGCCGTGCCTCCTGCCGTCCCGCAGCATTGCCCTACCCCTCGCGAGCTCGACGACCTCGAGCTCCTCGTCTCGGGGGCGCTGCACCCCACGCGTCGATACGGCGAGCCCGGCAGCCTGGTGACCCTGACCCTGCCGCCGGCCATCGACGCGGTTGTTCGCGAGGCGGGGCAGGTCGAGCTGGTCGACCCCGAGGGTCTGCCGTTGGCTCGGGTGACGGTGCCCGGTGGCGAGATCGAGCCGCTGACGCACGCGCAGTTCGGTCCGTTCCGCCATCTCTATCTCTCACCAGCCGATGCCCGTGCACGCCTGGCCGGGCGTACGTTCGTGCCGGTCACCGATGCCCTGACGACGGGCCTGGTCGAGGCGCTTCGCTCCCAAGGTCCGGTCGCGCTGGTGGCGCTGGTCGGTGCCGGCACGCCCGAGCTGTCTCCGGTCGCGTTGATCCGGGCCACTCTCCGCGCTGCCGATCTGCTCGACGACGCCGCGGTGATCGCGGTCCCGCTCGCGTCACACGACGACCCCGCGGCCGACCACGAGCTGTGCGTTCGCGTTTTGTCGAACTACGCCGGACCGGACGCTGTCATCGGGCTCGTGGGGGCGGGCGAGGACGACGAGCTGCCGCCCTCGGTGGCGGAAGTGGTCGAGCAGGACCAGCCGCCTGCTGACCGGCAGGGACTGGTGCTCTTCTTCACCGGCCTGTCCGGCAGTGGCAAGTCCACCCTCGCGCGGGCGCTGATGGACCGACTTCTGGAGCAGGGTATCCGGACGGTCACCAGCCTCGACGGCGATGTCGTACGCCGGAACCTCTCGGCCGGACTGACCTTCTCCAAGGTGGACCGGGAGACCAACATCCGCCGGATCGGCTGGGTCGCCGCCGAGATCTCGCGGCACGGCGGCGTGGCCGTCTGCAGCCCGATCGCCCCGTTCGACGAGACGCGGCAGCAGGTCCGGACGATGGTCGACGAGGCCGGGGGAGCGTTCTTCCTCGTCCATGTCGCGACCCCGCTCGAGGAGTGTGAGCGCCGCGATCGCAAGGGGCTCTACGCGAAGGCGCGGCGGGGCGAGATTCCGGAGTTCACGGGAATCTCCTCGCCGTACGAGGTGCCTGCCGACGCGGATGTCGTCGTCGACACCACCGGGCGCAGCATCGAGGACGCGCTCGAGGACGTGGTCGTCGGGCTGCGGGATGCGGGATATGTCGATCTGACGGGCCCTACGGACGCTGCGGTGGTTTCGAGGCTCGTCGCTGGCGCTCCTCGCACCTCAACCAGCGTGGGTCCTGACGGCGCACCCCTCAACGTCCTCTTCGTCTGTACGGCGAACATCTGCCGCTCGCCGTTCATGGAGCGTCTGGCCCGCCACCTCGCGGGCCCGGATGCGTCGATCGTCTTCACCAGCGCCGGCACGCACGGCTTTCGCGAGCACCCGATGGATGACGTGATGGCTGCGACCATGGGCACACGGGGTGTGGCCGACGACGGCTCGTTCGCCTCGCGGCCTCTGGACCGCGACATCCTCGAGGCCGCCGATCTGGTGCTGACGGCTGAGGCGGCGCACCGCACCTTCATCCTCGACGAGCAGCCGCAGCTGTTCCGCAAGGTCTTCACGCTCGGACAGTTCGCCGAGACCGTCGGGGTCCTCGACCCGGCGCTGTCGGGCCGGGACCTCATCGCCGAGGCGGCCCGTCGGCGCGGGGCGGCCGATGCACAGCTGGACGTGCGCGACCCCTACCGGCAAGGACCCGAGGCGGCCGAGACCGCGGCGGCCGGGATCGAGACCATGCTGCGCGTGGTCGTCCCGGCGCTGACCGGAGCCCGCGAGGCCACCGCGTGAGTGACCTGGTCACGATGACCGCCCTCTCGATCCTGGTCGCGGGATTCCTCGTCGGGATCGTGGTCGGGCTGACCGGGATGGGCGGCGGCGCGCTGATGACCCCGGCGCTCATCTTCCTGGGTGTCGGCGAGACGGCGACGGTGGTGACCGCCGACCTGACCGCGGCCGCGATCTACAAGTCCGGCGGCGCCGTGGTGCACGCTCGAGAGGGCTCGCCCAACCTGAGCCTGGCGAAGTGGCTGGTCATCGGCTCAGTGCCGATGGCGCTGCTGGGACCGCATGTCCTCGCCTGGTTCACCGATCCGGACGAGCTCGACCAGGCGCTGATCATCAGCATCGGTGTCGCCCTGCTGTTGGCGGCCTCGACGTACGCCCTGCGGCTCTACCTCAACCTGCGCCGGGTGCGTGCCGGCGGACCGACCGGCGACCCTAACCCTCCCGTGCGACCGATCCCGACGCTGCTCGTCGGCGCCCTCGGCGGCCTTCTGGTTGGCATCACCAGCGTCGGCTCGGGCTCGGTGATCATGGTGGCGCTCCTGATGCTCTACCCCGGACTGTCCGCGGTGAAGCTGGTCGGCACCGACCTGGTCCAGGCCGTTCCGTTGGTGCTGGCTGCCGCCATCTCCAACATCGCCCTGAACGGCATCGACTTCGGCATCCTGATCCCGTTGGTGGCCGGCTCGGTGCCCGGCACCCTGATCGGCAGCGCGATCGCGCCGCGGGTCCCGCAGTCCTACATCCGGCGCGGCATCGTCGTCGTGCTGACGATGTCGGGCGTCGCGCTGCTCGACAAGTCCAGCTGGTCGGTCCTCGGGGCCCACGAGACGCACCCGCTGCTGATCGCAGGCGTGGGCGTCGCGACGCTCGTCCTGGTCCCGCTGGTGTGGGGATTCCTGCGCAAGGAGCAGGGGCTTCCGATGTTCGGCGCCCCGACCGTCGCCCAGTTGGAGGACCCGGACTACCAGGCCCGCGAGAGTCAGTCGCGCCCGTAGATGTCCCGGGTGTAGACCCGATCGCTAACGTCGGCGAGGACGTCGGTACGCCGGTTCGCCACGATCACGTCGGACCGCTTCTTGAACTCGTCGAGGTCGCGCACCACCTCCGAGTTGAAGAAGAGGTCGTCCTCAAGCGCCGGCTCGTAGACGAGAACCTCGACGCCCTTGGCCTTGAGTCGCTTCATGACGCCCTGGATCGACGACATCCGGAAGTTGTCCGAGCCGGCCTTCATGATCAGGCGGTGGATTCCCACCGTCTGCGGTTCGCGTCGCAGGATGTCCGCCGCGATGAAGTCCTTGCGGGTGGTGTTGGCCTCGACGATCGCGCTGATCAGGTTCTGTGGCACCTCGCTGTAGTTGGCCTTCAACTGCTTGGTGTCCTTGGGCAGGCAGTAGCCGCCGTACCCGAAGCTCGGGTTGTTGTAGTGGTTCCCGATCCGCGGGTCCAGCCCGACACCTTCGATGATCTGGGCGGTATCGAGGCCGTGGGTGAGTGCATAGGTGTCGAGCTCGTTGAAGTACGCCACGCGTAGCGCCAGGTACGTGTTGGCGAAGAGCTTGATCGCCTCGGCCTCGGTGGAGTCGGTGAGCAGCACCGGAACGTCCTTGGACTCCGCGCCCTCGACCAGGAGGTTGGCGAAGGCCCGCCCGCGCTCTCCCCGATCGCCGACCACGATCCGCGAGGGATACAGGTTGTCGTAGAGCGCCCGGCCCTCGCGGAGGAACTCCGGGCTGAAGATGATCGCCGCGTCCGGGTGCTCCTCGCGCATCCTCGCCGTGAACCCGACCGGGACCGTCGACTTGACGATCATCGTCGCGGCCGGCGCCAGTTCCAGCACGTCGGCGATCACGGCCTCGACCGACCGGGTGTCGAAGTAGTTGCTCCGGTCGTCGTAGTCGGTCGGCGTCGCGATGACGACCAGCTCCACGTCGGCGTACGCCTCGCGCTTGTCGAGGGTGGCCAGCAGGTTGAGTGGCCGCTCGGCGAGGTACTCCTCCAGCTCGGGGTCCTCCAGCGGCGACTCGTGGCGGTTGACCATCGCCACCTTGTCGGGGTCGAGGTCGATGGCTCGCACCTCGTGGCGCTGGGCGAGGACGACTGCATTGGAGAGGCCGACGTACCCGATTCCTGCGATGGCGATCTTCACCGTCCGAGCCTACGGTGCCGTTAGGGTGGCGCGTACGACGTACCGGCGACATTCACGGGAACGTCACACGGGACCGAGCACGCGGGGACCAGCCGACGAGACCGAGCCCACCCTTCGGGACTCCGTCGACGCAGTGCTAGTGAGCCAACACACTGGGAGTTGTCCGGTTTGAGGGCGCCGGCGCGCCGGCGGATACGATGACCGCTGCTGTCCCGACGAGAGGTCCCCGTCAGTCATGACCGAAACGCACGCCGACTACCGGCTGAGTCAACTCGACCAGCTGGAGGCGGAGTCGATCCACATCTTCCGTGAGGTCGCCGCCGAGTTCGAAAAGCCAGTCCTGATGTTCTCGGGTGGCAAGGACTCCATCGTGATGCTCCGACTGGCCGAGAAGGCCTTCTATCCGGCGAAGATCCCGTTCCCGGTGCTGCAGATCGACACGGGTCTCGACTTCCCCGAGGTCCTCACGACCCGCGACAACTGGGTCAACCGCCTGGGCGTCCGGCTCGTGGTGGCCAGCATCGATGACGCGATCGCCAACGGTGTCGTCGTCGACGACGGCAAGACGAGCCGTAACCGGATGCAGATCGGCACCTTGTTGAATGCGATCGAGGAGAACGGCTTCACGGCCGCCTTCGGTGGCGGGCGCCGCGACGAGGAGAAGGCCCGCGCGAAGGAGCGGGTCTACTCGCACCGCGACGAGTTCGGTCAGTGGGACCCGAAGATGCAGCGTCCGGAGCTCTGGAGCCTCTACAACGGCCGGCTCCACGCGGGCGAGCACATGCGGATCTTCCCGATCTCGAACTGGACCGAGCTCGACATCTGGGACTACATCGGCCGCGAGGGCATCGAGATCCCCGACATCTATTTCTCCCACCAGCGCCGCGTGTTCGAGCGCGACGGCATGCTGATGAGCGAGACGCCGCTCAACCCGCTCCGCGAGGGCGAGGTCGTCGAGGAGCGCACGGTGCGGTTCCGCACCTGCGGCGACATCTCTCTGACCGGCTGTGTCGAGTCCACCGCGTCGACCATCCCCGAGATCATCGACGAGATCTCCGTCGCCACGCTCACCGAGCGCGGCGCCACCCGTGGTGACGACCGGTTCTCCGAGGCCGCCATGGAGGACCGGAAGAAGGAAGGCTACTTCTGATGAGCACCATCAAGAGCGACCGGATGGACCTGCTCCGGTTCGCCACTGCCGGCTCGGTCGACGACGGCAAGTCGACCCTGATCGGGCGCCTGCTGCTGGACTCCAAGTCGATCTTCGCCGACCAGCTCGAGGCCGTCGAGGCCACCAGCCAGTCCAAGGGGTACGACTACACCGACCTCGCGCTGCTGACGGACGGGCTGCGCTCGGAGCGTGAGCAGGGCATCACCATCGACGTGGCGTACCGCTACTTCGCGACGCCCAACCGCAAGTTCATCATCGCCGACACCCCGGGCCACGTGCAGTACACCCGCAACATGGTCACCGGCGCCTCGACGGCCGATCTAGGCCTGGTGTTGGTCGACGCCCGCAACGGCCTGACCGAGCAGTCGCGTCGGCACGCGGTCATCCTGAGCCTGCTGCGGGTCCCGCACCTGGTGCTCGCGATCAACAAGATGGACCTCGTGGACTACTCCCAGGAGGTCTACGAGAAGATCCATGCCGAGTTCACCCAGTTCGCGACCAAGCTGAACATCCCCGACCTCGAGGTCATCCCGATCTCGGCCCTGGCCGGCGACAATGTCGTGAACCGCTCCGAGAACATGAGCTGGTACTCCGGTCCCACCCTCATGCACCACCTCGAGCACGTGCACGTCGCCTCCGACCGCGACCTCATCGACGCCCGCTTCCCGGTCCAGTACGTCGTGCGCCCGAAGTCGGAAGAGCACCACGACTACCGCGGCTACGGCGGCATGGTCGCCGGCGGTGTGTTCAAGCCCGGCGACGAGGTCGTCGTGCTGCCCAGCGGCATGACCTCCAAGATCGCCGGCATCGACCTCTTCGACCGCGAGATCACCGAGGCCTTCCCGCCGATGAGCGTCACCATCCGGCTCGAGGACGACGTCGACGTCTCCCGCGGCGACATGATCGCGCGCGTGCGCAACGCGCCGCAGCCCAGCCAGGACATCGACGCGATGATCTGCTGGATGACCACCACCCCGCTCAAGCCGCGGCAGAAGCTGGCCATCAAGCACACCACCCGCACCGCCCGGGCCCTGGTCAAGGACATCCAATACCGCCTGGACGTCAACACGCTGCACCGCGACCAGGAGACCAAGGAGCTCGGCGTCAACGAGATCGGCCGCGTCCAGCTGCGCACCACCGTGCCGCTTCTGTGCGACCCGTACTCGCAGAACCGCACGACGGGGTCATTTATCCTGATCGACGAGGCGACTGGTGTGACCGTCGGGGCAGGGATGATCAACAGCGGCACCTGACTCGACCTGGCGCCGCACGCACCAGAAGTATGGGGCGCCACTGGACACCGACTCCTCGGACCTAGCCAGGCACCAGTAGTCGGACCAGCCGGCCTGACTCCGGGCCACCGCTACGCTGGACGTGTCGGTTCGGATAAGAGACCGGAAGAGAGCCATAGGGGATGCCGCAGCTCGTCGTCGCCATGCCAGTTCGTAACGGTGGGCACCACTTGCGTCGCGCCCTACGCTCCACATTGCGGGCGCTGCCCGCGGACGCTCAGTTGGTCGTCTGCGATGACGGCAGCTCCGACTCGACCCCGCAATCTCTGGGCGCATTCGCGGACAGCCGGCTCGTGATTCTCCGCAACGAGCGGTCGATGGGGGTCTCGGCCACGCTCAATCGCATCATCGACGAGACGGACAGCCAGTACGTCGCTCGGATGGATGCCGACGACGTCTGCTTTCCTTGGCGGTTCAGGCTCCAGCTGCGGCAGGCCCAGGGAGCCGCAGCGGTGTTTTCGAGCGTCGTTCTGATGCGTGGCATGCTCTTCAAGCCTCAGGCGCCGATCCGCCTCAGTACTGACGTACTCCGGGTGAGCCTCCTGATGTCCAACCCGTTGTCGCACCCGACCGCGTTCCTTACACGCGCCGCCGTCGAGACAGTCGGGGGTTATCGGGACACACCAGCGGAAGACTACGACCTCTGGCTGCGATTGCTCGCCCATGGATACAAGGTTGAGCGCTTCGCCCCGCCCACCATCGCCTATCGCATTCACGATGGTCAGGTCACGCGCTCCCCGGAATGGATGGCGAAGCGGGAGCAGGATGCGATTCTGCGCGAGTCGTACGAAGAAGAGGCAGGCGAGAATGCGCCCTGGTTCGCGCAACTGCGGCGATCGCAGATCACCTCGGAATGCGACCAGGGGGGGATGGAGCGCCTTCTCCAGATCGTGGGAGAGCGAGGCTCATCGCTGAGTATCGCGGAGCGGACCTTCTTGCGGTGGCAGACCGACCGAGTTCTCTAGCGCGGGCATCGGTTCATCGAGAACCGCGACGACTGGATGGGCGAACCAGAGCGGCTCTCGTCCGGCCAGCGAGAACGCCCCACTTTCCGACTGCAGCATGTCGCTTGGACGGGTCGATCGTGGCGCGTACCAGGAACGCGAGCGATCGGACGGCGTTGACGGTCAGGTCCGACCAGGAGGACCTGATCCCGCGTTGAAGTGCGAAGGCGACGTCGTACTGGCCGTAGGTCAGGCTCTGTCGCCAGGTCGCACGGTACGAGGTTCGGAGGCGGTAGTGAACAACGGCTGCGGGGTCAAAGCCGATGTCGTTACCCAGCTCCTGCGCCCGCCAGCACAGGTCGGTGTCCTCGCAGGCGCGGAGGCCCTCGTTGAATCCGTTGAGATCCTCCAGCAGTTGGCGTGAGACGCCCAGGTTCGCCGACGGGAGGAACGGTAGATGTCCGAACTTGGTCGGGAGCCCTTTCGACCAGTCGTGGACCCAGCGCCCCCGCCCCTGACGATTGAGCAGGTCGTAATCGAGAGGACCCCCGACGATCGCATGGCTGACGGAGAGTTCGCCAAGGCGCTGCACCCACTCCGACGAGACCACGTCGTCCGCGTCGCAGAAGAGGATCACCTCTCCGGTGGCCGATCGCCACCCGGCATTGCGTGCCGCCGACGGCCCAACGACCGCCGTTGAGTCGATCACCCGGAAGCGGGGAGGCAGGTTGGTCGCTCGGAGGGATCCCAGCGCCTCGACCGTGTTGGCTGATATCACAACCTCGAAGTCAGTGTCGGTACGTTGGTGTGCCAGCGCCTCGATCTGATCCAAGAGGTCTTGATCGAAACCACCGACAGGGACAACGACCGAGATCATGTGCGCTCCGTGCTGCTCGTGCTTAGGAGCGTCGCCGCTCCGTCCCGTTGGAATCTCCGCGCACCCATAGCTAGTCCGAGGAGAGCGGCGAGAAGAAAATCGGCGGCAGTGTAACGAAGGAGATTCGACTCAGAACCGTTGAGTACCACGAACACGAGGAGACCGACGGTCAGTGGGCCGAGTGGATGCAGGGCCTTCGATAATGAGACGCCCATGCGCAGACCACTGACAAGGATCGCGGTCGCCAAGGCCAGCCCAACGACGCCCGTCTCGACCAGGATCTCGATCGGCATGCTGTGGGCGAACGTTCCAAGTGGCTGGATGTACGACGTGGTTCCGAGACCATGCCCCCAAATTGGTGACTCGCGCCAGATGTCCACCAGCTGCACCCAGTTGACGATTCGCCAGGTGAAGCTGTCGGATGCTGCCGCTGTATTCAGCGAATAGTCGATCGACACTGACCTGAACTCTGCAATCCTGCCGAACACCGACGTTCGGGTCAGCCCGGCGAGCGCGATCAATCCCGATAGCAACAGGGTGATCCAGCGCGTCGTTGCGGAGGCGCGTGCATTGAAGAGGACGATCGCGCCGACGCCGCCTGCGAGCCCGATCACGCCACCCAGAGACTGCGTGATCAGCAACCCAAACAAGTTAAGCAGGGCCACCAGCGCAGCTGATCGCGAGCGGGTGACGATCCAGAGGCCGAGACCGGCAAGCGCTGCGACCGCGAAGTAGGCACCGGCGGCGTTGGAGTGGCTGAAGGTGCCTGCGACGCGGCCCGTCGCGTTCGTTGCCCATGGCGCGGAGGCGAGACCTCCGGCAACGCTGATGAGGGCTGCTGGCAGGCAGCTGATCACATAGAAGCGTGTGATCTCCCTGGTCGTGACTGAGCGGGAGGCCGCAAGCGCGAACAAGGCGCCAAGGGCCATGTAGCGGACGAAGTCGCCGAAGAGCACGGTCGACAAACCGAACGTGACGAAGCCTTGCAGGCTCAGGAGAGCGAGGACGTACGCCGCCGGCACCAGGAGACCGGCCGTGCTGTGATCGAACTTGCGCACCATGACGATCGGGAGCGCCAGGACCGCGACGGCAATCATGATCGAGAGGAGGGAACTGGGCAGCAGCGAGCTTGTGAACCCACCGGCACCAACGTCGGACACTGATCTCGCTGCGACGGCCGCCGCGAGAACGTCCCACCTGGTGATTGTTGGCGCTGCGGTCACATCGGCCTTATGGGGCGATGTGGCGTAGACGTCCGCTCTCGGCCGCCTCGTGACAGACCGCCGAGAGGGGACGGCCGTGCGCACTGCTGCGGTCCGATCATGCGCCCCAGCATAGGCACTCACTCCCCGCCGGGAGCTCGCGTCAACCTTCTTCACGGCTCGACCACTGGCGACGTCGCACGCGTCCGGAGCGCTTGTGCGATCGATGCGACTCCAGCGAGCTCACGACGACCTCCGGGTGCAAGCACCAGGAGAAGGCCGAATATGACGGTGCTGAGCAGGGTTCCCAAGCCGATGGCGGCGAGCGCCGTAAGGGCGCTCTGGTCGAGGACCCACGAACTAGCGGCGAACGATCCTCCGGCTGCCAGCAGAAGACGAGCGCCGTTGAGGCCGAACTGCCAGGAGTAGTCGCGGGAGATGCGGAGCATCCACACCAAGTTGAACGGCCAGGTGAGTGCCCGTCCGATCGCGTAGGCCCACGCGACCGCCTCGACACTCACGAATGCGGCGCCGAAGACGAGGACGATCTGTAGGGGCTTACTGATCGCGTTGCTGAGCAGGAGCTCCTTCGACTGATTCTCGACGAGGTAGGTCCAGTAGTTGGTCTGGCTCAAGGCTCGGAACGCGCCACCGATCGCCAAGATCTGTAGCAGCGTGACCACGTTCGACCATTGTTCTCCCAACAGCGCGGGAACCAGCCACGGCGCAGTAGTGGCGGTCACCAGGAGGACCCAGATCACCAGGCCACATAGTCCGAGCTGCACACGCAGGAGGATCTGGCTCGCGCGCTTTCCCTCCTCGACAGCGCGGTTGACGGTTGGGACGATGACGCGCACCAGCGGGTTGAACGCAGTGTTCAGTGGCGCCATGAACAATTGGAACGCGCGGTTGTAGAAGCCCAGGACCGATGGTCCGAAGTGCCAGCCGATGACCAGGGTGTCGACGTTGTCTGCGGCGTATCCCAGTAGCTGGGCACCGCCGAGGTGTCCACCGGCGCGGAGGAGTTCTCTGGAGCCGCTGTTCCTCCGAGGTCTGCTTGGTAGCCACCTCGCCATGAACAGCAGAAGGAGGAGAGAAAGGACCGCGCTCCCGACGGCCTGGAGCACCAGCGCCCAGTAACTCAGGCCCGCGACCGCTCCCACGATGCCGATACACAAGCCTGCCAGTCGCGCCACCACGTTGGCGATCACGATGTCGGTGAAGCGCATTGCTCGGGCGAGCCGGACCTGGTACTGCGCTTGAAGCCCGCTCACGAGGAGTACGAGCGCCATCGTCGGGGCCACCAGGGAAAGCCTGGGCTCATCGTAGATTCCGACCAGGAGCGGGGTCGCCACGACCAGGGCCACGCCAGCCGCGGTGCTGAGCGCGGCTGACACCCAGAAGATGTTCGATGCCTGCTGGTGACTGAGCGACTTGGCCTGGAGCGCGGCGGCGGGCATTCCCATGTCACGAAGCAGCTCGCCGAAGGCCATGAAGACAAGCACGAGTGCGAACAGGCCGAAGTCATCCGGGCTGAGTAGGCGCGAGAGGGCAATGGTCCCCGCGAGCTGGATCAGGAGCAGCGCGCCCTGGCCGCCGAGGGTCACGCTCGCGCCGCGAACGCCGCGCTGCAGGGTGTCACTCATCGCGTGTGTGCGCCCGCGCGCGCTGAGAGTGTTCGATCATGAATCGCCGAACAGGCCGAGTGATCGTCCGCCATCGACGATGAAGTTCTGACCAGTGATGAAGGCAGCACGGTCACTGACCAGGAAGGAGGCGAGTTCAGCAACGTCCTCAGAGGTTCCAATTCGCCCGAGCACGTTCTTCGCCCTCTCCTTGGTGATCTCCGATTCGAGCAGGTCGCCGCGCGGGATGACTCCCGGCGACAGACAGTTGATCGTCACGCCCATCGGCCCGAGCTCAAGCGCTGCGGATCGTGTGTAGCCGAACAGTGCGGCCTTGGTAGCGGCGTAGTCGGAGAAGCGTGCCTTGCCGCCTACACCGACGGTCGATCCGATCAGCAGAATGCTGCCGGGTGAACCGCTGGCCACCATCGTGGCGCTCGCCCGCATGGTGCACATCATGGCGGCTCGGAGGTTGGTGGCGACGATCTCGTCGATGACGTCCAGGCTCTGCTCCCATAGGAGGGCGTGAGCCTCGCGTGAGCTCCCCCCGGCGTTGTTGACCAGAATGTCCAGGTTCGGGACGCCGGCGAAGAATGCGGTGACCGCTGCGTCCGAGAGCAGATCGACCTGATGGGCCTCGGCTGAACCGTCGAGCGACTCGATCTCACGGATGACGTCGGAGAGCCGGGCGGCGTCCCTCCCCAGGACATGCACGTGTGCGCCATGGGTGGCGAGACGGATACAGATGGCCCGGCCGAGGGCCCCGCTTCCGCCAGTGACGACGGCTACCTTCCCGGCGAGTGGACGCTCGGTTTCAGTCACCACCAATTCGTAGGGCCGCGCAGTTGCGACTCGACCGAACCGCCTGCGCAGGGGTGCGGTGATGCTCGACCTGAGGCGTCGAGTCGGGCTTCGTGCCATCAGTTCCTCCTTGTTCGGGGACTCAGCGAAGGCCGAGTCGTCGCAGTACCTTGCCCCCAAGGCGACGGATCTTCTGACTCGTGGAGAGCCCAGTGCTCACGCCGAAGATTGCCGCTTGATAGGCCTTGAACTGCTCGATATCAGCAACCTTCTCGGTGAAGATCTCCACTACCACGCCATCGATGCGCGTCGCATCGGTGAGCTGAGCGATGGCGGCCGCAACCTCAGCATCCGTCCGGACAGCGGAGTAGGTGATGCCCAGTGACTCGACCCACCCCTTGGCAGTCGCGGCGTGACCGGCCGAAATGTGGCGGGCTCCCTGTTCAGCACGGTCGGGCGTCAGAGGCGCGGCGTGCATCAGTGCTCCGCCACCGTTGTTGATGAGCAGGATCCGCAGGTTCCGTGCGCGATCACGGATCCAAAGTGCGTTCATGTCGTAGAAGAACGACAGGTCGCCGACCAAGAGAAAGTTGAGGCGTTCATCTGCGGCTGCGAACCCCAAGGCCGTCGACATTGAGCCGTCGATACCGTTGACTCCGCGGTTCGACAAGACAGTGATGCTCGGATCGAGGTCGTAGAGATGCGCCATTCTGATCGGAGCGCTGTTGGCGAGGTGCAGGACACAGCCCGCTGGAAGGGACTTTAGGAACGCCGAGATGACCGCCAGCTCGCCGTAGGGTTCATCGGGCTCCGGGACAGCTAGCGCTATCTCACGGACCGCACTCGCGTAGCTGCGCCCGCGGCTCGCAGCGACTTGGGCGCCGACGGCATTGGTGAAGAAATGAGCAGCCCCACACTGGAAGACGTCAGTCAACCTCTGGAACGGGTCGACGACCTCTCCGTCCGGATGCACACGCCAGTGCTCGACCGAAGCGCCGACGATGAGCCGCTTCAGCTGATCCACGAAGAACGTGTTGCCACCGACGGTGATGACAATGTCGGGGACGAGCTGCGGAGAGCGAGAGGCGCCGCTCATCAGGAGGGCGTATGGCCGGGGGATGCGCGAGTCGTGATCGACAGCCGACAGGTGGTCCACCATAACCGCGACGTCATAGGCGTCGGCGAACTGCTTGAGAGCGTCCTCGACACGAAGATCGCGCGATGCGCCCTGACCCCAGACAACCAGAACGCGCTTTCCGTCGAGCCGCTCGGCCACTGCCGCCCATTCGTCGGGCGAGGGCTCTTCGCTACGGCGGATTACCCGTACCCGAGGCAAAGTGCTGGTCGTATAGGTGACGCCCTTGGAATGGCTGGCGATCGGAATGTTCAGGTGGACCGGCCCGCCGCCTGCGTGAGTGAGAGCGAGGAGTGCCGTGTTGATGGACCGATTGTTGTACCAGCGATCCAGATCGGAACCCCCTGCCCGGAGAAGCGCCCGGCTTCGGACGGAGTTCTTGAAGAGCTCCGTCTGATCGATCATCTGGTCCTCCATCTGACCCAGTAACTGAGGCAGTCGGTCAGCCGTCATGACCAGGAGTGGGAGACGTTGGTAAAACGCCTCGACGACCGCGGATCCCAGATTGACGGCCGCTGTCCCTGAGGTGCACAGCGTGGCAACAGGGGACCTCGACGCTTGAATCAAGCCGAGCGCGAAGAATCCCGCCGACCGTTCGTCGACGACCGAATGGAGCGTGAAGTAGTCGTCGCTCTCCAGGCTCCTCGCAATCGGGTAGTGCCGTGACCCGGGGGCAATGACGACACGGCTTACGCCGTGGCTCTTCAGGAGGGCTAGGAGCTCTAGGATCAGTGGGTCGTCGGAGTACACGGGCGCATCATTCCTCGGGGCGTTCGGAAGAAGGTGGAAGATCAGCCTGAACCGGGCTCTTGAGCCCCACAGCGAGGAAGTCCAAAGCTCTCTTGCGTTCGGACTGAAGTCTGGCGTTGACATCCGGCCAGTTGATCGACCCCTCAGAGGCGATTTGCGCTGCGTGCCGGTCTGTCACCAGCCGGTTCCGTAGCCCGAACAAACGAAGGATGGTGTCGAATCGAGCGGTGCCGCGCTCGACGTTCGGAATGACCAGGAACGGCTTGTTGAATAGGATCGCGAACACGGTCCCGTGGAACGAGTCGGTGATGATGAAGTCGGCCGAGCTGAGGTCAGTCAGCCACTCCTCCACACTCGGGTACCAGTATCGCGAGGGGTCGGCCCGCACCTGACGATAACCGGGAATTGTCATCGGCAGGATCTGTCGAGCCGGAACCCCGAGACGTTGGGCGCAGTCCTCGACGATCGCACGTTTGGTCTCGTCCCAGTCGAGGACGTAGGTGACAAGCCCTCCATCGGTTCGCTCGGCCGCAGACAATTCGTCCACGTAGCGGCTTGCGGGGATCAGCATCGTGGGATCAACCATGCGGGTTGCCTCGACCCCCCACAGTTGGCGGCATGCTGCGACTCCCGAGTCCTCGCGTACCGAGACTGAGGTGAGGGACGCAGCGGCGGATCGATGGTTCTGGAGTCGGGGTGACGGCGTGTCCACGCCGAACGACGCGGCAAAGGCGATCCGGGGGCCTGGGTGATCAGCTGGGACGCCATCAAGAAGGTAGGAGGCGACATCCCCGTAGTCGGCACGCCAAATCTGATCGCTTCCGACGACGAAGGCATCGGTCGCGCGCACGAGGTCCAGGTCGATTCGGCCACCCTCGTCATATAGGTGCGCGGTTTCCAGACGGTCGAGGAACTGCAAAATTTGCTGGTGTACATAGGGGCGCAAGGCTCGCTTGGTGGCGGGCTCTGGGGCCCAACCTTTCGGCGCCCAATGTGCGACCAGCAGCTCTGCTCGGCGCCGGAAGCGCCGTCGGAGCCTCTCTGGCGGCAAGACGGTGGTTGAGAGATCGACGGCGGCCTCGTAGCCCAGGTCCCTCAGCACCTGCTGCAACGCCCAGGCCTGGAGGATCCCTCCGTAGTTGCCGGTGGACAGCGGAAGTGTGCGCACAAGCACACGCTGGCTGTGACCGCCATTCTCGGGCCGACTGATCTGCGCCGTCATAGGCTCGCCGTGCGACGACGCGAGGCAGTGTGAGTGATCATCCTTGGACTTGCTCGAGGGTCCACGTGAGGTGATTCGCAAGGCCGGCTTCGAGCGAGACGGCGCTCTTCCACCCGGTGGCTGCCTCGAATGCCTCGGTTGATCCTCCGGTTCGGCGTACGTCGCCGTCCACAGCGTCCGTTCGTTCCACATTCAGCTCGTGTCCGGAGAGCTCCTTGATGATGGCGAGCACCTCATTCACGGTGACGGAAGAGCCGCCTGCCACGTTGTACACAGCACCTGGCGGAACCCCGTCGGCGGTGGCCGCCCGCACGTTCGCGTCGACGATGTCGGCGACATACGTGAAGTCGCGCACCTGCTCGCCGTCGCCGTAGATCGTGATGATGCCGCCGGTGACTGCTGCCCGGAGGAACCGGGTGAAAGCCATGTCCGGCCGCTGTCGCGGCCCGTAGACGGTGAAGTAGCGCAGGGACACCGTCGGCACCCCGAAGTTCTTTGCATACAGCACGCACAGGTGCTCGGCGGCCAATTTGGTGACGCCGTACGGGCTGCGGGGCATCGGCCGGTCGGTCTCGAGGGTGGGGTACGTCTCGGCGTCGCCGTAGACGGATGAGGACGAGGCATACACGAGCCGCTCGAGTCGAGGCGCAGTTCGAGCAGCCTCCAACAGGCGCTGGGTGGCCGCGATGTTTGCATCGATGTATGCCGCGAAGTCCTTGCCCCAGGAAAGCCGGACCCCAGGCTGGCCCGCCTGATGGAAGACATGGGTCACATTTCTCAGGATCAGTTCCAGATCGGCAGTGTTGAGGTCGCCCTCGACAAACGTGAACCGGTCACCATGAACCTGGACCTGAGCAAGGTTCGCCGCCTTCAGGGCGTTGTCGTAGTAGTCGGTGAAGCTGTCTATCCCGACAACCTCGTGGCCGTCGATGAGCAGCCTCTCTGCCAGGTGACTGCCGACGAATCCGGCGACACCGGTGACCAGTGCTCTCACTTCACGTTCCTTTCGAGGAGGGACCGGACTACGATTGGGAGGAACCGGGGCCCCTTCACCAGATAACGGCGCCAGAGACGATGAGGTTCGAGGGCAAGTCGCCACGTCCACTCGAGACCGAGTATCTGGATGATGCGTGGTGCGCGCTTCTTGGTTCCCGCGACGAACTCGATGGTCGCACCCGCGCCGACGTAGACGGCCGGAGGTAGGTGGGCGGCCCAGGCCTCGAACCACAGTTCCTGCTTAGGCGAACCGAGGCATACGAAGACGATGCTTGGGACCAGCGTGGTTAGCTCCTCGATCGTCCTGCGAGAGGCAGGGGCGTCGGGGGTCGAGAGGAAAGGGACGGGAAGTGCTGCAAAGGTGTCATCGGCATATGCGTGGCTCGCTTGCAGCCTGTCGAGGGCCAGTTTGCAGAGGTCCGAGTCGCCGCCGATCAGCACCACGCGCCAACCGCGGGCGAGCGCGACCGAAGCGCAGATCCCGATGAGGTCGGACCCGGAGAACTTCTGGACGTTCTTGAAGCCGATCAGACGGGCCAGCCACAAGAGGGGCGCTCCGTCAATGAGCCGCAGGACCGCGCGCTCGTAGACCTTCGCGTATCGATCGTCCTCGCCCAGGTTAATCGCATGATCAACGTTCGGCGTGACCACAAGTTCTGGCGTACCGCTCCGGCTCCAGGAATCCAGGCAGTCGACGAGCTCGTCGCGTGTACCGACGAAGAGTGGTGAGCCCCCCAAGAGAAGGTCACCTTCTAGTGACCGGCGAACGCTCACGGGCCGGGCCGGATCCGATGCCATCAACTCACGTGCCCGGAAGTATAGATCCTGGCGATGACGGCCGGCGCGGCGAGCGACTCGGCGGTGTTGCGGGCAGCATCTGAGTGCAGGTCGTGGGCGCGGACAAGCCGCGAGGCGATCTCTTTCGGGTCCCGGCTAGTGACGAAGCCGTTCACTCCGTCGTCGATGAGTGACCCGGTGTCCGAACCTGCGGTGACGACCGCAGGTAGTCCCGAAGCGAGTGCCTCGACGAGAACCCTGGGGTAACCCTCGTAACCGGGGTGGGATGTCATGAGGAACAGTGAGGCCTTCGACAACCGGTCCATGACGTCTTCGGGCGCGACCCGCCCGAGAAGCTCGAAGGGCGCAGACTCCCCGAGCTTGGCTGCGAGCTGTCGAAGGTTCTCCATCTCGGTCCCGTCGCCCAGCAGGCTGAGGCGCCATGGTCGTCGAGGGTCCAGCTCGACGAGTTGCCTCATCGTCTCCACCGCGAGCATCGGGTCCTTCGGAACCTCCAGCCGTCCGACCCACACGATCGAGAACGGCTCACGGGGTCCGGATCCGAGAATCGCTGGGTCGTACCAGGTGGGCGAGAAGCGAGCTTGGGGGTACTCGGCGGTAAGCGACGAGGCGAACTCCTCGTTGAACACGACGACGTCGTCGGCGTGCTTTACGTTGCCGCGCTCCAAACGATGGTGGATCGAGCCGAGCCTTCGCCAGACGGAGTCCGACGTCTGGCCGGTCAGGCCGCTCTCCTGCGTGTGGATGAAGTAGGCAAACTTGCGGCGGAAGATCAAACGGACCGCGACCCCGGTATCCATTCGGTGCGCCTGGGTCCAGATCGACTTCGGCAGGCGACGACGGTAGCGGAGCATTCCGGCGACCAACCGTGCTGCGTGCGGAACCCGCCGTCGCTGATTGCCTGGGTCCAGACTCGCGACCGGTAGGAACCAGATCTCGCGATCGTCGAACCTGTGCTTCTCCCACCTGCCGAGGGCCCGGCCCTCAGGACCGCCGCCGGTATCGACACCCACGATTGCGATCGACATGCCCTCGGGTGCATACCGGCAGATCCCGCGCAGGCAACTGTCGATCCCGCCCGGAGACGGTCGCGCGGCGTCGAACTGATGGACGATGAGTCGATCAACCAGGAGTGGGACGGTGTCGAACCGGATGGCGTGACTCAAGTTGTGGCCTTCATGGGGGAGGTGGTCATGGCGAAGGTCGTAGAGAGGGGAGACGTCGTCTGCTATGGGCATTGGCGGACTGATCGGCGCCACGAGTCTGGCGTTCGGAATCTCGCACGGGCGAGGGCGTAGTGGTACTCGTCAATGTGGGCTCCGGTGCGATCCACTTTCGTTCTCCGCGAGGAGGCGCGTACGCGGATGCGCACGCCGAAGAGACTAGTGCGGTGGCGCTGACGTCGTCGCGGCGAACCGTGGTCTTGTGAGCAAGAACACCGGCCATCTGCTTGCGGCTGTTAGCAGTCCGGGAGACGTGTCGAAACGGAAGGTCGAACAGCCTCTCGAGGGCTTGGCGACTACCCCCAGGAGGCGGGCACGGCCACTCGGTACACATTGCCTGGATTGCCGAGCGGGCAGGTCCTACTGAGCCAGATCAATCGCGGTCTGCGACGTCCGCTTGCGGAGTTGGTTGGAAACTGCCACTGCTCGAGGTTTACATGTCTTCTTTGCTGACGGGTGCGCTCACGAGCACGTCCTTCTGGACGTCCAGAAGGACGTTCGGTCCGCGCTGTCGACCACTGAGAGTGTGTCAGTGACTTCGAACCCAAGGAGCTCCGCCGCCACGCCGCGAATGTGGTCGGCGCCCGCATCGACACGCTTCCAAGGTCGCTACGGCCCGCCGAGCTGCCACCGAGTGCGGGTCGCCGGATTCCAGCGCGACGCGAGGTTCTTCCCCAGCGAGTGTCAGCGTTGTGTTGACGACGTTGTCGCCATCGGGACCGGCGCACGGGGCAGCCACGCCAAGGTGCTCGTCGTGCGGCATCGCCGCCACTTCAGCCAAGCCGCCTACATCGCCGCCCAAGCGACCACGGATGCCGCTGCCAAGTCGGCCGGACCTCTCCGTTGTTGAGTAGGCTGAGGTCATGCCAGATGTCGACACCGGGGTGGGCCTCGTCATGCTCCTCGTGCACTTCGCGGTGATCGTCGTGTCGATCTTCGCCTTCGTGATGAGCCTGACGTATTCGGCCGAGGCCTACGATGCCGCGGGCAAGTGGTCCAAGCAGGGCTGGACGATCGTGCTGGGCCTGGGGGCTCTGTTGTCCGTGATCGGGATCGGCCTGCCGATCTTCATCAGTCTTGCGTTCCTCATCGCAGCTCTTGTGTTCTTGGCCGATGTCCGTCCCGCTCTTGCAGGGCTAAGGCGCCGCTGAACCTGCCGCCTGATGAACAGTGGGTCTTCGAGACGGCAACAATGTGACGGGGTTCGTCAACAAGTTGTTTCGTCCACGCGTGGCGCGTGCCGTCCGCCCTTAGGGTTGGTCGCACCTGAACCGAGCCGCAGGACCATCGGCTCACCTACCCAGCTGGGGGGCTGAAGGAAGAGATGATCGGCGAATCCGAAGAGCGACCATGGGGCTCGTGGCACATCCTCGACGAGGGTGACGGCTTCAAGGTCAAGCGTATCGAGGTCAAGCCTCATGCGCGGCTCTCGTACCAGACCCACGATCACCGCAGCGAGCACTGGGTGATCGTGTCCGGCAAGGCGACCTGCGTTGTCGACGGTGAGTCCATCATCGTCGGCCCTGGCGAGTGTGTCGAGGTCGAGCTCAAGCAGCCGCACCGGATCACCAACATGGAGGACGAGCTGCTCATCGTCATCGAGGTGCAGCGTGGCGAGTACTGCGGCGAGGACGACATCGTCCGCCTTGAGGACGACTACGGTCGCAACGTCTGACCGCGGCTGAGTCGGGCGGTTGAGGTCGCCGGGACGCTGCGGGGGTTTCGACACGGTCGCTGCGCGACCTGCTCAACCACCGGTGATCGGTCTTCGACACGGTCGCTGCGCGACCTGCTCAACCACCGGTGATCGGTCTTCGACACGGTCGCTGCGCGACCTGCTCAACCACCGGTGGGTCGGTCTTCGACACGGTCGCTGCGCGACCTGCTCAATCACCGTCTTTGCTTGAAGCGACTGAGTCCCGCTCCCTGGGGGAGCGGGACTCTGTGACTTGAGGTCGCCTACAGGCTGCGGGGGTTTTGACACGGTCGGTGCGCGACCTGCTCGACCACCGGGGGTCAGGTGGCGCAGTAGCGCGCCAGCGCGACCAGGGCGTCCTCGGGCTCGAAGTCGGTGGCGGTGATCTTCGCGAGGTCCAGCACGCTGTTGCTGGGCCTCGGCGCCATCGCCTTGCCTGCGGCGTACTCGTCGGTGCTGACCGGGCTGACGTCGTCGGCCGAGCGACCGCTGAGGCGGAAGACCTCCTTGGCCAGGTCGCACCACGACATCGCCGGGCCGCCGTTGCTCAGGTTGTAGGTCCCGTACGTCGCTCCGCCGTCCAACAGGTGCCGCGTGGCGCGAGATAGCTCGCCGGTGAAGGTGAGGCGTCCGACCTGGTCGTCGACGACGGTGGGGGAGACGCCCTTGCCGGCGAGCATCTGCATGGTCCGCACGAAGTTGTTGCCGTCGCCGATCACCCACGACGTCCGCAGCAGGTAGTGGCGCGGGGCCAGTCCGACCGCGATGTCGCCGGCGGCCTTGGTCTGGGCGTAGACGCCCAGCGGGCTGAGCGGCTCGTCCTCGGTGTGCAGCTCGGCGGTGCCGTCGAAGACGTACTCCGAGGAGTAGTGGACCAAGGTGAAGTGGTGCTCGGCCGCGAGTCGCGCCAGAGTTGCGGGGGCCGAGGCGTTCGCCGCCCAGGAGATGCGTCGGCCCTCGGGCGTCTCGGCGGCGTCGACCGCGGTGTAGGCGGCGGCGTTGAGAACCAGCGCGTACTCGTGCCACGGCCAGGCGGCGACGGCAGCCGCGTCGGTGAGGTCGAGGACGGTGACTCCGTCGGCTGCGACCATGTCGACCAGATCGGAGCCGGGGAACTCCTTGTTGAGCGCGCGACCGAGCTGACCGTTGGCGCCGATGATCAGGGTCTTCTTGGGCGCCATCCGAGCGGCGTCGGCCAGGGCGGGGTTGGTGCGGTCCTTGTCGGAGATCTCCGCCTCGGCGAGCGGGATCGGCCACGGGATCGCGATCGTGGCGTCGGCCAGGTCGAGCGCGGGGTACGGCGTCGCCGGTCGCCAGTGCTCGTTGACGAGGTAGGAGTAGGTCACCCCGTCCTCGAGGGTCTGATAGCTGTTGCCGACGCCCCGGGGCACGAACACCGCGGTGGCGGGGTCGAGCTCCACGGTGAACACCGCGCCGTACGAGTCGCCCTCGCGCATGTCGACCCAGGCCCCGAAGGCCCGGCCGTTGGCGACCGAGACGAACTTGTCCCACGGCTCGGTGTGGATGCCTCGGGTCGTGCCGCGCTTGGCGTTGAACGACATGTTGTTCTGGACAGGCCCGAAGTCCGGGAGGCCGAGCGCGACCATCTTCTCGCGCTGCCAGTTCTCCTTGAACCAGCCGCGGGCGTCCTCGCGCAGGTCGAGCCGGAGCACGACGAGTCCGGGGATGGAGGTCGTCTCAAGCGAGGGGAGGCTCATCGGTCTGCTTTCGTGAGAGGTTCGCGGTCGTTGTCGCCGGTGGGCTGCGGGGGTTTCGACACGCTCAGGACTCCGTCCTTCGCTGCTCAACCAACCGGCGGGGGCTACTGGCCCTTCGCGGCGTAGGAGGCCTCGGTCTGCTGCTTGGCCGGCCGCCACCAGTCGGCGTGGTCGACGTACCACTGGATGGTGTTGGCCAGGCCGGTCTCGAAGTCGGCGAACTGCGGCTGCCAGCCCAGCTCGGTGCGCAGCTTGGTCGAGTCGATCGCGTAGCGCATGTCGTGACCGGCGCGGTCGGTGACGTGGTCGAAGTCGTCCTCGGCCTTGCCGAAGTGAGTCAGGATCATCTTCACGACATCGAGGTTGTTCTGCTCGCCGTCGGCGCCGATCAGGTAGGTCTCGCCGATCGCACCCTTGTTGAGGATGGTCCAGACCGCCGAGGAGTGGTCGTCGGCGTGGATCCAGTCGCGGACGTTGAGGCCGGCGCCGTACAGCTTGGGCCGGATCCCCTCGACGACGTTGGTGATCTGGCGGGGGATGAACTTCTCGATGTGCTGCCACGGCCCGTAGTTGTTCGAGCAGTTCGAGATCGTCGCCTGCACCCCGAAGCTGCGGACCCAGGCCCGCACCAGCAGGTCGGAGCCGGCCTTGGTGGAGGAGTAGGGGCTGGAGGGGTTGTACGGCGTCTGCTCGGTGAACCGCTCCGGGTCGTCGAGCTCGAGGTCGCCGTACACCTCGTCGGTCGAGATGTGGTGGAAGCGGACCCCGGCCTTGCGGACCGCCTCGAGCAGCGTGAACGTCCCGATGATGTTGGTCTGCACGAACGGGCTGGGGTCGCTCAGCGAGTTGTCGTTGTGCGACTCGGCGGCGTAGTGCACGACCGCGTCGTGGTCGGCGACCAGGGGCTCGACCACCGAGGCGTCCGCGACGTCACCGACGACGAGCGACACCCGGGCCTCGGGGAGCCCGGCGAGCGACTCGCGGCTGGCCGCGTAGGTGAGCTTGTCGAGGACGGTGACCGTGGCGTCGGTGTGCTCCACCAGGTGATGGACGAAGTTGGAGCCGATGAAGCCGGCGCCGCCGGTGACGAGGATGCGCTGCATGGTCAGAGTCTAGGGATCGACGGCCTGAGGCCGCGGGTTGGCTAGGGTCATCCTCATGCGCGGAATCATCTTGGCCGGCGGCACGGGCTCGCGACTGCACCCGATCACCCTCGGGATCAGCAAGCAGCTGGTGCCGGTCTACGACAAGCCGATGATCTACTACCCGCTTTCGACGTTGATGCTCGCTGGCATCCAGGACATCCTCATCATCACGACCCCGCACGAGGCGTCGCTCTTCGAGCGGCTGCTCGGGGACGGATCGCAGTTCGGCATCTCGATCACCTACGCCCAGCAGCCGAGCCCGGACGGGCTGGCCCAGGCCTTCGTGATCGGCGAGGACCACATCGGCTCTGATCGGGTCGGCCTCGTGCTAGGTGACAACATCTTCCACGGCGAGGGTCTGGGCACGCGCCTGCGGCGCTTCGAGGACCTGGACGGCGCGGCGGTCTTCGGCTACCGGGTGGCTGACCCGACGTCCTACGGCGTCGTGGAGTTCGACGCGAATGGCGTCGCACTCTCCCTGGAGGAGAAGCCCGAGCACCCGAAGAGCAACTACGCCGTGCCGGGGCTCTATTTCTACGGCAACGACGTCGTCGGCTACGCCAAGGACCTGAAGCCGTCGGCCCGTGGCGAGCTGGAGATCACCGACCTCAACCGGATCTACCTCGAGGCCGGCCGGCTGCAGGTCGAGGTGCTCCCGCGCGGGTCCGCCTGGCTCGACACCGGCACGTTCGACGACATGAACGACGCCAGCAACTTCGTCCGCACCATCGAGCACCGGCAGGGCACCAAGATCGGCGCCCCCGAGGAGGTCGCCTGGCGGCTCGGCTTCATCGACGATGACGGCCTCGCCGCCCGAGCCTCGAAGCTGATGAAGAGCGGCTACGGCGCCTACCTGATGGACCTGCTCACCCACTGAGTTCCCGGGGTCGGCGTCTCAGCTCTCAATCGGCGATCGAGCAGGAGACGCGCCAGCGCCGAGGCCACCGGTGATCGAGCAGGAGGCGCGCCGGCGCCGACGTTGTCGAGATCCCCGCAGGCCGAGAACAGACGACGAGCCACCGCTGGCAGTCGAACGTGCGACGAGGTCGCTCAGTACGCCCCGCGGCTCGAGAACACAGCCCCGAACGTCCTCGCCAGGATCGAGATGTCCTGCACCATCGACCAGTTGTCGACGTAGTAGAGGTCGAGACGGATCGCCTCGCTCCACGACAGGTCCGAGCGTCCCGACACCTGCCACAGACCGGTCATGCCGGGTCGAACGTGCAGGCGCCGCGCCGTGTCGGCCTCGTAGTTCGCAACCTCGATTGGCAACGGCGGCCGAGGGCCGACCAGGCTCATCTCGCCTCGCAAGACGTTGAAGAGCTGCGGTAGCTCATCGAGGGAGAGCCGGCGGAGGATCTTGCCTGGACGCGTGATGCGCGGGTCGTCCTTCATCTTGAACAGACCGTTCTCGTAGCCCTGCTCCGTGTGCAGCTTGGCCAGCAGCTCCTCGGCGTTGGTGACCATGGTGCGGAACTTCAGGCAGTTGAACTCGACGCCGTCCTTGCCGATGCGGGTCTGGCGGAAGAGCACCGGGCCGCGGTCGTTCAGCTTGATCTGAATGGCCGCCAGGAGCATGAGCGGGCTGAAGGCCAGGATCAGGCCGAGCGAGCCGGCGAAGTCGAAGAGTCGCTTGCCCCAGCGGGAGGCGTCGCTCCAGGCCGGTCGGTCGATATGGATCAGCGGCAGGCCGCCGACCGGTCGCACGCGGACCCGCTCGCTGGAGATGTCGGTGACGCTCGGGGCGACGACGACCTGCACGTCGTGGTGCTCCAGGTCCCAGACCACCTTGCGCATCTGGTTGGCCGAGCTGAGCGCGCCTCCGGCGAAGAACACGACGTCGGCGCCTGACTCCAGCACCACGGAGGTGGCCTCGTCGGAGTTGCCGAGCACCGGCACTCCGAGCCGCGTCTCCTCAGTGAGGTCGTACGCGGGGGTCAGGCAGCCGACCACCTGGTAGCCCAGCCACGACTCGCGTCGCAGCACCCCGGCGATCTCGTCGATGTGGGACGGGGAGCCCGCGATCAGGACCCGGTGGCGCAGCGCGCCGCGTCGTCGAGCGGTGTGCAGGGCTCGCCGTTGCACGCCGCGGCCGACCAGGAGCAGGGGCAGGGCGAGGCCGAACACCAGGACGAAGAAGCCGCGGCTCAGGTCGGCCTTGGCGATGTAGCAGCCGACCCCGACCAGTGCGGCCGCGACCAACGTGCTGTTGGTGACCCGTTTGAACTCGTCGGTGCCGTCCCCGAACACGCTCTTCTCGTAGGCGCCGAAGAGCAGGAGCACGAGCAGCCAGCCCGCGGCGATGAACGGGCCGGCGATCGCGACGTCGGCGGAGACATCGGCCGAGCTGTCGAAGAAGCGGAGCTCCTTGCGCCCCAGCACCGCGATGACCGTGCAGGCGCCGATGATCGCGAAGTCGAGGACGAAGGCGGTCACCGGCAGATAGCGCAGGCTGCGGCTGGGCGTCGCCGAGATCAAGCGCGCGCGCTGCTCGGAGAGGATCGACATATATGTCCTGGTGGTTCACCCGGGCGAGGGTGGAGCCGATGAGGAAGGGGCTTCATTGCCATCCTCATTGTGGCCGAGGGGCACGAAATGCGCATCCGAATCGACGCGTAAGACGGGTGACGTTCTCCACTTGAGATCGTGAACGCAGCGCCGCCGGCGGCACCGAGTCAAGCCCGGGTCAGGTCGGCCTCGACCATCCGTCCCACGATCTCGTCGAAGCTCACGCTGGGGTGCCATCCCAGCAGCTCTCGGGCGAGAGTGGCGTCGCCCGTCAGGTCGGACGGGTCGGCGGGACGGACGAGGGCAGGATCCACCCGGACGTGTCGCTCCCAGTCGCTGATGCCGGCGTACCGGAACGCCGCGACGACGAAGTCGCGGACGGTCCGGCCCTCGCCGGTGGCGACTACATAGTCGGTGGCCTCGTCGGCGCGGGCCGCCCGGACCATGGCGTCCACGAAGTCCGGTGCCCAGCCCCAGTCCCGGCGGGCGTCCAGATTGCCCAGGGTGATGGCGTCCGCCTCGCCCCGGGCGATCGAGGCCGCCCCGGAGGTGATCTTGCGGGTCACGAACTGCGGCGGGCGGCGCGGGGACTCGTGGTTGTAGAGGATGGCACTCGCGGCGTGCAGTCCCCGGCCCCGGTAGACCCCCGTCATCAGGTGGGCGTAGGCCTTCGCCGCGCCGTACGGGTTCACCGGACGAAGTGGGGTGTCCTCGTTCTGAGGTGAGCTCGCCGGCTCGCCGAAGATCTCGGCGCTGGACGCCTGGACGAAGCGCACCGCGGTGCCGGTCGCCTCCTGCGCCTGGAGAGCGCTCTCGAGCAGTCCGACCGCCGCCAGGCCGTTCACGCGGGCGGTGAGATCGGGCTCCTGCCAGGAGCGCGCGACCGAGCTGATCGCGGCCAGGTTGTAGATCTCGTCGGGACCGATCTCCACGAGCAGGCTGCGGACTCTGTCGATGTCGGTCAGGTCGCCTCGGTGGAGGACGACGCCCGGGCAGCTGGGGGACGGCTCGCTGGAGTAGGCGAGGGCGTGCACCTCGTACCCCTCCGAGAGGAGACGCTCGGCGAGGTAGCTGCCGTCCTGTCCGCTGACCCCGGTGATGAAGGCGCGGGGCATCTCACCAACCCTGGCGAATGGCGTCGAGGTCGGCCTCGACCATCATCGCGACGAGCTCGGGGAACGACACCTTCGGCTTCCACCCGAGCACCTCCCGAGCCTTGCTCGCGTCGCCGACCAGCGTGTCGACCTCGGCCGGCCGCATGAAGCGCGCGTCTTGCCGCACATAGGGCGTCCAGTCCTCGATGCCGACATGGGCGAAGGCCACGTCGAGGAAGTCGCGGATCGAGTGGGTCTCCCCGGTCGCGACGACGTAGTCGTCCGCCGTCGGCTGCTGGAGCATCAACCACATCGCCTCGACGTAGTCACCGGCGAAGCCCCAGTCCCGTTCGGCATCCAGGTTGCCGAGCACGACGTCGTCCTGGAGTCCGAGGTGGATCCGGGCGACGGCCTGGCTGATCTTGCGGGTCACGAACTCCGGACCTCGGCGGGGCGACTCGTGGTTGAAGAGGATGCCCGAGGACGCGTGCATGCCGTACGACTCGCGGTAGTTGATCGTCATGTGGTGCCCGAAGACCTTGCTCACGCCGTACGGCGACCGCGGCCAGAGCAGGGTGCGCTCGTGCTGGGGCGACTCCTGGACCTTGCCGAACATCTCGGAGCTCGACGCCTGGTAGAAGCGGACGTGGTCGGGCCGGTCGCCGGTGTGCAGGCGCAACGCTTCGAGGAGGTTGAGAACTCCCTTCGCGGTCACGTCGGTCGTGAGGTGGGCGTTCTCCCACGAGTAGGCGACGAAGGAGACCGCGCCCAGGTTGTAGACCTCGTCGGGGTCGGACTCCCGCAGTGCACGCAGCAGGCTGGACATGTCGGTGAGGTCGCCGTGGTGGAGCTGCACCTCGGGGAGGTGCTTCTCGACGAGCCAGCCCTTGGGGTTGTTCTGTCCCCGGACAAGGCCGTGGACGGCGTACCCCTTGGAGAGCAGGAGCTCGGCGAGGTAGAGGCCGTCCTGACCGGTGATGCCGGTGATGAGCGCGGTGGGCATGGTCGGATCATGCCAGCGTGTGCGGAACGCCGCTGGGCCCTGCGTCAAACGCCTGAACTGTGATCCTCTACCTATCTCAGGTCTTCCTCACCGAACTCTGCCGATCGCTGACAGACTCGAGCACGCACGGGGGCTAAGTCTGTTGAGTGATCCTGGAGGGGGAATCACGGTGGCGGAAGCCTGCCCGAGGTGCGGTCATGACCAGGTCCACGACCTGAAGAGGAGCGAGCGCATGAAGAGGCTCCTGCCCGGCCTGAAGCCGGAGCGCGTGACCTGTGGGGTCAGCACGGGCACGTGGCCGTGCCCCTGCCGCAGCAGGTTCCACGTCGGCATCGGCGTCTCGCGAGCCGGCTGAGCCGGCGGGGCGCTGGGGGAGGGTGCCCGGGTCGCGCACACGGGGATACACGCGACCCGGGTCTGCCGTCCGAGCTCCCTCCCAAACCCAGAGCTGGGCGGCGAGGAACATCATGACTCGGCAAAGGACACGTCGCCAACCAATCACCCGTCCTTAGAGGTAAATCCCCCAGATGGGCCCCTTGGATACTGGGGTCGAGGGGTGTCGGCTCAGCCGGCGACCGGGGTCTGCGCTGCTTGAGCTGCCTCGAAGCGCGCCCAGGCGTTCCGGGACTCGGGGTGGACGCGGTGATCGCGGCACCAGTCCTCGAACGGGGTGGTGAGCGTCTCCTCGACGCGCTCGAAGAGCTGTCCGAGGAAGAGGTCGAAGGTCGCCATGAGCGCCCGATGCCCGGGGGTGACAGGCGGCAAACCCGGCGCCTCGAAAGTGTTACCTGGAGGTGAACGGCGGGTGGGTCTGGTGTGCATGAGCGGCGTTCAGACTCGAGGCATGAGCTGGTTCCTTCTCGGGTTGGTGTTGCTCGTCTGGTGCGTCGTACCGCTGCCGCTCGCTATCGCGGTGGGGCGCTCGTTCCGGCAGTCGTCGCCGGATCAGGTGCCGCCGCTGTTGGCGGAAGCGCTTTCTCGGTAGGAGCTCGGGCTGACGCTGCTTGTTGGGTGCGGGGGTTTCGACACGCTCGGCGCTGGCGCGCCTCCCTGCTCAACCACCGGGGCGCGCCTCCTGCTCAACCACCGGGGTGCGCCTCCCTGCTCAACCGCCGGGGTGCGCCTCCTGCTCGACCACCGGGTGCTGCTCGACCAGCGAATAGGGTTCGGGCATGAAGGTCCTGGTCACCGGCGGCGCCGGCTACATCGGTTCGATCACCTGCAAGGCCCTCGAGGTCGCGGGGCACACGCCCGTCGTGCTCGACTCGCTGCTCGTCGGTCCGCGGCTGTACGTCGGGGACCGGATCTTCTACGAGGGCGACATCGCCGACCGGGCACTGCTGCGGCGGATCGTCGAGGAGCACCCCGACCTGGACGCGACGATCCACATGGCCGCGCGGATCGTCGTACCCGAATCGGTCGAGAAGCCGTACGAGTACTACCGCGACAACGTGGCGAAGTCGCTGGAGATGTTCGACGAGCTGACCGCGCTCGGCCGGCCGCGGATCCTGTTCTCCTCCACGGCGTCGCTGTATGCGCTGACACTGGACTTCGAGGTGACCGAGGGGGACCCGGTCGACCCGACCTCGCCGTACGCCCGGACCAAGCGGATGATGGAGATGGTCCTGGAGGACCTGGCTCGCGCCACCGACCTGCGCGCGGTCATCCTGCGCTACTTCAACCCGATCGGTGCCGACCCGGACCTGAGCACCGGCTACCACCTGCGCGACGCGACCCACGTCGTACCCCTGATGGCGCAGGCGGCGCTGGGCCTGCGCGACACCTTCACCCTCACCGGCACCGACCACCCGACCCGCGACGGATCGGGCATCCGGGACTACATCCACGTGTGGGACCTCGCCCGGGCCCACGTGCGCGCGGTGGAGGAGTTCGACGCGGTGCTGGAGAAGGTCGGCGAGCCGTACACCTACATCAATCTCGGGTCCGGCGACGGCGTGACGGTGCGCGAGCTGCTCGCCGCCGTGGAGCGGGTCGTCGGCCGGTCGGTGCCGGTCGTCGAGGCGCCGGCGCGACCCGGCGACGCGGCCGGTGCGTTCGCGAGCGCCGACAAGGCCGCCGACCTGCTCGGCTGGCGGACCGAGCTCAGCCTCGACGAGGCCATCGCTTCCGCCCTGGCCTGGGGCGAGAAGCGGCAGGAGATCCTCGGCTACCCGTGAGGCTCCTCGGGGCGATCTCGGGGTTGATCTGCCTGACGAGCTACAGGAGCCCTCCCTGCGCGATCGCCGAGCGATGACGGCATGACACGCATCACGGCCGGAGTGCTAGCTGGCAGCTTGCATTTTGCTAGCAGTAGCTAGCATGCTGGACGTATGGCAAAGGGCAAGGTTGGCAAGACGGTCGAGTCGCTCGGCGACTACCTGCGCGAACAGCGGACGAGCGCTCAGCTCTCGCTGCGGCAGCTGGCCGAGCTGGCCGGCGTCTCCAACCCCTATCTGAGCCAGATCGAGCGCGGACTGCGGCGGCCCTCGGCCGAGGTGCTGCAGCAGATCGCGAAGGCGCTGCGGATCTCTGCTGAACAGCTCTACATCAGAGCGGGGATCGTGAGTCCTGAGGACGGTGTCGGAGGGTCGGTCGAGCTGGCCGTCCTGGCCGACACGGGCCTCACGGAGCGTCAGAAGCAATCGCTGCTCGATGTGTACGCGTCGTTCCTGGCGCTGAACGCAGCGAGTGCGTCGGACCGATCCGACGAGCCGAGCGACGAGAACTGATCCCAAGATCTGATTGAAGGAGTTCGACATGGCCAAGACCACGTTCGACATCAAGTCCACCCTCTACGCCGGTGCCGGCGTCGCGGACCTCGCGGTCGCGGCCGTGCGCGAGTACGTCGCCGACGTACAGAAGAAGCTCGCCGACGTGCAGAAGGACGTCCAGAAGTCCGTCGCCGACCTCGACCTCGCGCCCCAGGCGCTGCGCGACCAGGCGCTGACCGTCGTCAGCGTCCGCGTGGACGCGCTGGCGAAGGACGCGAAGGCCCGCCGGGCGGCGATCGAGGCACGGGTCGCCGAGTTGCAGGGCGAGGCGAAGGTCCTCCCGACGAAGGTCCAGGGCTTCGTCGACGACAACGTCGCCACCGCGACCAGCACGTACGGCGACCTGGCCAAGCGCGGCGAGGTGCTGGTGACCCGGATCCGTCGTCAGGAGGCGACGAAGGCGACCGTGAGCTCGGCGAAGACCACGACCGCGAAGGCCAAGACCACGCGGACCCAGACCGCCAAGGCGACGAAGGCGACCGCGAAGAAGACGACCTCGACGGTGAAGAAGACCGCCGCCAAGAAGGCGACCGCTCCGAAGAGCAGCGCCAACGCCACCACCACCGCTGTGAAGAAGACCGCGACCTCCGCGGTCAAGGCCACGACCGACGCCGCCGCGAAGGTCGGCGACTGACGCCGGTGCTCTGACCTGATCGCCGCGAAGGTCACGCGGAAGTAGCAACACGACGGATGTCCCCGGGCTCGCGACGAGCCCGGGGACGTTCTCGTTGGTTGAGCAGGTCGCGCTAGCGACCGTGTCGAAACCCGCGTGCCGGTGGTTGAGCAGGTCGCGCTAGCGACCGTGTCGAAACCCGGGGAGCCGACAGGCCGCGGTGGTCACCGCCCTGCGTCGGTTGCGGGGGTTTCGACACGCTCAGGACTTCGTCCTTCGCTGCTCAACCACCGGGTGGGGTTTGGACACGCTCAGGACTTCGTCCTTCGCTGCTCAACCACCGGGTCGGGTTTGGACACGCTCAGGACTTCGTCCTTCGCTGCTCAACCACCGGGTGGGGTCAGGTGCAGCCGGCGAGGACGAAGTCGACCAGGCCGGTGACCCGCTGGCGGATCTCCGCCTCGGGGAGCTGGCGGTCGGAGCCGGCGAGGGTCAGGGTCTGCATCGTGACGGCGCCGTACAGGCAGAGGATCAGGGACTCCGTGGGCAGCGCCGGCGTCGCCTCGCCGCGCCCGATCGCGCGACCCACGATCGCGATTACCGCAGCGGTGTGCTGGTCCGCGAGCCGGGCGCTGAACGTGCCGAGCGAGGACGGGGAGGTGGCGGCGTCGACCGCGAGGCGCAGGGTGGCCCAGCCCGCGGGATCGAGGTAGTGGCGGTACAGGTTGGCCGACACCTCGACCAGGTCGCCGTGGAAGCTCCCGGTGTCGACGTCCTCGATGCCCCCGGTGCGCGCGTCGACGGCGTCGATCAGCAGCGAGTCCTTGTCCTGCCAGCGCAGGTACACCGTCGACTTGCCCACCCCGGCACGGCGCGCGACGGCGTCCATCGTGAAGCCCGACCAGCCGCGCTCGCCGTACTCCTCGAGCGCGGCGTCGAGGATCCGCTGCTCGGCCCCGGGGTTGCGCGGGCGTCCGCGGGTCTTGCGTACGACGGGCTCGGGGGACGGCACCCGGGCATTCAATCACCGCCGCTAGGGTCGCGACGTGACCTGGTTCGAGAGCAACACCCATCGCTGGGACGAGTGGGCGCTCGACGACCTGCTCGCCGCCAAGGGTGAGCAGCGGGTGAGCCTGGTGGTGCCGGCCCGCAACGAGGCCGCCACCGTCGGCGACGTGGTCACCCGGGTCCGCGAAGCGCTGGTCGAGACCGTCGCGCTGGTCGACGAGATCGTGGTCATCGACTCCGACTCGACCGACGACACCTACGACGTCGCCACCGACGCGGGCGCGGTCGTGCACCGCTCCGCCGAGATCCGCCCCGACCTCGGATCGGTGCCCGGCAAGGGCGAGGCGATGTGGAAGTCGCTCTTCGTCACCAGCGGCGACGTCCTGGTCTTCATGGACGCCGACCTGCTCGACTGGGACACCCACTTCGTGCCCGGGCTGCTCGGCCCGCTGCTGACCCGCCCCGAGGTCGAGCTGGTGAAGGGGTTCTACGAGCGGCCGGGTCGCGACGAGCTCGAGGGGGACACTGCTTTCGAGGGCGGGCGGGTCACCGAGCTGGTCGCCCGGCCGCTGATCGCGCTGCTCTTCCCGCCGCTGGCCGGGCTGGTGCAGCCGCTCGCCGGCGAGTGGGCCGTACGCCGTTCGCTGTTCTCGTCGCTGTCGGTCCCCACCGGGTACGCCGTCGAGCTCGCCGCCCTCATCGACACCTGGCGCGCGCACGGGCTGGACGCGATCGCCCAGGTCGACCTCGGTCGCCGCGCGCACCGGCACCAGGCGCTGCGCGACCTCGGCGCGATGGCGACCCAGATCCTCACCGCGAGCTGGGCCCGGTCCACGCACAGCCACCACGCCGACGAGATCCCGCTGACCCAGTTCGGGCCGGGAGTCGAGCCGCGGCAGCACGCCGTACCCGTGATCGAGCGACCGGCTGCGGTGGGCGTATGACGCTCAAGCTGGGTCGCCACCGGTTCCCCGACGACGCGACGCTGATGATGGCGATCGTCAACCGCACCCCCGACTCGTTCTACGACAAGGGCGCCACCTGGGCCGAGGACAAGGCCCTCGACCGGGTCGCGCAGGTCGTCGACGAGGGGGCCGAGATCGTCGACATCGGCGGCATCAAGGCCGCACCGGGGGAGAGCATCTCCGAGGACGAGGAGAAGCGCCGGGTCGTCGACTTCGTCGCGCGGGTCCGGGCGTCGTACCCCTCGCTGGTGATCTCGGTCGACACCTGGCGCGCCTCGGTCGGACGGGCGGTCTGCGAGGCCGGCGCCGACGTGCTCAACGACGCCTGGGGCGGGGCCGACTCGGGCCTCGTCGACGTCGCGGCGGAGTACGACGCCGCCATCATCTGCACCCACACCGGCGGTGCGACGCCGCGGACCCGCCCCTACCGGGTGGAGTACGACGACGTCGTGCGCTCGGCCATTGCGGACACCGTCGGCTACGCCTACCGGGCCGTCGCCGCCGGCGTCGACTCGCGCTCGGTCGTCATCGACCCGGCCCACGACTTCGGCAAGAACACCTTCCACTCCCTCGAGCTCACCCGCCGGCTCGGTGAGCTGGTCGAGACCGGCTGGCCGGTGCTGGTCTCGCTGTCCAACAAGGACTTCGTCGGGGAGTCGCTCGACCTGCCGGTCGGGGAGCGGCTCACCGGCACCCTCGCCGCAACGGCCGTCTGCGCGCTCGCCGGCGCCCGGATCTACCGGGTCCACGAGGTCGTCGAGACCCGGCAGGTCGTCGACATGGTCAACACCATCGCCGGGCGGCGCCTGCCCGCGCGCGCGATCAGGGGGCTGCAGTGAATCTCGATACGCCCGCTCGTTCCTCGCGGGCTACTCGATCACCGAACCCGGCGACGCCCGCTCGTTCCTCGGGGGCTACTCGATCACCGAGAGTCGTGCTCGTTCCCGGGGCGCTCGCGCTGCTGCCGGAGTACGCCGGCCTCTCCGACCCGGTGCTCGACCTGCGGCTGGCGTGCCTGGACGCGGTCACGTGGCTGGGGCCGGAGGTCGTCGTACTGGGTGATCCGCAGGGAATTCGGGTGGGTGAGGCCCTGCTGTCGGCTGCGGGGGTCTCGACACGCTCGGCCCTGGGGGGCCTCGCTGCTCAACCACCGGCTCGACCACCGGGGAGCTACCTCGTCGTCGGGAACGGGTCGGCGTGCCGGTCCGAGAAGGCGCCCGGCCACCTGGACGAGCGCTCCTTCGACTTCGACGACTCGCTGCGGGCGGCCCTGGTGTCGAGTGACACCGATTGGCCCCATTTCGCGCTCGGCAGGGGCCTTCTGGCGTCACTCGACGGGATCCGCGAGCTGTTCCGGCTGCTCCCGCCCGGGACCGAGGCGCAGGTGGACTACGACGACGACCCGTTCGGGGTGCAGTACTGGGTGATGAGGTGGACATGCGAGTTCTGATGGGTCTCGACGGGCTCGACCAACGGGGACCGGCGCCCGACCTCGACGAGGTGTACGCCGTCCCGCGGACGCCGTGGCTGCGGGCCAACATGATCAGCACCCTGGACGGCGCCGCGACCGGCTCGGACGGTCGCAGCGGGTCGATCGGCAACCCGGCCGACCGGCTGGTCTACGACACCCTGCGCCGGCTGGCCGACGCGATCGTGGTGGGCGCGGGGACAGCGCGTGCGGAGGAGTACGGGCCGGCCGACGTACCGATCGTGGTGGTGAGCCGGCGGGCGGAGGTGCCCCCGCTGCTGCGTGGTGCCGCGCCCGGCCGGGTGCTGCTCGCGACCTGCGCGAGCTCCGAGGGGATCGCCGCGGCACGCGAGCTGCTCGGTGACGAGCACGTCCTCGTCTGCGGCCAGCACCGCGTCGACCTGCGTCTCCTGCGCGGCCGACTGGTCGCGCGCGGCTGGTCGAGCCTGCTCGCCGAGGGTGGCCCGCACCTGCTCCGCGACCTGCTCGACCAGGGCGTCGTCGACGAGCTCTGCGCGACGATCGTGCCGCGACTGGTCGGCGGCGAGCATCCGGGGATCACCGTGGGCCCGCCGGTCGACGTACCCCTCGTGCTGACCAGCCTCCTCGAGGCGGACGGGACGCTGCTCGGCCGCTGGCAGACTTCGTGAAAGAATTCACAAACTCGCCGGAACCCCTGGTTCCCGGCGTACGGTCGTCAAGGTGGGCACGCCAGACCTCCTGACCTCCATCCTCGCGTCCGACCTCGCCGATCCGGCCGGTCTGATGCCGGCGCGACAGCAGATGGCACTGTCCCTGGGGTGGCACATCATCCTGGCCTGCTTCGGGGTGGCCTTCCCGGCGATCATCTTCACGATGCACCTCATCGGCATCCGCCGGAACGATCCCGACGCGCTGGTCCTGGCTCGCCGATGGGCCAAGGTCTCCGCCGTGCTGTTCGCGATCGGTGCGGTCTCGGGCACGGTGCTCAGCTTCGAGATGGGCCTGCTCTGGCCCGGCCTGATGGGCACGTACGGCGACGTGCTGGGACTGCCGTTCGCGTTCGAGGGACTGGCGTTCTTCCTCGAGGCGATCTTCCTCGGCATCTACCTCTACGGCTGGGGCCGGATGCCCCCGAAGCAGCACCTGCTGATGGTGCTGCCGATGGCCGTCACGGGCGTCATCGGCACCTTCTGCGTGATCGCCGTCAACGCCTGGATGAACGCACCCGTCGGCTTCGACGTCGTCGACGGCGAGGTGACGAACATCCGCCCCTGGGCGGTGCTCCTCAACCCGGACGCGTTCTGGCAGTTCCTGCACATGTGGGTCGCGGCCTACATGGTCGCCGGCTTCTCGATCGCCGCGGTGTACGCCGTCGGCATGCTCCGCGGCCGGCGCGACCGCCGGCACCGGCTCGGCTTCACCGTGGCCTTCGCGTTCGCGAGCGTCTCCGCGGTGCTGCAGCCGTTCGTCGGCCACCTGCTGGGTGGTCGGCTCGCCGTGACCCAGCCGGCCAAGCTCGCGGCGTTCGAGCTGGCGATGGAGACCGACGACGGACCGTCGCCGCTGCGGCTCGGCGGGCTGCTCGTCGACGGCGAGGTCCGATGGGCCATCGACATCCCGCGGCTGGGCTCGCTGATCGCCCGCAACTCCTTCACCGAGCCCGTCCAGGGGCTCGACACCATCCCGGCCGCCGACCACCCGCCGATCAACATCACCCACCTCGCCTTCCAGTCGATGGTCGGGATCGGCACCCTGCTGATGGTGGCCGTGCTGCTCTTCTGGTTCGCCCGCTGGCGCGGGCACGACCTGCTCGCCGGTCGCTGGTACCTCCGGTTCGTCGCCGTCTCGGGCGTGCTGGCGATCGTGGCGATGGAGGCCGGCTGGATCGCCACCGAGGTGGGCCGGCAGCCGTGGATCGTCTACGGGTTCATGCGCACCCCCGAGGCCGCGGGTGAGAACTCCGGCCTCTGGTGGCTCTACGGCGCGACGTTCGTCGTCTACACCGCGATGACGATCGGCGCGATCGTCGTACTCCGCTCGATGGCGCGGCGCTGGCGGGCCGGTGAGGAGGACCTCCCGAGCCCCTACGGCCCGCAGCTGCAGGAGACCGACCGATGACCCTGGAGATCGCGGTCGCCGCCGCGCTGTTCGCCGGCGTACTCGCCTATGCCCTCTTCGGCGGCGCCGATTTCGGGTCCGGCTTCTACGACCTGACCGCCGGCGGGCCGTCCCGCGGTGCCGAGCTCCGGACGCTGGTCGACCACAGCATCGGACCGGTCTGGGAGGCCAACCACGTCTGGCTGATCTACGTGCTCGTCACCTGGTGGACCGCGTTTCCCGAGTCGTTCGCCTCGACCATGTCGACGCTGATCCTGCCGATGCTGTTCGCGCTGCTCGGCATCGTGCTGCGCGGCTCGAGCTTCGCGTTCCGCAAGTACGCCGCCACGCTGACGCAGGCCCGGTTCTTCGGCGCCGTCTTCGCCCTGTCGTCGGTCGTCACGCCGTTCTTCTTCGGCACGATCGCTGGCGCGATCGCCTCCGGGCGGGTCCCGGCGTCCGGCCGGGGGGAGCTGATCGGGTCCTGGGTCAACCCCACCTCGCTCTTCGGCGGCGTGATCGCCGTCGGCACCTGCGCCTTCCTCGCCGGCTGCTTCCTGACCGCCGACGCCGCACGAGGCGGGTCGACGCGGCTCGCCGAGCAGCTCCGGGTGCGGACCCTGCTCGTCGGCCTGGCCACCGGCGCGGTCGTGCTCGGTGCCCTGGTGCCCCTGGAGCGCGACGCCCCGACGCTCGCCGACGGCCTGGAGACCCAGGCGGCCCCGCTCATCGTGCTGTCCTCCGTCGCCGGCGTCGGCACCCTCGTCCTGCTGGTCCGACGGCGGTACGCCGTCGCCCGGCTCACCGCCCTCGTCGCCGTCGCAGCGGTGGTCGCCGGCTGGGGCGTCGGCCAGTACCCCTGGCTGCTCGTCGACCAGGTCACCATCGAGGACGCCGCCGGCGCCGACGCCACCCTCGCCGCGCTCCTCGTCGCCGTCGGCATCGCCGCCGTCCTGGTCGTCCCCTCCCTCGCCTACCTCTACCGACTCACCCAGACCGAGGCCTGGACCCGCCCCCACCACTGACCACCGGTGGTCGAGCAGGAGGCGCGCCAGCGCCGACGTTGTCGAGACCCCCCGCACCCGACAAGCGACCTCGACCCGAAGCGCGGCGACCGACCTCCTCCACAACCACCCGACCCCGGAGTTTCAGCACCGCCTCGACGAGGGCACGCCACCTCCATGGCCTGGACCTACATCCTCGAGTGCGCCGACGGGTCGCTCTACGTCGGCAGCACGACCGACCTCGAACGACGCCTCACCGAGCACAGCTCCGGAGAGGGCGGCGCGGCGTACACCCGGCCTCGCCGGCGGCGGCCGGTCCGCCTGGTCTGGTCCGTGGAGGTCCAACGGATCGACAGCGCGTTCGCGCTGGAGAAGCAGATCCAGGGGTGGGGCCGCGCCAAACGGCTTGCGCTGATCGACGGGCGGCTCGATCAGCTGCCCGACCTGGCACGCGGACGGGATCGGGGACCGCAGGGATGAGTCGGTGGACGTCGGCGCTCGGGTGCGGGGGTCTCGACACCGTCGGGCGCAGAGCGCCCTCCTGCTCGACCACCGGGCGGGGGTCTCGACACCGTCGGGCGCAGAGCGCCCTCCTGCTCGACCACCGGGCGGGGGTCTCGACACCGTCGGGCGCAGAGCGCCCTCCTGCTCGACCACCGGGCGGGGGTTGCTCAACCACCGGATCGCCGGGTGGTGGGTAGCCTCCTCCGTGTGAGCGACGAACTGCTGGTCCGACGGACCCCGGGCGTGGTCGAGGTGACGTTCAACCGCCCGGAGCGGCGCAACGCCTTCACACGGGCGATGTACGCCGAGCTGCGCGAGCTGTGCGACGAGCTCCGCGCCGACGCCGACGTACGCGCCCTCGTGCTGCGCGGGGCCGGTGGGAAGGCGTTCGCGGCGGGCAACGAGATCAGCGACTTCGTCGACGCCGACGCGGTCGCCTACGAGGGCTGGATCCGCGAGCTGCTGGAGGAGCTGTTCGCCCTCCCGCAGGTCACGGTCGCGGCCGTCGACGGGGTGTGCGTCGGCGGCGGGCTGGCCGTCGCGTCCCACTGCGACCTGCGGCTGGCGACGCCGGGCAGCAGGTTCGGCTACCCGATCGCGCGCACCCTGGGCAACGCGCTCTCCGCCTCGATCGTCTACCGCACCGCCGCCGTCTTCGGGGAGGCGCTGACCCGCGAGATGCTGCTCGCGTCCCGGCTCGTCGACGCCGACCGGGCGTACGCCGTCGGCGCGCTGCTCGCGGTCGTCGACGACCTGGACGCCGAGCTCGCCGTACTCCTCGACGGGATCCGGGCCGCCTCCGGCGTGACCCTGCGGACCACCAAGGCGCAGCTGCTCTCCCGGGCCCGGGTCGCCGAGGCCGCGCCGCGCGACGACGAGGCGATGCTGCGCGACGTCTACACCGGACCGGACTTCGCGGAGGGGGTGCGGGCCTTCCTCTCGAAGGAGAAGCCCGCCTTCCGATGAGCCGGGCCCGCTCGATCCTCGGCGCCCTCGAGCGGCGCTGGGACAGCGCGCGCCGGGCCCGCTGGGGCGACAAGCTCCCGCGCGACTTCCGGATCGTCGCGTACGTCGGCCACGGCCGCGCCCATCCGTTGGTCATCGGCCCCGCCATCGTCCGCGGCCGGGTGCTCGACGACGCCGAGCCCGCGGAGACCATCGTGGGCGAGAGTCCCTGGGCGGCGGTACGACGCAGCGTCGCCGGCTTCCTGACGACCGAGCTGCCGGGCGTGCACCTGCGGATCGAGGTCGGTGGCGGCGCCGTCGAGACGTTCACCGACGGGGACGGCTACTTCCAGGCCGAGCTGGACGACTCCGTGCTGGAGTCGCCGTGGACCGAGGGCACGGTGACGTTGGCCTCGCCGTACCGCGGGGTCGAGCAGGCCAGCGCCGTCGCCCGGATCCGGGTCGACGACGGACGAGCCGAGCTGGGGGTGATCTCCGACGTCGACGACACGATCCTGGTGACCGGCGTGCAGCGGACCGGGACGATGATCCGCCAGACCCTGACCGGCTCGGCGCTGACCCGGACGTCGTTCGCGGGTGCGCCCGAGCTCTACCGGGCGCTGGCCGGAGCGGACCTCCGCAACCCGTTCTTCTACATCTCCTCCAGCCCGTGGAACCTGCACGACTTCCTGCTCGGCTTCCTCGCCCACCGGGGCTTCCCGGCCGGCCCGGTGCTGCTGCGCGACCTGGTGACCGGCGGGCACAAGCGCGACCGGATCCACGAGGTGCTGACCCTCCACCCCGACCTGCAGTTCGTGCTGATCGGCGACTCCGCCGAGCACGACCCGGCGATCTACGCCGAGACGGTCCGCCGCTACCCCGGCCGGATCCTCGCTGTGTGCATCCGCGAGGTGCGCCTGGACCCCTTCGACGGACGGGTCGAGGCGGTCCTGAAGATCTGGGACGAGTCGGTCCCGTTCGTGCTCGCCCCCGACTCCGCCGCCATGGCGCGGGAGCTGGCGCGGCTGGGGCTGCTGAGCGGCCCGGACCTCGCTGCGGTCGTGGCTGCGGCGAGCGACGACTGAGCGGCGGTCGGTCCGCCTCCTGCTCGACCACCGGGAGCACCGGGGGAGGCGTAACGCGGGTGGGTCGGGGTCGTTGATCGAGGTACGAGCGTGGGCGGTGCCTCGAGGCCCGTGGGGGTGATCTCGACGCACCGCCTCGCTCGGCCAGCGTCCGTCAGTCGGCCGCGCGGGACAGCGAGGCGTGGGCCTCGACCAGCGACGGGCCGTACCAGGTCAGCAGTCGGCCGCTGACCAGCTCGGCCGGGACGGCGAAGACACCGTCGGCGGCGGAGAAGGCGTACGGCTCGTCGGGCAGCAGTACGACGTCCGCTCCGCAGGAGTCGATGTCGTCGACCGACACGTGCGGGTAGCGGTCCGCGTGCGAGCCGAAGACGTTCTCGAGACCGAGCCGGTGGGCCAGGTCGCCGGCGAACGTGCGGGAGCCGACGACCATCCACGGATCGCGCCAGATCGGGATCGCGACCCGGCGGCGTACCGGTGGGAGCGGGCCGCGCCACAGCTCGCGCGCGATCGCGAGCCAGGGCGGCCGCGGCCAGTCGAGCACGTCGTCGAAGAGCTCCTCGAAGCAGGCGATCGCCTGCGGCACGGTCTCGACCACCGTGACGTGGACGCGTACGCCGGCGTCGCGCAGCCGTCGTACGTCGAGCTCGCGGTTCTCCTCCCGGTTGGCGATCACCAGGTCGGGGGAGAGGGCGCGGATGGCGGCCAGGTCGGGGTTCTTGGTGCCCCGGACCCGGGTGAGCGGCTCCCGTCGATCGAGCTCGTCGAGATTCGCCGGGTGGGTGCACCAGTCGGTCGCGCCGACCAGCGCCTCGGGCCGGACGCTCGCCAGCGCCTCGGTGATCGAGGGCACCAGCGAGACGACGCGCCGCGCGCTCATCGCAGGAGGGTCATCGCAGGGCGATGGACCCCGACAGCATCGGCTCGAACGACAGCTTCTCGTGCTCGGCGACCCGGGCGTCGACCAGCGCGGCGACGTCCTCCGGCCACGGCGAGGTCTTGCGGGTGGTCATGTCGATGTGGAGGAAGATCTCCTCCATCACGTAGCTCAGCTGCTTGCGGGTCTCGTCGACCAGGTAGACGACCGCATGGATCGCGCGCTCCGAGCGGCCGATCAGCCGCACCCGGACCGACACGGTGTCGCCGGTGAGCAGCTCGTTGACGTAGGTCAGGTGGTGCTCGGCGGAGAAGACCGCGAAGCCCCGGTCGACCCAGTTGGTCGGGATGCCGACCTCGGTGAGCGAGTCGTCCAGGCCCTCGCTCGCGATGCCCACGTAGTGGCGCACGTTCATGTGCCCGTTGATGTCCTCGAAGGCCACCGGCACGCGGCGCTCACTGTAGGCGGGGAGGTCGGCCAGCTGGTCGTACGTCGGCAGGGTGGTCACGACCGTGAGATTAGCGGTGCCCGGCATCACACGTTGAGTCGGGCCTGCCGGCGGTTGAGTCGGGATTCCCGGCGGTTGAGTCCGCCGGCCCGCGGGGTGGTCTCGATACGCCCCGCTCGTTCCTCGCGGGGCTACTCGACCGTCGAGGTGGGTGTCGTTCCTCGCGGGGCCACTCGACCGACGAGCTGGGTGTCGTTCCTCGTGGGGCTACTCGACCGTCGAGCTGGGTGTCGTTCCTCGCGGGGCTACTCGACCGTCGAGCTGGGTGTCGTTGGTCGAGTAGCGAGCGCCAGCGAGCGTATCGAGACCCGGCGTCCAGGGGCTCAGACGTTGCGGCGGTAGGCGCCGCCGACCTCGAAGAACGCCTCCGTCACCTGACCGAGCGAGCAGACCCGCGCGGCGTCCATGAGGACGGCGAAGACGTTCTCGCCGGAGGTCGCGGCCTCCTTCAGCCGGGCCAGCGCGGCCGCCGCCTCGTCGGTGTGGGTGGCCTGGAAGTCACGGACCCGGGTCAGCTGCGACTCCTTCTCCGCCGACGTCGCGCGGGCGAGCTCGACGTGGTCGGGGGTGCCGTCGTCGCCACCGGGCTTGCGGAACGTGTTGACGCCGATGATCGGCAGCGAGCCGTCGTGCTTGCGGTGCTCGTAGAGCATCGACTCGTCCTGGATCCGGCCGCGCTGGTAGCCGGTCTCCATCGCGCCCAGTACGCCGCCGCGCGCGTTGATGGCGTCGAACTCCGCGAGCACGGCCGTCTCCACCAGGTCGGTGAGCTCGTCGATGATGAACGAGCCCTGGAGCGGGTTCTCGTTCATCGCCAGGCCCCACTCGCGGTTGATGATCAGCTGGATGGCCAGGGCGCGGCGTACCGACTCCTCACCCGGGGTGGTCACGGCCTCGTCGTAGGCGTTGGTGTGCAGGCTGTTGGCGTTGTCGTAGATCGCGATCAGCGCCTGCAGGGTGGTGCGGATGTCGTTGAAGTCCATCTCCTGTGCGTGCAGGGAGCGGCCGGACGTCTGCACGTGGTACTTCAGCTTCTGCGAGCGCTCGCCGGCGCCGTACCTGTCGCGCATCGCGACCGCCCAGATCCGGCGGGCGACGCGGCCGATGACGGAGTACTCCGGGTCCATGCCGTTGGAGAAGAAGAACGACAGGTTGGGTGCGAAGTCGTCGATGTCCATGCCGCGCGCGAGGTAGGCCTCGACGTAGGTGAAGCCGTTGGCCAGGGTGAAGGCGAGCTGGCTGATGGGGTTCGCCCCGGCCTCGGCGATGTGGTAGCCGGAGATGCTCACCGAGTAGAAGTTGCGCACCCCCTGCTCGATGAACCACTCCTGGATGTCGGCCATGCAGCGCAGACTGAACTCGGTGGAGAACAGGCAGGTGTTCTGGCCCTGGTCCTCCTTGAGGATGTCGGCCTGCACGGTGCCGCGGACGGTGCGCAGTGCTTCGGCCGGCGCGATGCCACGCTCGCGGGCCTGGTCCATCACGGTGTTGAGGTAGAAGGCGAGCACCGTCGGCGCCGGGCCGTTGATGGTCATGCTGACCGAGGTCGTCGGGGAGAGCAGGTCGAAGCCGTCGTACAGCTGCTTCATGTCGTCGAGCGTCGCGACGCTCACCCCCGACGTGCCGACCTTGCCGTAGATGTCGGGGCGCTCGTCGGGGTCGCGGCCGTAGAGCGTCACCGAGTCGAAGGCGGTGCTCAGCCGGGTCGCCTCGTTGCCCTCCGAGAGCAGCTTGAAGCGGCGGTTCGTGCGGGCCGGGTCGCCCTCGCCGGCGAACATCCGGGCCGGGTCCTCGCCCTCACGCTTGAACGGGAAGACGCCCGCGGTGAACGGGAAGAAGCCGGGCAGGTTCTCCCGGCGGAAGAACCGGACCAGCTCGCCGTGGTCGGTGAAGCGGGGTACGGCGACCCGCGGCACGACGTTGCCCGAGAGCGACTCGCGGCCGGGCTTCTCGGCGTACGCCTGGACGACGGAGGGCCACTGCTCGAGCTGCGCGCGGAGCTCGGGCGGGACGAGGGTCTCGATACGCTCGCTGGCGCTCGCTACTCGACCAGCGAGGTCGGCGAGGTCGGCGGGGTCGGCGTCGTCCTCGTTGGTCGAGTAGCCCTCGCGAGGGACGAGCGAGGGCGTATCGAGACCCGCCAGCTCGTCGGCCACCAGCCGGAACGCCTGAGCCTGGCGGGCGGCGGCGGCCAGCTCCTCGGTGCGGGCGTGGTAGCCGCGCACGGCCTCGGTGATCTCGGCCAGGTAGCGGACCCGCTCCTGCGGGACGACCGCGCGGATGCCGGAGGAGTGCTTGACGTCGACCGGCTCCAGGGTGCCCTCGCCGAGCGGCAGGCCCTGGTCGCCGAGCAGGCCGCGCAGGTGCTGGTAGAGCGCGGTGACGCCGTCGTCGTTGAAGGTCGCGGCGCTGGTGCCGAAGACCGGCATGTCGGTGGGCTGCTGGCCGAAGGCCTCGCGGTTGCGGACCAGCTGGCGCCCCACGTCGCGCAGCGCGTCCTGCGCGCCGCGGCGCTCGAACTTGTTGATCGCCACGACGTCGGCGAAGTCGAGCATGTCGATCTTCTCCAGCTGCGAGGCGGCGCCGAACTCCGGCGTCATCACGTAGAGCGCCGTGTCGACGAACGGCACGATCGCGGCGTCGCCCTGGCCGATGCCGGGGGTCTCGACGACGACCAGGTCGAAGCCGGCGGCCTTCAGGACGGTGATCACGTCGGCGAGCTGGGCGGGGATCTCGTGCGCGCCGCGGGTGGCGAGGCTGCGGAAGAAGACCCGGTCGCCGTCGAGGGCGTTCATCCGGATCCGGTCGCCGAGCAGCGCCCCGCCGCCCTTGCGCCGGGTCGGGTCGACGGCCACCACCGCGACCCGCAGCTTGTCCTGCTGGTCGACGCGGATGCGTCGTACGAGCTCGTCGGTGAGGGAGGACTTGCCGGACCCGCCGGTGCCGGTGATGCCGAGGACCGGCGCGTGGCTGCGGCCGGCGGCGTCGCTCAGCGCGGCGAGTACGTCGGCGGGCAGCCGGCCCTGCTCGGCGGCGGTGATCGCGCGGGCGATGGCGAACCGGTCGCCGCTGAGCACCTGCTCGGCGCCGACCTGCTTGGCCGCCCACAGGTCGGTGTCGCAGCTCTTCACGACCGAGTTGATCATCCCGACCAGGCCCATCCGCTGGCCGTCCTCGGGGGAGAAGATGGTGACGCCGGAGCTGCGCAGCCGCTCGATCTCGTCGTGCACGATCACGCCGCCACCGCCGCCGACGACCTGCACGTGGTCGGCGCCCTGGGCCCGCAGCGACTCGACGAGGTACTCGAAGTACTCCACGTGCCCGCCCTGGTACGACGACACCGCGACCCCCTGGACGTCCTCCTCCAGTGCGGCGTCGACGACCTCCTGCACGGAGCGGTTGTGACCGAGGTGCACGACCTCGCAGCCCTGGCTCTGGAAGATCCGCCGCATGATGTTGATCGAGGCGTCGTGGCCGTCGAACAGGCTGCTCGCGGTGACGAGCCGGACGGGGTGCTGGGGTACGTGCAGGTCGGTCATTGGCTGCCTTCGGGGAAGATTGGATGTCCAACTATTCGATGGTAGGACGTCCAGGCTTTACGGGGAAGTAGCCGGGGGTGGGAGTCACCTGAGTCCCAGGTTCATCACGGTATGCAGATCAGTTGGCAGTTCCCACGGTGGGTACGCCGTGGGGAGTGCGGGCTCGTCTGCATACCGTGATGAACCTGCGAGCGCTCCCCCACACATACTCGATTTAGATGACGACGCCGGCTGCTCGTCGCCCTACCGTCGAAGACAGGGTGTCCGACGGTCACCGGGTGTGGCGGGCAGTTCTGGAGGGAGCGGCTCGTCACGGGCGACCTGCGATCGTCGGCCCTACTGGCCGGCTCCGGGGTTCCGCGTTTCCCGTGGTACGAGCTCCGGAGCCGGCCGTTCAACGCGACCTGGCCGTCGTCGCCTCAGTCGACCAGGTCGCCGGCGTCCGCCCGAACGGCGCCGAGGAGCTCGGTCAGCGCGGCCACCTGCTCGGCGCTGATCCCGGGCCGCTCGAAGACCTGGCCGTTGAGCCCGTCGGTGGCGGTCTCGACGACCGCTCGGCCGGCGTCGGTGATCGAGGCGACGATGACCCGGCGGTCGTCGCTGCGGCGTACCCGCTCGACGTACCCCTGTCGCTCGAGGCGGTCGACGGCGCTCGTGACGCTGGTCGGGTGCACCTGGAGCAGCGACCCGAGCCGGGTCATCGGCATCCCGCCGGCCGAGGAGAACGACAGCAGCCGCAGCACCTCGTAGCGGGCGAAGGTCAGCCCGAGCGGGCGGAGCACCGCGTCGATGCGCTCCATCAGCAGCTGCTGGACCCGTACGACGGAGGTCACCATCGCCATGCCGTCGGCGGCGTCGGCCCAGCCGTGGCGGGTCCACTGCCGGTGCGCCTCACGGATCGGGTCGCGGTCGGGGCTCACGGTCGACAGCGTAGGCGGACGCGAACCCCGGTCCGACGACCTGCGCGGTGACGACCCCTGAGGTCGCCGATCCCGGTCACCGGAATGTGGGCCGGTGACGGGCCCGAGGGCCCGCGGCCCGTGCCAGGGTGACGGCGTGCAGGTGGGGATGACGCTGCCCGTGATGGAGCCGGACCTGTGGGTGACGGACGGTGTCCTGGAGACGTGGGCCCGGGCGATCGACGAGGGACCGTTCTCGTCGGTGTGCTTCGGGGAGCGGATGGCCTTCGACAACCCCGAGACGCTGACCCTGCTCGGCGCGGTCGCCGCCTGGACCCGGCGGGTGCGGATCGCGACCACCGTCGTCGTACCCCAGCTGCACGACCCGGTGCTGCTCGCCAAGGCCCTCGCGACCGGCGACCGGCTCAGCGGCGGCCGGCTCAGCGTCGGGCTGGGCGTGGGCGGCCGGGTCGAGGACTACCTCGCGGTCGGCGCGGACCCGGTGACCCAGCGGATGCGCGAGCTGGGGGAGCGGGCCGCCGAGATGCGGCGGGTCTGGAGCGGGGAGCGGGTCGGCGAGGGGGTCGGACCGGTCGGGCCGCCCCCGGTGCGGGCCGGGGGTCCGGAGCTGCTCGTCGGGACGACCGGTCCGAGGACGATCCGGTACGCCGCCGGGTGGGCCGACGGGCTCGCGGGCGTCACCCTCGACCTGTCCACGCAGGGCGTCGGTCGGCTGTTCGACCTGGCCCGGGTCTCCTGGGCCGAGGCGGGCCGGCCGGCACCCCGGCTGACGACGTCGTTCTGGTTCGCCCTGGAGGAGACCTCGGGTGGCCAGGCCCGAGCGCAGGTGCACCGGCACCTGCGCCACTACCTGAGCTGGCTGCCGGCCGACCTCGTCGACGCGATGGCCCCGACGACCGGCTTCGCCGGCACCGTGCCCGAGCTGATCGCGCTGCTGCGCCGCTTCGAGGACCTCGGCGCCGACGAGGTCCAGCTGATCCCCACCAGCGCCGACCCCGCCCAGGTGGCGATCGTCGCCGAGGCCGTGGGCAAAACTCTCGGTTGACCAAGTGCGGAGGGCGGGGTCGCCCTACCGTGTGCGGATGCGCAACGACTGGGTCCCCGCCTCCGCGGCGCTGCTCGTCACCGGGGCCATGGCGCTGGCTCTCGCCTCGCTGCTGACGCCGACCGGCTCCAGCGGCTCGGAGACGCTCCGGATGGTCCGCGAGGACGACAGCCGCTGGCTGGCCGTGTCCGCGATCTACTTCCTCGCCGCCGCGATGCTCATCATCGGTCTGCCCACCTTGCTCGTCCTGGTCCCGGACCGGGGGCGGTACGTCGGCATGGCCGCCATGGTCTCGCTTGCCGTCGGCTTCATCGGCATCGCCGGTTACGCGATGCTGCTGGCCTTCTTCCGGGCCCTGGCCGTCACCGACGCGATCCGCGACGACAGCATCGACGCCGTCTCGGAGGAGACGGGGCTGCGGGTCTTCCTCTACGGCTGGATCGTGGCGTTCTGCCTCGGCGAGCTGCTGCTCGCCGCGGCGCTGCTGCGGGCCGGTTCGGTGCCGATCTGGGTGCCGCTGCTGATGCTGCTGCACGTGGTGACGATCCCGCTCAACCCGCTGCTGCCCGACAACGTATCGAGGGCCACGATCCTGGCCTTCGCGCTGGCCCTCGCCGCCACGGGCATCCGGGGCGCGAACCCGGCCCCGGCGCTCAGACCGCGCTGAGCGCTCGGAGGGCCGTCGCCAGCTCGCCCACCTGGGCGAGCGGGGCGTCGTACCCCGGGAAGTAGCAGCAGACCCGCTCGGCCACCCCGCCGAAACGGCGGCCGATCTCGGCGGCGCACTCCTCCGGGGTGCCGCGCACGCCGATCGTCGCGACCATCTCGTCGGTGACCAGCGCCATCATCGCGGCGATGTCGCCCTGCTTGGACAGCGCGTTCAGCTCGGGCTGCAGGTCGCCCCAGCCCTCGACGTCCAGGACGGAGCGGTACGCCGGGGTCGAGCCGTAGAACGCCAGCAGCCCCCGGACCCCGAGGGTGGCCGCCTCGAGCTCGGCCGGGGTGCGACCCATCGCCAGGATCGCCTGCGGGAAGATCCCGACCGCCTCGCGCCCGGACCGCTCCAGCCCCTCCTGGACGGCCGGCAGCGTGCGCTCGACGAAGTGGCGGCGGCTGTGGAACGGCATCACCAGCAGCCCGTCGGCGACCTCCGCGGCGGTCCGGGTCATCACCGGTCCGAGTGCGCCGAGCAGTACGGGCGGGGCGCCGTACGGGTTCGGGCCGGGGACGAAGGTCGGCGGCATCAGCGTGTGCTGGGTGTGCTCGCCGCGGAACTCCAGCGGGGTGCCGTGCTGCCAGGAGCCGAGGATCGCCTTGACCGCGCCGACGATCTCCCGCATCCGCGCGGCGGGCGGCGACCAGGTGGCGCCGTACCGCTTCTCGATGTGCGGGCGGATCTGTGACCCCAGCCCGAGCCGGAAACGGCCCTTCGACATCAGCTGCAGGTCCCAGGCGGTGTGCGCCAGGTGCATGGGGGAGCGCGGCATCGCGATGGCGACGTTGGTCATCAGGTCGGTGTCGACCACGCCGGCGGCGGCCGCCAGCGGCAGGAAGACGTCGTGCGGGCCCTCGAAGGTGAACAGGCCGTCGACCCCCGCGGCGACCAGCTCGCGGGCCCGGTCGGCGGCCAGGTCGGGGCGGGCATCGAGCTGGACGTCGAGGAGCATGGCCAGATCCTTACCCGGGGTGCGGCGAAACGCGGTGAGCGTCCCGGTCAGTCGTCGTCGGCGGCCAGGTCGGCGTGCGCGTCGCGGAGCTGGCGCTTGAGGATCTTGCCGGACGGGTTCTTGGGCAGCGCGTCGGCGACGACGACGTACTTGGGGGCCTTGTAGCCGGCCAGGACGCCGCGCGCGTGGTCGAGCACGGCCGCCGGCGTGAGCTCCGCTCCCGGCCGGGGTACGACGACCGCCGCGACCGCCTCGACCCAGCGCGGGTGGCTGATGCCGAAGACGGCGACCTCGGCGACCCCGTCGAGGGTGTAGATCGCCTCCTCGACCTCGCGGCTGGCGACGTTCTCGCCGCCGGTCTTGATCATGTCCTTCTTGCGGTCGACGACGTAGAGCCGGCCGCCGTCGTCGACGTACCCGAGGTCCCCGGAGTGGAACCAGCCGCCGCGGAACGCCTCGGCGGTCTTCGCCTCGTCGCGGTGGTAGCCGAGTGTCGCGTGCGGGGAGCGGTGCACGATCTCGCCGACGGTCCCGGCCGGGACCTCGCGGTCGGTGTCGTCGACGATCCGGGTCTCGACGTTGAGCGCGGCGCGGCCCGCGGAACCCGGGTGGGTCAGCTGCTCGTCGGGGCCCAGGATCGTGGCCAGCGGCGCCATCTCGGTCTGGCCGTAGAAGTTCCACAGCGCGACGTCCGGGAGTCGCCGCTGGATCTCCTTGAGCACCTCGACCGGCATCGGCGACGCGCCGTAGTAGCCCTTGCGCAGGCTGGACAGGTCGGCGTCGTCGAAGCCTTCCGCGCGGAGCAGGGCGATCCACACGGTCGGCGGCGCGAAGAACTTGGTCACCCGGTGCTCCTCGATCGCGCGCAGGATCGCGGCCGGGTCCGGGCCGGGCAGCACGATGCTGGTCGCACCGAGGTAGACGTCGACGCCGAGGAAGCAGTCCAGCTGCGCGCAGTGGTAGAGCGGCAGGGTGTGCAGCTCGACGTCGTCGGCGCTCATCGAGCCGTCGAGCGCGCAGGAGACGTACTGCCACAGCAGCGCGCGGCTGGTCAGCACCGCGCCCTTCGGGCGCGACTCGGTGCCGGAGGTGAACATCATCCGCACCGGGTCGTCGTCGCCGACAGGGACGTACGGCGGGCGGCCGGCGTGGTCGAACCACTCCTGCGCGTCCGGCCAGTGGCCGCCCCCGATGCCGGCGCGCACCCGCACGCTGCCCTTCGTCGCCGCCGCGAGGGCCGCCTCGGCGGTGTCCAGCAGCGCCGCCTCGACGACGAACGCCGCCGCCTCGGAGTGGTCGAGGATGAACGCGATCTCGTCGCCGCCGAGCATGAAGTTGACCGGCACCAGCACCACGCCGACCCGGGCCGCGGCGAAGTTCAGCACCGCGAACTGCCAGCAGTTGTGGCTCAGCAGGGCCAGCCGGTCGCCTTTCACCAGTCCCTGCTCGACCAGCGCGGCGGCGGCCCGGTCGACCACCTCGTCGAGCTCGCGGAACGTGAACCGCTGCTCGCCGTCGACCAGTGCGAGCTTGTCGGGTGAGCGCCGCGCCGTACGACGGGGGAGGTCGCCGAGGCTGTGCTGGCGGGCGTGCTGGACGTCGCTCTCGAGGTCGGTGTGGGCCACGTCACCCACCCTAGGCGCGGCGGGCCAGCACCGTGGCCGCGGCCGCGGCCACCACCCAGACGCCGGCCACCGTCAGCAGCGCGCCGCGGAACCCCACCTCGCCCGGACCGCCGCCGTACACGGTCATCAGCGCGACGCTGCTGGCACTGCCGACCGAGAAGCCGACGTAGCGCAGCACCTGGTTGAACGCCATCGCGCTGCCGGTCTCGGCGCGCGGCACGTGCGGCACCATCAGCGCCGCCAGCGAGGAGAAGGTGAAGCCGCTGCCGAGGCCGCCGACGGCCATGCAGGCGAGCACCTGCCAGAGGTGGTCGTGCTCGAAGGCCAGCAGCACGGTCGCGGCGAGGAAGACCAGGCAACCGGTCGGGAGCAGCACCGCGTCGCCGAAGCGCCGGCCGACCGCCTGCGCGAGCCGGCTGCCGGCGACGCTCATGACCGAGTACGGGACGAGGATCAGGCCGGCGACGGTCACCGGCGCGCCGAGCCCCCAGCCGGGCACGTCGGACTGCACGATCACGATCACCAGGGTCAGCAGGCTGTACATCCCCACGCCCGCCACGAACGCCACCAGGTTCGGGCCCGCGAGACCGGGACGCACGGCGAGCCGGAGGTCGACGAGCGGATGGGTGCTGCGCAGGGTCCGGCGGACCCAGGCCGCGAGGAGGAGGACCCCGGCGGCGGCCGCGGCCGTCGTACGCCCCGACGTCCAGCCCCAGGTCTCGCCGCGGCTCACCGCGAGCAGGACGCCCACCAGGCCGAGCCCGACCAGCGCGGCCGCCGGCCAGTCGACCGGGCTCGGCTCCTCGCCCTCCGTGCGGGGCACGAAGGCCCAGGCCATCAGCACGGTGACGGCGGTCAGGGCGGTGCCGAGCCAGTACGCCGCCGCGAGCCCCCAGCTCTGCGCCACCAGTGCCGTCAGCGGGTAGCCGAGGCCGGCACCCGCCACCGTCGACACCGACAGGAACGCGAGCACGGCCGGGAGCCGGTGGCCGCTCCACACGTCGCGGGCGACGGCGAACGCCAGCGGCACCAGCGCGAGCCCGACCCCCTGCAGGGTCCTGCCCACGAGGAGGGACGGCAGGCCGAACGGCAGTGCCGCGAGCGTCGTCCCCGCGCTGACCGCGAGCAGGCCCGCGAGGATCGTCGGGCGCCGCAGCCGCCCGCTCCCGAACCGGCCCACGACGGGCGTGCTGACCGCCCCCGCGACCAGGGTCGCGGTGAGCGTCCACTGCGCGTCCTCGAGGGGTACGTCGAGGTCGGCCGCGATCTCCGGCACCAGCGGGGCGCCGAGGCTGCTGACCACGGCCGTGACCGTCGTGATCAGGACCAGGGTCACGAACGTGAGTCGCCTGGTCACTCCGCGACGCTAGCCGCCCGGGTCCGGCCTCAGGTGAGCAGGGTGGCCAGCTTGTCGACCGCGCGGTAGCCCGTCGGGACGCCGGTGAGGACGGCCGCGCGCGAGTCGCTGTGCTCGGTGCGCAGCGGCAGGATGGCCTGGTAGGCGGGGGAGTCGTACCAGGCGAGGGCGGCCTCCCGGTCGGGGAAGGCGATGATGACGACGTCGTCCGGCCACTCGCCCTCGACCGCGTCGATGCGGCCCCCGTGGACGATGAAGTGGCCGCCGTACGGCGCCAGGGTGGCGTCGATCTGCTCGAGGTAGGTGACGATCTCGGGTCCGAGGTCGACGTCGCGGAGGTGGGCGATGGCGTAAGCGGGTGTGGTCATGCGTCGAGTCCACCCCGGTGGGGTCAGGACGTCGATGACCTCGGAGGTAGTCGGCGTCGGGCGCGAGCACGTCGTACCGTCGGCGCATGACGGAGAGCGCCCAGCAGGCGGGCGAGATGATCCGGGGCTGGCGCCGGCGTCGACACCTGTCCCAGCTGGAGCTGGCCCACCGCGCCGGGGTCTCGGGCCGGCACCTGAGCTTCGTGGAGACCGGCCGGTCCCAACCGACGCCGGCGATGATCCTGCGGCTGTGCGACCAGCTCGCGGTGCCGCTGCGCGAGCAGAACCGGGTGCTGCTCGCGGGCGGGTTCGCCCCCGCGCACCCCGAGCTCGACCTGGCCGACCCACCGATGACCGACGTCGCCGCCGCCATCGAGGGCATCCTCTCGGCGCACCTGCCGTTCCCCGCCCTGGTCGTCGACCCGGGCTGGGACCTGGTGTCGGCCAACGACGCGATCTACGCGCTCCTCGACGGCGTCGCGCCGCAGCTGCTCGAGCCGCCCGTCAACGTCATCCGGCTGACCCTGGCCCCCGACGGGCTGGCGCCGCGCATCGTCAACCTCGACGAGTGGCGCGAGCACCTGCTCGCCCGGCTGGCCCACGAGCACGACCTCTCGGGCGACCCCCGCCTCGTCGCCCTCCTCGAGGAGCTCGGTCCGGCCGGGACGGCAGCCTCGCGCTCGCCCGGCCTGGTGGTCCCCCTGCGGCTGCGCGGCGACGGTGGCGAGCTCGCGTTCCTCTCCACCACCACCGTGTTCGGTACGCCGCGCGAGGTCACGCTCTCCGAGCTCGCCATCGAGGCGTTCTACCCCGCGGACGCGGCGACGCGTGCGGCGCTGGTCGCCGACGGTGGTTGAGGAGGTCGCGCAGCGACCGTCGTCCCGGTGGTCGAGCAGGTTGCGCAGCAACCGTGTCGAAACCCGGTGAGCCGAGGTACGGCGGTGGGTTGCCGTCACCTGTCGGCATCAGGCTGGTTCGAGGACTTTCAATGAAATAGGGGGCTCGTCGTCTGCTCGGGTCGTCGTACCTGGTCGCGGCTGCTTCTCGGCTCACGGTTCCTTCGGGTCGACCGTTGTGGTCACCGCTGTGGAAGAAGAACCTGGACTGTCGGTGGCTCCGATTACATTACTGGTATGGCCAACGGTGAGCTGCTCGACTGCGACGACGCATCCGCGTTGCTCGCGTTCGTGCGCGCTGAGCGGCAGGCCGAGGCCCGGGCCGCTGCGAATCTGATGGCGTCGGCGGTTGCCTGGGCGGCGATGCACTCCACCGAGTCCCTCGACGAGGCCGCGAGCCTGGTCCCGGGCAGTCAGGAGCCGGTCGCGATCGCCGGCGAGGGTGCCCCGTTGGTGGCGGAGTTCAGTGTGTTCGAGTTCGCCGCCGCCCTCGGTCTGTCCACCGATGCCGGACGGATCTACCTCGGTGATGCGGTCGAGCTGGCGCACCGGCTGCCGAGGCTCTACGGCCGGGTCCAGGCGCTGGACCTGCCGGCGTGGAAGGCGCGGCGGATCGCCAAAGCCACCAGTGACCTGCCGATGGAGGGTGCGGCCTACGTGGACGCGCACCTGCACACGGTGGCGCACAAGGTCTCGATCGCCCAGCTCGACCGGACTGTCGAGGAAGCCCGGGTGACCTTCGACCCGGCTGAGGCGCAGGCTCGCCAGGTCGCGGCGCACGAGGCCCGGCACTTCGACATCGAGTCCCAGCAGGTCTCCTTCGACGGCACCGTCGACGTCCACGGCACCCTCGACCTGGCCGACGCCCTCGACCTCGAAGACGCCGTCGCCCGCCGCGCCCGCGAGTTCGGCCAGCTCGGTCTCGACGTGGCGCTCGACATCCGCCGCTCGATCGCGGTCGGCGACCTGGCCCGGCGCCAGCTGTCGCTGGAGCTCAACGCTGAGGATCCGCGGCGGAAGCGGCCGCGGCAGGTGGTGCTGCACGTGCACCTCTCCGAGGCCGCCCTCGGCGACCCCACCGGCGACGACCTGCACCTGGCCCGGGTCGAGGAGACCCGTTCGTTCGTGTCGGCCGAGCAGGTGAAGACGTGGTGCGCCAACGGCGACACCCAGGTGATCGTGAAGCCGGTCATCGACCTGGCCGGTCACGTCCACGTCGACGCCTACGAGACCCCGGACCGGCTCCGCGAACGCCAGGTCCTGCTCCAACACTCGTGTGTGTTCCCGTGGTGTCGCAAGCCGGCCCGTCGGTGCGACTGCGACCACATCGACCCCGCCGCGCGGGGCGGACCTACCTGCGACTGCAACATCGCCCCGCTCTGCCGCCGACACCACCGAGCGAAGACCCACACCCGGTGGCGCTACGACAAGCTCGACGACACCACCTTCGTATGGCGAAGCCCCAACGGTCTGCTGTTCAAACGCGACCACACCGGCACCATCCCGCTCGACACCCTGCAGCCCTGACCGGCACCGCCCGCCCGTCAGGGCTACAGGCGCGCCCCGTGACAGATGGCGATGCTGCGCGGGTCACCAGGCGGCAGTAAAGCGCCCCACCTCGACCGGCATCACGCACCCGCATCGCCAGGTCGACAAGCCATCCGCGACGGTGACCACGAGGGTCGACCCGAAGGGATCGTGAGCAGACAAGCAGCCGCGACCAGGTACGACGACCCGAGCGGACGACGAGCCCCTTACTTCACTGAAAATCTTCGAACCAGCCTGGTGTCGAGCGGATGACCGCCACCCACCGCGTACTCGGCGCTGTCCCTTGGCTCACCGGATCTCGACAACGTCAGGCGCTGGCGCGCCTTCCTGCTCGATCACCGGGGGCCAGGGGCCGGCGTCAGGCGGTGCCTCGGCGGACGAGCGAGGGCGGGAAGATCACCCGCATGGCGGCGGCGGGACGCTCGCCGTCGACCTGCTCGAGCAGCAGGCGGGTGGCCTGCTCGGCCATCTCGCGGATCGGGTTCCGGATGGTGGTGAGGGGCGGGTCGGTGCGCTCGTGGACGCCGAGGTCGTCGTACCCGATCACGGCGACGTCGTCGGGCACTCGGCGGCCGAGGGCCTTGAGGGTCTTCAGGGTGCCGGCGGCCATCAGGTCGGAGGCGACGACGATGCCGTCGAGGTCGGGGTGCCGGGCGAGCAGCGCGGCGGCCGCGCGCTCGCCGCCGGCCTCGGTGAAGTCGCCGTGCTCGACCGCGTCGTCGGCGAGACCGGCGTGGCGCATGGCGGCGTACCAGCCGTCGAGGCGGTCGACGCTGGCGGTCATGTCGGCGGGCCCGGCCACGGTGCCGATCCGGATGCAGCCGCGGTCGATGAGCGCCTGGGTGGCGGTGCGGCCGCCGGCGACGTTGTCGGTGTCGACGTAGGCGACCTTGTCGGCGCTGGTCCACGGCCGACCGACGAACGCGCACGGCAGGTCGAGGGCGGCGAGGTGGTCGGCGAGGCTGTCGCTCTGGTGGTGGGAGACCACGAGGGCGCCGTCGATGTGGCGGTTGCGCAGGTAGCGCAGCATCCGCTGCTCCTCCTCGCCCGGGCGCGCCAGCAGGAGCACCAGCTGTACGTCGCGCTCCGCCAGGACCCGGGTAGCCCCGCGCAGGGTGTGGGCGAAGAACGGGTCGGTGAAGACCCGCTCGTCGGGCTCGGGGACGACGAGCGCGACGGAGTCGGTACGCCGGGTCACCAGGCTGCGGGCCGCCGGGTTGGGGGTGTAGCCGAGGGTGCGCACCGCGGCGTCGACCGCGTTCTGCGCGGTGGCGCTGACCCGGTTGCCGCCATTGATGGCCCGCGAGGCCGTCGCCCGGGAGACGCCGGCCAGCCGGGCGACCTCGTCGAGGGTGGGCGAGCCCCCGGGTCCGTGGCCGCCGCGGGAGTTCACCCGCGCCACGCTACCGACCTCACGGGGTCCCCTCGCGCAGCTGTCCGGTCCGGGCGGCCTCGGCGTAGAAGCGAGCACTGGCCTTCGGCGTGCGCACCTGGGTGTCGTAGTCGACGTGCACGATGCCGAACCGCTGCCGGTATCCGTAGGCCCACTCGTAGTTGTCGAGCAGCGACCACGCGAAGTACCCGCGCACGTCGACGCCCTGCTCGATGGCGTCGTACGTCGCCCGCAGGTGCGCGTCGATGAACCCGAGCCGCCCCTGGTCGTCGACCGTCCCGTCGGGACCGACCTCGTCGTCGTACGCCGCGCCGTTCTCGGTGATGTAGAGCGGCGGCACGTCGTAGTCGTCGCGGAGCCGCACCAGCAGGCGGGTCAGCCCCTCGGGCTGCACCTCCCAGTCCATCCCGGTGACCGGCAGTCCGCGCCGCGGGAAGCTGATGTCGTCGCCGCCCGGGAACGGTGGCCGGACCGGCCGCGGCGCGTGCTCGATGCGCGACCCGAGCAGCTGCGTCCGGTCCTCCACCGGGCGCCCGCTCGCGGCGTCGCCGTGGTAGTAGTTCACGCCGAGTACGTCGAGCGGCGTGCTGATGAGCGCGAGGTCGCCGTCCTGGACGAAGTCCTGCCACTGCTTGCCCTCGAACGTCAGCCCCTCGGTGTCGCCGGCCAGGTCGTCGGCGTAGCGGCCGCGGAGGATCGGGTCGAGGAAGACCCGGTTCCAGAAGCCGTCGATGCGGCGGGCCGCGTCGACGTCCGCGGGCTCGGTGGTGTCGAAGGGCTCCGCCACGGTGAGGTTGAGCGTGATCCCGAGCTGCGCCGTCGTCTCGCGTCGGCGGAGCTCGTCGACGACCAGCCCGTGCCCGAGCATCAGGTGGTGGGCGGCGACCACCCCGGCCACGCCCTCCTGGCGACCCGGGGCGTGCTGGCCGCCGGTGTAGCCGAGGAACGCGGAGCACCAGGGCTCGTTCATCGTGGTCCAGTACGGCACGCGGTCGCCCAGGGCGTCGTGCAGGGTCAGCGCGTAGTCGGCGAAGCGGTAGGCCGTGTCGCGGTTGGTCCAGCCGCCGACCTCCTCGAGCGCCTGCGGGAGATCCCAGTGGTACAGCGTGAGCCACGGCGTGATGCCGCTGCCGAGCAGCTCGTCGACGAGGCGGGCGTAGAAGTCGATGCCGGCCTGGTTGGGCGCGCCGCCGTCGGGGCGGATCCGCGGCCACGCGGTGGAGAACCGGTAGGCGTTGAGGTGGAGCGAGCGCATCAGCGCGACGTCCTCGGGGACCCGGTGGTAGTGGTCGCACGCCACGTCGCCGCTGTCGCCGCCGAGCACCGCGCCGGGGACGCGCGAGAAGGTGTCCCAGATCGACGGCGTACGGCCGTCCTCAGCCGTGGCGCCCTCGATCTGGTACGCCGCGGTCGCAGCTCCCCAGAGGAAGTCGGGGGGGAAGACCAGCAGCCCGGGGGTGGTGGGCGTGGTCGTGGGGGAAGTCATCCCTTCACTGCTCCTTGCATGATGCCGGCGACCAGCTGACGGCCGGAGAGGACGAACAGGACCAGCAGCGGGATCGTGGCGAGCCCGGTGCCGCAGAGGACGAGCGCGTAGTCGGTGGTCTGGCCCTGGCCGCTGATGGCCAGCTCGTCCAGCGCGACCTGGAGGGTCTGGTTGTCCTTCAGCGCGACGAGTGGCCACATGTAGTCGGTCCAGACGGTCATGAAGGTGAAGAGGAACAGGATCGCCATCGCCGGGCGTGCGGCCGGGACGGCCACCGTCCAGAAGGTGCGGATCATCGAGGCGCCGTCGACCCGTGCCGCCTCGATCAGCTCGTCGGGGATCGCGTCGAGGAGGTACTGCCGCATGAAGAACACGCCGAACGCCGTGACCAGGGTGGGGAGGGCGACCGCGAGCAGCGTGTCGTACAGGCCGTAGTCGGTGATGATGATGAACAGCGGCACGATCGCGAGCTGGGTCGGGACCGCCATCGTCAGGATGACGAAGCCCATCAGGGCGTTGCTGCCGCGGAACCGCAGCTTGGCGAAGCTGTAGCCGGCCAGCGTCGCGAAGAGTACGACGGATGCCGCGCAGGCGGTCGAGACGATGATGCTGTTGACCATCGCCTGCCAGAAGTCGATGGTGTCGAAGACCCGGCGGGCGTTGTCGAGGAAGTGCCCGCCCGGGACGAGCGGCGGGGGCATCTCCATCGCCTCGGCCTTGGTGTGCGAGCCGATCACGAACGACCAGTAGAGCGGCAGCGCCGAACCGACGACGAAGGCGGCGAGCAGCCCGTAGACCACCCAGCCCGGACGGTCGACCAGCCTGCTGCGCGCGCTCATGCGGGGGAGGCTCATGCGTTCCTCCTGGTGAGGTAGCGAGTCAGGGCGAAGTTGAGCAGCGCGATCCCCACGATGATCAAGAAGAGGATCCATGCGGCCGCGGAGGCCCGGCCGTAGAAGCCGTCGACGATGCCGCGGTCGTAGATGTAGAGCGCCGCGGTCATGTACTGGTGGTCCGCGCCGCCCTCGCGGCTCATCGAGTCGTCGAAGAGGCGGGGCTCGGTGAAGATCTGCAGGCCGCCGATGGTGCTGGTGACGATGACGAAGATCATCGTCGGGCGGATCATCGGCAGCGTGATCGACCGGAACTGGCGGACCCGACCGGCACCGTCGAGCGCGGCGGACTCGTAGAGGTCGCGGGGCACGGCCTGCATGGCCGCCAGGAAGATCAGGGTGTTGTAGCCGGTCCAGCGCCAGTTGACCATGCTCGAGATGGCGAAGTGGCTCCACAGGCGGTCGACGTGCCAGCGGATGGGCTCGAGACCGATCTCGCGGAGCGTGGCGTTGATCAGCCCGGACTGGTCGGCGAAGAGGCTGCCGAAGATGAGGGCGGCGGCGGCCGGCGCGACGACGAACGGCAGCAGCACGCTCATCCGCCAGAAGGTGCTGGCGCGGAGCCGGTTGTCGAGGAGCGCCGCGATCGAGACGGCGACGACGATCTGCGGCACCGACGACATCAGGAAGATGCTGAAGGTGTTGACCAGCGCCTTGCGGAAGATCGGGTCGGTGAGGACGAACTCGAAGTTCTCCAGGCCGGTGAAGTCGCCGCGCTGGCGGTAGATCTTGTCCCAGTCGTGCACCGACAGGTAGCCGGTGTAGAGCAGCGGGAACAGCCCGACCAGGGCGAACAGGAGGAAGAACGGCGAGATGTAGAGGTAGGGGGAGAACTTCAGGTCCCAGCGCGACAGACGCCGGCGGCGGATCAGCCGGCCGTCGGGCGGCTCGGTCGCGGTCGTCGTACTCCCGGACTCGGTGCCGGCGCCGGGGCCTGGTCGGTCATCGGTGAGCATCGGCGTCCTTCCTGGGTGGTTCCGCTGGTGCACGGGTTCGTGCGGGGTGTGTCGGGCCGCCCGGGGGAGAGCCCCGGGCGGGCCGACGGTCCGGTCACTCCAGCATCGTGATCACTGGAGCGAGGCGACGTCCTGCTCGAAGGTCGCCCACGACTTGTCGGGAGCGACGCCCTGGTCGACGCGGTTGATGGCGTCCTGGAACTTCTGCAGGACGTCGGAGTAGAGCGGACCGTGGTACGGCTGGACGGTGATCGCCGCGGCCCGGTTGGAGAAGATCTCGCCGGCCGGAGCCCCGTTGAAGTAGTCGTCCGTGGCCGTCAGGACCGCCTCGGACGTCAGCGCCTCGACCTGCGACGGGAAGTTGCCGGTCACCTCGAAGACCTTGGTCTGCTGCTCGGGAGCGGTGATCCAGGTGATGAACTCCTTCGCCTCGGCCTGGTGGGTCGAGACCTTCGGGACGGTGAGGTAGGAGCCGCCCCAGTTGCCGCCACCGCCCGGGAAGACGTCGGCGATGTCCCAGACGACACCCGCGGGTGCCGGCTCACCGGTGTTCTCCTTGATGTTGGCGCGCATCCAGCCGGGGCAGGCGACGGTGGCGTTCCCCGGCTCCTTGAAGGCGGCCGTCCAGTCGGGGCTCCACTGCACGGCCTTGCTGCCGAGGTCGGTGTGCGAGGTGACGGTGTCCCAGACGTTCTTCAGCTCGTCCGACCCGATGTCGATGGTGTTGTCGGCCTGCTCGAAGGGGAACTCGACCTGGTTGAGCATCGCCTGGGCGATCGAGCCGCTGGCGTCGTAGAAGTTGGCGTCCGAGCTCTTCTTGAACTCCTCACCCAGGGCGAAGTAGTCGTCCCAGGTGCCCATGCGGGCGGCCACCTCCTCGCGGTCGCTCGGCAGACCGGCGGCCTCGAACAGGTCCTTGCGGTAGCAGATCGCCTGGGGGCCGGCGTCGGTCGCGTAGCCGAGCAGCTGTCCGTCCTCGGTGGTGGCTCCGGCGGACTTGAAGTCCAGCCAGCGGCCCTCGACCTCGGACGAGGACAGGTCGACCCAGACGTCGGGCGCGGCCACCACGGCCGGCATGTAGTCGCCCTCCACGGCGACGACGTCCGGGAGACCCTTGCCGCCGGCCTGCAGGCTGGTGGTGATCTCGGCCTTCCAGTCGTCCCACTTCGACACCTTGGTCTGCTCGACCTGGGTGTCGGGGTGGTCCTTGTTCCACTGCTCGATCAGCGCGTCGTAGCCGAACTCGCCGAAGGTGGTGATGGTGAGGGAATCGCCGGCGGCGAGGTCCTCCTGGTCTGCGGACTCCTTCGGATCACTGTCGCCACCGCACGCGGCGGTCAGTCCGAGGACGAGGACGCCGACAGCGGCGGCCGCGAGGGACCGGCGGGCCGGTCGAGGGATTCTGTTGCGCACGGTGACACTCCTGACTTGCACGAATCATTGGCAGTGTCGATCGGAGGTCCCGGGTCGGACGTGGAAGGGTGTGAGAGCGCTTCCACTGATCGACAGTCGTCACGATGACATGGGTCACATTTGATGTCAATAGGAGCCCCGAATTGCGGCGTAGAGGGTCGGTTAGGTGTGGAAACGCTTCCACTAGACGTGTTCGCGCTGGCGTCGTACGGTGCTTTCACCCATTCACGACGGATCGTCCGGCACGTGCCTGCCGGTGAAGGGAAGTCCAGTCATGTCGTCTGTGACCTTTCAGCATGCGGAGCGGATCTATCCCGGCTCCGAGACCCCGGCGGTGGCGGATCTGAACCTGGAGATCGGGGCCGGGGAGTTCATGGTCCTCGTCGGTCCCTCGGGTTGTGGGAAGTCGACCTCGTTGCGGATGCTCGCGGGTCTGGAGGAGGTCACGGCCGGCGAGATCCTGATCGGGAACAGGGCGGTGACGCACCTGCCGCCCAAGGACCGCGACATCGCGATGGTCTTCCAGAACTACGCCCTCTATCCGCACATGTCGGTGGCCGAGAACATGGCGTTCGCGTTGAAGATGGCCGGAGTCTCCAAGGACGAGCGGCGGGTCCGGGTGGCCGAGGCGGCGCGGCTGCTCGACCTGGAGGCCTTCCTCGACCGCAAGCCCAAGGCGCTCTCCGGTGGTCAGCGCCAGCGGGTCGCGATGGGGCGCGCGATCGTGCGTCAGCCGCAGGTGTTCTGCATGGACGAGCCGCTGTCGAACCTCGACGCCAAGCTCCGGGTCTCGACGAGGACCCAGATCGCGGCGTTGCAGCAGCGGCTGGGGATCACCACCGTCTACGTCACGCACGACCAGGTCGAGGCGATGACGATGGGCGATCGGGTCGCAGTGCTCAAGGACGGGATCCTGCAGCAGGTCGACACCCCGCTCGCGCTCTACGACCGGCCGGCCAACCTGTTCGTCGCGGGCTTCATCGGCTCACCCTCGATGAACCTGCTCTCGGCCAAGACCTCCGGGGCGGGGGTCGCCACCGTCGACGGGTTCTCGATCCCGATCGACCGGGACGCGGCCGCACGTGCCTCGGGGGCGATCACCCTCGGCGTACGCCCCGAGTCGTGGCGCCTCGCCGCCGACGGTGAGGAGGGCTACCCGGTCAGGGTCGCGGTCGTCGAGGAGCTCGGTGCCGATGCGTTCCTCTACGCCACCCCGGCAGAACCGGCCCCCGACGCCGCCGGCGAGGGCGGGCTGCTCGCCCAGGTCGTGGCCCGCATCGACGCCCGGATGTCACTGAGCAAGGGCGAGGTCGTCCGCCTCGCCACCAGCCCCGAGAAGGTGCACGTCTTCGACACCACCACCGGCGCCCGCCTCACCCCCTGACCCCGCTCCATCAGGCAGCCGCGGGCGGTGGGGCCGGCGCGGCACCCGGTGGCCGGCGCGGTCGCTAGGGTGCGCGACATGGTGAGAGTGCGGCGGCTGGTTCACACAACGTGGCTGCGCCTCGTCGACCTCCTCGACCACGCGCGCTGGGTCGTGCTCAGCCTGGTGCTCGCCTGCGTCGGGCTGCTGGGCGTCTGGACGGAGGTGCCCCGCGTCGTCAACATCGGACTCGCACTGACCTCGTTCGGGCTGCTGTGGGGCGAGTGGCAGCGGCACCTGCAGAGCGTGCGCTCGCTGACGTTCATCGACCGGGTCGGGGACGGCTACGACGATCTCGCCGCGACGTACCGGGGCTCGACGAGGTACAGCCTGGTGAAGGCCAACCAGCACCACGTCGTCCTCGATCGCGTCGCGAGCGCCGCGATCGCCGCCGACGGGGTCACCGGCACCGTGGCCAGTGAACGGTACGTCCTGCCGCACGAGCTCAGGGCCGGGGTGCAGTACCGGCGCATGCGGATCAAGCGCCGCGACACCTACAACGGCCCCCTGCTCGGGCTGGACAGCGATCTCGGCAGCGCCGAGGTGCTCGCCACCGATCGCTGGAAGCTGCTCCCGGCGCGGTACTGGGACCACCTCGCCTCCGACATCATGGCCAGCAAGATCGCGCTCCGCTCCGGTCGGGTCGTCCCCCAGCTGGGTCGCTCGCTGTACGTCGACCGGGCCGGCCGACTGCGCGATCTCGGCGAGAGCTGGCTGCTGAACGGGATCGGTACGTCGCTGCTCGCCATCACCAGCGACCGGCGAGTCGTGGTCGTGTCCCAGTCGGAGCTCAACGAGTCGAGCGGGGGACTGCTGGCGCCCTCGGGCAGCGGCTCGCTGGAGCCACGCGACCTGCACGGCGCGAGCTCGGCCGGGCTCGCGGCGATCGTGGCCAACGGGGCGCTCCGGGAGCTGAGCGAGGAGACCGGCATCGTCGCGTCGGAGGTCGTCGAGACCGCCTTCCTCGGCTTCGGTCGCTGGGTCGAGAAGGCCGGCAAGCCCGAGCTGTGGAGTGTGGCGTGGCTCGCCATCGACTCGCACCAGGTCCGCCGCAAGCGGATCCTGAACCAGGAGCGGCCGTTCACGACCAGCGTCGAGGCGCTCCGGGTGTCGGACCCGGTCTCCTGGGATGCGGACCGTCCGGAGGAGGTGCTCCGCGAGGCCGAGAGCCTGCTGCTCTCCGTGCCGTTGCTGATCGGCCTGCGGCTCCTGGTCGAGGCGTACCAGGACCCCGACTCGGTCGCGGGAGACCTGGTCCGCCGGGCCATGGCAACCGCTCCCTGAGCCACCGGCCACCCCGCCCACCTCGCCGAGTCAGCAGAAACAGCCGGCCGAGTCGGGGGTGACCTCGACGCACTCGTCGTCGCGGCAGAACTCCAGGCACTGCTCCAGCGACAGCTTGCGCGGCGGGATCAGCTTCTCGAAGTTGTCGGAGGTGGCGGACCGGATGTTGGTCTGCTGCTTCTCCTTGGTGATGTTGACGTCCATGTCGTCGGCGCGGGAGTTCTCGCCGACGATCATGCCCTCGTAGACCTCGGTCGTCGGCTCGACGAACATGGTCCCGCGCTCCTGCAGGTTGGTCATGGCGTACGCCGTGGCAGCGCCCTTGCGGTCCGCCACCAGGGAGCCGTTGGTCCGCGAGCGGATCTCGCCGGCCCACGGCTCGTAGCCCTCGGAGATGCCGTGCGCGATGCCGGTGCCGCGGGTGTCGGTGAGGAACTGGGTCCGGAAGCCGATCAGGCCTCGGGCCGGGACCAGGAACTCCATGCGCACCCAGCCGGTGCCGTGGTTGGTCATCTGCTCCATCCGGCCCTTGCGGGCGGCGAGCAGCTCGGTGATCGTGCCGAGGTACTCCTCCGGCGCGTCGATGGTCAGGCGCTCGAACGGCTCGTGGACCTTGCCGTTGACCTCCTTGGTGACCACCTGCGGCTTGCCGACCGTGAGCTCGAAGCCCTCGCGGCGCATCTGCTCGACGAGGATGGCCAGCGCGAGCTCGCCGCGGCCCTGGACCTCCCAGGCGTCCGGGCGCTCGGTCGGGAGGATGCGCAGCGACACGTTGCCGATCAGCTCGGAGTCGAGGCGGTCCTTGACCAGGCGAGCGGTGACCTTGCCGCCCTTGACCCGGCCGACGAGCGGCGAGGTGTTGGTGCCGATGGTCATCGAGATCGCGGGCTCGTCGACGTGGATGAGCGGCAGCGCGATCGGGTTCTCCGGGTCGGCGAGGGTCTCGCCGATGGTGATCTCGGGGATGCCCGCGATGGCGACGATGTCGCCGGGTCCGGCGGACTCGCCGGGCTTGCGCTCGAGGCCCTCGGTGATCAGGAGCTCGGTGATCTTGACGTTCTTGACCTCGCCGTCGCGACGCATCCAGGCGACGGTCTGGCCCTTCTTAAGGGTGCCCTGGTGGACCCGGACCAGCGCGAGCCGGCCGAGGAACGGCGAGGCGTCGAGGTTGGTGACGTGGGCCTGCAGCGGCGCGCCCTCGTCGTACGTCGGCGCCGGGATCGTCTCCAGGATGGTCTTGAACAGCGGCTCGAGGTCGCTGCCCTCCGGCATGGTGCCGTTCTCCGGGCGCTCCAGGCTGGCGATGCCGGCGCGGCCCGAGGCGTAGACGACCGGGAAGTCGAGGGCGTCCTGGCTGTGGGACTCGTCGAGCAGGTCCATGAACAGCTCGTAGGTCTCGTCGACGACCTCGGCGATCCGGGCGTCCCCGCGGTCGGTCTTGTTGACCACCAGGATCACCGGCATGTCGGCGTTGAGGGCCTTGCGGAGCACGAAGCGGGTCTGGGGGAGCGGGCCCTCGGAGGCGTCGACCAGCAGCACGATGCCGTCGACCATGGACAGCCCGCGCTCGACCTCGCCACCGAAGTCGGCGTGGCCGGGGGTGTCGATGATGTTGATGACCATCGGCTGGCCGCCGCCGGCGGGACCCTCGTAGTGGACCGCGGTGTTCTTCGCGAGGATCGTGATGCCCTTCTCGCGCTCCAGGTCACCGGAGTCCATGACCCGCTCGGCGACGCTCTCGGCCTGGTGGGCGGTGAAGGCGCCGGCCTGGCGCAGCATCGCGTCGACGAGGGTGGTCTTGCCGTGGTCGACGTGCGCGACGATGGCTACGTTGCGCAGGTCGGTGCGCTGAGTGTTTCCAGACATGGCGGTACGACGTCACTTCCGGTGGGGTGCGAGGACCCGAACGGGCCTCGTCGAGTCTACCGGCGCGCGCCGCTCCCGCCGATTCAGCGGACGGCGCCCTCGGCGAACAGGGCCGTGATCTCCGGCACTCCGAGCCGGGCGTACGGCGCGAAGGCGGCCGCGAGCGAGCCGTCCGGCCAGTACCTGCCCTCGCGGAGCTCGCCCCTCTCGGTCCAGCTCCACCGCCAGATGCCGGCGCTGCGTCGTACCTCGTTGCGGTGCCGGGGCGGCTCGACGGGAGGCAGGTCGTTGAGCTCGCGCCAGGTCGTGCCGAGCATCGCCACCAGGGTCGTCTCCGCGAGCGGGCCGGGCGGCTGGAAGGTCGCGATCTGGTGCTGGTCGCCCTCGTCGTCGAGGCGGGAGATCCGGGTCCAGAACTGATCGCTTCGCACGACGTACGCCGTGCCGTCCGCCGCGGCCAGCCGGCAGTACGACGGCGCGTGCACCTCGATCCGCCCGCCCAGCTCGGCGACCGCGGCGACGGCGTCGGGGGTCAGGAGCCGCTTGGAGGTGGTCGCCTCCTTCTCCTGGGCCCGCTCGTCCTCGACCTGCCACTGCTGACGCCAACCCTCGTGACGCAGCGCCGTCTTGTCGGGCAGCCGGCCCGCGGCGAGCGACGCGAACAACAGCTCCGGGGGCGCGCTCGACCAGTAGTCGAAGAACACCGCGGTGACCCCCAGCTCGGCCAGCGTGCGGTCCGCGAGGCGCAGGACCCGCGCCTCGCCGTCGGCGTACATCCCCACCCAGTCGCCGCGGCGATCGCCGATCCAGATCACCCAGCTGCCGGTGCCGCCCGCGACGGACACGCCGGGGGAGAGGTGGGCGAGGAACGTCCCGAGCGTCGTCTCGCCCGGCACGTCGACCACCCGCTCGTGGGACTCCGTGTCGTCGCCCATCGCCACGCTGTCGCGATCCACCGTCACCTGCATGCGACCTAGTCTGCCTACTCTGGACGTATGCCTCGGATCGCCACGAAGGACCGCGTCGGCCTCGACCAGCTGCTGGAGTTCGTCCGGCCACGCCACCGGATGCTGCTGGTCACGACGAAGGCCGACGGCTCGCCCCAGATCTCGCCGGTCACGGGCGGCGTCGACGACGGCGGGCGGATCGTGATCTCGACCTATCCCGACCGGGCGAAGGTGACCAACCTGCGCCGGCGTCCGGCCGCGACCGTGCTCGTCCTCTCCGACGAGTGGGACGACGCGTGGGTCCAGGTCGACGGCACGACCGAGGTGCTCGACATGCCGGACCGGGCGGCCGAGGACGGACTGGTCGAGTACTTCCGCTGCATCTCCGGCGAGCACCCCGACTGGGACGACTACCGCGCGGCGATGGGGCGCCAGGGCAAGACCCTGCTCCGGATCACCCCCGAGTCGTGGGGCCCGATCGCCACCGGCGGGTTCCCGCCGGACCGCGCGCCCGCCTGAGCCTTGTCGCTGTCGGCGCTCGGGCGGAGGCTGGGGGCATGAGGTGCTCGTTCCTGCCGCCGTACCTGATCCGCCGGCTCGCCGTCACGCTCGGCCCGGCGGCGTACGACCTGACCCTGATCGAGGACGACCGGATCCGCTCGCTGCGCGCACGGGGGCCGGCGTCGACCGTGGTCGGCGCGGCCGCCTGGACGGTGCACGACGCCGGCGGGTCGACCGACCTCCCCGGCCGGGCCGTGCGTGCGGCGGGAGAGCCGGCCACCGGTGACCCCGCCGTCGACGAGGCGGCGACCGGAGGGGCGGGCGCGCTGGACCTGTTCGCCGAGGTCTACGGCCGCTCGTCGTACGACGACGCGGGGGCGCCGGTGTCGATGAGCGTGCACTACGGCCAGCGCTACGCCAACGCGTTCTGGGACGGCACCCAGCTGGTCTTCGGCGACGGGGACGGCCGGGTCTTCGACCGGTTCACCAAGCCGGTCGACGTGCTCGGGCACGAGCTGACGCACGCCGTGACCGAGCACTCCGCGGGCCTGGTCTACGAGGGCCAGTCCGGCGCGCTCAACGAGTCCGTCTCCGACGTCTTCGCCTCCTGCCTCAAGCAGCGGCTGCTCGACCAGAGCGCCGACCAGGCCGACTGGCTGATCGGGGCCGGGCTCTTCCTCCCCGGCATCGACGCGCGCGGCCTGCGCGACCTGGCCGCGCCCGGCACGGCGTACGACGACCCGCTGCTCGGCCGCGACCCGCAGCCGGGTCACCTCGACGACTTCGTCGACACCGAGGACGACAACGGTGGCGTGCACATCAACTCCGGCATCCCCAACCGGGCCTTCCACCTCGCCGCGACCGCGATCGGCGGGCGGGCCTGGGAGGGGGCGGGCCGGATCTGGTACGCCGCGCTGACCGGTGGCCGGGTCGGGCCGCGGACCGACTTCGCCGCCTTCGCCTCCGCCACCGTGGCGGTCGCCGGTGAGCACACCGAGGCGGTCCGGGCCGCGTGGTCGGGCGTCGGGGTGAGCCCGGGCAGCGGGGTGGCGGCGGTCCGTCGTACCGGCGGGTTCGCGGGCCTGGTCGCCACCGGCCGGGTCGACCTGGACTCGGCCGACGACCGGTGCGCAGAGGTGCGCGACCTGCTCGACCGGGTCGAGCTGGGTGCGGTCCGGGCCGCCGACCCGCGACCGGACATGTTCGTCTACGACTTCGACCTGCCGGCCGGCGGCGCCCGGGTCCCCGAGCAGGCGCTCACCCCCGAGCTGCGCCGGCTCGCCGAGCTGCTGCTCCGCGACGACGGGTGAGCGTCAGGCGAGCGCGCGGTCCAGTGCGGCGGCGACGTGCAGCGTGGTGCTCGGGAAGACCGGCACGTCGACGTCGGCCTGCCGGATGAGCAGCTCCAGCTCGGTGCAGCCGAGCACGACCCCGCCGGCGCCGGCGTCCCACAGCTCCTCGATGACCGAGACGACGGTACGACGCGAGTCGCTCTCGACCCGGCCGTGCACCAGCTCGTCGTAGATGATCCGGTTGACCTCGTCGTGACGCGCGGGATCGGGGACGTGGACGCTCAGCCCGTGCGAGGCGAGCCGGTCGGTGAAGTACGGCCGCGACATGGCGAACGTGGTTCCGACGAAGCCGATCGAGTGCACGCCCGCGGCCACAGCCGCGTCGGCGACCACGTCGCCGAGGTGCAGCAGCGGGATGCCGACCGCGTCGGCCACCTGGTCGGCGACCAGGTGGAAGGTCGTGGTGCACAGCAGCAGGAAGTCGGCGCCGGCGCGCTCGACGCCCTGCGCCGCCGTGGTGAGGACGGCGGCGACGTCGTCCCAGCGCTCGGCCTCCTGAAACGCGGTCACCTCCGCGAAGTCGACCGAGCTGAGCACCGTCCTGGCCGAGCTGAGCGCGCCCACGCGCGCCTCGACCCCCCGGTTGAGCGCTTCGTAGTACGCCGCCGAGCTCTCCCAGCTCAGCCCGCCCACGAGTCCGATGGTCTGCACGGGCTCAGTCTGTCAGCTCGAGGACGGCTCGGTTGAGCAACCACAGACTCCGGGCCAGCTCCTCGGGGGTGGGGCGGTCGGAGTCGGTGGCGAGCCAGCGACCCATCACCCGGGCGATCCCGCCCGCGGCGTAGGAGGCCGCGACCGGGTCCGCGTGCGGGAACGCCTCCTGGACCCTCCCGACCAGCCAGTCCTCGAAGGCGGCCTGCACCTGGACGTACGCCGTCGGCTCCGCGGAGAGACAGGCGTACTGCCCCCGCTCGGCGTGCAGCCGCACCAGGGCCGCGGCGAGGACCTCGGGTCCGTCGGCGGGGACGCACATCTCGGCCCGTGTCTGGTCGAGCCGGTGCCGGATGGTGGCCCCGAGCAGGTCGGCCATGGACGGGAAGTGCTGGTAGAAGGTCGGCCGGCTGATCCGCGCCCGGGTGCACAGCGCACCGATCGTCAGCTCGGCCCAGGACCCCTGCTCGAGCACCTCCTCGACGGCCGTCACGAGGGCGGCGCGGGTTCGCGAGACCCGGACGTCGGCGGACGTGGTCGACATGGCGTCACCCTATTCGCTCGGCCGGAGGTCACTGTCGACCTCCATCTTACAAATGTAAGATAAGTCCCGTGCTGAACGTCCTGCTGCCGCCCACGGCCGCGCCGCCAGCCGGACGTCGGCACCGCGCTCGGCTCGCCTCCGCGCTCAGGGAGACGGCGCTCGTGCTCGCGCTGTTCGGGCTCTACAACCTCGGCCGGCTGGTCGCCACGAGCCGGCTCGACGGCGCCGACGAGCACGCCCGGGCGCTGCTGGACGTGCAGGCGACCCTGCGACTGCCGTCGGAGGCGGCGGTGCAGGAACGGGCGCTGGCGGTGCCGCACCTGATCGGCCTGGCCGATCACTACTACCTGCTCCACTTCCCACTCACGATCGGCGTCCTGGTCTGGCTCTACGTGCGGCACCGGCCGGGCTACCTCTGGGCGCGCCGCTCCCTGGCGCTCGCCACCGGCGTCGCGATGCTGGTGCACATCTGGCTGCCGACGACGCCGCCTCGGCTGCTGGCCGGACTGGGCATGGTCGACACCGGCCGGGTCGGCGGCAACAGCGCGTACGTCGGGACGCCGGTCTCGGAGCTCGCGAACGAGTACGCCGCCATGCCCAGCCTGCACGTCGGCTGGGCCGTGCTGCTGGCCGTCGTCCTGGTGCAGGTCGGCCGGAGCCGATGGCGCTGGCTGTGGGTGCTGCACCCGCTGACCACCCTGCTGGTGGTCGTGGTGACGGCCAACCACTACTGGCTGGACGCCGCCGTCGGGACGGCGCTGGTGCTCGGTGCGCTGGCGCTGATCGCTCGGGTCAGAGTTCCCGGTGGATTTTATGCTGCGCGGCTTGGGCGCGGGGGCGGAGGACCAGCTCGTCGATGTTCACGTGCGGAGGCCGGGTGACCATCCAGGTGATCGCGTCCGCCACGTCCTCGGCGGTCAGCGGCTCGGCGACGCCGGCGTACACCGCGTCGGCCTTCTCCCGGTCGCCCTCGAAGCGGACCAGCGCGAACTCGTCGGTCTTCACCATGCCGGGGGCGATCTCCATGACCCGGACCGGCTGGTCCCACAGCTCCAGGCGCAGGGTCTCGGTGACGACCTGGGTGCCGTGCTTGGCGGCCGTGTAGCCGGCGCCGCCCTCGTAGGCGATCCGGCCGGCGGTCGACCCGACGTTGAGGATCGCGCCCGCGCCGCTGGCGATCAGGGCGGGCAGCAGCGCCCGGGTGACCTGCATCAGGCCGATGACGTTGACCTCGTACATCCGCCGCCACTCGTCGCCGTCCGCCGCGGCAACCGGCGAGGAGCCGAAGGCGCCGCCGGCGTTGTTGACCAGGACGTCGAGGCGGTCGCCGACCAGGTCGGCGAGGGCGGCGACGGAGGCCTCGTCGGTCACGTCGCACACCACCGGCGTACCCCCGATCTCGGCGGCCAGCTCGGCCACCCGGTCCGCGCGGCGCGCGGCGCAGTAGACGTGGAAGCCCTGGCCGGCCAGGCCACGGGCGGTGGCCGCTCCGATCCCGCTGCTGGCCCCGGTCACGACGGCGGTACGACGAGTGCTCACCCCGCCATTCTGGTCGGTGTCCCCGCCCGGTGGCACACTGACCCGTCGTCACGACCGGACCAGATCGGAGGCACCCCATGGCCCCACGGACCCTCGCCGACCTCTGCGGAGCGCTGGGCGGCCTTGTCTGGGTGGTGCGCTGGATCCTCGCGGCGAACGGTGCCGGCGACGCCGTCCTGGGCGCGACGTACGGCGCCGGTCTGGCGCTGCTGGCGATCGGCGTGGCCGGGGCGGGCGCTCGGCTGGCCGGTGTCGCGTGGCTGAGCGGGGTGGTGGCGGTCTGCTTCCCCGTCCTCGCCTGGTCGGTGCTGATGGTGCTCCACGAGTCGGGCGACCACGCCCGAATCGACGGGCTCCTCGGAGTGCTCGCGCTGGTGGCCTGGGTGCCCCTGTTGCGGAGGTCGCGCCACCGGGCACGGCTCGGGGCGCACGCCGCCTGAGACGGCGGGAATCGTGGGCTGCCTCTCGTGGTTGCGCTCTGGAGGACGAGGATGTGGCCCGGCACGGGCGGGTCGAGGACACGGTGAGGAGCACGGTGGAGCGCATCAGGCGACTGGCCATGATCAGCCTGCACACCTCGCCGCTCGATCAGCCCGGCACGGGCGATGCGGGCGGCATGAACGTCTACGTCATCGAGCTGGCCAAGCGGCTCGCCGCGCAGGACATCGAGGTCGACATCTTCACGCGGGCGACCAGCTCGGCGCTGCCCCCTGTGGTGGCTGCCGGCGACGGCATCGCCGTCCACCACGTCCACGCCGGACCGTTCGAGGGGCTGACCAAGATCGAGCTGCCGGGCCAGCTGTGCGTCTTCGCCCGGGAGGTGCTGCGCGCCGAGGCGGCCCAGCCGGTCGGGCACTACGACGCGGTGCACTCCCACTACTGGCTCTCCGGCCAGGTCGGGGCGCTCGCCCGCGACCGGTGGGGGGTGCCGCTCGTGCACTCCATGCACACGATGGCCAAGGTGAAGAACGACGCCCTCGCCGCCGACGACACCCCCGAGCCGGCTGCCCGGATCATCGGCGAGGAGCAGGTCGTCGAGGCCGCCGACATGCTGATCGCCAACACGGCTCTCGAGGCCCAGCAGCTGATCCAGCTGTACGACGCCGACCCGTCCCGCGTCGACGTGGTGCACCCCGGCGTCGACCTGACCGTCTTCCAGCCCCTGGACCGGGCGGCGACCCGCGTCGAGCTGGGGCTGCCCGTCGACGCGCACGTGCTGCTCTTCGCGGGCCGGATCCAGCCGCTCAAGGCGCCCGACGTGCTGCTGCGTGCGGTCGCCGTACTCCTGCAGCGCTCGCCCGGCCTGCGCGGGCACCTGGTGGTGCCCGTGGTCGGCGGTCCCTCCGGCACCGGCCTCGAGCGGCCCGAGTCCCTGGCGGCCCTGGCCGCGGAGCTCGGTCTCAACGACGTCGTCCGCTTCGTGCCGCCGGTGAGCCAGGGCCAGCTCGCCCGCTGGTACGCCGCCGCGACCGCGGTCGCCGTCCCCTCCTACAACGAGTCGTTCGGGCTGGTCGCCGCCGAGGCGCAGGCGACCGGGACCCCCGTCGTCGCCGCGGCGGTCGGCGGCCTCACGACGATCGTGCGCGACCGGCACAGCGGGCTGCTGGTCGACGGCCACGACCCCGAGGACTGGGCCACGGCCCTGGGGCAGGTCGTCACCGACCCCGACCTCCGGGTCCGGCTGGAGGCGGGTGCGCTGGAGCAGGCGCGGCAGTTCTCCTGGGAGGCGACCGCCGAGCGGACCCTGGCGGTCTACGAGCGGGCGCGCTCGGCGATGCGGGAGTCGGTCGGATGACCACCCCGACGAACGACCTCGCCCAGGTCGTCCGCGACCACCTCGCCGCGAACGAGATCGAGTACGACGAGATCGGCCCCGGCGTCTTCTCCCTGACCCTGCCGGGTGAGAAGAAGCTGCAGACCGCCGTCCGCCTCGACCTCGGCGAGCACGCCCTCGGGGTGCACGCCTTCGTGTGCCGCAACCCCGACGAGAACCACGAGCGGGTCTACCGCTGGCTGCTCGAGCGGAACCTGAAGATGTACGCCGTCTCCTTCGCCGTCGACCGGCTCGGGGACATCTACCTCGACGCCCGGCTCCCGCTCACGTCCGTCACCCCCGACGAGCTCGACCGGCTGCTCGGCTCGGTGCTGACCTACGCCGACGAGTCGTTCAACGCGATCCTCGAGCTCGGCTTCGCCTCCTCGATCCGCAAGGAGTGGGAGTGGCGCAAGCTGCGCGGCGAGCCGACCAAGAACCTCGAGGCGTTCCGCGGGTGGCTGGAGTCGGGCGAGGAGCCCGCCTCCTCCGAGCACTAGGCCGGTGCCGGCCGGTCCTCGGCCACCGGGCGGGGCTTGCGCCGCGCGACCGCCACGCCCACCAGGGCGAGCGCGCCACCGGCGTAGGCCATCGTCGGGGGCGCCTCGTCGAGGAAGATCAGCCCCATCACGATGGTCAGCGGCGGCACCAGGTAGGTGGTGATGCCGAGGCTGCTGGCGCTCATGTGCTGCAGGGCGAAGGCGTACGTCGTGAACGCGATCGCCGTCGGGAACACCCCGAGGTAGACCACCCACAGGATCGAGGAGGCGGACGCTTCGCCGGCCTCCTCGACCAGCTGGCCGGCGAACGGGAGGCAGACGATCGCCCCGACGGTGCAGGCCAGCCAGGTGACCTGGAGGGCGGGCAGCCGGGCGACCAGCGGCTTCTGCAGCACCAGGCTGACGGAGTAGACGACCGCGGCGACCAGGCAGAGCACGACGCCGAGCAGGTCGCGGTCGCCGCCGTCCGACGTCGACAGCCCGATCAGGGCGACCCCGCCGAAGGCGAGCGCGAGGCCCAGCCCGAGCCAGACGGTGAAGCGCTCGTCGAGGAACACGGTCGCCAGCAGGGCGATCAGCACCGGGGAGACCTGGATCAGCATCGCCGCCGTGCCGGCGTCGACGCGCTGCTCACCCTCGTTGAGGGCGACGTTGTAGATGCCGAACCAGAGCACGCCGATCGTGACGATCGAGACCCACTGGCGCCCGGTCGGCCGCGGCAGTCCCTGCGGCAGCGCGACCGCCGCCAGGCACACCGCCCCGACCAGCAACCGGCCGAGCGAGAGCGCGCCCGGGGAGAAGTCGTGGCCCAGGTGCCGGATCGCGACGAAGGCCGAGGCCCAGAAAACCAGGGTCACGGCCACCGCCCCGACCGGCAGCCACGCGGGCGGTCCACCCGGGGTGGCGGGGCCGGCGGGCGTCGCGGAGGTCGTCGTACTGGTCACCGGGACAGCCTAGGAACCGGCACCGACAGTGGACACGCGGTTTTCGGACGGCGTACCGCGAGATCCCGCCAGCCCTGAACGCCTGGACGCTCAGAGATCCAATTTGTAGCCCAGCCCGCGCACGGTGACCAGGAACTTCGGCTCGCCCGGGTCGGGCTCGAGCTTGGCCCGCAGCCGCTTCACGTGCACGTCGAGGGTCTTGGTGTCGCCGACGTAGTCGGAGCCCCAGACCCGGTCGATGAGCTGGCCGCGCGTGAGCACCCGGCCCGGGTTGCGCAGGAACATCTCCAGCAGCTCGAACTCCTTCAGCGGGAGCCGCTGCTCGGTCCCGCCGACGGTCACCACGTGCCGCTCGACGTCCATCCGCACCGGGCCGGCCTCAAGCGTGGCCGGTGCGAGGTCGGGCTCCTGGCCGCGGCGGAGCACCGCGCGGATCCGGGCCACCAGCTCGCGCGGGGAGTACGGCTTGGTGACGTAGTCGTCGGCGCCCAGCTCGAGGCCGACCACCTTGTCGACCTCGTCGTCCTTGGCGCTGACCATGATCACCGGCACGCTGGAGGTCTGGCGGATCTGCCGGCACACCTCGGTCCCGGGCAGCCCGGGCAGCATCAGGTCGAGCAGCACGATGTCGGCGCCGTTGCGGTCGAACTCGGTCAGCGCGGAGTTGCCGTCGGCCGCGATGGCGACCTCGAAGCCCTCCTTGCGCAGCATGTAGGCGAGCGCCTCGCTGTAGCTCTCTTCATCCTCGACGACGAGTACCCGGGTCACGGGAGTTCCTCCTGGTTGATGTCTTCCTTCGAGGTGGCCCCGAAGTACTGGGGGAGAGTCAAGGTGAACGTAGACCCTTGGCCCTCGACCGACCACACCCGGACTTCTCCGCCGTGCGTGGCCGCGACGTGCTTGACGATGGACAGGCCGAGCCCGGTGCCGCCGGTGGAGCGGTGGCGGGCGGGGTCGACCCGGTAGAACCGCTCGAAGATCCGGTCGATCTCGTCGGGCGGGATGCCGATGCCCTGGTCGACGACCGAGATCTCCACCGAGCCCTCGTCGACCTTGGTGGTGACCAGCACGGTGGCGTCGGGCTCGGAGTACGACACGGCGTTCGCGACCAGGTTGCTCACCGCCGCGGTGACCTGCTCCTCGTTGCCGAAGACCTGCAACCCCGACGTGCCGGCGGTGAGGATCTGGATCCGCTTGGAGTCGGCGTCGATGGCGCTGGTGTCGACCGCGACCGCGATGACGTCGTCGAGGCCGACCGCGGACGGCGCCTCGAGCGGGTCGTCGGCCTGCAGCCGGGAGAGCTCGATGATCTGCTGGACGAGCTGAGCGAGCCGGTCGCTCTCGATGAGCATCCGGGCGGCGAACCGCTTGACCGCGGTCGGGTCCTCGGCCGCCTCGTGCATCGCCTCGGCGAGCAGCCGGATCGCGCCGACCGGGGTCTTCAGCTCGTGACTCACGTTGGCCACGAAGTCGCGGCGTACCTCCTCGACGCGACGCTCGCGGGTGCGGTCCTCGACCAGGGCCAGCACCAGCCGCGAGCCGAGGGGCGCGACCCGCGCGGTGACGTGCCGCGCTGGGACCCCGGCGCGGCTCATCACCAGCTCGGTCTCGCGGATCTGGCCGTCGCGCCGGACCTGGCGGACCAGCTCGGCGAGGTCGTCGGCGACCAGGCGGGTGCCGCGTACCAGGCCCAGCGCGTACGCCGGCGCCGAGGCCTTCAGGACCACGTCGGCGTCGTCGACCACGACCGCGCTGCTGCGCAGGACCGACAGGACGGTGGCGACGCCCGCGGGCACGACCGGCTCCTCGTGGGTCGGGAGCTGGTGCTGCTGGCGGTCGCTGATCGCCCAGGCAAGGACGGCGCCGCCTGCGACCACGGCCCCGATGACCGCAGCGAGGAACGCCTGTGTCGTCGGGTCCACGGCGGCAACAGTACGGTGGGATTCACCTGGAGTTCGCCCCCTGGGCGCCGGCTTCCGACTGTTCACCACCCGTTCACGCGACCACCCCGTGTCGTCACTTCGGCCCCGTACGGTCCCGTTCATGCGCCAGGTGTTCCACGACCAGCTCGATGCCGTCTTCCGTGACCTCGCCGCCATCTGCGGCGATGTCGAGCAGGCGGTCCGGCTCGCGACCGAGTCGCTGCTGACCGGTGACGCCGAGATCGCCGAGCGCGTCATCAGCGCCGACGTCGAGATCGACCGGGCCCGCGAGCGCGTCGAGGAGACCGCCTTCGAGCTGCTGTCGCTCCAGCAGCCGGTCGCCGGCGACCTGCGCGTCGTCGTCGCCGCGCTGCGGATGGTGACCGAGCTGGAGCGGATGGGCGACCTGTCGGTGCACGTCGCGAAGATCGCCCGGCTGCGCACGCCGTTCGTCGCCGTACCCGACGAGGTCCGGCCCACCGTCGCCCGGATGGCCGAGGTCGCCGAGGAGATGGTCTCCAAGGTCTCCAAGATCATCACCGACCGCGACGTCCAGGCCGCGATCGCCCTCGGTCGCGCCGACGAGGAGATGGACCGCCTGCGTCGTACCTCCTTCGCCGAGCTGCTCGGCGACGAGTGGACCCACGGCGTGGAGGCGGCCGTCGACGTCGCCCTGCTCGGCCGCTACTACGAGCGGATCGCCGACCACGCCGTCTCCGTCGCCAACCGGGTCGTCTTCGTCGTCACCGGCGAGAACCCGCGGACCGTCGGCGCCTGATCGCACCCGCCCGCGGGGGAGTTTCATCGGTTAGCCGATGGAACTCCTTCTGGGACGACGAAGCTTCATCGTCCAGGCGTGAGGTTCGTCGGCTAACCGATGAAACTTGCGCGCCAGCCCTGCCTCAGCCGTCCCTCGGGTCACACCCATGTCGAGGAACTCATGCTGGTGTCGTGAAGCTTCATGGGCCAGGAGCGAGTTTCTCCGCCCAGGCGGAGAAACTCGCAAAGCGCCCCCGCGCGCTCAGCGACCCTGGTTGGCCACGGCAGCAGCGGCAGCGGCAGCGGCCTCGGGGTCGAGGTAGGTGCCGCCCTTGACGACCGGCTGCAGGTCGTCGTCGAGCTCGTAGCGCAGCGGCATGCCGGTGGGGATGTTCAGGCCGGCGATGTCCTCGTCGCTGATGCCGTCGAGGTGCTTGACCAGCGCGCGGAGGCTGTTGCCGTGGGCGGCGACGAGCACGACCTTGCCGGACTGCAGGTCAGGGACGATGTCGGACGTCCAGTACGGCAGGAACCGCGTGATGACGTCCTTCAGGCACTCGGTGCGGGGCAGGTCGTCGCCGAGGTCGGCGTACTGCGGCAGCCCGACCTGCGAGAACTCGTCGTCGTCGGCGAGCGGCGGCGGGGGTACGTCGAAGGAGCGGCGCCAGAGCATGAACTGCTCGTCGCCGTACTCCTCCAGCGTCTGCTTCTTGTCCTTGCCCTGCAGTGCGCCGTAGTGCCGCTCGTTGAGGCGCCACGAGCGCTTGACCGGGATCCAGTGCCGGTCGGCGGCGTCGAGTGCGAGCGCGGCGGTGTTGATCGCCCGGCGCTGCAGCGAGGTGTGGACGACGTCGGGCAGCAGGCCCGCGTCCAGCATCAGCTGGCCACCGCGGGCGGCCTCGGCGCGACCCTTCTCGGTCAGCGCGACGTCCACCCAGCCGGTGAAGAGGTTCTTGGCGTTCCACTCGCTCTCGCCGTGGCGGAGCAGGACCAGGGTCGACGTCATCAGTGACCACCCTCGGACTCGGCGTACTCGCAGCTGTACGCCGCGTCCTCGCCGGCAGCCTCAGTCTCGGCCGAGGCGGAGGTGTCGTAGCCCTCGAACTCGTCGCAGTTCGTGACGACCGGGACCTCCAGCTCGACCTCCTCGCCGTTGTCGAGCACGACGCGCAGGTCCAGCACCTCCCCGGCCTCGAACTCGCCGGCGACGTGGAGGTCGGAGTCGGCGAGGTTGACGAACCCGCCGGCCGGGATCTCGACCGGCTCGACCTCGATCGTCAGACCCTCCCCGACCACGTCGGTGAGGGAGGCCGCCTCGCTGCCGGAGTTCGACAGGCCCGCGACGAAGGTGCCGCTGCCGGACTGCCCGGAGACGATGACCGCGTTCAGGACCTTGACCGTGGCCGAGTGGTCGTTCGTGCCGGCGGCCGGCGTGTACGGCTGGTCGGTCGCGTAGTTGAAGCCGCAGGAGCTCAGGACGGGGGCGGTGAGCGCGGTGGCGCACACGGCGAACGCAAACTTGCGACGGAGCAGCATCTGGAAGGCCTCACGGGAGAGCGGCGCGAACGGGCCACAGCCTAGCGTTGTGCTATTTCGACAGCCCCACGTAGGTGCCCGCCACGACCAGGGCGACGACGACCAGCGCGACGTAGACCGACGCGACGACCAGGAGCCGACTGGCGCCCAGCTTCAGGCCCAGCCGCAGCGGCAGGTAGGTCCAGCCGTCGGCGTGGTCGGGGACCAGACCCCAGAGGGCGCGCAGGACGTGTACGCCGATCCCGAGCAGCGCCGCGAGGACGACGATCACCGGCTCCGGCGGTTGGCCGACGGCCTCGCCGCCCCAGCCGCCGTACGACAGGTAGCCCGGGAGCAGGGCGTACGACGCCGCCCACGGCAGCCAGGAGAGCAGCCCCTGCCGCAGCACCACGTTGCCGAGCAGCCCGATGGCGACGGAGGCGAGGTACAGGCAGCCGGCCGTGATCCCGGTGGCGATCGAGAGCGGCACCAGGACCAGGACGGCGCAGGTGAGCGCGAACCACACGGTCCCGGGGTCGAGCCGGCCCTGCGCGATCGGCTTGCCGGGGAGGTCGTGGCGCCGGTCGCGCTCCCGGTCGACGAGGTCGTTGTGCCAGCCGAGCACGGTCTGGCCGACGAGGACGGTCGCGAGCACGACCAGCACCTCCCGGGTGGGCCGGTCGGCGAGGGCGCCGGCGGCGGCGACGCCGACGGCGGTCAGCACGGCCTGTCGGGGGTGCGCGGCGCGGACCAGCAGCACGGGCGTGAGGTACGCCGGGGTGGTGGGCGCCTCCTCGGGCGGCGGGACCTCCTCCGGGAGGGTCGCGGGCTCGTCGGCGGGGTCGCTCGCGGGCTCGATCGGCATGGGCTGCAGTATCGACCACCGAGGTCGCGGAACGGTGTGAACCCCCCCGTTCACCAGCGGTTTTCCGGTTCGGACCGATCCGACCGACCCTGCTTCCAGCACGGCCCCTCGACATCTGTCAAGACCCCATTGTGGCGCTGACCTGCGGAAACGCGGGTCGGGCCCGCTCTGACACGTGTTAGACTGGCTTCCTAGGAAGGGGTACCTGACATATGACTTTCACCGTCGGCGAAACGGTTGTTTACCCGAATCACGGGGCCGCTGTCATCGAGGACATCGAGATGCGGACCATCAAGGGCGAGGACCGGCAGTACCTCGTCCTGCGGATCGTCGCCCAGCAGGACCTGGTCGTTCGTGTGCCCGCCATGAACCTGGACCTCGTCGGTGTGCGCGACGTTGTCGACAAGGAAGGCCTCGACCGCGTCTTCGACGTACTGCGTGCCGCGCACGTCGAGGAGCCGACCAACTGGTCGCGGCGTTACAAGGCCAACCTGGAGAAGCTGCACAGCGGCGACGTCATGAAGGTCGCCGAGGTCGTGCGTGACCTGTGGCGCCGCGAGCGCGACCGCGGACTGTCGGCCGGCGAGAAGCGGATGCTCGCCAAGGCCCGCCAGATCCTGGTCTCCGAGCTCGCCCTGGCCGAGCGCACCAACGAGGACAAGGCCGAGGCCCTCCTCGACGAGGTGCTCGCCTCCTGATCCACCCGCCGAGGCCCTCCGGACGATGTCCGGGGGGCCTCGACGTCTTGGGGGAGCCGGGACGTCATACGGTGGGGTCGCCATGACGACCGACCTGTATGACGACGACGTCCCGCCCGCTCTCGGGACGGTGGTCGAGCAGGACCGCGGCTCGCTGCCGTTCGCGCTGATCCACGGCGAGGCGCTGGTCGCCTGCGCCGGCTGGGCGCTGGGGGAGTCCGGGGTCACGCCGGTGGACGTCGGCACCAACTGGGCCGGCCTCGTCGACGCCGCCGAGCCGTTCGTGCTGCACGACGCCCTGTGCCCGCTGACGCCGCCGGAGTTCATCGCGGCCTGCGTGGCGGAGGCGATCGAGCACGAGGCGGTCGTCGTCGGCGTCCGCCCGGTCACCGACACCGTCAAGCACGTCGAGGGCGGCCTGGTCGGGGAGACCGTCGACCGGGCGGGCCTGCTCGCCGTCGCCTCCCCGGTGGTGCTGCCGGGCTCCGTGGTCGTCGATCTCGAGGCCCTGCCCAGCACCGACTTCGCCGTCCTGGTCGCGGCGCTGGCCGAGCGCTACCCGGTGCGGACGCTCGAGGCGCCCCCGTCCGGGCGTCGCGTCGCGAGCGAGGAGGACGTCCGGGTGCTGGAGGCGCTCACCTCACCCGAGGGCGTCCTCGACCGGTCCGGCGAGGAGTGACTCGGCCAGCCCGAGGTCCTCGGGGAAGGTGATCTTCAGGTTGCCCGGCCCGCTGCGGACCGCGGCGATGCGGACGTCGGCGTACCTGGCCAGGCAGCCTGCCGTGTCGGTCGCCTCGAACCCCTCGGCGTCGGCGGCGCGGTAGGCCGCCAGCAGCTCGCGGGCCGCGAACGCCTGCGGGGTCTGCACGCCGGCGAGCTCGCCGGGCACCGCTCGCAGGTCGGTGGTCACCAGCCCGCTCAGCGGCGCCACGGGGATCGCGCCGCCGTGCTCGCGGGCCGCGCCGAGCACCGCCTCCCACAGCCCACGCCCCGCCAGGGGTCGGGCGCCGTCGTGGACGGCGACCAGGTCGACCTCGCCCGCGTCGATGGCGGGCGCGAGCACCCGCACCGCCTGCCACTCCGACGCGTGCCGGGTCGCGCCGCCGTCGACGACGTGCACCTCGCGGTCGCCGAGGTACGGCGCCACCGCCTGGCCCACCGAGGCGGCCTCGCCCGGACGGACCACCAGCACCACGCGTCGTACGTCGGGCAGCGCGAGCACGTCGGTCAGCGACCAGGCCAGCACCGGCCGGTCGCGCAGGGTCAGCAGGACCTTGTTCCGGTCCGCGCCGACCCGGGAGCCGGACCCGGCTGCGAGGACGACGACGGCGGTGGCGGGTTCGGTCACGTGCGCACGCTACCGACCGGGTCGGCCGATCGTTTTCCTGCCCGTTACATCCGGAAACAGCCCCCGAACACGCGGCCCCTAGCGTCGGAGCAGCCGAGAGGAGGCGCGGGATGTCGGGTTCCCACGTGAAGTCGCTCAACCGGTCGTCCTGGAGGTGCCGATGACCACGCGTCCCACCAGCACGGAGGACTGGCAGCCGGTCTGCCGCGTCGCCGAGCTCGAGGTCGAGCGCGGCGCCACGGCCCTGGTCCACGGCCAGGCGATCGCGATCTTCCGCACGCCGGACGACACGATCTACGCGCTCGGCAACCACGATCCGTTCGCGAAGGGATCGGTCATCGCCCGCGGCATCGTCGGCCGGCGCGGCGAGGTCCCCTTCGTGGCGTCGCCGGCCCACAAGCACGCGTTCGACCTGCGCACCGGGAAGTGTCTGGACGACGCGCACGTGTCGGTCCCGGCGTACGACGTCAAGGTCGTCGAGGGCGTCGTCCTCGTCGGCCATCGCAAGCAGGTCGACGCAGCCTGAGGCTGGATCGCCGACGGTTCGAGGAGGGGTCCGGATGAGCTGTCTGGTCACGGTTGCCCGCGGAGTCGGCGCGACCGACGAGGTGGCGCGCGAGATCACCGAGCGGGCCGCGGCCGCGCTGGGCGTCCCGGGGATCGTGTCGTACGTCGAGGAGCGCTCGCCGTCCCTGCGGTCGGTCGTCGAGACAGTGCGCGAGCCCAGCGTGGTCGTGCCCCTGCTGCTCTCGACCGCCCATCACCTGCTGCGCGACCTGCCCGGGGTGGCGAGCGCCTCGGCGCACCACATCTCGGTGGCGCCGGCCCTCGGGCCGCATCCGTTGGTCGCCGCGGCCCAGGCCGCGCGACTGATCGCCGCCGGCGCCCGGCCGGGGCAGCCGGTGGTCATGGTCGCGCTCGGGTCAGCCGATCCCTCGGTCGACCACCACCTGGAGCGGGCGGCGCAGCTGCTCGCCGACACCTGGACCGGGCCGGTCGAGCTCGCGACGCTCGAGGACCGTGGCCCCCGCCCCGAGGAGGTCGTCCGGCGCGGGGTGGTGGTCTCGCCGTACCTGCTCACGCCGGGCCCGGACGCCGCCCGGGTCCGCGAGCAGTCGCTGGCCGCCGGTGCCCTGCTGGTCGCCGACGTGATCGGCACGCACCGGTTCGTGTCCGACCTGGTGGCCCGGCGGTTCCGGATCTCGGCTCAGGCCGCCAAGGCCGCCTGAGCCAGGGCGTCCTCGACCAGCTCGATCAGCTGCTCCGAGACCAGCTCGTCGCGTTCGAGCGGGAGCATGTGGCCGGCCCCCGGCGCGACCAGGAGCCGCGCGCCGCGGATCGCGCCGGCGATCCGGCGCGCGTGCTCCGGCGGGGTCAGCCGGTCGGCGTCGCCGACCAGCACCCGGGTCGGGATGGCGTCGTACGCCGCCAGCCCGGCGGTCCGCTCGTGGCGCAGGAAGTCGCGGTAGAACCCCGCCATCGTCGCCGGCGGGCAGCGGACCAGCTGGTCGACGACCAGGCCGGCGTCGCGGAGCCGGAGCCGGTCGCCGAAGAGCAGCCGGTTGACGACGGTGCGCTCGAGGCTGGGGGAGCGGCGCCGGGTCCGGCGGGTCAGCAGCCGGGCCCGGGCCGCGAGCACGAACGGCAGACTCCCGCGCACCGTGGGGCCGACCTCGGGGAGGCCGAGGGTGACGGTGTCCAGTCGTCCCGACGAGGTCGCGACGAACAACAACCCCGCGATCCGGTCCACCAGGTCGGGCCGCACCTGCGGCAGCGCCGTCATCGTCATCCCGCCGATGGAGTGCCCGGCGATCACCAGCCGCCCGTGCGGCGCGTAGGCGTCGACGAGATCACCGAGGTCGCGGGCGAGGTTCTCGATGGTGCACGCGCGCTCCGGGGCGGGGTCCGAGCAGCCGTGGCCGCGCAGGTCCCAGGTGAGGATCCGGATGCCGTGCCCGAACCGGGCCAGCAGGTCGCGCACCTGGTAGTGCCAGTCCTCGGAGTCGGCGGTCCAGCAGTGCGCGAGGACGACCGTCACCGGCGCGCCCTCGGGCCCGTACGCCGCGACGTGCAGCCGCAGCCCGTCGAAGGTCCTCACCCCGGGACCACCCCGACCACCAGGGCGGTCGCGATGGCGGCGACCCCGTCCCCGCGGCCGGTCAGGCCCAGCCCGTCGGTGGTGGTCGCCGACACCGAGACCGGCGCCCCGACCGCCGCGGACAGGGCGGCCTCCGCCTCGGCCCGGCGCGGGCCGATCTTGGGCCGGTTGCCGAGGATCTGGACGGCGACGTTGCCGATCTCGAAGCCGGCGGCGCGGACGCGACGCGCGGTCTCAGTCAGCAGGGTCGCCCCGGAGGCGCCGGCCCACTGCGGCTCTGCCGTACCGAAGTTCGAGCCGAGGTCGCCCAGGCCGGCCGCCGACAGCAGCGCGTCGCAAACGGCGTGGGCCGCGACGTCGGCGTCGGAGTGACCCTCCAGACCGGCCGGCTCGTCGGGCCACGAGAGCCCGGCCAGGTGCATGGGGACGCCCGGGACGAGACGGTGCACGTCGGTGCCGATACCGGTGCGGAACGGGACGGGGTCGACGGCAGGGGGGACGGTGGCCACGCGCCGATCATGCCGTGCGCGACAATCGTCGACGTGGACACCTGGCGCTCCTGGTCGGTGGCCGGCCTCGCAGCGGGGCTGGCCGGCCTCGCCACCAGCTATGCCGCTGCGATGGCGCTCAACGTCCGCGAGTCGCCGCTGGTGGCCGTGGCCGAGGTCGCCATCCGCTTCACCCCCGGGTTCGTCGCCGAGCTGGCCATCGAGCGACTGGGCCGCGCCGACAAGCCGCTGCTCGTGCTGGGCATCGTCCTCGTGCTCGGCCTGCTGTTCGCGTGGGCCGGCCGGCTCGCCCGACGCAGCTGGTGGGCACCCGCCGTACTCTTCGCCGCGCTCGCCGGAGCCGGGGCCGCCGCCGTCGCGGCCCAGCGCAACCAGCAGCTGGTCGACTTCGTCCCGGTCGCGGTCGGCCTGGTCACCTGGCTGGTGTGCCTGTCGCTGGTGACCGACCCGCTGCGCGGCTTCGCCGGCCACCCCGACGAGGTGGCGCCGAGCGGTGGCCACCACCGTCGTACCTTCCTGATCCGCGCCGGCCTGGTCGCCGGCGGGGCGGTCGTGGTCGGGCTGCTCGGCCGGGTGGTCGGCCGGGGCCGACGCCAGGTCGAGCAGACCCGCCAGCTGCTCAAGCTGACCGGGGTCACCGCGCCCCAGGTGCCGAGGTCGGTCCGCGTCGGGGTGGAGGGCGTCACCCCCTGGGAGACCCACAGCGACGACTTCTACCTGATCCACGCCGGCATCAGCGTCCCTGCCATCGCGCCGCACGACTGGTCGCTGCGGATCCACGGCATGGTCGACCGCGAGATCGTGCTGTCGTACGAGGACCTGGTCTCGCGCCAGTTCACCGAGGCCTGGGTGACCCTGACCTGCGTCTCCAACGAGGTCGGTGGCGAGCTGATCGGCAACGCCTGGTGGAGCGGCGTCCGGATCGCCGACCTGCTGGTCGAGGCCGGGGTCCGGCCCGGCGCCGACGCGGTCAAGCAGACCTCACACGACGGCTGGACCTGCGGCACCCCGCTGGCCGCGCTGACCGACGACCGCAACGCGATGCTGGCCGTCGCGATGAACGGCCGGCCGCTGCCGATCGACCACGGCTTCCCGGTCCGCACCGTCGTCCCCGGCCTGTACGGCTACGTCTCGGCCACCAAGTGGGTCGTCGACCTCGAGGTGACCCGGTTCGAGGACTTCGAGGCCTTCTGGACCGAGAAGGGCTGGGCGGAGGAGGGGCCGATCAAGCTGTCCTCGCGGATCGACGTGCCGGGCTCCGGGGACGAGCTGCCGGCGGGCGAGGTCAAGGTCGCCGGCATCGCCTGGGCCCAGCACACCGGCATCGGCGCGGTCGAGGTCGCGGTCGACGGCGGCCCGTGGCAGGGCGCCCGGCTGGCCCGGACCCCGAGCATCGACACCTGGGTCCAGTGGGTCGCCTCGATCGACCTGGAGCCCGGCGACCACGTCGTTCGGGTACGCGCCGTCGACCTCGCCGGGCACGTGCAGACCGGTGTGGTCGCGGCGCCGGTGCCCGACGGCGCCACCGGCTGGCACGAGATCCGGGTGTCGGTCAGCGAGGAGTGAGGCGCGCGGTCACCAGGCGCCCTGGGCTCCCGCGGGCAGCGGGTGCTCGTCGTCGTGGATGACGTAGGCCAGGCCGCCGGAGGTCGGCAGCCAGGCCCGCTCGAACTCGCCGCGGTCGTAGGTGCGCCGCACCGTCGCCCGGGTGGGCGCGGCCGGGTCGTTGACGACGACGTCGCCCGCGGCGGTGAAGCCCACGATGACGAGCAGGTGACCGTTGGTGGAGGAGATCGGGGCGCCGGTGAGGTCGCCGCGGCCGAACGAGATCGACGCGACGACCGGGATGCCGGCCTTGATCAGCCGCTCCGCCTGACGCAGCGAGGTCAGCCGGGTCACGAAGGCGTGGCCGGCCAGCGGCGCGGCGTACGCGGTGTTGAACGGCCAGTTGCCGGTGCCGCGGTAGGCGCGGTCGTACGTCGATCGCGCGGCGTGGTCGACCACGGGATCGGTGTGCCGCTGCGCCACCCAGCTGTAGTCCTTCGCCTTGGGCAGGGAGCGGTAGTAGCCGAGCACCATCGAGGTGGAGGTGGGCGAGCACCAGGCCTCGCCGCCGTTGCCCCACTGCGGGTAGTGGCCCTGGTGGGTCATCTGGGAGTAGCGGGGCACGTCGAGGACGACGCCGCGGGCGACGCCGGGCGCGGAGGTCGCGGGCGCGGTGGTGGGGAGCCGGCTGGCCACCGCCCCGATCGCATCGATGCTCGGCGGCTTCGTGGTCGCGCCGGTCTTGCGGTGCAGGACGACCTGCAGCTGCCAGGAGGTCAGGCCGGCGGGGGCGGAGGCGACCCAGGTGTCGACGTTGACCGAGGCCAGGTCGTCGTCCTGGCCGGAGACGGAGGTGCGCTTGGTGAAGCGGTCGCCGGAGGTCCAGCGGCCCAGCACGTCCCAGCTCGACCGGGCGCCGGCGGCGTTCTTGCCGCGCACGCGGACCTCGATCCACGAGTCGCCCGGAGTGATCGCCGACCAGGACGCGATCAGCTGGGTCAGCCCGAAGCCCGGCTTCGCCCAGGGCGAGGTCCAGCGGCCGAGGTCATAGCTGCGGCCGGCGTACCTGCGGGTGCCGGCCGGCTTGGCCAGCTCGAGGCGGCCCGCGCGCACCTTCACGCCGGAGGCCCGGCCCTTGCGCAGCTGGGTGGTGGAGTCCCAGTCGGTGTGGGTGACCGTGCGGGCGCCGGCGCGAGCCGCCACCTGCGCGGCCGGTTCGGCGGCGGGAGCGGCGCTCGCCGGGACGGCGGGGACCGCGGCCAGGGGAGCGGCGAGCAGGACGGCGGAGGTCAGCACGGTGGCGAGGGGAAGACGCACCCCCACACGATACGCCGCCATGTCACTCCAGTCCCAGCAGTCACAGAATCCGGCGATGCGACCGGGAGGGCGCGGAATCCCTAGACTTGGGGGGTGACCCTCCGGCTCTACGACACCGCGACGCGCGACGTGCGCGACTTCGTCCCCCTCCAGGAGGGGAAGGTCGGTCTGTACCTCTGCGGCCTCACCGTGCAGTCGGAGCCGCATGTCGGGCACGTCCGGTCGGCGGTCAACTTCGACGTGCTGCAGCGCTGGCTGCGCCACCTCGGCCACGAGGTCAGCTTCATCCGCAACGTGACCGACATCGACGACAAGATCATCGCCAAGGCCGCCGACCAGGGCCGGCCCTGGTACAACCTCGCCGCCGCGATGAAGCGCGAGCTCGACACGGCGTACGCCTCGCTCAACGTCGCGCCGCCGACCTACGAGCCGCTCGCCACCGGCCACGTGCCCGAGATGCTCGCGCTGATCGAGCGGCTGATCTCGCGCGGGCACGCCTACGCGGCCGAGGACGGCTCCGGTGACGTCTACTTCGACGTGCGCTCGTGGCCGTCGTACGGCGAGCTCACGCGCCAGCGGATCGACGACATGGAGGCGGCCGAGGACGCCGACCCGCGCGGCAAGCGCGACCCGCGCGACTTCGCCCTCTGGAAGGGCCGCAAGGAGTCCGAGCCGGAGACCGCGTCCTGGCCGAGCCCCTGGGGTGCCGGCCGGCCGGGCTGGCACATCGAGTGCTCCGCGATGGCCGGCAAGTACCTCGGTCCCGCCTTCGACATCCACGGCGGCGGCGTCGACCTGCGCTTCCCCCACCACGAGAACGAGCAGGCCCAGTCCCGCGCGGCCGGTCACCCGTTCGCGTCGTACTGGTTCCACAACGCCTGGATCACCACGGCCGGCGAGAAGATGAGCAAGTCGCTCGGCAACTCGCTGCTGATCCCCAGCGTGCTGCAGCGCTACCGCGGCATCGAGCTGCGCTACTACCTGGTGGCCGCGCACTACCGCAGCCACGTCGAGTTCAGCTTCGAGGCGCTCGACGAGGCGGCCCAGGGCTTCCGCCGCATCGAGGGCTTCCTCGAGCGCGCCGGTTCGGTCGAGCCCGGCGAGCTGCCTCCCGCCTTCGTGGCCGCGATGAACGACGACCTCGGCACGCCCGCCGCGGTGGCCGTGCTCTTCGACACCGTGCGCGAGGGCAACAAGGCAGCGGACCCGGCGGCGCACGCCGCCCAGGTGCTCGCGATGCTCGACGTGCTCGGGCTGCACCCGGCCGACCCCGCCTGGGGCGCCGGGTCGAGCGACGATGCCAAGCTCACCAGTGCCGTCGACGCCCTCGTCGCCGGCCTCCTCGAGGCGCGTGCCGAGGCGCGGGCCGCCAAGGACTTCGCCACCGCCGACGCGATCCGCGACCGGATCAAGACCGCCGGCATCGAGGTCGAGGACACCCCCAACGGACCGAAGTGGACACTGATCTGATGCCCGGGAACTCCAACCGCAAGGGCGCGATCCGCAAGACCGCCAAGAAGCCGACCGTCGGGTCCGGCGGGCGCGTCAAGCGTGGTCTCGAGGGCAAGGGCCCGACGCCGAAGGCCAAGGACCGCCCGTACCACCAGGCCTACCGGTCCACGAAGAAGGCCGAGAAGGCTGAGAAGGCCGGGGGGAGCGGAGGCGCCCGCCCCGGTGGCGGCGGTTCCGCCCGCCCGCGCAAGCGCTCGACCAGCGACGTCGAGTGGATCGCCGGCCGCAACTCCGTGGTCGAGGCGCTGCGCGAGGGCGTGCCGATGATCGGCGTGTACGTCGCCGACGGTGCCGAGCGCGACGGCCGGCTGCGCGAGGCGTTCGCGCTGGCCGCCGACAAGGGCGTCAGCCTGCTCGAGGTCAGCAAGAACGAGCTCGACCGGCTGACCCACGGCGCGGTCCACCAGGGCCTGGCCGCCAAGATCCCGCCGTACGAGTACGCCCACCCCGACGACCTGCTCGACGCCGCCGAGGCCAACGCCGAGGCGCCGCTGATCGTCGCGCTCGATCAGGTGACCGATCCGCGCAACCTCGGCGCGATCGTGCGCAGCGCGGCCGGCTTCGGTGCGCACGGCGTGGTGATCCCCGAGCGCCGGGCCGCGAGCATGACGGCCTCGGCCTGGAAGACCAGCGCGGGCGCCGCCGCTCGGATCCCGGTCGCCCAGACCGTCAACCTGGTCCGCCAGCTGAAGGCCTACCAGGAGGCCGGCCTGATGGTCGTCGGCCTGGCCGCCGACGGTGACGTGACCCTGCCCGAGCTGGTCACCCCCGAGGGGCTCGGCGACGGCCCGCTGGTCGTCGTGGTCGGCGCCGAGGGTGGCGGGCTGTCCCGGCTGGTCGCCGAGACCTGCGACCAGCTCGTCTCGATCCCGATGGCCAACCAGCTGGAGTCGCTCAACGCCGGCGTCGCCGCCAGCGTCACGCTGTACGCCGTCTCCGAGGCCCGGGCCCGCCGCTAGGGTCGGAGGTCGTCCTCCTGCGTCAATCGGCGCCTCCGGCGACAGGCCGCGGTATCGAGGTCGCTCGCGCCCACATGGCGCACGTCGCGACCACCAGGGCTGCGGTAGCGGGAACGAAGAAGATCCCGATGCTCAACATCGCCAGCAGGTTGAAGATCCCGAGGGCGCCCACGACGACGAAGGCGGCGACGACCGGCCCCACGCGTGGCCTGATGATGGAGAGGCACCCGATGAGGATCGTGGCCATCAGCGGCAAGCCGGCGAGGGCGTAGGCGCCGCTGCCGATCTCCTCGACCAGTGTCCTGGTCGTGCTGGTCGTGGCGCCGTCGGAAGTCATGGTGGTCTCGCTGACCATCGGCGCCACCCCGACGCCCGCCGCCAGGCCGAGACTCCACAAGCCGGCGAAGGCGAGGGGTATCGAGATCGACCGGGTGGCGAGCCGCCGTGCATCACTCATGAAGCACCTCCTGCGACGCGCTGGGTGCACTCCTTCATCCAGCTCGGCCTTGAACGTGTTCAATTGTACCGTCGAGTCAGGCGCAGGAACACGACACCCTCGGAACGTGGAGGCAGGGCCGTCGCCGGTCCCCTGTGCGAAGCGTCCGGTCCGCGGCGCTCTGTGGGCGCCGTCACCTTTGCCGTCGCCTCTCGTTGAAGAACTGATACCTGTTCTACTTCGAGGGAGATCGTCGTGTCACGACGCTGTTCGACCCTGCTCGTCAGCCTGCTCGCCCTGCTGCTCGCCGCGTGCGGATCGCAGCTGGACCCCAAGACCGTCTCGCAGGTCAACGGCGACGCCGGGGGCTCCGGAGCGGCGGCGGGTGAGGCTCCGATCGGGGGCGAGGTGCCGGTGGACGGGGAGGTGCCGGCCGGCACGGTGCCCGACGCCTCGGCGGGCGGCGGTGGGGCGCCCGCGGCCGGTGGCGGCCCGGCGGCGCCGGTGGCCGGCGGTCCTCCCGCGGCCGGAGGTGGCGGCGGCAAGGGTGGCAGCACCGACGGCGGCAAGGGCAAGAACAGTGCCGGGGGTGGCGCGAAGGGCGCGAGCTGCGCCGGCTTCAAGAACGGGCCCGGCATCACCGACAAGACGATCACCATCGGCAACGCCTCCGACATCTCCGGCCCGGTGCCCGGCATCTTCGAGGCCAGCCAGGACGCGGTGCGGGCCTACGTCGCCTACTTCAACAGCACCGGCGACATCTGCGGGCGCAAGCTCGCGATCAAGACCTACGACACCCGCGCCGACGCGGGCGCCGACCAGCAGGCGTACGCCAAGGCCTGCGAGGAGACCTTCGCGATGGTCGGCTCGATGTCGGCCTTCGACTCCGGTGGTGCCGCGACGGCCCAGGGCTGCGGCCTGCCGGATCTCCGCTCGGCCGCGACCAGCGTGGAGCGCAGTGCGTGTGCGACCTGCTTCGGCGCCCAGTCGACCAACGCCAGCCAGTTCCAGAACGCCGTCGCCGACTTCGTGCTGAAGAACTACGGCGACGCCGGCCAGCACGCCGGCTTCCTCTACATCAACGCCGGGGCGGCCGTGCAGAACGCCAAGGGCCAGGTCGAGGCGATGACCAAGCGCGGGATGAAGTTCGACGTGGTCCAGGGCATCGACATCACCGAGTTCAACTACGCGCCCTACGTCCAGCAGCTGAAGACCAAGGGCGTGCAGACGGTCTTCTGGATCGGTGCCTACCAGCAGTCGGTCCGGCTGCGGCAGGCCATGGACCAGCAGGGCTACAAGCCGAAGCTCTACCTGCGCGACCCCACCGACTACAGCCCGGCCTTCGTCAAGGAGGGCGCCGGTGCCGTCGACGGCACGGTGGTCTTCGCGAACTTCACGCCGTTCGAGGAGGTCGGCTCGAACAAGGAGCTCGCGCTCTACCTCGGCTGGCTGGACCAGGTGAAGCCGGGCGCGACGCCCGGGTTCTTCGGGCTGTTCTCGTGGTCGGCCGCGCGGCTGTTCGTGGAGCGCTCGATCGCGCTCGGCGGCAAGCTCGACCGCGCCAGCCTGGTCGCGCAGCTCGGCGGGGTGAAGAACTGGACCGCCAACGACCTGCACTCCCCGCAGCAGGTCGGGGCCAAGCAGACCGGCGAGTGCTGGCGCTTCGTCCAGCTCGCCGGGAGCGCCTGGAAGCCGGTCGGCGGCACGAAGTACCAGTGCTCCGGCCTCACCAAGACCGGCTGAGCCGCCTCGTCGTCGTACGGACGACTGCCGTCCGAAAAGACCCTGTGGTCCCCGTCACCTTTGGTGCCGAGACTCGTTACTGGTACGTGTTCTACTTTCTGGAGGACGCCGTGAGGACCAGTCCCGAACGGTCACGAGGGCGTACGACGCGGGCCCGCTGGGCGCTCGCGACGGGTGCCTCCCTGCTCGCGCTCGGCCTCGCCGCCTGCGGCTCGCAGCTCAACCCGGAGACCGTCGTCCGGACCTCGGCCGACACCGGCGCGGGGGACGCCGCCGCCGGCGCCGTCCCGGGTGAGCCCGGCTCCGACCCGGCCGGCGAGCCGGGCGCGGCTCCCGCGCCGGCCCCGGCCGCCGGTCCCGAGGGTGCGCGCCCGCCCTCCGGCCCGACCGGCGACGGCGGCGACGGCGCCGCCCCCGGAGGCGGCGAGGGCGGCGCGCCCGCGGGCGGCAAGGGTGAGAACGCCGCGGACGGAGGGGCCAAAGCCGGCCGCTGCGACGGCTTCAAGAACCAGACCGGGATCACCGACAAGACGATCACCCTCGCCAACGCCTCCGACATCTCCGGCCCGGTGCCCGGCATCTTCGAGTCCGCCCAGCAGGCGACCCGGGCCTACGTCGCCTACTTCAACAGCACCGGCGACATCTGCGGGCGCAAGCTGGAGGTGGCCGCGCTCGACAGTCGCGCCGATGCCGGCGCCGACAACCAGGCCTACACCACCGCCTGCGAGAAGGCGTTCGCGGCGGTGGGCTCGCAGTCCGCCTTCGACTACGGCGGCGCCGCCGCGGCCGAGAAGTGCGGGCTCCCCGACCTCCGGGCCTACTCCGTCTCCGCCGAGCGGACCGCGTGCCGCACCTGCTACGCGGCGTACGCCGTCCAGCCGAACCAGGTGCCGTCGGCGATGCCGGCGTACTGGGCCAAGCAGGCACCCGAGGCGGTCAAGAGCGTCGGGATGCTCTACGTCAGCGCCGGCGCCGCACCCGCCAACGCCAAGAACTTCAAGGCGGCGTGGGAGAAGAACGGCTGGAGCGTCCCGGTCTTCCAGGCCATCGACGTCTCGGAGTTCAACTACGCCCCGTACGTCCAGCAGCTGAAGGACAAGGGCGTGAAGCTGGTCAACTACACCGGCCCGTACCAGTTCACCGTGCGCCTGCAGCAGGCGATGGCGCAGCAGGGCTACCAGCCGGAGATCTTCCTGCAGGACGCCACGATCCACGACCAGCGCTACGTCGAGCAGGCCGGCAAGCACGCCGAGGGCGTCTACGTCTACTCGCAGACCGGGCTCTTCGACGACTTCAGCAACAAGGAGATGGAGCTCTACCGGGCCTGGCTCGCGCAGGTGGACCCGAGTGCGGAGCCCAACACCTACGGCGTCTACGCCTGGTCCGCGGCCCGGCTCTTCGTCGAGCAGGCGGTCGCGCTCGGCGGACGGCTGAACCGTCAGACCCTCGTCCAGTCGCTCGCCAAGGTGAAGAACTGGACCGGCAACGGCATCCACGTGCCGCAGCAGGTGGGCGCCGAGTCGACGACCAACTGCGTCTCGATCATCCAGTACCAGGGCGGGACCTGGAAGAAGGTCTCGCCCGGCAAGTACCTCTGCGGTCCGATCACCGACACCGGCCTGGGAGGCTGATGTGACCACGTTCCTGGCCTTCACCGTGTTCGGCCTGTTCAGCGGTGCGGCGTACGCCATCGCCGCGAGCGGCCTGGTGCTGACCTACACCACGACCCGGGTCTTCAACATCGCCCACGGGGCGCTCGGCATGGTGATGTCCTTCGTGTTCTGGGACTTCAGCGTCCGCCAGGGCCTGCCGACCTGGCTGTCGCTGGTGCTGGTGCTGCTGGTCGTGGCGCCGGCGGTGGGCTGGCTGCTGCAGCGGTTCGTCACCCGCGGCCTCGGCGAGGGACCGGTCAGCGTCGCGCTCGTGGTGACCGTCGGCCTGCTGGTCGGCTGCATCGGGTTCGCCACCCAGATCTGGCCGCCGGAGGCGCGCTCGGTGCTGCCGTTCTTCCCGACCACCTCCTTCGAGGTCGGCGGCGTGATCATCACCGGCCACCAGCTGCTGACCATCGTGCTCTCCGCCGCGACCGCGCTCGGGCTCTACCTGCTGCTCAACCGCACCCGCATCGGCACCGCCATGCGCGCCTCGGTCGACAACCCCGAGCTGCTCAAGTTGTTCGGTGGCAGGCCCGAGACCGCCGCGGCACTGTCCTGGGCCATCGGGGTCGCGCTGGCCGCGCTGGCCGGCGTACTCCTCGTCTCGCAGGTGGGGCTCGACTACTACGCGCTGACCCTGCTGGTCATCAACGCGTACGCCGCCGCGATGCTCGGCCGGCTCAAGAGCCTGCCGCTGACCTTCGCCGGGGCGATGGCGCTCGGCCTCGCGACGTCGTACGCCTCCGGCTACCTGCCGACCGAGGGCCTGCTCAACAGCGTCCGCAACGTCATCCCGGCGCTCTTCCTCTTCCTCGTCATCATCTTGATGCCGCAGGCGCAGCTGCGGATCGGCCAGGTCAAGGGCATCGTGTCCGCGCCGCTGCCGTCGATGACCAAGTCGCTCGGCTGGAGCGCCGCGCTGCTGCTGGTGGTGGCGCTGCTCGCGGGCTCCTTCGCCGACTCCGACCTGCTGCTGGTCGGCACCGCCGCGACGTACGCGATGGTGATGCTGTCGCTGGTGCTGCTGACCGGGTACGGCGGGCACGTCTCGCTGGCCCAGCTCACCTTCGCCGGGGTCGGCGCGCTGGCCTACGCCAAGCTCGACGAGCCCAACCTCTACGGGCTGGCCCTCTCGGCGGCCATCGCGGCCGGCGTAGGCGCCCTGGTCGCGCTGCCGGTGCTGCGGCTGACCGGGCTCTACCTCGCCCTGTCGACGATGGCCTTCGCCTACCTGATGGACAAGATGGTCTTCCAGGCCGACTTCGCCTTCGGCTTCAACGGCACCCTGCCCGCCGAGCGGATGTCGGTGCTCGGCACCTCGATCAGCAGCACCGGCGGCTACGTCATGCTGATGACCGTCTTCTTCGTGCTGACCGCCCTGGCGCTGCTCCTGCTGCGGCGCGGTCCGGTCGGCCGGCTGCTGATCGCGATGCGCGACAGCCCGGCCGCCTGCGGCACCCTCGGCCTGGACCTGCGGTGGTTCCGGGTCGCGCTGTTCGGGCTCTCGGCCGGGATGGCCGGCCTGGCCGGGGCGCTGTACGCCGGGCTGCGACAGACCATCGGCGCGGCCGACTTCCAGTTCTTCAACAGCCTCCCGCTGCTGCTCCTGGCCGTGGTCTTCGGCGTGACGTCGGTGACCGGCGCGACCCTCGGCGGCATCGGCCTGATGCTGCTGCCGGTGATGCAGAGCGACCACCCGAGCATCGCCGGACTGATCTTCGCCGTCATCGGCTTCGGTGCCGTGGCCGCCGGCCGCGACCCCAACGGCCTGGCCAACCAGCTCTTCCGGGCCGGACGTCTCGCCCAGAGCCGGCTGGGCCCACGGCTGCGCGCGTCGCTGCCGGCGCTGCCGGAGCGCCGCGCGCAGGACGCACCGGCCGACCAGATCGTGCCGGGGCTGGTCGACAGCCCGGACGCCAGGAAGGAACCCGCCCATGTCGCTTCTTGAGGTCGACGACGTCGTGGTCCAGTTCGGCGGTGTCACCGCCGTCAACCACGCGACCTTCACCGCCCACGCGGGCCGGATCACCGGCCTGATCGGCCCCAACGGTGCGGGCAAGACCACCTGCTTCAACGTCATCAGCGGCCTGCAGCGCCCGACACGCGGGAAGGTCCGCTTCGACGGCCGCGCCGTCACCCGGCTGCCCGTGCACCGCCGCTCCAAGCGGGGGATGGGCCGCACCTTCCAGCGCCTGGAGGCCTTCGGGTCGCTGTCGGTGCGCGAGAACGTCCGGGTCGCCTTCGACATCCACCGCGGCCCGATCGGGTGGATCCGCCCGGCGGCGGCGGACGTCGACGCGCTGCTGGAGCGGGTCGGCATCGCGTCGTACGCCCGTGAGCGCGCCGACTCGATCCCCACCGGTACGGCGCGGCTGCTGGAGCTGGCCCGCTGCCTGGCCGGACAGCCGAAGCTGCTGCTGCTCGACGAGCCGTCCTCGGGGCTGGACGAGACCGAGACCGACGCCTTCGGCGAGCTGCTGAAGGAGCTGGCCGCGGAGGGTCGCGGGATCTTGATGGTCGAGCACGACATGGACCTGGTGATGGGGGTCTGCGACGACATCCACGTCCTGGACTTCGGCTCGGTGATCGCCTCCGGGGCGCCGTCGCTGATCCGCTCCGACCCGGCGGTGCAGAAGGCCTACCTCGGCTACTCCGACCTCGACGACGATGACGCCGTCTCCCTTCGGCACGACGAGGCCGGCACCAGCACGCAAGTGCTCCCCGCGATCCCCGAGGAGGTCCGATGAGCGGCGTCCCGATCCTGGAGATCGTCGACCTGCACGCGGCGTACGGCCGGATCGAGGTGCTGCGCGGCGTCGACCTGACGGTCCCGAAGGGGGCGGTGATGGCGCTGCTCGGCCCCAACGGCGCCGGCAAGTCGACCCTGGTCAAGATCGTCTCCGGTCAGAAGCGACCGACCAGCGGTGACATCCACCTCGGCGGGGTCAACGTGCGCGGCGCCGACTCCCAGGAGCTCGCCCGGCTCGGCCTCTGCACCGTCCCGGAGGGCCGCTCGGTCTTCCCCAACCTGACCGTGCAGGAGAACCTCACGCTGATGTCGTACGCCGGCGTGCCGGCCGAGGCGGTCCTCGAGACCGCGTTCGCCTACTTCCCCCGGCTGCTCGAGCGCCGCGGCCAGCTCGCCGGCACCATGTCCGGCGGTGAGCAGCAGATGCTCGCCATGTCGCGGGCGCTGGCCTCCGACCCGGCGCTGCTGCTGCTCGACGAGCTGTCCATGGGTCTCGCGCCGCTGATCGTCGACGAGCTCTACGACACCGTCGCCCAGATCGCCGAGTCCGGTGTCTCCATCCTCTGCATCGAGCAGTTCGCCCGCACCGCGCTGCGGGTCTCCGACTACGCCGCCGTCATGACCGGCGGTCGGGTGGTCGCCAGCGGCGAGCCCGCCGAGATCCTCGAGACCATGTCCGACGTCATCCTGGGAGGTGCCGCATGACTTCACCCGGCAAGATCACTCGCTTCGCGCCCGCAACCGCAGGGGCCCCGAGGACGCGACGCATCGTGCTGCCGTTCCTCGCCGCCGGCCTCGTCGGCGCGGTGCTGCCGCTCGCCGGCCCGGGGGCGCCCGCGGCGCACGCCGAGGAGAAGAAGCCGTTCAGCGGCTACAGCACCTCGGCGTTCGCCACGCCGGTGCGCCTGGAGATCTACGAGCCGACCATCCCGATCCCGGCGACGCCGCAGCTGGAGCTGTCCTTCGGCTACAGCACCGTCGAGGCCGACTCGAGCAGCGGGCAGGGGCGCTCCAGCTACCTGTGGCCCGGCGACCCGGTCGGCGAAGGCCTCAAGACGATCGTCGAGCAGCTCGGTCTGCCTCCGGAGCTCGCCGGCCCGATCGCGGCCCAGGGCTACCCGGTCCAGGTGAACTCCCAGTTCCCCTCCGGCCCGGAGGCCACGGCCGACGAGCCGTTCCCGGGCCTGGTGATGCGCACCTCGTCCGCCGACGGCGCGGTCAGCGCGTCCACGGGCTTCTCCACCGACTGCGACGTCGCCGCACCGGCGAGCACCGGCGGCGGGCTGCCCGGGCTGCCCGGCGTCCCCGGCCTTCCGGCGCTGCCCACCTTGCCCACAGTGCCGGGGCTCGCTGGACTGCCTGTGCTCGGCGACCTGACCGCAGCCCTCCCCGGCCTGGTCGGCGCCCCCGCGCAGCCGGCCGCTGCGGCGCCGGCGAGCGCCGCCGCACCGGAGCCGACGCCGGAGGAGGCCGTCGCCTGCCAGATCCCGCCCGCGCTGAGCGCCCTGGTCGACCTCGGCGGCTACGTCTCGACCTCCCGCTCGAGGGTCGCTGACGGCAAGGTGGTCACCACCTCGCGGGCCTCGCTCGGCGACGTACGACTGCTCGGCGGCATCGTGACGATCTCGGGCATCCACGCCACGGCGACCTCGTCCAGCGACGGCAAGACCGGGACGCCGTCGGGTGAGGCCCGGTTCGGCACGGTCACGATCGCCGGCCAGGAGTTCGCCTTCGGTCCCGAGGGGTACCGCGCCGTCGGCCAGACCGGGGCGATCCCGGGGCTGCCCGACGACCCGGCCAAGGCGCTGAAGACCCTCGGCGTCACCCTGACCCTGCCCACCCCGGAGCGGGTCTCGGACGGTGACGAGGCGTCCACCGCCGTGTCGGCCCTGCAGGTCGAGATCGACACCGCGATCCTCGCGCCGGTGCTCCAGCAGATCCCGCTCGGGAAGCTCCTGGCCGAGGTCCCGTTCCCGCCCGAGGCGGCCATCCTCAAGAGCCTGCTCGGCGCGCTGCCCAACCTCGCGCCGCGCGTGGTGCTGACCCTCGGCTCGGCCCAGAGTGAGGTCGACACCGTCCAGGGCATCCCGCTGCCGGATCTCCCGGCGGCGGACACTCCCGAGACCCCGGACACCCCGGGTGGCGAAGAGCCTCCCGGGGCAGGTGGCGGTGCCGGCGACGGCGCGGGTGGGGGCGCAGGTGGCGCCGGCACCGCTGCACCTCCCGGGGGCACGGGCGGTGCGCCCGGTGCCACGACGGATGCCGCCGGAGTCGGCGACCTGCCGGCCGCGGCCCCGGTCGCCGCCGGGCTGCCGCCCCTCTTCTCGATCCCCGGCATGCTGCTCCTCGGCGGCATCGCGCTGGCCACCGTCGCCGGCAGCTACCTGCGCCGGCTCGGCGCGGCCGCCCTCGGCGGCGGCGCGTCCTGCTCCCACGGCCTCGACAGCGGCCTGCCCGACCTCAGGAAGGCGTGACATGACCACTCTGCAGCCCACCACCGTCCAGCAGGGCGGAAACCTTGCCGCCCTGCCGCGAGCCGGCACCCGCCCGGCGTCGGGCGGCGCGGCTCCGTTGAAGAACAACCACTACCAGCTGCTCCAGGTCGTGCTGTTCTGGGCCGGCGCGATCCTGCTGCCGCTCGGGCTCGTGGTGATCGTGCTGGGCTGGTACGGCGCGGCCAACACGCCGTACCAGTACGACCAGCTCTCCTACCTGGTCTCCGGCGGACTGCTCGGCCTCGGCCTCACCTTCGTCGGCGGTTTCCTCTACTTCGGCGCCTGGCTGGCCCGGATCGCCGACGACGGCCGGCAGTCCTCCAAGCGGCTGGCCGACACGCTGCTGGTGCTCGCCGACGTGACCTCGCGCTCCGCCGCCATCAGCGACCAGGGCGTCGACCTCGCGGCGGTCCCCGTCACCGCGGGCGAGGGCACCACCCTGCACCGCCGCGACTGCGCACTCGTCGCGCACCGCGACGACCTGCGCGCAGCCGGCGACAACCCGAGTCTCACGCCCTGCCGGGTCTGCCGGCCCTGACCTGACGGTGGTTGAGCATCGAAGCCGCGCTAGCGGGTTTCGACACGGTTGCTAGCGCAACCTGCTCAACCACCGGGCAACGGTTGCTAGCGCAACCTGCTCAACCACCGGGTGCTGGCGCAGCCTGCTCAACCACCGGATCTTCAGAACTTCAGGTGGTGGGACAGGTCGCCGGTCTGGTCGACGTACATGGTCCGGGTGTCGAAGCACCAGGCTCCGTTGACCCGGTGGAAGGTGTCGCGGTAGCGACCGGTGATGATCACCTGCAGCGGCAGGTCGGGGGTCGCCTGGGTGACCAGGTAGTACGACGAGCAGGTGGCGCTCCCGGCGTCCTCGTCGACCTCCACGCGGGCGTTCGTGGTCACGTGGTGGGTCCGGGGCGTGCCGTCGTCGTACAGCCGGGTCGCCATCTCGTAGAGCCCGCGCACCGCGTCGCGACCCTCGAAGACGGTGCCGGGCGGGCCGCCTTCCGCGCCGTGGATCCGGCCGCGCGCGAAGAGCGCCGCGACTCCATCGAGGTCGCCGGAGTCGATCGCCTCGGCGTAGGCGTAGAGCAGGTTCTCGATCTTGCGTGCGCTGTCGACCACGCGCGGAGCATAGGGTGACCGCCGTCACAGGAGGAACCATGACGGACTGGACGCTGGCCGGGGTGCTCGCCGACGCACGACGCAAGGAGGGCCTCGACGACTGGGGACCCGGTCCGTTCGAGGAGCCGCTCGCCGTACTCCTCGAGGCGTACGGCGGCGCCGACCTCACCGACGTCGGCGCCCACCTGCTCCGGAGCGGGGCGGTGCGCAGCCTGCGGATGCGGCTGCGCGCGCAGGAGTGGGTCCGGCGGCACCCCGAGATCCTCGACGAGCAGGTGGCCGACCCGGTGGTGGTGGTCGGGATGATGCGCAGCGGCACCACGCTGGTGCAGCGGCTGCTCGCGGCCGACCCGCGCTTCCAGTGCGCCCACGGCTGGGAAGTGGTCTCACCCGTGCCGCGGCTCGACCACGAGTGGACGTCCGTCGACCCGCGGATCGTCCGGGCCGAGGAGCAGGCGGCGGTCTCGCGCGAGCTGGCGCCGGAGATGTTCGCGATCCACCCGATGCACCCGCGCGAGGCCGAGGAGGAGATCGTCTTCCTCGCCGACGCGTTCCTCTCGCACGTGCCCGAGTCGTCGGCGGACGTGCCGGCGTACCGCTCCTGGATCGACACGCAGGACTTCACCCCCGCCTACGACCACCTGCACCGGATGCTCCAGCTCCTGCAGTGGCAGAAGCGCCAGCGGGGCGAGGAGGTGCGCCGCTGGGTGCTGAAGACACCGGCACACCTGGGCTACCTCGACGTCCTGCTCGCCCGCTTCCCGGGCGCCCACGTGGTGCACCTGCACCGCGACCCGCGCGCGACCATCGGCTCCGGCGCGAGCCTGAACGCCACCATGCGGGCGCTGCACCACCCGTCGGTCGACCTGCACCGGATCGGCCCGGAGTGGCTGGCGCGGATGGGCTGGGCGAACGACCGCGCGCTTGCGACTCGGGCCCGCTGGGGCGCGTCGGGCCCGGTCACGGATCTGGAGTACGACGCGGTGGTGGCCGACCCGATCGGCTCGGTCGCCGCGGTGTACGACGCCCTCGGCCTGCCGCTGACCGCGGTCGCGGAGACCTCGATGCGCGGCTGGCTGGCCGCCCGGCCGCACGACGGCAGCCGCCGGCCCGACTACGCGCTGGAGACCTACGGCTTGACCGGCGAGCAGGTCGACGAGCGGTTCGGGGCAGAACCCGTCAGCCGAGCGCCGGCCGGACCTGCGCCAGCGCCTCCTCGGTGAGGGTGCCGAGCCGGGTCAGGTCGTGCGGGGCGGGTGCTTCGGTCCAGACCGCAAGGGCGGCGAAGACGGCGCCGGCGACGACCTCGGCGCGGACGGCGGCGGCGAGCTCGGGGACGCCGCGCTCGAGCAGGACCGCGCGCAGCTCGGTCGCCATCGCACCCTGCCGGTCGCGGAAGGTGCGCTCGATCCGCTCCGGGCTGAGCAGCTCGCTGCGCAGCCGGGCGATCTCGACCATCAGCCGCGGGTCGGTCGGGGCCGAGCCGAGGGAGGCGAGCACCGAGCGGATCAGGCCCTCGCCGTCGGGCCGCTCGCGCAGCGCACGTCGGAACCACTCCAGCCGGGTCACGACGTCACCGAATAGCACCTCGTCCTTGGTCGCGAAGTGGCGGTAGAAGGTCCGCTCGGTCACGCCGACCTCGGCCGCGATCGCCGACACGCTGGCCGCCTCGAAGCCGTCGGCCACGAACCGTCGCAGCGCCGCGTCGCGGAGCGCGGCGCGGGTCCGATCGGCTTTGCCGGGGGTCTCGCTCACCGGGACACCGTAACAAAATGTCAGGGCTGACATTTCGCCGGATCACGAGTACGGTCCCCGCCATGAGCCACCCCGTCGCCACCGCCGAGCAGCACGCGCACGAGCTCGCGGCCCTCGACCTGATCGAGCACCCGACCGTGCGGGCGGCGTACCGCTCCGTCGCCGAGACCTGGCTCGGCCGGGCCATGGCGAGCGACGCGATGCGCGCCTGCTTCGAGGCGGCGTTCGAGGAGGTGATGTTCTCGGCGGCGGTGTGGAGCTCCAACCAGGACCCGCTGCGGCCGAAGGTCACCACCATCACCCGGCTCGCGCACGAGGTCGATGGCCGTCGGGTGCCCGGCAGCCGGTGGGGGATCGACAACCCGGACACGGTCTACCGGGTCGTGCCGATCTCGGGCGACGAGCGGTACGTCCTGCGCGGCCGGGTCGGCGAGCACCGGATGACCGAGAACTACTTCACGCTCTGGAACGCCCACATGGGCACCGTCGACGTCTGCGACGGCCGGCGGATGCACGTCGAGGCGGACGGGTCGTACGAGATCACCGTCGACGCCGACGAGGCCGGCGGGCGGCCCAACCACATCCGGTCGACGTCGGAGGCGCACGAGCTCTACATCCGCGACGTGCTGCTCGACTGGGGCCGCGACGACCCGAACACGATCGAGGTCGAGCGGCTCGGCGGGCCGCCCGCGACCGCCACGCTGACGCTCGACGAGCAGGCCGAGGCGACCGCGCGGATGATGGCCCACTTCGCCGACTTCACCGGCAAGCTCAGCCACGGGATGTACAAGACGCCCGCCAACCACTTCTCGCTCGCCTGGTCCGCCGACCACACGGGCGCGATGCGCAGCCAGGTGTACGTCGCCGGCCGCTACGAGCTGGCTCCCGACGAGGCGTTCGTGGTCGACGTGAGCGACGGGGGCGCGGAGTACTTCACCGTCCCGCTCTCGAACATCTGGGGTACGACGCTCGAGGTCCTCGACCGCACCGGCAGCCTCAACAAGGCGCAGTCGCGGCCGAACGACGACGGCACCTACACCTACGTGATCGCCGGCGAGGATCCCGGCGTGCCCAACTGGATCGACACCGGTGGCCTGCCCGAGGGCATCCTGACCCTGCGGATGGCGGAGTTCCCGGACGGCGGCGCCCGCCCCGACCTCGCCGCGACCGGCCGGGTGGTCCGGCTCGAGGAGGTCGGCAGCCTCGCTCTGCCGACGGTGACGCCGGAGGAGCGGGCCGCGCAGCTCGCTGAACGACGAACCGGCTACCTGCGACGACTCCCCGAGGTGACGGCATGAGCCGCTGGCTGATCACGGGCTGCTCCACCGGCATCGGCCGCGAGATCGCGCGCGCGGCGCTCGGGGCCGGCCACCAGGTCGTCGTCACGTCGCGCAAGGTCGCCGACGTGACCGACCTGGGCGAGCTCGACGGGGCGCTCGCCGTACCGCTGGACGTCACGGACCGGGACCAGATCGCCGCGGCGGTGGCGGCGGCCGAGGAGGCGTTCGGCGGGATCGACGTACTCGTGAACAACGCCGGGTACGGCTACATGTCGGCCGTCGAGGAGGGCGACGACGCGGAGGTGCGCGCGCTCTTCGACACCAACTACTTCGGCGTCGTCGACACCCTCAAGGCGGTGCTGCCGGGGATGCGCGCGCAGGGCTCGGGCCACGTCGTGAACATCTCGTCGATGACGGGCCTGGTCGCGAACCCGCCGAACGCCTACTACAGCTCGACCAAGTTCGCGCTCGAGGCGCTGACCGAGGCGCTCGCGAAGGAGGTCGGCCCGCTCGGCATCAAGGTCACCGCGATCGAGCCGGGCGCGTTCCGCACCGACTGGGCGCGCCGGTCGATGAAGGAGGCGAGCGCGCCGATCGAGGCGTACGCCGACGACGTGGGCGTGCGCAAGGACCTGATCAAGCAGTTCGCCGACCACCTGCCCGGCGACCCGCGCAAGGTGGCGGAGGCGGTGCTGATGGTCGTCGGGCTCGACGACCCGCCGCTGCGGCTGCTGCTCGGCCACGACGTGCTGAAGGCGGTGCGCGAGAAGCTCGCCTCGATGTCGGCATCGATCGACGAGTGGGAAGCCACCACCCTCGACGTGAACCTGCCGTCGTGAGCGCCCTCCCCACCGCCGCCGAGGTGCTCGCCGGCGTCGACCTCACCGGCCGGACCGCACTGGTCACCGGCGGCTACTCCGGCATCGGCGTCGAGGTGGTCCGCGCCCTCGCCGGCGCGGGCGCGACCGTCCTGGTCCCCGCCCGGCGGCCCGGGAAGGCGACCGACGCGGTCGCGGGCATCGACGGGGTCGAGGTCGGCGCACTGGACCTGGCCGACCAGGCCTCGGTGGCGTCGTACGCCGACGGGCTGCTCGCCGCCGGTCGCCCGCTCGATGTCGTCATCGGCAACGCCGGCGTGATGGCCTGCCCGCAGACCCGGGTCGGGCCGGGTTGGGAGCTTCAGCTGGCGACCAACCACCTGGGCCACTTCGCGTTGGTGAACCGGCTAGCGCCGCTGCTCGGGGCGGGCTCCCGGGTGGTGAGCGTGTCGTCGACCGGCCACCACCTGTCCGGCTTCCGGTGGGACGACCCGTGGTTCGAGACCGGCTACGACAAGTGGCTCGCCTACGGGCAGTCGAAGACGGCCAACGTGCTGTTCGCCGTACACCTCGCGGCGCTGGGTCGGGAGCGCGGCGTGTCCGCCTTCTCGCTCCACCCGGGCGCGATCCTCACCTCGCTCGGCCGGCACCTCCAGGAGTCCGACCTCGACGCGGTGATGACCCTCGACGCCGACGGGCAGCCGGTGCTGCCCGACTTCCGCTCGCCCGAGCAGGGCGCCGCCACCGTGGTCTGGGCGGCGACCTCGCCGAGCCTCGCCGCGCACTCCGGCGCCTACCTGGAGGACTGCGGCATCGCGCCCGTCGTACCTCCCGGTCCGCAGACGACGTACGGCGTGAAGGACTACGCACTCGACCCGAACGACGCCGCCCGGCTCTGGGCCTGGTCGGTCGAGCAGACCGGGGTGGACGGCTTCGGGGACGGCGCAGCCGGGTGACAAGTCGGAAGGAGCGCGGCCTTGTTCCGACTTGATGGGTGTAAGTCGGAATAACTGGGTACGCTGATCCGAGTTGCCCCGTCCCGTCAGGAGCCCCTCGATGGCGTTGTCCGGCTCGCCCGAGGTGCCGCGTGCGGACGCTTCGGCAATGGTCCCCATTGCGCCGCACGGCCGCCAGGTTCGTCCCTGGTCCCAGACCTTTCGGGCCGGGACGAAGGAGGACCGGATGATGAGCGAGGTCGAGACGTACCTGCCGCCGCACCTGGCCGACATCGACCCGGCGATCCCGTCGCGCCTCGGCTCGACGATGGACGCCGCCCTCAGCGCGATCGCCCGACTGGACGACACCCACAGCGAGCACCTGGCCTCCCTGTCCACGATCCTGCTGCGTGCCGAGTCGGTCGCCTCCTCGAAGATCGAGCGGATCGAGGCCTCGATGGAGGACTACGCGCGCGCCCTGCACGGCATCAGGGCGAATGCCTCCGCGGTCTCGATGGTGGCCTCCACCCGGGCGCTCGGGAACCTCATCGGATCCGTCGACGACGCGCGAGACCTCACCTGGGACAACGTCCTGGCCGCGCACCGCGTCCTGATGGCGGACGACCCTTACGAGGCCGCCTACGCCGGGAAGGTCCGCGACCAGCAGAACTGGATCGGTGGATCGGACCACTCGCCTCGCAACGCTCTCTACGTCCCGCCGCCCCCGGGGACCGTGGGCGCCTATCTCGAGGACCTCGTCACCTTCGCCAACCGGGGCGACCTCAACGTCCTGGTCCAGGCCGCCATGACGCACGCGCAGTTCGAGTCGATCCACCCGTTCACCGACGGCAACGGCCGGATCGGCCGGGCTCTGATCAACACGGTGCTCCGCCGCCGGGGGGCGACCAGCCGGATCGTCGTGCCGCTCGCCTCGGCGCTCGTCGCTCGACGCGACGACTACTTCGACGTCCTCGGCTCCTATCGCGACGGCGACGCCGGACCGATCATCGCCGCGTTCTCGACCTCATCGACCATCGCCGCCGAGGAGTCCGCCGTCACCGCCGAGCACCTCTCCCGGATGACCGCCGAGTGGCTGGAGTCCGCCGGCACGCCCCGGGCGGGCAGCGCTGCGCGCAGGATCGTCGACTCGCTCCTCGACGTCCCGGTGTTCTCCGCCGAGGAGGTCGAAGCCAGGATCGGTGGCGCCACGTCGAGCATCTACGCCGCGCTCGGCCGGCTGGAGTCGAGCGGCGTCATCCGGCCGCTGACCAACCGGGCGCGCGACCAGGTCTGGGGCGCCGCGGCGCTGCTGGACGAGCTCGACGACCTCGGGGTCCGGATCGGCGCCCGCGCGCGTCGTGTGCTGGCGTGACCCTGGCTCCCCAGGTGTCCGGAGGGGAGCGACGCCGGGCGGTCAGTCCTCGCCCGCCGTGACGACCTCGTCCGGCTTCGCCCTCAGCACGTGCTCGATGTAGTCGCGGGCGGTGTCGAAGATGCCGACCTCGTGGCCGGCGCGCTCGGAGAGGTACCACCGGTGCACCAGCACCTCGTGGAAGAACTCCGCCGGCTCCAGCTTGCCGCGCTGGTCGGGCGGGATCATCTCGATGAGCGGCTCGTAGATCTGGGTCAGCCATCGGTAGGCGACCAGGCTGCGGTCCTCGCGGCCGAGGCCGTAGTGGGCGGTGAAGGACGCGATGTCGTTGAGCATCCGGCGGGCCTGGCCGTCCTCGACGTTCAGCCCGGTCAGGGCCTGCAGCTCGCGGCAGTGGTGGCCGAGCTCGACGACCTTCGGCTGGATCCGCACCTCGTCGCCGTCGAAGTCGGTGACGATGTCGAGCTCGTCGACGTCGAAGCCGAGGTCGTTGAGCCGCTCGATGCGCTGCTCGATGCGCCACATCTCGCCGGCGGAGAACTCCTCGGGGTCGGTGAGCTCGGCCCAGAGTGCGTCGTACCGCTGCTGGAGCAGGGCCACGGTCTCGTGGGCGTGCACGTCGCTGTCGAGGGAGTTGCTGGCCTGCAGGTCGAGGAGCTCGGCGAAGACGTTCTCGGTGGCGATGGTCAGGTCGTACTCGCGCATCTGCCGCGACAGCGTCGGTCGGAGCTCGCCGGTCTCGGCGTCGACGAGGTACGCCGCGAAGCCGCCGGCGTTGCGGCGGAACAGCACGTTGGACAGCGACACGTCGCCCCAGAAGAAGTCGGCGAGGTGCAGCCGCACGAGCAGCACCACCAGGGCGTCGACCAGCGCCGGCAGGCTCTCGGTGCTCATGCCGTGCGCGAAGAGGCTGCGGTAGGGCAGCGAGAACTGCAGGTGCTGGGTGAGCAGCGCGGCGGGCAGCGGCTCGCCGTCGGCGTCGACCCGGCCGGTGACGACGCCCTGGGGCAGGACCGCGGGCAGGCCCAGCCGCTGCAGGTCGCGCAGCAGCCGGTACTCCCGGAAGGCGATCTCCTCGACCGTCTCCTTCACCGCGTAGGTGCGGTCGTGGAGCCGGATGATCCGCACGACGTGGCGCGACAGGCCGCGGGGAAGGGGTACGACGTACTGCTCGTCCCACTCCTCCAGCGGCTGGGACCACGGGAGCGTGATGATCGCGGGATCCGGTCGGCTGGCGACGATGCGCAGCGCCATCGGGCCACCCTAGCCCTCGGAGGCGTCGGAAAGTCCTCGGGAAGTCCTCGGGAAGATTGACGCTTCAACCTCTGTTGCGTCGGTATGAAGAACATCGGGTTCCTGTCCTTCGGGCACTGGACGCCGTCGCCGCAGTCGGCGACGCGCACCGCGGCCGACGCGCTGCTGCAGTCGATCGACCTGGCGGTCGCGGCCGAGGAGCTCGGCGCGGACGGGGCGTACTTCCGGGTGCACCACTTCGCCCGCCAGCTCGCATCGCCGTTCCCGCTGCTCGCGGCCATCGGGGCGCGCACCAGCCGGATCGAGATCGGCACCGGCGTGATCGACATGCGCTACGAGAACCCGCTCTACATGGCGGAGGACGCCGGGTCCGCCGACCTGATCTCCGGCGGGCGACTGCAGCTCGGCATCAGCCGGGGGTCACCGGAGCAGGTGATCGACGGGTACCGCTACTTCGGCTACGAGCCGGCGCCGGACACCGATCACGCCGACCTCGCGCGCGAGCACACCCGGGTGCTGCTCGAGGTGCTGCGCGGGGAGGGCTTCGCGGAGCCGAACCCGCGGCCGATGTTCCCCAACCCGCCCGGACCGCTGCGGATCGAGCCGCACGCCCCCGGGCTGCGCGATCGGATCTGGTGGGGCGCCGGCTCGCGCGCGACCGCCGAGTGGACGGCGGAGCAGGGCATGAACCTGATGTCGTCCACGCTGCTGACCGAGGACACCGGCGTACCGTTCCACCAGCTGCAGGCCGAGCAGATCGAGCTCTTCCGCAAGGCCTGGGAGGCCGCCGGTCACTCGCGGGTCCCCCGCGTCTCCGTGAGCCGCAGCATCTTCCCGATCGTGAACGACATGGACCGGATGTACTTCGGCGGGGAGGGCGGCAGCCAGGACCAGGTCGGCATGATCGACGGCGGCGTCGCGCGCTTCGGCAAGACGTACGCCGGCGAGCCGGACCTCCTGGTCGAGCAGCTGCGCGAGGACGAGGCGATCGCCGCCGCGGACACCCTGCTGCTGACCGTTCCCAACCAGCTCGGTGTCGACTACAACGCCCACGTGATCGAGTCGCTGCTCACCCACGTCGCGCCCGCGCTCGGTTGGCGCTGAGGGCGACTGCCCGCCCCGCAGACGTCTCAGGCGTCTCGGGCGTTTCATCGGTGTCGAGAAACTCGCGCTTGTGTCGTGAAGTATCTCGACGTAGGCGTGAATTTCTCCGCCTAGGCGGAGAAATTCACGCGCCACCCCAGACCCACACCCCAGCCCCGTCCGCAGCCGGCAGCCGTACGACGCCCCGCCGCGCCTTGAGATCGCCCGCACGCCCGCCCTCGGTGGCGAGCAGCAGCGAGCCGCGGGTGAGACCGAGCGGGCCGGCGGGCAGGTCGATGGCCGAGCCGCCCGTGCGGCGGGCGAGCACCAGCACCGAGCCGGCCGGGTGCTCGCGCAGGAAGACCAGGGCGTCGTCGTCGACGTAGGCCCAGCGCAGCCCGCCGCGGCGCAGTGCCTCGTGGTCGCGCCGGGCGGCCGCCAGCGCGCCGTACGTCGTGAGCGTGGCGTGGTCCCAGGTCTCGGGCCGGTCCCAGGGCATCGGGCGGCGGGAGTCCTCGCCGAGCACGCCCTCCAGGCCGATCTCGTCGCCGGCGAAGACCATCGGCACCCCGGGCAGCGTGAACTGCAGGCCGGCGGCGACCCGGTGCAGGGGGCCGGAGCCGGTGACGGTGCGGATCCGGGCGCTGTCGTGCGAGCCGAGGATGTTCCACGACGTGGCCGCAGCGTGCCAGCCGTAGCGGGCGGTCCACTCGCGGACGGTCTGCTGCACCAGGGGTCCGGGGCGGCGCGGCACGGGCAGTGGCCGGCCGAAGGCGCGCGCCGGGGAGGCCGGATCGCGCAGCCACGACCACACCGGCCAGGAGAAGCCGGAGTAGTTCATCGTCCCGTGCCAGCCGTCGCCGTCGAGGTCGCCGGACGCGTCGTGGTTGTGCTCGCCGATCACCAGCGGGTCCGGCCGCTCCGCGGCGGCGGTACGACGCACCGCGCGGGCGGTGTCGTGGTTGACGTCGAGGGTGCCCAGCCGCCCGGTCATGTTGGCGACGTCGATGCGCCAGCCGTCGACGTCGAACGGCGGCCGCAGCCAGCGGGCCACGACCGAGTCGGGCCCCTCGACCATCGCGGACCGCAGCGTGGGGTCGGCGAGGTTGAGCTTGGGCAGGGTGCCGTGGCCCATCCAGCACTCGTAGCTGCCGTCGTGGTTGAAGTAGTACCAGCCGCGAGCCGGCGACGAGGGGTCCGACGACGCACTGACGAACCACTCGTGGGTGTCGCCGGTGTGGTTGGTCGTCAGGTCGCCGAGCAGCCGCCAGCCGCGGTCGTGGACGGCGGTGCAGAGCCGGGCGTACGCCTCGTCGCCGCCCAGCAGCGGGTCGACCCCGTCGAAGGTCGAGGCGTTGTAGCGGTGGTTGCTCTCGCCGGGGAAGACGGGGGTCGTGTACAGGATCGTCGCGCCGACCTCGGCGACATGGTCGAGGTGCTCGACGACCCCGTCGAGGTCGCCGCCGAAGAACTGCAGCGGGGTCCGGGGGTCGCTGCCCTCGAACACCACCTCGTCGTCCCAGGCCGCGGGCACCGCCCACTCGGGTGTGGGCCGCCCGTCGGCGGCGGCCGAGCGCGCGAAGCGGTCGGGGAAGACCTGGTAGACGACCCCGTCCCGGCCCCAGTCGGGCGCCGGCTCGTGCACGGTGACCCGGAAGTCGAAGGTGTCCGGGCCGTCGTGGCCCACCATCCCGGCGGCGGTCAGCCAGCGCTGCTCGCCGTCTGCGTCGGCGAGCAGGAAGCGGTAGTGCGTCACCGGGTTGTGCACGGGCAGCTCGCCTTCCCACCAGGTCGCGTGCTCGTCGCGCTCGACCACGGCGCAGGCGTGGTACGTCGGCTCGGCGTCGTACGTCGTCCGCACCCACACCGACTCGACCGGGTCGCCGGACCAGGTGCGCAGCCGTACCTTCACGGGCCAGCCGAGGGCGGGGGCCTCGTGCTCGAGGTAGCGGGGCGACCCGTCGTGGTGCGGCTCGTGCAGCAGGTGGTGCGGGGTGGCGCTCATCGGGAGACTCCAGGTCGGTTGCGAGGCCGCGGCTCGAGCCAGACGGCACCGGTGCCGTAGCTCGCCGCCTCGTCGCCCGGGTTGACCAGGGCGCAGCTCTTCATGCTCAGGCAGCCGCAACCGATGCAGCCGTCGAGACGATCGCGCAGCAGCTCGATGCGGCGGATCTGCTCGTCGAGCCGGGGCCGCCAGGAATTGCTCAGCCGGTGCCAGTCGGACTTGGTGGGGGTGCGGTTGTCGGGCAGCGTCGCAAGCGCCTCGGCGATCTCCTCGAGGCTCAGCCCGATCCGCTGGGCCGTGCGGATGAAGCCGATCCGGCGCAGGGTGTGCTGCTCGTAGCGGCGCTGGTTGCCCGTCGTACGCACCGAGTGGATCAGTCCGCGGGACTCGTAGAACCGGATCGCCGACGTCGCCACGCCTGCGCGCTCGGCCAGGTGTCCGATGGTCAGCTGGGTCACGGGTCCAGCCTCGCGGAGGTTCAAGCCTGCTTCAAGTTGACCTTGCGCACGCTCTCCTGGGCGAGGGCGGTGAGGAGGACGCTCAACGCGGGAAGCACCAGGATGCCGCGCAGAGGGGCGTCGGTCTCCAGGATCGGGCCGGCGGCGGACAGGGTTGCCGCCGAGGCGCACACGGTGAGGCTCACCAGCATCGCGGTCGTCGCGACCGGGCGGGGCAGGAGCAGGCGCAGGGAGTTGCGCAGAGCCAGCAGTGCGAAGAAGCCCCCGAGGACGAGAGTGAAGGCGGTGGCCGCACCGGGGCCCTCGAACCCCACGCTCAGGATGGAGGCGACGACCGAGGCCTGGAAGACGACGAAGAACGGGGTCCCGATGTCCGCCTGCTCGTCGGGGCGCAGCCACCACGCAGGTCCGAAGGTCATGCGGACATCGTCGTACATAGCGAGATCGCACGTTGGTAGAACAAGTTCTAGTTCGCCTGCTAGCGTCCGGCCATGACCAGCACCCTGAGCGACGACCAGCGCGTCGTCGTCGTCACCGGCGCCGCCTCCGGCGTCGGCTACGCGACCGCCACGATGTTCCGCGACGCCGGCGAGGTCGTCTTCGGCCTCGACGTGAACCCGACCGTCCCCGAGGGCGTGACCTATGTCGAGACCAACGTCGCCGACAAGGCCTCGGTCGACGCGGCGATCGCGACCTGCGCCCAGCACGGCCGCATCGACGTGCTCGCCAACGTGGCGGGCATCGTCCAGTTCGGTCGGTTCGAGCAGATCGACGAGGCCGAGCTGGACCGGGTGCTCGCGGTCAACCTCAAGGGCCCGTTCCTGCTGACCCAGGCGGCGCTCCCGTACCTGAAGGCCGGACCGGGCTGCGTCGTGAACGTCTCCTCGGTCGCGGGCCGGGTCCCGCAGCCGTACGCCGCCGCGTACGGCGCCTCCAAGGGCGGGCTGACCCAGCTGACCAAGAACCTCGCCCTGGAGCTGGTCTCCACCGGCGTCCGGGTGAACGCCGTCTGCCCCGGCACCATCGACACCCCGATGGTGGCCAAGGTGGCCGAGACCTATCCGAGCGACCTGGAGCCCCGGATCTCCGAGCGGCTCTTCATGCAGATGCCCGGTGCGATCCCGCCCGGCGACGTCGCGGCGGCCATCGGCTACCTCGCCTCGCCCGCGGCCGCGTTCGTCACCGGCACGGTGCTGGCCATCGACGGGTTCATGAGCTGACATGGGCGTCCTGGAGGGCCGGGTCGCGATCGTCACCGGCGCCGCCCGCGGGGTCGGCGCCGGCATCGCCCGGGCCTTCGCCAAGGAGGGCGCGCGCGTCGCCGTGGTCGACCTCGACGCCGAGGGTGCCGAACGGACGGTCGCCGAGCTGACGCCGTACGCCGAGGCGTTCGCGCTGCGCTGCGACATCCGTGACTCCGCCCAGGTGGATTCCTGTGTCGCGGACGTCGTCGAGCGGCTCGGGTCGGTCGACGTGCTCGTCAACAACGCCATCGACGCGGTCTCGGCGCGTTTCGAGGCGACGACCGACGACGAGCTGGACCGGGTGCTCGACACCGGCCCGAAGGCGACGCTCTACTTCATGCGCGCCTGCTTCCCGCACCTGCAGAGCAGCGCGTACGGCGGCCGCGTGATCAACCTGCGCTCCGGCTCCGAGCCGCAGGGGCTCGCCGGCTTCGGCGCGTACGTCGCCTCCAAGGCCGCCGTCGCCGGACTGACCCGGGTGGCCGCCCGGGAGTGGGGACGGCACGGCATCACGGTCAACAACCTCGCGCCGTTCGTGCTCAGCGAGGGAGCCCGGACCTACTTCGACGAGCGCCCCGAGGAGCTCGAGAAGATCGTCCTGAAGACGATGTCGGTGCCCCGGGTCGGCGACGCCGAGCACGACGTCGGCCGGGCCGCGGTCTACCTGGCCGGCCCCGACTCGTCGTACGTCACCGGGGTGACGCTGAGCGTGGACGGGGGCGGCAGCTTCTTCAGCTGACCCGCGTGCCCACTAGCATGAGCGACCGACCCGATCGGGTCGCGCCGATGTAGCTCAGTTGGTAGAGCGCCTTACTTGTAATAAGGATGTCGCGGGTTCAATTCCTGTCATCGGCTCCGAGGCGGACTTCTCGGGGCAAGCCGTACGTTCTCGGCCGACATTTCGCCCGAGAACGTCCAGCTTCCCCGGTGAACCGGGGAAGTTCCAGGCCGGCCCTCAGTCGCCCTTCAACCCGGCGATGAACGAGATGTCCATCTCGTCCTTGTAGACCTCGACCTCGAGCCCGCCGGCGCTCGCGGTGACCTCGGGGCCGACCTGCCAGCCGACGTCCTTGATCGAGCCGCCGCCACGGGTGTCGACGGTGACGTAGACGCCGGACTTGAACGAGCCCTCGACGCCGCCCACGCCGCCCTTGGCCTTGCTGCCGGCGACGATGGTCATGGTGCCGCTGCGGAAGTCGTAGGAGATCTCGGCGAAGGCGTTCAGCAGCGGCAACACCTCGGCGGAGAACTCCTGCTGGACCTTCTCGCAGTTGACCTTCATCTCGCTCGGGCCGAGCCCGAACTTGAAGCTGATCTTCTTGGCCTCCTCCGAGCACGCGCCGGCGCTCTCGGCGTCCGGCTCGTCCTCGGCGTCGACGCCCTCGACCGGCAGCGGCTCGACGCAGTGGTCCGAGCGGACCTGGGCGTCGCGGGCCCACACCCAGCCGCGGGTGGCGATGCCGGTGTGGGTGGTCGCCTCGAGCCGCTCGATGCCGAGGATGATCAGGTCGTGGCCCGCGGGCTCGGCGACGTGGGCGGCGATCGAGCTCATCAGCTGCGAGAGCAGGGCGATCCGCTCGTTCTCGGTGTCCTGGTACTCCTGCATCAGCGCCAGCCAGTGCTGGTGCTCCGAGCGCAGCGCGGGACGGCAGTGGTCGTTCATGTACTTCGTGTAGCAGGGGGTGTCGTCGCAGGCGGCGAAGGCGTCGTCCTGGATCTCGCCGTAGGTGTACGGCGCCTCGCCGGTCCCGCCGCCCCAGAACGCCTCCTTCTGCTCGGTCAGGTCGTCGAGGATCCGGTCGACCTGGTTCTCCAGGGCCTCGATCTCGGGGCTGGTGGCGGTGTAGGAGAGGCTGATCAGGTCGTGCCGACGCTCGCGCTCGGCCTCGGTGCTCGTGGCGTCGGCGGCGTCGAGGAGCACGTCGAGCGCGTTCGCGCGGGCGTTGTGGTCGTCGATCTCGGTGAAGTTGTGGTCGAGGATCGCCTGGTAGCCGTCGATCATGGCGACCGCCCGGTCGGGGGAGACCGGCAGGGGGACCTGACGCAGGTGCGTGGTGCGGCCGGCACCGAGATCGATCTGCGACAGCGGCTCGGGACGCGCGACCTCCTGCTCCGGCGCGGTCTTCTCCTGAGTGCGCTGGCGGCTCTTGCGGACCAGGCGGGCCGCCTTCACGTCGTCGCCCGCGCAGGCCTCGATGGTGGCCAGGCCGGCCTCGGCCTCGGTCAGCACCGGTGCCGCCGCCCGGGCGGCGAGGAACCAGGGCCGCGCCAGCTCGGCGCGGCCGGTCATCACCAGGGCCTGTCCGCGCACGGTCGCCGCGATCGCCTGCTGCGGGATCCCCATCGCCGGGGTCCGGAAGGTCCGGGAGGCGGCAGCGTCGAGGAGCGCGACCGCCTCGTTGGGCATGCTCAGCGAGACCGCGAGCGACGCCGCGTTCACCAGGTGGGTGCCGATGGTCGGCTCCAGGTCCGCGGCGCGGAGCAGCGCGGCCAGGGCGAGGCCGGGCGAGCCCTGGGCGACGCCGGCCGTCGCGAGCTGCTGGAGCCCGACGACGTCGTCGTACGACGGGGATGCGGCGAGCGCGGCCATCCCCGCGGCGGCGTCCTGGGTGAGCCGGGACCGGAGGCTGGCCACGGCGTCCGGGAGGGAGAACGCCCGGGCGGGGTAGGCGGACTGGCAGAAGATCTTCAGGTACCCGAGCGCGTCGTCCTCGTCGGCCGGCCAGTCCCGGGTCGTCGCGAAGCTGTCGAGCACCGTCTCGCCCGGATCCATCGCGGGGATCTGCGGGGTCGGCGGCGCCGGCGGGGGAGTCGTCGGTCGCTGCACCTGCAGCGTCCCGGCGACCCGGCAGTTGTTGCGCTCGTTGCGCTCCTTGACCTTGCGCTGGCCGTCGGCGCAGACGCGGACGGCGTACGACCCGGTCGCCAGCGTCACGGGCACCCGGAACGCCACGGTGGCCGGCCGGGTCCGCTTGCGCGGCTTCAGGGCGCCGACGGCGCGACCGGCCACGGGTACGGCGGCGCGGCCCGCGACCAGGTGGACACGGGTCGTCGAGCGCCTCGCCTTCGCGGTGCCGCTGTTGCGCAGGGTGTGTGGGACTCGCACGGTCGCGCCGGGCGCGACCGTGCGCACCGGGAGCGACGCGCTCGCGACGACGAGGTCGGGTGCCTTCGGGCGTGCGGCCCCCGCCGGGCCGGCCGGCAGCAGAGTGGCGGCGAGGGCGACGGACGCGACGAGGACGGGCAGGCGGGACGACATGACCCAGGACTGAACCAGGACGGCGCGCGATCCCGCCGCGTCATTTCAGAGCCGTCCAGACCGGCCGGAAATGCGGGTGGCGGGACCCGTCCCGATGTCGTACGACGCTGGGTCAGCGCAGCCGGCGGGCGGGGAACGTCGGCGGCGGGTCGGCGATGGCGTCCTGGGCCGCGATGAGCTGGATCTCGCGGGTGCCGGCGGCGATGGTCGCCTCCAGGATCGCGAAGACCGACGAGGTGGTCCGCTCCAGCGCGGTGGCCGGCGAGCCGGTCGTGCGCAGGTGGGCCAGGTAGAGCGCCGCGGTGACGTCGCCGCACCCGTTCGGGCTGATCGGCAGCAGCGGGGTGGTGACCGCCCAGGCGCCGGCGTCGGAGACGGCGACCACGTCGAGGTGGTCGGGCTCGACCTCCGAGGTCAGCACGCTCGTGACCAGGACGTCGCGGGGGCCGCGGTCGCGGACGGCGTCCACCGCGTCCAGCACCTCCGCGATCGTGGTGGTCGTGCGGCCGGCCAGGAAGTCGAGCTCGAAGTGGTTCGGGGTCACCACGTCGGCCTGGGGCACGACCGTGTCGCGCATGAACTCGGGGATGCCCGGTCGCACGAACATGCCGCGGCCCACGTCGCCCATCACCGGGTCGCAGCAGTAGACCGCGTCCGGGTTGAGCGCCTTGACCCTGGCGACCGCGTCCAGGATCACCGCGCCGACGGCCGGGTCGCCCTGGTAGCCCGAGAGGACCGCGTCGGCCTGGCCCAGGACGCCACGGTCCTCGATGCCGGCGATCACGTCCGCGACGTCGGCCGGGGCGAGCAGCGGCCCGCGCCACGCGCCGTACCCGGTGTGGTTCGAGAAGTGCACCGTGAGCACCGGCCAGACCTCGTGGCCGATGCGCTGGAGCGGGAACGTGGCGGCGGAGTTGCCGACGTGGCCGTAGGCGACCGAGGACTGGATGGACAGGATCTGCACCGGACCATCCTCCACCCCCAGGTAACTAGAACAGGTTGCAGTTCATGGCGTAGTGTGTGCCGAGCCACATTCCGTCAGTATGTGAACGCCGAGGTGTATCGATGGCCAAGACCCCCTACCGCAACGAGGCCGACTACGTCGTCGTGGGATCCGGGAGCTCCGGCGCCGCGATCGCCGGCCGCCTGGCCGAGTCCGGGGCGAGCGTGATCGTCCTCGAGGCAGGCAAGAGCGACGAGCAGTTCCTGGTGAAGAAGCCCGGGATGATCGGGCCGATGCACTCGGTCCCGCAGATCAAGCAGCGGGTCGACTGGGGCTACTACTCCACCCCGCAGAAGCACATCCTCGACCGCAAGATGCCGGTCCCGCGGGGCAAGGTCGTCGGCGGCTCGAGCTCGGTCAACGGCATGGTCTACGTGCGCGGCAACCGGGCCAACTTCGACTCCTGGGCCGCCGAGGGCAACACCGGCTGGGACGCCGACTCGGTGAACGCGGCGTACAAGCGGATGGAGGACTTCGAGGACGGCGAGAACGCCTTCCGCGGTGCCGGCGGCCCGATCCGGGTCACCCGCAACAAGGCTCCGCAGGAGGGCACCCTCCAGTTCATCCAGGCCACCGCCGACACCCTCGGGGTCAAGGTCCTCGACGACTACAACGGGGAGTCGCAGGAGGGCATCGGCCGGATGCAGCAGAACGCCGCGCAGGGGCTGCGCTACAGCGCCTCCCGCGGCTACATCCACCACCTCGCGCCGCCCACCCTGCAGCTGCAGTCGGAGGTGCTGGTCCGCAAGGTCGTCGTCGAGAACGGCCGCGCGACCGGCGTCGAGGTGACCGACAAGAACGGCTCGCAGCGCACCGTACGCGCCGGCAAGGAGGTCATCCTCTCCGCCGGCTTCGTCGGGTCCGCCCAGCTCCTGATGCTCTCGGGCATCGGTCACGCGCAGCACCTGAGGGACCATGGCATCGCGGTCGTCGCGGACCTGCCGGTCGGGGACAACCTGCACGACCACATGTTCCACGCGATGACCTTCCACACGACCTCCTCGAAGATGCGCGGCAACGCCTTCTTCTTCGGCAAGGGCATCGTGAAGGAGGCGCTGCGACCCGGTACGACGTTCCTCGCGAACTCGGTGTTCGAGTCGGTCGGGTTCGTGCGCACCTCGCAGGCCACCGACGTACCCGACCTGCAGCTGCACCTGTTGCCGTGGGCCTACGTCTCGCCCAACCAGGACGAGGCGATCCGCCACGACGTCGACCAGCGGCCCGCGCTGACGGTGCTCACGACCCTGATCTACCCGCGCAGCCGCGGCACCCTGCGGCTGGCCTCGGCGGACCCGACGGCGGCACCGCTGATCGATCCCCAGTACCTCGCCGACCCGGCCGACCTCGAGCTTCTCGGCGAGGGGTCGGAGATGGTCCGCGAGATCATGGGCGGCGCGGCCTTCGGCGGCGCGGTCAAGGAGGAGCTGCACCCCGGCGCCAACCTGACGGGCCAGGCGCTGCGCGACGCGATCCTCAACCGGGCGACCTCGGTCTACCACGGGGTCGGCACCTGTCGGATGGGTGTCGACGAGCTCGCCGTCGTCTCGCCCGACCTGAAGGTCCGGGGCGTCGAGGGCCTGCGGGTCTGCGACGCCTCGATCATGCCGTCGATCACCGGCGGCAACACCAACGCGCCGGCCATCATGATCGGCGAACGCGGCGCCGACCTGGTGCTGGGACGGGGCTGACCATGACTCTCACGCCGCAGCGGATCGCCCGCCCCGCGTCGGTCACCGACGCCTTCCTCCAGCGCCTGGTCGCCCGGATCCCGTCCACCGGCGGCGGCACCTGGAGGCTCACCGAGGTCTACACCGGCGAGCTGCTCGTCGAGCTGCCGCAGTCGACCCCCGCCGACATCGAGGGCGCCTTCGCCGCCGCCCGGGCCGCCCAGCGCGAGTGGGCCGCCTGGCCGCTCGCCAAGCGGCTGAAGGTCTTCAAGAAGGCGCACGGCCTGTTCATCGACAACGCCCAGACGACCGCCGACCTGATCCAGGTCGAGAGCGGGAAGAACCGGCGGATGGCGATCGAGGAGACCTGCGACCCGCCGATGGTGATGAGCCACTACCTCAAGCGCGCGCCGAAGCTGCTCGCGTCGGTGAAGCGCGGCGGGCCGGTGCCGTTCCTGACGACGTCGACCGAGATCCGCCAGCCCAAGGGCGTCGTCGGTGTCATCGCGCCGTGGAACTTCCCGTTCGCGACGGGCATCTCGGATGCGATCTCGGCGCTGATGGCCGGCAACGCGATCGTGCTCAAGCCCGACAACAAGACCGCCCTGTCGCCGCTGTACGGCATCTCGATGCTGGAGGAGGCGGGGCTGCCGAAGGGGTTGTTCCAGGTCGTCTGCGGCGAGGGACCCGACGTCGGGCCGACGCTGATCGACAACGCCAACTACGTCATGTTCACCGGCTCGACCAACACCGGCCGGGTGATCGGCGAGCGGGCCGGTCGCAACCTGATCGGCTGCTGCCTCGAGCTCGGCGGCAAGAACCCGATGATCGTGCTCGAGGACGCCGACCTGGAGGAGACCGTGCAGGGCGCGGTCTTCGGGGTGTTCGGCAACACCGGCCAGATCTGCATGCACATCGAGCGGATCTACCTGCCCGAGTCACGCTACGACGAGTTCAAGACCCGGTTCGTGGAGGCGGCGGAGTCGCTGCGCGTCGGTGCGTCGTACGACTTCGGGCCCGAGATGGGCTCGCTCGTATCGCCCGACCACAAGGACCGCGTGCAGGCGCACGTGGAGGACGCCATCGCCAAGGGCGCGACCGTGGTCACCGGCGGGAAGGCCCGCCCCGACCTCGGCCCGGCGTTCTTCGAGCCGACCATCCTCGAGGGCGTCACCAAGGACATGCTCTGCGGCGTCACCGAGACCTTCGGGCCGGTCGTCGCGCTGCACCGCTACCGCACCGTCGACGAGGCGGTCGCCCTCGCCAACGACACCGACTACGGCCTCAACGCCTCCGTGTGGGGTGGAGACGTGGAGGCCGCGTGTGCCGTCGCCCGGCGCATCGAGTCGGGCAACGTCAACGTCAACGACATCCTCGCGACTGCGTTCGCCTCCAAGGGGACGCCGTCGGGCGGGGTGAAGCAGTCGGGGGTCGGAGCGCGGCACGGCGACTACGGCCTGCTGAAGTACACCGACGTGCAGAACCTCGCGGTGCTGAAGAAGCAGGTGATGGGCGCGCGGCCCGGGCAGGACTACGACGCCTACGTGAAGTCGATGCTGTCCGGGCTGAAGCTGATGCGGAAGACCGGGATCCGCTGACTCACCGGTGGTTGAGCAGCTTGCGCTAGCAACCGTGTCGGCCGGTGGTTGAGCAGGTTGCGCTAGCAACCGTGTCGAAACCCGGTGAGCCGAGAGGCCACCTCGATCGAGGTCGCTTCGACGCTGCGGGGGTTTCGACACGCTCGTCGCTGGCGCTCCTCGCTGCTCAACCGCCGGTGGTCTCGGTGGTTGAGCAGGTTGCGCTAGCAACCGTGTCGAAACCCGGTGAGCCGAGAGGCCACCTCGATCGCGGTCGCTTCGACGCTGCGGGGGTTTCGACACGCTCGTCGCTGGCGCTCCTCGCTGCTCAACCGCCGGTGGGTCTCGGTGGTTGAGCAGGTTGCGCTAGCAACCGTGTCGAAACCCGGTGAGTCGACAAGCCACCTCGATCGCGGTCGCATCGACGGTGCGGGGGGTTTCGACACGCTCTCGCTGCTCAACCACCGGGGGTGTTTCGGTAGCGTCGCTCGCGTGAGCGAGATGACGTACCGCCCGCTGGGCGGCTCAGGGCTGATGGTCAGTGCGGTCGGGATCGGCTGCAACGCGTTCAGCGGGCGGGTGGACCTCGACGGCGTGCGCGGCATCCTCGCTGCGGCGCGCGACACCGGGGTGACCCTGCTGGACACTGCGGACGTCTACGGCGGCCACCCCGGCGGGAGCGAGGAGCTGCTCGGCGAGGCCCTGCAGGCCAGCGCGACGAGTTCGTGCTCGCGACCAAGTTCGGGATGGACATGCGCGGCGCGAACGGCGCCGACCACGGGGTGCGGGGGGCCCGGCGCTACGTACGACGCGCGGTCGAGGCGTCGCTGCGGCGGCTGAAGACCGACCGCATCGACCTGTACCAGCTGCACCGGCCCGATGACGTGACCCCGATCGAGGAGACCCTGTCGGTGCTGACCGACCTCGTGCACGAGGGCAAGATCGGCTACCTCGGGTGCTCGAACTTCGCGGGCTGGCAGGTCGCCGACGCCGACTGGACGGCGCGGTCGGGCGGGCTGGAGAGGTTCGTCTCGGTGCAGAACCGCTACTCGCTGCTCGACCGCTCGATCGAGGCGGAGGTGGTGCCCGCCTGCGAGACCTACGACCTCGGCGTACTGCCGTTCTTCCCGCTGGAGTACGGCCTGCTGACCGGCAAGTACCGCCGCGGGTCCGCGGCCCCCGAGGGCTCCCGGGCCCAGCTCGACCCGGCGCGAGCGGGGTGGCTGGCCAAGGCCGACTGGGACCGCATCGAGGCGCTCGAGCGGTACGCCGAGGCTCGCGGTGTCGAGGTCCTCGACGTGGCGATCGCCGGGCTGGCCGCGCAGCCGGCCGTCTCCTCGGTGATCTCCGGCGCCACGTCCGGTGATCAGGTGCGGCGCAACGCGGCCGCGCTGGCCTGGGAGCCGACCGAGGCGGACCTGGTCGAGCTGGACGAGATCACCGCCGACTGAGGCTCGCGCGGCGCTGGTCAGGCAACCTGGAGCGACCGCTTGGACAGCCCCATCCAGAACCCGTCGATGATCTGCTCGCCGGGCGTACCGGCGTCGGAGGCGGCGCCGAGGGTGACGAACAGCGGCGTGTAGTGCTCGACCGTCGGGTGGGCGTAGGGCATGCCGGGGGCCTTGGCGCGGTAGTTCGCGAGCTCGTCGACGTCGCCGCGGGCCAGCGCCTCGGCGGCCCACGAGTCGAAGTCGCGTGACCAGCCCGGGGCCTGGGCGTCGATCGACCAGTCGGTGAGGTAGCGCAGCCCGTGGGTGAGGAAGCCCGACCCGATGATCAGCACGCCCTCGTCGCGCAGCGGCCGCAGCCGGGCGCCGATCGCGAGCAGCCGCTCGGGGTCGTGGGTGGGCAGGGACATCTGCACGACCGGGATGTCGGCCGCCGGGTACATGATCTTCAGCGGCACCCAGGCGCCGTGGTCGAGCCCGCGGGTGGCGTGCTGGTGGACCGGCTCGGTCGCCGGCATCAGCGCCGCGATCCGCTCGGCCAGGGCGGTGGAGTCCGGCGTCCGGTAGGTCATCTCGTAGTACTTCGGGTGGAAGCCGCCGAAGTCGTAGACCAGCGGCGCCCGGTTGGCGCTCAGGCTGATCGGGGCCGACTCCCAGTGCGCGCTCACGATCAGGATCGCGGTCGGGCGCGGCAGGTCGCCCGCCAGCGAGGCGAGCTCGGCCGACCACAGCGGGTCGTCCAGCAGTGGGGGAGCACCGTGTCCGAGGTAGAGGCCCGGCATGCGTACGTCGACGGTGGTCATGACTCCTCCAATGGTTTGATCTTCAACTATATTCCCTCGGAGTGGCCGTGTCACGGGCCTCGGCAGGTCTCGGGGTTCGGGGACGTCATCCGAGGCGGCTGTCCTAGCGACCGGGCGGTACGACGTCCCGCGCGGGCTCGGCCCACGAGGTCCGGCCGTCACCGGTGATCGGCAGCACCGGCCCCCCGGTGACGTCCGGCCGGACGGTCGCCTCGCCGAGGCCGCGTACCCGGGCCAGCAGCTCCCGGGCGCGGACGCGGAGCCGTCCACCGTCGTCGACCGCCAGGCCGTGGACGTCGAGACCCGCGGCCCGGCCGAGGTCGACCGCGCGGGCGACGTGGAACTCCTGGGTGACCACGACGGCCGACTCCACCTCGAAGACGACACGGGCCCGGCGCATCGTGTACCAGGTGTTGAAGCCGGCGTAGTCGGTGAACACGTCCTCGGGCGGCACTCCGGCGGCGAGCACCGCGGCCCGCATGGTGTCGGGCTCGTTGTACTCGTGCGTGCCGTTGTCGCCCGAGAGCAGGATCTTGTCCACGGTGCCCGCCTCGTGGAGCGCGACCGCCGCGTCGACGCGGGCCTGCACGATCCGCCCGAGCGTGCCGTCGGGTCGGACCAGCGAGCCCGGCACGATCGCGACCTGGGCGTGGGGCAGGTCGGCGGGGGCGTCGGCCACCCGGTCGCCGGTGCGCACGATCACGACGGCGTTCGCCGTCCCGACGAGGGCGAGGATCAGGAGCGCGAGCACTCCGGCGCCGACGAACAGGCGGCGGCGCCACCCGCGCCGGGTCACGCCGGCACCCGCCAGTCGACCGGGGTGCCGCCCTGCTCGACGAGGAGGGCGTTGACCCGGCTGAACGGGCGCGAGCCGAAGAACCCCCGACTGGCCGAGAGCGGCGAGGGGTGCACGGACTCGACGTACGGCGTGCTGCCGAGCATCGGCTTGAGGCTCTGGGCGTCGCGGCCCCACAGGAGCGCCACGAGCGGGCCACCGCGCTCGACCAGCGCCTCGATCGCGCGCTGGGTGACCTGCTCCCAGCCCTTCCCGCGGTGCGACGCGGAGGCGCCGGGCTGCACGGTGAGGACCCGGTTGAGCAGCATCACGCCGGCGTCGGCCCAGGCGGTCAGGTCGCCGTGGGCGGGCATCTCGAGGTTGAGGTCGTCGCCGAGCTCGGTGTAGATGTTCGCGAGGCTGCGCGGGATCGGTCGCACGTGCGCCTCGACGGCGAAGCTGAGCCCGATCGGGTGCCCGGGCGTCGGGTAGGGGTCCTGTCCCACGATCAGGACGCGTACGTCGGCGAGCGGTCGCCGGAAGGCGCGGAAGACGTTGTCTCCGGTCGGCAGGTACGGCCGGTGGGCGGCGATCTCCTCGCGCAGGAAGCGGCCCATGGCGGCGACCTGGTCGTCCACCGGAGCCAGGGCCGCGGCCCAGTCCGGTGCCATCAGGCCCTTGTCGACGAGTCCGGCGAGTGCGCTCACGCGGACACGGTAGTGCCCCGCGCGGTCGCGCCGGCTCAGGCGAAGATCATGCAGCTCGACGTGGCATGGGCGATCAGCTTGCCGTCGGAGTTGAAGAGCTGCGCCTCGGCGAGGGCGGTACGGCGGCCGCGCTGGAGCACCTTGCCGACCGCCCGGAGTCGCCCGGACTTCACCGACGCCGGGCGCAGGAACTTCACGCTCAGGTCGAGCGAGGTGTAGCCCTCGCCCGCGCCCAGGGTGGTGTGCACCGAGCAGCCCGCGACAGTGTCGAGCAACGACGACAGCACGCCGCCGTGCACCGTGCCGAGCGGGTTGTAGTGCCGGTGTTCGGGGTCGAGGCTGACCGAGACCGACCCGGGCTCGACGACGAGGTCGACGAAGCCGAGCGTCTCCGCGAGCGGGGCGGCGGGGAGCAGCCCGTCGCGCATCGCGATCAACAGCTCGAGTCCGGTCATCGTGGCGACGTCGGGGGTCTGGGTCTCCGTCATGGATCCAGATTCGCTCACGCACTCTGCATCTGTCAACGAGACCCAGAGTGGCTATCCTGTGACCATGCCCACCGCCCCGCCCGCCCTCGCCTGGTCGACCGCGAACTGCACCCTCGGCCGGTCGTTGGCCGTGCTCGGCGAGCGGTGGACGCTCGTGGTGCTGCGCGAGGTCTTCAACGGGGTACGCCGCTTCGACGACATCCGCCGGCACAGCGGCATCCCCCGGCAGGTGCTGAGCAACCGGCTGGCCCTCCTGGTCGACCAGGAGATCCTGCGGCGGGCGCCGTACCGCGACGACGGGGCGCGCGAGCGCCACGAGTACCGACTGACCCCGAAGGGCTTCGACCTCTACCCGGTGCTGGTGGCGATCGCCGACTGGGGCGACCGCTACCTCGCCGACCCCGGCGGGCCGCCCGTCGAGTTCGCCCACCTCGACTGCGGCGGGGTGGTGCGCGCCGAGCTCGTGTGCGAGCACGGCCACCGGGTCGGCGACCCGCGCACCGTCGCCCCGCGCCCGGGGTCGGGGGCGCTGCCGGTGTCCTGAGCCTCCGCTCGACGTCCGGCGGGTTTCCGCACTTCCGCACGCTCGAGCGCCGCGGAAGCGGCAGACTCCGGGCATGCACGCGAACGGCGGTCGGGGAGTCGTCGTACTCCTCGTGCTCCTGGCGCTGGTCCCGTGGGGATCGGCCTGCACGCAGGGGGAGACGGAGGGCGCCCGGCCGGCGCCCGGCAGCACTCCCGTCGTCGGCTCCAGGGTGGCCCCGAGCCCGACCCCCGTCGCCGCCACGAGCACCCCCGCCTCGAGTACGACCCCCAGCGACAGCACGCCCGGAGCCGGCCGCGCCGCGCCGCGTCGGAGGATCTCCGTCTCCGACCCGGAGGGCGACGTCGACGACGCGCCACGACCGAGTCACTGGCTCGTCCCCGGCGTCGATCTCTCGGGGTTCGAGGTCACCTACGAGGCCACCTCGAGGAGGCTGCGGTTCAGGATCGAGTTCGCCGACCTGCGGCGCCTGGAGGATCACCACGGACTGTTCAGCCAGAGCATCACGGTGGCGAGCGACGCGGATCCGGGGCGGACCGTCTACTTCGAGCGCAGCTCCCTCGAACGCGACAGTCTCGTCAGCCGCACCGTCGCACCGATGCTGCACGACGGTTCCACGACCCGGCGGTGCCCCAGGGCCGGCTCGCACGTCGACCTGGAGTCCGACGTCGTGCTGATCTCGGTGCCGGTCCGATGCGTCACCCGGGTGCGACGCCCGGCCCGGTTCTCCGTCTGGACCAGCGGCGGGCAGCGTTTCGAGGACAGGCAGGGGTGGACCGTCGGCACCGACCTGCTGGAGGCCGGCCGCCGCGTTCGGACCCGCTGACCAGCGGCCCCGCCGTCAGTCCAGCGGGGAGACCCGGATGAGGTTCCCATCGGGGTCGGCGACCACGAAGGTCCGACCGAACACCTCGTCGTGCGGCTCCTCCACGACGCTCACGTCGCGCGTCAGCCAGCTGTCGAAGAGCGCGTCGACGGCGTCGGCCGAACCGGGCACCATCAGCCCGACCTCGGAGGTCCGGGGCGCGCCGGGGGTCACCTGGTCGGGGCGGCCGCCCCACAGGGCGAACAGGAGACCCGGGGCCACCTCGAACGGCACGTAGCGCGGGGTGGTCATCACCGGTTCCATCTCGAACAGGTCGCGGTAGAAGGCGGTCGCTCGCTCGACGTCGGTGACGTAGACGAGGAAGAGGTTGGGCGTGGGCATTCGGAAGCTCCTTCTCGGCGACCGCGTCTCGGTCGCCGCGTCCAGGCTCCCGTGCCCAGCGGTCAGTTCCTGACCGCTTCTCGCCGGGGTCCGAGGACTCTCAGAGCGGCGCGGGCTCGACCTGCGGCTCGAACGGCGGCACCCCGGGGTCCTCGCCGGGAGTGGGCGCGGGATCGGGGATCGGTGTCGGGTCGCCGCTGGGGACGATCTCGGGGTCGGGTGCGTTCGGCATGGTGGTCATGGCGCCCGGTACCCGCCGCGCGGGCTGTAACGCGGTGTCCACCGAGGTACGGCGGTGCTGCAGCACCGCACCAGGTCGGTGGACACCGCGTTACAGCGGCGTCGGTCCGCCCGCCGGCCCGCCCGCGGCGCCGCGCACCGGCCGAGAGAGGCGGTCCAGGAAGGCCACCAGCAGCGCTTCGCGCATCGCGGGCGAGGCGAGGTCGAGCATCGCGTTGACCTCGGCCATCCGCTCGGGCAGCGCGAGCCCGTCGCCCGCGGCCGAGCCGGACGAGCCCACCAGCCCGGACGCCGCCAGCAGGCCGTCGAAGTCGTCGTCGGTGAGCGCCGCCGGGTCGAGGGACTCGATGAACGCCGCGACCTCGGGGTCGACGGCGACCGGACCGGCGGCGACCGCCGCGGCGACGGCCTGCGACAACGCGGCGAGGAACTCACCGACCGCAGGCAGGGTCGCCGCGCTGACGGAGAGGTGCACGGTGGCCGGCTGGCCGGCGTACGACATCTGGGGCTGGACGTACCAGCCGCGCGCCGCCATCTCGTCGCAGATCGTGAACGGGTCGCAGGAGTCGTCGGTGGCCAGGGCGACCAGCGTCGAGTCGGGAGGTACGACGACCCGCAGGGGCGCGGTGATCCCCGCGACGATGCGGTCGACCGCCTCGAACACGTCGCGCGAGAGCCGCAGGTAGCCGTCGTCGCCCAGGGTCTGCAGCACCGCCCAGGCGCCGGCGAGCGGGCCGCCGGACTTGGTGGACTGCATCGTGGAGTTGAGCATCGTGTAGCCGGGCCAGTCCGCCGAGGCGAAGAACTGCGGGCGCCGGTGCCCTGGCGTGCGGTGCAGCAGCACCGAGGTGCCCTTGGGGGCGTAGCCGTACTTGTGCAGGTCGACCGAGATCGAGGTGACCCCCTCGACCGCGAAGGTCCACGGCGCGACGTCGCGGCCGAGGCGGGCGGCGTACGGCAGCACCCAGCCGCCGATGCACGCGTCGACGTGGCAACGGATCCCGCGCTCCAGAGCGAGAGCTGCGACCGCACCGACCGGGTCGACGACCCCGTGGGCGTACGACGGCGCGCTGGCCACCACCAGCACGGTGCTGTCGTCGGTCGCAGCGGCCATCGCGGCCGGGTCGGCGCGGAAGTCGGCGCCGACCGGCACCATCCGGAGCTCGACGCCGAAGTAGTGCGCGGCCTTGTGGAAGGCCGCGTGCACGGTCGACGGCACCACGATGTTGGGTCGGACCACGGAGGGCCGGCTGTCGCGCGCGGACTGCACGGCCAGCAGCACCGACTCGGTGCCGCCGGAGCTGACCGTGCCGACCGCGGTCGCGGGCGCGTCGAGGAGGTCGGCGGCGAACCCGACCACGTCGTTCTCCATCTGCAGCAGGCTCGGGAACGCGGTCGGGTCGAGGCCGTTGGAGCCGGCGTACGCCGCCACCGCCTCGCGGCCGACCCGGTCGACCTCGGCGAGGCCGGAGTCGTAGACGTAGGCCAGCGTGCGGCCGCCGTGCACCGGCAGATCGGCGGACTGCAGCTCGCGCAGGCGGGCCATGACGTCGCTCATGCCGGCACCGTCTCACCCTCGACCTCGTCGGCCTCCAGCGAGTAGCGCACGAGCCACCAGAGGCTGAGCAGGATCAGGACGGCGGGCAGCAGCGCGAAGCCGAGCACGATGGCCGTGACAGCGGAGTCGGGCTGCACGACGTCGGAGCCGGACCGGTAGCCGCCCAGCTGCAGCACCAGGGCGAAGACGGCCGGTCCGAGCGCGAGGCCGAACGTCTCCCCGGCGGTCCAGACGCCGGTGTAGACGCCGACCCGGTTGCTGCCCGTGCGCCGGGTGTCGACCGCCGCGGCATCCGGCATCATCGCCATCGGGAAGACCTGGCAGCCGGCGTACCCGACGCCGCTGAGCGCCACCGCGACGAACAGCACGCCCATCGGCGCGGCGTCGGCGAGCACCGAGAGCAGGGACCCGGCGGCGAGGAAGAGCGACGCGGCGACGAACCCCTTCTTCTTGCCGACCCGCTGGCCGATCGCCGACCAGATCGGGGTCAGCAGCAGGGCGGGGGCGACGAAGCACGCGAACAGCACCGTCACCGCGCCCTTGCTGTCGAGCACGTCCTCGGCGAGGTAGTCGACGCCGGCGAGGATGCAGCCGACCGCGAGCGCCTGGATCACGAAGGTCGTCAGCAGCAGCCGGAAGTCCCGGGCGCCGGCCACGACCCGCAGCTGGTCGCGCAGCGTGCCCGCGCCCGGCTGCACGGTCCCGAGCGGCGCATGACGGGTGCCGCGGTACGCCGCCACGACGCCGACCAGGATCACCACGGCCATCGCGAGGCCCATCAGCCGGTAGCCGTCCCGGCCGCCGGCCGCGTCCCGGATCAGCGGGGCGGTGGCGCCCGCGAGCAGGATCGTGGACGCGAGGATCGCGACCCGCCAGGTCATCAGCCGGGTGCGCTCGTCGTACGACGGGGTCATCTCGGCGGGCATCGAGACGTACGGGACCTGGAAGAAGGCGTACGCCGATGCGCAGGCCAGGAACATCACCAGCACCCAGGCGGCCTCCAGCGCGGTGGCCATGTCGGGCGCGGCGAAGAGCAGGGCGAAGCAGACCGCGAGCGAGATGCCGGCCCGCAGCAGCCAGGGCCGCCGCGGACCGCGCGGGTCGACGGTGCGGTCGCTGATCCGGCCGGCGATCGGATTGAGCACGACGTCCCAGGCCTTCGGGAGGAACACGATGAAGCCGGCGGCGATCGCGGCGATCCCGACCTCGTCGGTGAGGTACGGCAGCAGCATCAGGCCCGGGACGGTGCCGAAGGCACCGGTCGCCACCGAGCCCGACCCGTAGCCGATCCGGACGCTCCGGGGCAGGGCGTGATCGGGCCGGGTCTGACCGGACGGGCTCTGACCGGACGGGGCGTGGTCGGTGGACACCCATCGGAGGCTAGTGCGATTTCCCGGTCGACCGGGGAATCGCCACCCAACGGGCCAGTTTCCGAGCGGTCAGCGGCCCAGTGCCCGCGAGTCGCCCGAGCCGTAGCGGCGGGTCGGGTTGGACCCGATCGACTCCTGGGTGGCGGCCTTCCTCCGCGGAGCCGCCTTCTTGGCGGGCGTCTTCCTCGCGGTCGCGGCCTGCTTCGAAGCCGGGGCCTTCGTGGCCGCCGCCCGCTTCCGCACCGCCTTCTTCGGGGGTACGACGTCCGACCACTCGTCGATCCACTCGTCGAGCACCGCCCAGGTGCTGGTGCGGGCCGCGCGGCCGGTGAGCATGCCGAGATGTCCGCCGGGGACGATCTCGAAGCGGGGTTCGAGCGAGCCCGAGAGGTGCTGCAGCACCTCTCGCACCGCGGCGACCGGCGCGATCGTGTCGGTGGCGCCGGCCAGCACCAGCACCGGGGCGGTGATCGCGGACAGCGAGATCTCCCGCGAGCCGAGCTGCATGGCGCCGCCGACGAGCGCGTTGCCGGTCACGAACCGGTGGTAGACCTGCCCGAAGGTCCGGCCCGGGTAGGCGGTCATGTCGTCGGTGAACCGGTCGACCGCCTCCAGCTGGGCGAGGAACTCGGTGTCGTCGAGGTTGGCCGCGATCGCGAGCGGCCTGCTGACGAGCTTCTGGAACGTCGAGAGCTGGAAGGCCCACCGCACCAGCGGGACCGGTACGCCGCCCACGGCGCGGTAGGTCCGGCCGATCAGCCCGTCGCCCTCGTCCAGCCCGCGCATCGGCCGCACCGGGGCCACCAGGGGCACCTGCGAGATGTCGGTCGGCGACCCGGCGGCGGTCACCGACGCGATCGGCAGTCCGGGCCGGTCCGCCGCGGTCAGCAGCGCGAGGATCCCACCGAGGCTCCAGCCGACGACGTGCACCGGCCGGCCGCCGGCGTGTGTGGACGCCGCCTCGACGGCCCGCGGCACGACCTCGTCGACCCAGTGCGCCAGACCCAGGTCGCGGTCGCGGACGTCGACGTCGCCGTACTCCACGAGGTACGTCGGGCGCCCCTGCTCGACCAGGTGCTCGACCAGCGAGCAGCCGCGGCGCAGGTCGAAGCAGATCGCCGGGGCGGCCAGCGGCGACACCAGGAGCACCGGGTCGCCTCGGCGTGGGGCGGACGCAGAGGGCCGGTAGTGGTAGAGCTGCCGCTGGTCGCCCTCCTCGAGGAGGGTCCGCGGCATCGGTCGCAGGTCGGCGATGCTGCCGTGGACGAGCTGCTGGGCGAGGTTGCTCGCGGCCGAGACGACCTGGTCGCGGGTGGGGATCAGGTCCATGCTCGAGACGCTAGTCGAGGTAGGTGCGGCCCATCCAGGTCCCGCCGCCATCGACCGGTCCGTAGCCGTAGCGCGCGTAGAGGTCCGGTGACGTCGTCGTGACCAGCAGGGCGCGCTTGATGTGCCGGCCGACCAGCTCCTTGTCGATGGCGTCCATCAGCGCCGTACCGACCCCCTGGCCGCGGTGCTCGGAGGCGACGTAGACGTCGCACAGCCAGGCGAAGGTGGCCCGGTCGGTGACCAGTCGGGCGAAGCCGACGAACTCGCCGTCGTCGTACGCGCCGAAGCACAGCGAGTTCGCGATCGAGGTCTCGACGACCTCGCGGGGCCGCCCGAGCGCCCAGTAGGCGTCGGTCGAGAGCCAGTGGTGGACGGTGTCGACGTCGAGCCGCGTCGCGTCGGTGGTGATTTCGAGCATCACGAGCGCCTGGCGGGACGGACCGCCTTGCCGTGCGTGGACGGGACGTCGGACAGCTCGCCCATGAAGCTGTCGGCCCACGCCGCGACGTCGTGCTGGGTGACGGTCTTGCGCATCGCCTTCATCCGGCGGGTGATCTCGCGCTCGTCGGCGTGGTAGGCGTCCAGCATGGCCGACTTCATCCCGTTGATGTCGTAGGGGTTGACCAGCCAGGCCTGCCGCAGCTCGTCGGCCGCGCCCGCGAACTCCGAGAGCACCAGCGCGCCGTGGTTGTCGAACTTGCAGGCGACGTACTCCTTGGCGACCAGGTTCATCCCGTCGCGGTACGGCGTGACAGCCATGATGTCGGCCATCCGGTAGAGCGCCGCCATCTCCTCGCGGGGGTACGACGAGTGCAGGTAGCTGATCACCGGGCGGCCGATCCGGCCGAGGTCGCCGTTGATGCGACCGACCAGCCGGTCGATGTCGTCGCGCAGCAGGCGGTACTGCTCGACCTGCTCGCGCGAGGGCACGGCCACCTGCACGAAGACCGCGTCCTCGACGTCGAGGTGGCCGTCGGCGATCAGCTCGCTGAACGCGCGGAGCCGGGCGTAGATGCCCTTGGTGTAGTCGAGCCGGTCGATGCCGAGGAAGACCTTGCGGGGGTTGCCGAGTGCCTCGCGGATCTCGGTGGCGCGCTGCGCGACGGGCTCGGAGCGGGCCAGGGTCTCGAAGCCGGCGGCGTCGATCGAGATCGGGAACGCCGCCGCCTGCACGGTGCGGCCGTCGGGCAGGTAGACCAGGTCGCGGTGGGTCTTGTGGCCGACCCGCTGCCGGACCAGGCGGACGAAGTTCTGGGCGGCGCCGGGAAGCTGGAAGCCGACCAGGTCGGCACCGAGCAGCCCCTCCAGGAGCTGGCGGCGCCACGGCAGCTGCTGGAACAGCTCGGCCGGCGGGAACGGGATGTGCAGGTAGAAGCCGATGCGCAGGTCGGGTCGCAGCTCGCGCAGCATCAGCGGCACCAGCTGCAGCTGGTAGTCGTGCACCCAGACGGTCGCGCCCTCGGCGGCCAGCTCGGCGGCCTTCTCGGCGAACCGGTGGTTGACCGCGACGTAGGAGTCCCACCACTCCCGGTGGAACTCCGGCTTGGCGACCAGGTCGTGGTAGAGCGGCCACAGGGTGGCGTTGCTGAAGCCCTCGTAGAACCCCTCGATGTCGGCCTGCGTCATCGTCATCGGGACCAGGCTCATGCCGTCGTGCTCGAAGGGCTCCAGGTCCTGGTCGGTGCCGCCCGGCCACCCGACCCAGACGCCGTCGTTCGCGCGCATCACCGGCTCGATCGCGGTGACCAGTCCACCGGGGGAGACCCGCCAGCCCGGTGTCCCGTCCGCCTGCTCGACCCGGTCGACCGGAAGGCGGTTGGCCACGATCACCAGGTTGTTGGACACGCAGTTCACCCTAGTCTTTCCGTCGATGGTGGTGCTGGCACCACCTCCGAGCGGTGGGCGAGCGCCCCTGTACCCAGCCCGAGGAGTCCCTAGCGTTGAGGTCATGAGCAACCCCCTCACCCGCCTGGTCCGAGACACCGCCTACACCCTCTCCGCGTTCGTCCTCGGCGTCGTGGGGTTCGTCCTCGCGGTGGTCGGTCTCGCCGTCGGGGTGAGCCTGCTCTTCACCGTGATCGGCGTGTTCGTGCTGGCCGCCACGGTGTACGTCGCCCGCGGCCTCGCCCAGCTGGAGCGGGTCCGGATGGAGCGGCTGCTGGGCGCCGACGTCCCGCGGGCGTCGTACCGCGTTGCCGGACCGGGCGACGGCTGGCTACGTCGTACGGCGACGCCGCTGCGCGACCCGCAGTCCTGGCTCGACGTGCTCTGGGCGCTGCTGAGCTTCGTGACGGGCACCGTGGTGTTCGCGGTGACCGTGGCCTGGTGGGCGGCGGCGGGCATGGGGCTGACCTACTGGTTCTGGCAGCGGTGGCTGCCGGACGGCGACGACCAGGGGCTCGCCGAGCTGATCGGCCTGGGCGACAGCCGGCAGGCCGAGAGCCTGCTGATGCTGGCCATCGGGCTGGCGGCGGTCGTCACCCTGCCGTTCGTGGTGCGCGGCTGCGCGGCCCTGCACGCCGGACTGGCCTCGGCGCTGCTCTCGACCCGCGGCCGGCTGGCGACGCCGGGCCAGGCTCAGGCGTCGGCGGCGTAGCGCACGCCGATCTGCTCGCGCAGCCCGTCCAGCTGCCGCATCAGGGTCAGGGTCTGGGCGTGCGGGACGTACGGGCTCTCGAGCAGGCCGTTGCGCACGCAGTCGTTCACGTGGGCGATCTCGTTGCCGTAGCCCTGGCCGATCACCGGTTCGGTGCCCTCGATCCGCTGCGGGTGGCCGGGGCCCCGCGCGCTGTGCTCGGTGAAGGTGGCGTAGCGCGGGTGGTGGAAGCCGAACGGGATCTCCACGCGGCCCCGGTCGGTCGCGATCGCGGCGGAGCGCGAGGACCACGACGACATCGACGCGGTCAGGGCGGCGACCGCGCCGCCGGGGTAGCGGCCGGAGATGGCGACGTCCAGGTCGATGCCGGTCGGGGCCAGCCCCGCCTGCGCGGTGAGCTGCTCGGCCTCGCCGAGCATCAGGTGCGCGAAGGTCAGCGGGTAGACGCCCATGTCGAGAAGCGCCCCGCCCCCCAGCTCCGGGTCGAACATCCGGTCGCTCGGTGGCGCGTCGACGCGGAAGCCGAGCTCGGCACGCAGCGACCGGGGGCTGCCGAAGTCGCCGGCGCGGATCCGATCGCGCAGCACCCGGATGACCGGGTGGCAGGCCATCCACATCGCCTCCATGGCGAAGAGCCCGTGCCGGCCCGCGAGGGCGAACAATTCCTCGGCGTCGGCCGTCGTCAGCGTGAGCGGCTTCTCGCACAGCACGTGCTTGCCGGCCTCGAAGGCGATCCGGGCGTTCTCGAGGTGCAGCGAGTGCGGAGTGGCGATGTAGACGACGTCGACCGACGGGTCGGCGACCAGGTCCTCGTACGAACCGTGGGCGGTGGCCGTCCCGCGGGTGTGCTCCTCGGAGAACGCGCGGGCGGCCTCGACGCGGCGCGAGCCGACGGCGACGATCTCGGTGTCGGGCACCAGGGCCAGGTCCCGGGCGAAGGTGTGCGCGATCTTGCCGGTGGCGAGGATGCCCCAGCGGACAGTGGCGGCCATGGCCGGAGCGTAGCGGCGAGCGCTGTCCGGACGCTGCGGCGAGGCGAATGACATCGGTGTGGTTCGTTGCGTACAGTGCTGTGTGGACACCCCGATCCGCGCCAGCAGCAGCACACCAGGGAGACATCGCATGGACGCCGCGAACGCCCTCCACGGCCACGACGAGGCCGCGGCCGAGGTCGACCCCACCCTGAGCGAGCGCGACCGCGACATCCTCGAGTTCGAGCGCCAGTGGTGGAAGTACGCCGGCGCCAAGGAGACCGCGGTCCGCGAGAAGTTCGACATGAGCTCGACCCGCTACTACCAGGTCCTCAACGCGCTGATCGACCGCCCGGAGGCCCTCGAGGCCGACCCGCTCCTGGTCCGTCGGCTGCGTCGACTGCGTGCGGCCCGCCAGCGTCAGCGCTCGGCCCGCCGCCTCGGCTTCGAGGTCTGAGGCCACCGACATGCGCCAGCGCGGGCTGCTCTTCCCCTCTCCCGTGGTGATGCTCAGCATCATCGCCGTCGCCATGGCCGCGATCGCCTTCGTGGCCACCCGCGGCGGCGAGCCGACCGAGCGCGTGATCACGCCGGTCGCCGAGCCGACCACCTCGGCGGCGCCGGCCCCGAGTGCCGAGCCGCCCCCGGCGCCCGCCAAGCCGGCTCGCCCGGCGATCAAGCGCGACCAGGTCTACGTCGAGGTCTACAACAACTCCGGCATCAGCGGCCTGGCCGGCCGGGTCGCCGAGCGGACGACCGCCGTGGGCTGGTCGGTCGTGGGCTCGGACAACTGGTACGGCACCATCCCGACCTCGACGGTCTACCACCCGAAGCGGCTGGCGCGCGAGGCCAAGCTGCTGGCCCGCGACCTGGGCATCGAGCGCACGGCCCTCGCGGTGGGCGCGATGCGGATGGACCGCCTCACCCTGGTGCTCACCGGCGAGCTGGACTGAGAACTTCTCGTCCCGTTCACCGCACGTCCGGTCTCGCTGTGACGGACGCCGTGGGGCAGTCGGCCGGTCCGTGATTGGGTGAGCACCATGGAGTTCACCTCGACGGTCGGGGAGCAGCGTTGGGCTGCCCTCGTCCGGGCGGCGGCGGAGACGGTGGTCGGACTGGATTTCGACGGCACCCTCTCGCCGATCGTGGACGACCCGGAAAAGGCCCACATCCACCCCGACGCCAGCGACGTACTGGTGGACCTGGCCGCCCAGGTGGCCGCCGTCGCGGTCGTCACCGGCCGCCCGGCCCGCCAGGCGCTCGACCTCGGCGGCCTCGAGGAGGTCGGCCACGCGATCGAGGCGGCCGGCAAGGAGCTCTACCTCTTCGGGCAGTACGGCAACGAGCGCTGGAGCTCGACGAAGCGCCGGATCATCTCGCCCCGTCCGCCCGCCGGCCTCGCGACGTTCCTGCGCGACCTGCCCCGCGCGCTGCGTACGGCGGGCGCCGCCGATGCCTTCGTCGAGGACAAGGGGCTCGCGCACGCCGTGCACACCCGCCGGCTGGACGACCCGGACGCGGCGTACGCGCGGCTGCTGCCGCTGCTGCGCGAGCTCGCCGGCCGCAACGGCCTGGTCCTGGAGCCGGGGCGCAATGTCATCGAGGTGCGGGCGCCGGGCATGGACAAGGGGCAGGCGGTGCGCACCCTCGTCGACGAGGTCGGTGCCGGCGGCTTCCTCTTTGCCGGTGACGACCTCGGTGACCTGGAGGCCTTCGACGCCGTCGCCAAGCTGGCCAAGGACGGCATGCCCACCCTGCTGGTCTGCTCCGCCTCGGACGAGGAGTCCGCGCTGGTCGAGCACTCCGACGTGGTCGTGCACGGGCCCGAGGGTGTGCTCGACCTGCTGCGTCGGCTTGCGGCGGAGGCGCGCGACCTGCGGGCGTAGGGCGGCGGGAGTTTCACCGCCTGGGCGGTGAATCTCGTTCCTCTGTCGTGAAGCATCTCGACATCAGCGCGAGTTTCTCGACATCGAGGTGACTCCTGGGGCGATCGGTCCGCCCGGCTGGGAGGCATCGACCCCTGCTTGTTCGCCCACGGTGAACGGAGGAGGTCTCCGGAACACTGGGGCGGGCCCGGTAGTTGAGCCGGTACTACTCAACTTCTGGAAAGTGAGGCGACGCATGAGCGCCACGCGTCTTCCCGTTCTCTTCGTCACCGACCTCGTCGTGCTGCCCGGCATGGTCGTCCCCATCGAGCTCGACGAGGCCGCCCAGGCCGCGATCGACGCCGCCCGCAGCAGCGGCGACGAGCGGGTGCTCGTCGCGCCCCGGCTGGAGGACCGCTACGCGTCGTACGGCGTGGTCGCGAGCATCGAGCGGGTCGGCCGGCTCAGCTCGGGGCAGGGCGGCGCCCCGGCCGCCGTCCTCAAGGCCGAGCGACGGGCCGCCATCGGCAGCGGCGTGACCGGTCCCGGCGCGGCCCTGTGGGTCGAGGTGGAGCCGGTCGAGGAGGTCGTCTCCGAGCACGCCCACGAGCTGGCCGAGGAGTACAAGCGGCTGGTCGTCGCCGTCCTGCAGCGCCGGGAGGCCTGGCAGGTGATCGACCAGGTGCACCGGATGACCGACCCCAGCCAGATCGCGGACGCGGCCGGCTACGCGCCGTACCTCTCCGTCGAGCGCAAGCGCGAGCTGCTCGAGGAGCCCGACGTCGAGCGGCGGCTGACGACGCTGGTCGAGTGGACCCGCGAGCACCTCGCCGAGGCCGAGCTGACCGACAAGATCGGCCACGACGTCCGCGAGGGGATGGAGAAGACGCAGCGGGAGTACCTGCTGCGCCAGCAGCTCGCCGCGATCCGCAAGGAGCTCGGCGAGGGCGAGCCCGAGGGCTCCGACGACTACCGGGCGCGGGTCGAGGCCGCCGAGGTCCCCGACGCGGTCCGCGCCGCCCTGCTGAAGGAGGTCGACAAGCTCGAGCGCTCCAGCGAGCAGAGCCCGGAGACCGGCTGGATCCGGACCTGGCTCGACACCGTGCTGGACCTGCCCTGGCACGTCACCACCGAGGACTCGACCGACGTGGTCGCGGCCCGCGCGGTGCTGGACGCCGACCACCACGGGCTGGACGAGGTCAAGGACCGGATCGTGGAGTACCTCGCCGTCCGTGCGCGCCGCGCCGAGCGCGGCCTGCAGGTCGTCGGCGGTCGCGGGTCGGGCGCGGTGATCCTGCTGGCGGGACCTCCCGGGGTCGGCAAGACCTCGCTGGGCGAGTCCGTCGCCCGGGCGCTGGGCCGCAAGTTCGTCCGCGTCGCCCTCGGCGGCGTGCGCGACGAGGCCGAGATCCGCGGCCACCGTCGGACGTACGTCGGTGCGCTCCCCGGCCGGATCGTCCGCGCGATCAAGGAGGCCGGGTCGATGAACCCGGTGGTCCTGCTCGACGAGGTCGACAAGCTGGCCGCCGGCGCGTTCAGCGGTGACCCGGCCGCGGCGCTGCTGGAGGTGCTCGACCCGGCGCAGAACCACACCTTCCGCGACCACTACCTCGAGCTCGACCTGGACCTGTCCGACGTGGTGTTCATCGCGACCGCCAATGTCGTCGAGCAGATCCCGAGCGCACTGCTGGACCGGATGGAGCTGGTCACCCTCGACGGCTACACCGAGGACGACAAGGTCGCCATCGCCCGCGACTTCCTGCTGCCCCGGCAGCTGGAGCGTGCGGCCGTGACCGAGGAGGAGTTCACGATCAGCGAGGCCGCGCTGCGGGAGCTGGCGGCGAACTACACCCGCGAGGCCGGCGTACGGCAGATGGAGCGGATGCTGGCCAAGGCGCTGCGCAAGGCGGCGACCAAGCTGGCCACCGGCACCGAGCGGCTGGACGTCGACCTCGCGGACCTGAAGGAGCTGATCGGGCGGCCGCGGTTCACCCCGGACGCGCACGAGCGGACCTCGGTGCCCGGTGTCGCGACCGGCCTGGCCGTGACCGGGCTCGGCGGTGACGTGCTGTTCATCGAGGCCAGCGCGCACGAGGGCACAGCGGGGCTGACGATCACCGGCCAGCTGGGCGACGTGATGAAGGAGTCGGCGCAGATCGCACTGTCGTTCGTGCGGGCGCACGCGGGCGAGCTGGGGATCGCCCCGGCCTTCTTCGAGCGGGCCATCCACGTGCACGTCCCGGCGGGCGCCGTACCCAAGGACGGTCCGTCGGCTGGCATCACCATGGTCACCGCGCTTACCTCGCTCGCGACCGGCCGGCCGGTGCGCTCGGAGGTCGGCATGACCGGCGAGGTCACGCTCAACGGCCGGGTGCTCCCGATCGGCGGCCTGAAGCAGAAGCTGCTCGCCGCTCAGCGCGCCGGGCTCACCGAGGTGTTCGTGCCGCTGCGCAACGAGCCCGACCTCGAGGACGTCCCCGCGGACGTGCTGGAGGCGGTCACCGTGCACGTGGTCGGTGACGTGCTCGACGTGGTCCGGGGCGCACTCACGCCGATCCCGGAGGCCGCCACCGCTGCGGCCTGACCTGCCTGACAGGTCGTATGACATCCGATGATCGGGGAAGGCGGGTCTGCGGGTTCATCACGGTATGCAGACGAGCCCGCACCTCCCACGGTGGGTACGCCGTGGGAGGTGCGAACTGAGCGACATACCGTGATGAACCCGGGGCTGGCGTGGCGCGCCACCCCAACCCGGAGTCCGGCCCATGAGAGGGCCCGGACCCACCCGCAGAAGCCGTACGACGCCCGTCTCACCTCGTCCCACATCGCGGAATCGATGTGCACATGCTGAGACGGGCGTCGTACAGTCTCTAGCAGCTCATCAAGAGGGACTGAGGGAACGGCCCAGTGAAGTCCCGGCAACCGCCACGAGCCTCCGCCTCCCGGACATCGGGATCGGACGTGGAAACGGTGCTAATTCCGCCCGGATCGCGACGGTCGCGCCGGGGAAGATGAGAAGGAGGATTCATGAGCGCCGCCACCATCGTCGAGCACGGTACCGAGAAGAAGACCCTGCGTGAGGGTGCGTTCGGGAACGCCACCGCGCTGGCCTGCCGCGAGTGCGGCCACCAGCTCGAGCTGGGCCCCTTCTACGCCTGTCCGGAGTGCTTCGGACCGCTGGAGATCGTCTACCAGTTCCCGCAGGTCACCCGCGAGCAGATCGAGGCCGGCCCGAAGAACATCTGGCGCTACAAGGCGCTGCTGCCCGTGCCGGACGACATCGAGCAGAGCCCCAACATGGAGCCCGGCTTCACCCGGCTGCTGAAGGCCCACAACCTCGGCCGCGAGCTCGGCATCGACAACCTGTGGGTCAAGGACGACAGCACCAACCCGACGAACTCCTTCAAGGACCGCGTCGTGGCCTGTGCGCTGAGCGCCGCCCGCGAGCTGGACGCCAAGGTGTTCGCCTGCCCGAGCACCGGCAACCTGGCCAACGCGGTCGCCGCCGCTGGCGCCCGCGCCGGGATGAAGACCGTGGTCTTCATCCCCAGCAACCTGGAGAAGCCCAAGCAGGTCAACTCCGCCATCTACACCGAGAACCTCGTCGCGGTGAACGGCAACTACGACGACGTCAACAAGCTCGCCTCGGAGATCGCGGGCGAGGAGGAGGGCTGGGCGTTCGTCAACGTCAACGTCCGCCCGTACTACGCCGAGGGCTCCAAGACCCTGGGCTACGAGATCGCCGAGCAGCTCGGCTGGCGGCTGCCCGACCAGATCGTCATCCCGGTCGCGTCCGGCTCGCAGCTGACTAAGGTGCACAAGGCGTTCCAGGAGCTGATCAAGCTCGGCCTGGTCGAGGACAAGCCGTACAAGGTGTACGGCGCGCAGGCCACCGGCTGCTCCCCGGTCTCGGTCGCCTACAAGGCCGGCGTCGACGCGATCCGCCCGGTCAAGCCCGACACCATCGCCAAGAGCCTGGCCATCGGCAACCCCGCCGACGGCATCTACGTCCTCGACATCTGCCGGGAGACCGGCGGCGCGGTCGAGGACATCAGCGACGAGGAGGTCCGCGCGGCGATCGTGCTGCTGGCCCGCACCGAGGGCATCTTCACCGAGACCGCCGGTGGCACCACGGTCGGCGTACTGAAGAAGCTCGTCGAGTCCGGCCAGCTGGACACCTCGCTGGAGACCGTCGTCATCAACACCGGCCACGGCCTGAAGACGCTCGACGCGGTCTCCGACATCGTCGGTCCGGTCGCGACGATCGACCCGTCGTACGCCGCCTTCGTCGCCACCGGCCTGGCCTGAGTCTCGACCAGCTCGATCACCGGGTCTCGATACACCCGTCGCTCGTCCCTCACGACGGGCACTCGACCACCGAGAGAACGAGGAACCCCCTTGAGCGTCTCCGTCCGCATCCCCACCATCCTGCGCACCTACACCGGGGGCGAGTCCGAGGTCAGCGCGAGCGGCGCGACCCTGGGCGAGGTCCTGGAGGACCTGGACGCGCGCTACAGCGGGATCCGGGCCCGGATCCTCGACGACTCCGGCGAGCTGCGCCGGTTCGTGAACGTCTACGTCGGCAATGAGGACGTGCGGTTCCTCGACAGCCTCGCCACGCCCACGCCCGACGGCACCCAGATCTCGGTCATCCCGGCGGTCGCGGGCGGCTGAGCTCGGTCGGCCCCGGCTGAGCCGCCAGCCGCAGCAGGTACGCCGCGATCCCGGCCGTGCCCTGCATCCAGCCCACCCCGGGCGGAAGCAGGGGCTCGGGGGAGCGGTGCTCGACGAACCGCCAGTAGGCGCGCCCACCGTCGACGACCGCCCGGTCCACCAGCGCGTCGCCGAGGCGTACGGCGAAGTCCCGGTCGCCCGCATCCAGGAACACCTCGCCGACCCCGGTGGTGCCGCAACAACGGCCGTCGTTGTCCCAGAAGCCGGGGCGCAGCCGGTCCGGGACGCCCGAGCCGCGAACGGCCCGGAGGCAGTCCGCACGCCATGCGTCCGGCAGCTGCCCGGCGACGGACGCCACTCCGGCGCGGTCCAGGGCGGCGAAGAGCAGGGAGGTCCCGGTCGGACCGTGGCACCAGCCCCACTTGAGCGGCTCGCCGTCGTGCGCGTCGGCGGGGTCGAGCCCCGGAGACGCCACCAGGTGCGGGATCGCCAGCCCGTCGACCGAGCGATCCCGGATCGCGACGAGGTGCTCCGCTCCGCGGCACGCGAGGTCCACCAGGTCGGGCCGGCCCAGGAACGACCCGGCCGATGCCAGGGCCAGGGCGGCGCCGGCGGTCCCGTGCGAGAGGTTCGGCATCTCGGCCCGCCGAGGTAGCAGCCGCAGCTCGTCGGCCACCATCAGCCACGCAAGGCCGTCGGGCCGGGGCTGCGCCTGGGCCGCCAGCAGCTCCGCGGCCCTGGTCGCCAGCGCGACGTCCCCGCCGGCCACGGCAGCGTCCAGCACTCCCGCGGTCCCCAGGGTCAGGTCGAGGAACGGCGTGCCTGGCGCGACCGTCGGCGCCGCGGTGCTCAGCTGCGGCCACCCGGCGTCGGTCCCGATCGCGTGCAGCCGGTCGAGCGCCGGCTGCGGGGACCGACCCAGCGCGAGCAGGGCGTGCACGTCCCCGGCCAGCCCGTCGAAGTACGTCGCGTCGCCCGCCGTTGCCGCCCGCGCGACCAGCTGGTCGCCGATCGCCGCCGCCAGCCGCGCCTCCTCCTCGGTCCAGTCCCGGGTCGTCGCCACGACACCAAGGGCGAGCGCCAGCCCGCCCGTCCCGCTGTGCGTCCCGAACCGGTACGCCGCCTCGGGCGGCCCGCCGTCGCCGTACTCGGGGATCCAGGGTCCGCCGTCGTCGTACCGCACCTGGTCGAGCACCCAGCGCCAGCCGGCCTCGCCGGTGACGCGGCAGCGGTCGGCGCTGCTCACTGCACCCAGCGTGGGATGACGATGAGCGCTCCGACCGGCAGGGTGGTGCCCCACTCGGCATCGACCTGCAGCGTCCCGCCACGCGGGGCGGGTCGCACCTGCCAGTGCAGACCGTGCGCGCCGTATCCGCCGGACCAGCCCATCGGCTGGCTCACGCCCGCGAGCCGGAACATGGGGTCGCTGCGACCGTCGTCCACGTCGGTGAAGACCACGCCGTACCGCGCACCCTTCGGGACTCCGCGCAGCCGGAGCGTGGCGCCCGGATCGAGGCTCGTGGCCCGGCGATCGGGGAAGGCGGTATCGCGCTCGACGTGCATGGGCCCGGCGCGCCGGACCCGCGAGTCATCGCGTCCGCGCACGACGCACGCGGGACTCGACCAGGCGCTGGTCTGGCCGTAGGAGTGCTGGCGGACCCTCACGCAGAGCGCCTGACCGCCGCGGATGCCCATCCGCCGTCGCTCCACGGTCGATCCGGTCCACCGCGAGCGCCACGCGGGCGGCTTCGCGGCGAGCATGCTGGCGCGCCGGACCTGCACGTCGTACGTCCGGTCCTCGGGCCCGGCAGACCAGGTGGATGGCCAGCCTGCCGAGATCACGAAGGTCACGCGCGAGCGCGCCGTCACCGTGAACTCGATGAGGTCGGTGGCACCGACGTACGGCGCCCAGCCGGGAGCGCGGCGGTCGGCGACGGGCGCCTGGGCGAGTGCCCCGGGAGCAGGGAAGGCCATCACGAAGGCGACCAACAGCAGGACGAGACGACGCACGCGAACTCCTTGTGAGGGGAGCCGCACGATGTCACAGCGCCGCCCGCCGTGTCCGCAGGTGCGCCGACTCGGCCTCGTTGCCGCACAGCGCCAGAGCGGCGTCGAAGGCCCGCAGCGCGTCGTCGCGGCGGCCGATCCGGGCCAACAGCTCGGCACAGACGGCCGGCAGTCGGTGCCCGCCGAGGGCGACGCCGTCCAGGGCGGCCAGGCCGGCGTCCGGCCCGTCCCGTTCGGCGACGGCGACGGCCCGGTTGAGCCGGACCACGGGCGAGTCGCCGAGGGCCAGCAGCTCGTCGTACCGCGCCACGATTCGGTCCCACGCGGTCGCCGCGGGCGTCGGTGCGACGGCGTGCTCGGCGGCCACCAGCGCCTGCAGGAGGTACGGCGCGGGCGGCGCGCCCACCAGCGGGCGGAGCAGGTCCAGCGCCTCCAGCGCCTCCGCGTGGTGCCACCGGGAGCGGTCCTGGTCGGGGAGCAGCACCAGCCGCCCGTCGACGACCCGGGCGTCGCGCCGGGAGTGCTGCAGCAGCATCAGGGCGAGCAGTGCGTCGAGCTCCGGCCAGGAGGAGCCGGCGGGCAGCAGCGACCGCAGCACCCGCACCAGCCGGATGGCCTCCGCCGCCACGTCGGCGCGGAGCACGTCGGCGCCCGACCCGGGGGCGTAGCCGCTGGTGAAGGCCAGGTAGGACACGTCCGCGACCACGCCGACCCGCTCGGTCAGCTCGGCCCCGGCCGGGACGACGAACCGCGCGTCCGCCAGCTTCCGGCGCGCCCGGGTGAGTCGCGCGGCCATGGTCGACGTCGGCACCAGGAACAGTCGGGCGACGTCCTCGGTCGGCACGCCGAGCACCAGGCGCAGGGTCAGCGCCGCGGCGGCCTCGCGGGACAGGCGCGGGTGGGCACAGAGCAGGACCAGTCGCAGCCGTTCGTCGGTGACGGCCTCCCCGGCGTCGACCAGCACCCGTTGCGCGTGCTCCTGCACCGACGCCTCGACCGCCAGCAGCGGCATCTTCCGGGCCGCCACCGCCTCCGCGCGCAGCCGGTCGAGCACCCGTCGCCGGGCCGCGGTCAGCAGCCAGGCCGCCGGGTTGTCGGGTGTGGAGGCCGGGGTCCAGGTCCGCGCCGCCGCCTCGAACGCGTCACCGAGCGCGTCCTCGGCGAGGTCCAGGCGGCGGTACTGCGCGACGAGCAGGGCCAGCAGCCGGCCCCACTCCTCACGCAGCAGCGACCCCGGGTCGGATCCCGGGTCCGCCACCCCGTCAGCCATCGGTCGTGGGACGCACCTCGACCGAGAACGACTCGGGCAGCAGTCGGGCGAGCTCCAGCGTGGTCCCGAGGTCGGGGAGGTCGACGATCCACAGCCCACCCACCTGCTCGGCGGTCTCGGCGTACGGCCCGGCGGTGACGGCGCGGTCCGGGCCCGGCCGCAGGGTGACGGCCTCGGACGGCGCGGCCAGCCCCTCGCCGCTCACCACCGTGCCGCGCTCGGACACGGCCGCGGAGAACGCCGCGAACGCCGCGAAGACCGCCGCCCGCTCGGCGTCGCCGATCCGGTGCCACTTCTCGTAGTGGTCCTCCTCGGCCATCAGCAGCACGAACCTCATGGGGCGTCCCCGCTGTGGTCGACGGTCGCCCGCACCTCGACGCCCTCCTCGACCGACGCCAGCACGGCGCAGATCTCGAGCAGGTCGTCGAGGTCGTCGCTCTCGACGAGGTAGAAGCCGGAGAGCTGCTCCACCGCCTCGGCGTACGGCCCGTCGGTGACGGCGTGGCCGCCGTCGGGGGTACGACGGACCACCTTCGCGGTCCGGGAGTGGGTGAGTTCGGAGCCGCCGGTGATCCGGTGGCCGCGCTTCTCGAGGAGCAGGGAGAACTCCTCGTGCCGCGCGTAGGTGGCGGCCCGTTCCTCCGGGGTGGCGCTCTCCCAGGTGCTCTCGTCGCCGGGCAGCAGCACGACGTACTCGGTCATGGCGGGTCCTCTCCTCGACTGGAGGTGATGGTGAGTGTGTCACCGTGGTGACGGCCCAGGTCGACCCGAATCGACACCTCCCCGCAGGAATCCGTTCAGGTGGGCGTGATTGGACCTTCCCATGACCACCTCCCGCGCCGCCCGCGTCACCGTCACCGCCTCCGGGGGCGTCGCCCTGCTCGGCCTCGGCTTCGTCGTCGGCTCGCGCCAGCTGCTGCGCGCCCAGGCGGCGAAGGCGCGCGCGATCATCGGCAAGCCGCACGGCGATCACGCCCTCGACGCCGACCGGACCTGGCGGAAGAGGTACGGCGACCCCGTCGACCTGCTGCTCGTGGGTGACTCCATCGCCGCGGGCCTCGGTGCGGAGCGGCCCAAGGAGACCCTCGGCGGCCGACTGGCCCGGCAGCTCGCGAAGCGGACCCAGCGGTCGGTCCGGCTGCGGACGGTCGCGGTCGTCGGTGCGGAGACCTCGGCGATCGCCGGACAGCTCGACCGGCTGCCCGCGTCGTACGCCGCCGACGTCGCGGTGATCGTCGTCGGCGGCAACGACGTCACCCACCGGGTGCCGGTCGCCGACTCGGTGCGCGACCTGGAGGCCGCGATCGCCCGGCTGCGGGCGCGGGGCACGGCGGTCGTGGTCGGCACCTGCCCCGACCTCGGCGCGCTCAGACCGGTCCCGCAGCCGCTGCGGGCCCTCGGCTCGCGGGCCTCGCGACAGCTGGCCACCGCCCAGCGCGCGGGCGCGCTCCGAGCCGGGGCGCACGTGGTCTCGCTGGCGCACGTTGTCGGGCCGTTCTTCATCACCAACCCCGACGAGATGTTCAGCCTGGACCGGTTCCACCCCAGCTCGCTGGGCTACCAGCGGACCGCGCGGGCGATGCTGCCGTCGGTGCTGGCCGCGCTCGGGGTGCACGACCGGGTGCCGTTCGGCCACAGCCTCCCGGACGGTGCCAGTGAGAGGGGCGAGGTGCCGGGCGATGAAACCCGGGTTTCACCGAGGGTGCCGTAGCGTCCCCACCCGTGCCCGACGTGCTGCTGACCACCTTCTCCGCGATGCCCCACGGCGAGCCCGGCCACGCCGTGCTGGACCTGGAGCTCGCCCGCCGCGGCATCTCCAGTCGCTGGGTCCGCTGGGACGACGCCGACGTCGACTGGTCGGACGCCGGGGTGGTCGCGGCCCGCGCGACCTGGGACTACGAGGGCCGGCTGGCGGAGTTCCTGGAGTGGGCCGAGTCGGTCGAGGCGGCCGGCCCGGTGCTGCTCAACGGCTCTGCGGTCTTCCGCTGGAACACCGACAAGCGCTACCTCGTCGAGCTCGCCGAGTGCGGCGTACCCGTCGTCCCGAGCGTGCTGGTCGACGGTCGCGACGACGTGCGGGCGGTCGTGGCGCGGTTCGGCCGCGCGGTCGTGAAGCCGCGGGTCGCCGCCGGCGGCCGCGGCCTGCTCGTCGTCGCCGATGCCGACGCCTGGGAGCCGACCTCGCCCGGTGGTCCCTGGCTCGGCCAGCCGGTCGTCGAGTCGGTGCACAGCGAGGGCGAGCACTCGGTCTTCGTCCTCGACGGCCGCGCGGTCAGCCAGGTGCGCAAGGTCGCCGCCGTCGGCGACGTCCGCGTGCACGAGGAGTACGGCGGCAGCTCGATGATCGCCGACCTCGACCCGGTCGCGGCGGAGGTCGCCGTCGCCACCGTGCGGGCGGTCGAGGAGCTGCTCGGCACCGACCTGTCGTACGGCCGCGTCGACCTGATGCGGTACGACGGCCGCCTCGTCGTCAGCGAGGTCGAGATCACCGAACCGGGGCTCTACCTCGACGTGATCCCGGGCAACGCCGTGCCTTTCGCGGACGCGGTGCAGGCTCGCCTCTGAGCCTCGGGCGCCCGGAGTTTCTTGCACTCGCAGGGGTCGAGTGCTAAACATTGGGTTGGCACTCTTACCATGAGAGTGACAAACCGGATCGGTGCCAGTTGAGGTCCATGCGTCGGCGAGAAAGGGTTCGCCGGGTCGCAGGATCGTCCGTCGCGGGCAACCCACCGGACCGGATCCACAACTCTAAGCGTGAGGAATCGCAGGAGTTATGCCCAAGCTGATTGCTTTCAACGAGGAAGCCCGACGCGGCCTCGAGCGTGGCATGAACACGCTCGCCGACGCCGTCAAGGTCACCCTCGGTCCCAAGGGTCGCAACGTCGTCCTGGAGAAGAAGTGGGGCGCCCCCACGATCACCAACGACGGTGTGAGCATCGCCAAGGAGATCGAGCTCGAGGACCCGTACGAGAAGATCGGTGCCGAGCTCGTCAAGGAGGTCGCCAAGAAGACCGACGACGTCGCGGGCGACGGCACCACCACCGCCACCGTGCTGGCTCAGGCGATGGTCCGCGAGGGCCTGCGCAACGTTGCCGCCGGCGCGAACCCGATGGGTCTCAAGCGCGGCATCGAGGCCGCCGTCACCGCCGTCTCCGAGCAGCTGCTCGGCATGGCCAAGGACGTCGAGACCCGCGAGCAGATCGCCGCCACCGCCACCATCTCCGCCGGTGGCGACACCACCGTCGGTGACGCCATCGCCGAGGCGATGGACAAGGTCGGCAAGGAAGGCGTCATCACCGTCGAGGAGTCGAACACCTTCGGCATCGACCTCGAGCTCACCGAGGGCATGCGGTTCGACAAGGGCTACATCTCGGCCTACTTCGTGACCGACCCGGAGCGCATGGAGACGGTCCTGGAGGACCCCTACATCCTCCTGGCCAACTCGAAGGTCTCGAATGTCAAGGACCTGCTGCCGCTGCTCGAGAAGGTCATGCAGTCCGGCAAGCCGCTGCTGATCATCGCCGAGGACGTCGACGGCGAGGCTCTGTCCACGCTGGTCGTCAACAAGATCCGTGGCACGTTCAAGTCCGTCGCCGTCAAGGCCCCGGGCTTCGGCGACCGCCGCAAGGCCATGCTGCAGGACATCGCGATCCTGTCCGGCGGCCAGGTCATCTCGGAGGAGGTCGGCCTCAAGCTCGAGACGACCGGCATCGAGCTGCTCGGCCAGGCCCGCAAGGTCGTCATCACCAAGGACGAGACCACCATCGTCGAGGGTGCCGGCGACGCGGCCCAGATCGAGGGTCGGGTCAACCAGATCCGCGCCGAGATCGAGAAGTCGGACTCCGACTACGACCGCGAGAAGCTCCAGGAGCGCCTCGCCAAGCTGGCCGGCGGCGTGGCCGTCATCAAGGTCGGCGCGGCCACCGAGGTGGAGCTCAAGGAGCGCAAGCACCGCATCGAGGACGCCGTTCGCAACGCGAAGGCGGCCGTCGAGGAGGGCATCGTCGCCGGCGGCGGCGTGGCCCTGGTGCAGGCTGCGGCCACCGCGTTCGACAAGCTGGACCTGGTGGGCGACGAGGCCACCGGTGCCAACATCGTCCGCGTGGCCACCTCGGCCCCGCTGAAGCAGATCGCGATCAACGCCGGCCTCGAGGGCGGCGTCGTGGCTGAGAAGGTCTCCGGCCTCCCCGCCGGTCAGGGCCTCAACGCCGCGACCGGCGAGTACGTCGACATGATCGCCGAGGGCATCATCGACCCGGCGAAGGTCACCCGCTCGGCGCTGCAGAACGCCGCGTCGATCGCCGCGCTGTTCCTCACCACCGAGGTCGTCGTGGCCGACAAGCCGGAGAAGGCGGCGCCCATGGGCGGCGACCCGACCGGCGGCATGGGCGGCATGGACTTCTGATCGACAGCTGCCGCGGCGAAGTCGCGGGCAGCGTGGTCGATCAGGTCGAGTAGCGCCGGCACGGACCGAGCGAAGCGAGGGACGCGCGGCGCGTATCGAGACCGAGATCCAGCTCACGCAAGCGCAGCAGCACCGCACCAACCGAGGAGGCCTCGGACCCGCGAGGGTCCGGGGCCTTCCGGCATTTGAGAGGCTGGGCAGGCTCCCGGCTGGACGGGACCGCCCGCGGGTACTCGGAACATCTCGTGGCGGGCGAGGCGAAAGGGTGGACGTGGACGACCAGGAGCGCCGACGGCACTTCGAGGAGCTGGCGCGCGAGCTGACCGAGCCGCTGCGCCGGTTCGTGGTGCGGCGCACCGACCCCGCGACCGCCGACGACGTCCTCGCCGACACCCTGCTGGTGTGCTGGCGGCGCATCGACCAGATCCCCGCCGACCCGCTCCCGTGGGCGTACGGCGTCGCGCGCAACTGTCTGGCCAACGCCGAGCGGGGCCATCGGCGGCAGCGACGGCTGGCCGCCAGGATCGCGAGCACCACGCCGCCCGACGTCGTACCCGACCCGGCCGAGGTGCCCGGCGACGATGCGGTGATCGCCGCCCTGGCCGAGCTCCGTCCCGCGGAGGCCGAGCTGCTGCGGCTGTGGGCCTGGGAGGAGCTCACGCCCGGCGAGATCGCGGTCGTGCTCGGCATCACCCCGAACGCCGCCAGCATCCGGCTGCACCGGGCCCGGCAGAATCTCGCCGATCGCCTCAGGAAGGACGAGCGAAAGATCGACCGGACTGCCGGACATGAGGAGTCGAGAGAGGGGAGAAGGCCATGACCGACTCGCACGACATCGATCGGGACGACGCCCTGCGCGCACGACTGCGTGCCGTCGACCCGGCTGCCTCCCTCGGCCCGGCCGACCCCGACGGGGTGGCCCGACTCCTGGAGGACATCATGAGCCACGACACCGACACCCTGGTCCCCGAGCGCCGGACCGGCACACACGGCCGCAACCCGCTCACCTGGCTCGTCGCGGCGGCCGCCGCGCTGGTCATCGCGGGAGTGGGGATCTTCACGCTGACCGGGACCGACGACGACAGCACCGCGCCGCCGATCGCCGAGGGCGGCACGGGCGCGGACGGGAGTGACCCCGTCGTGATCAGCCTGCGGGCGCCCGCCGGGTCCACCGGCCGGTGCATGGTGCCGTCGGCGGAGGTGCTGTCCCAGCAGCAGCTGGCGTTCGCGGGCACGGTCGAGTCGATCGCCGACGGCACCGTGGTGCTGACCCCGACCACGTTCTACGCCGGCGACGAGGCCGATCAGGTCGAGGTCGACGCGCCGGCGGAGCAGCTGACGAACCTGATCGGCGCGGTCGACTTCCAGGTCGGCGGGACCTACCTGGTCTCCGCGACCGACGGCCAGGTCACCGTCTGCGGGTTCAGCGGACCGGCGACCCCGGAGCTGGAGAAGCTGTACGCCGACGCCTTCGGCGGATGAGCGTGCACGGGCTCCTGCTCGCCGCGGGAGCCGGCTCCCGGATGGGCCTGCCGAAGGCGCTGGTCGTCGACGGAGCGGGTGAGCCCTGGCTCGCCCGCTCCGTCGACGTGCTTCACGACGGCGGCTGCGAGCAGGTGACAGTCGTGCTGGGAGCCGCCGTCGAGGAGGCCGTGCTGCTGCTCGACGGCCGCGGCGCCGACGTCGTGGTCGCGCACGACTGGGCATCGGGGATGTCGGCCTCCCTGCGGGCGGGCCTGGCGTCGCTCGGAGAGGTCGACGCGGCCCTGGTGCACCTGGTCGACCTGCCCGACGTCACTGCCCAGGTCGTCGCCCGGGTGCTCGCGTCCGGCACCGGGCCGGGCTCGCTGGCGCGGGCGGCGTACGACGGACTCCCCGGGCACCCGGTGCTGCTCGGGCGCGAGCACTGGGACGAGGCGGCCGGGACGGCCGCCGGCGACCAGGGCGCGCGCGACTACCTGCACGCTCACGACGTACTGCTCGTCGAGTGCGGCGACCTGGCCCGAGGGCAGGACGTGGACCGCCCCCTGTGAGACGTGGGGTCACTCGGGGCGGCGGATCCGCACCGGACCGCGGGCGGTCGCCACGTCCACGACCGCGCCGCCCTGGGTGACCTCGACCAGACCGGCGGTCGCGAGCCGGGCCGCGGCGTCGCGGACCGGCTGCATGAGCGGTCGCCAGTCGTCGGGAGCGGCCGCCCGGGCGGCGTCGGAGGGACAGATCGTGGCGCCCGGGGCACGCTGGTCGAGCAGGTCCAGGATGGTCTGCTCCAACGGGTCGGCCACGAATCCGATGATGCCAACCCGGGGCCAACGGGCCGGTCAGTAGCCTGGATCACATGGAGGCCCTGGGCAGCGCCGCGGAGGTGGCCGAGCGACTGGGCGCGACCGGTTACCTGTGCGACGACGCGCTGGCCACGGTGGCGTTCCTGGCGCTGCGGATGGAGCGCCCGCTGCTGCTCGAGGGCGAGCCCGGCACCGGCAAGACCGCGCTGGCCGAGGCGCTGGCCGAGACGCTCGGCGTCCCGCTGGTGCGGCTGCAGTGCTACGAGGGCATCGACGCCACCCAGGCGCTCTACGACTGGGACTTCCCGCGGCAGATCCTGCACCTGCGCGCGCTCGAGGCGGCCGGAGGCGCGGAGCTGGAGGAGGCCGAGAAGAGCCTGTACGACGAGCGCTTCCTGCTCGCGCGCCCGGTGCTGGCCGCGCTGCAGCAGGCGCCGGCGGTGCTGCTGGTCGACGAGGTCGACCGGGCCGACGACGAGTTCGAGGCGTTCCTGCTGGAGGTGCTCTCGACCTACCAGGTGACGATCCCCGAGCTCGGGACCGTCCGGGCCGCGACCCCGCCGTACGTCGTGCTGACCAGCAACCGCACCCGCGAGCTGCACGACGCGCTGAAGCGGCGCTGCCTCTACCACTGGATCGACCACCCGGGCCTGGCCCGCGAGGTCGAGATCGTCCGCTCCCGGGCGCCCGAGGTCTCAGCGACCCTGGCGGCCCAGGTGGTGGGCGTCGTGCAGCAGCTCCGGGCCGGCGGCGACCTGCTCAAGCCGCCCGGGGTCGCCGAGACCCTCGACTGGGCGCGGGCGCTGCACCACCTCGGCACCGTCGACCTGGACCTGGAGACCGCGGCCCGGACCCTGGGGGCGCTGGTGAAGTACCGCGAGGACGCCGACCGGGTCCGCACCGCCCTCGATCGGATGCTCACCCCATGAGCCGACCCGTCACTGGCTCGGCGGATTCTGCGGCGTGTCGCGGCAGGATCGACGGGTCGACCCACGAGGCCGACGAGGTGCTGCTCGGGTTCGCCCGGGCGCTGCGGGCCGCCGGGGTGCCGGTGACCCAGGACCGGGCCCAGGGGTTCCTCGAGGCAGCGGCGCTGGTCGGGCTCGGCGACCCGGGCGCCACGTACGTCGCCGGGCGGGCCACGCTCTGCGGCAGCCCGGACGACCTGGCCCGCTACGACCAGGTCTTCGAGGCCTGGTTCGGCTCCCGCGACGGGCTCCCGCTACCGCGGCCCCCGCAGCCGGTCGCGCCGAGCTTCACCGATCTGCCCGAGACCGACGGCGACGATGACGGCGAGGGCGAGACCGACCCCGAGGTCGTCCGCGCCCGGGCCAGCGAGCTGGAGGTGCTCCGGCACCGCGACGTCGCCACCCTCTCGCCGGCCGAGCGGCAGCGGCTGGCCGCCCTGTTCGGCACGCTCCGGCCGCGGGTTCCGCTGCGTCGTACCGCTCGGCACCGGGCGTGGCACCGCGGCGACGTCGACGCCTCCCGCACCCTGCGCGCCAGCCTGCGGCGGATGGGCGAGCCGGCCGAGATCGCCTGGCGCCGCCGTGGCCGCAAGCCGCGCCGGGTGGTGCTGCTGGTCGACGTCTCCGGCTCGATGAGCGGGTACGCCGACGCGCTGCTGCGGCTCGCGCACCGCTTCACCCAGGCCGCGCCCGGATCGGTCGAGACGTTCACGCTCGGCACCCGGCTGACCCACGTCACCCGCGCGCTGCGGCTGCGCGACCCCGAGCGGGCGCTCGTCGCCGCGGGGCGGACGGTGCCGGACTGGTCCGGCGGCACCCGGCTGGGGGAGACGCTGCACTCCTTCGTGGACCGATGGGGCCGGCGCGGCACCGCTCGCGGCGCGGTCGTGGTGATCTTCAGCGACGGCTGGGAGCGCGGCGGCACCACCGAGCTCGCCGCCCAGGTCGCGGGGCTGCGCCGGATCGCGCACCGGGTGGTCTGGGTCAACCCGCACCGCGGCAAGGCCGGCTACGAGCCGGTCCAGCAGGGCATCGTCGCGGTGCTGCCGCACGTCGACGACTTCGTCGCGGGCCACTCGCTGGCGACGTACGCCGAGCTGGTGGAGGTGGTCGCCCGTGCGTGACGTGCTGCCCGAGCTGCTGGCCTGGTGGGAGGCCGGCGAGACGGTGGGGGTGGCGACCGTGGTCGCGACCTTCCGGTCCGCGCCGCGCCCGGCCGGTGCCTCGATGCTGGTCGGCCCCGACGACTCGGCCGTCGGGTCGGTCTCCGGGGGGTGCGTCGAGGGGGCGGTCTACGAGCTCGCCGGCGAGGTGGTGGCCTCCGGTGCGCCCGCCCTGGAGCGGTACGGCGTCTCCGACGACGACGCGTTCGCCGTCGGCCTGACCTGCGGCGGGATCCTCGACGTGTACGTCGAGCGGGTCTCGCGCGAGACCTTCCCCGAGCTGGGCGAGATCGCCGCCGACGTCGCGGCCGGTCGGCCGGTCGCGCTCGCCACCGTGGTCGAGCACCCCGACCCGGAGTGGGTGGGGCGGCGGCTCGTCGTACGACCGGACGGCGCGCTGGTCCCCGACCTTGCACGTGGTGGCCGTTCGGATCGGGGGACCCGAACGTCGGGGACCATCGGGTCGGCGCGGGCCGACGACGCCGTCCGGGACGACGCCCTGGGGCTGCTCGCGTCGGGGACGAACGCCACCCTGACCTACGGACCCGACGGGGAGCGCCGGGGCGAGGGCCTGCGGGTGTTCGTGTGGGCCTTCGCGCCGCACCCGCGGCTGCTGGTCTTCGGGGCGATCGACTTCGCGGCGGCGATGGCGCGGGTGGGGAGCTTCCTCGGCTACCGGGTGACCGTGTGCGACGCGCGGCCGGTGTTCGCGACCGCGAGCCGCTTCCCCGACGCCGACGAGGTGGTCGTCGACTGGCCGCACCGCTACCTCGCCGCGCAGGCGGAGGCCGGGGCGGTCGACCCGCGCACGGTGATCACCGTGCTCACCCACGACCCGAAGTTCGACGTACCCCTGCTGGAGGTGGCGCTGCGGCTGCCGGAGGTGGCCTACGTCGGCGCGATGGGCTCGCGCCGCACCCACGACGACCGGATGGCGCGGCTGAAGGAGGCCGGGCTGACCGACGACGAGCTGGCGCGGCTCTCGAGCCCGATCGGCCTGGACCTCGGCGCCCGGACCCCGGAGGAGACCGCGATCAGCATCGCCGCCGAGATCATCGCCGGCCGCTGGGGCGGCACCGGCGAGCGGCTCGGCCACACCCACGGACGGATCCACCGGGAGGGTCCGCTCGCATGAGCCGGAGAGGGAGGGGTACGACGCTCGCCGCGCTGCTCCTGCTCGTCCCGCTGGTGGCCTGCAGCGCTGACGACGAGCCGGGCACGAAACCCGACCCCTCCGCGAGCGGCAGCCCCTCCGAGGAGGTCACCCCCGCTCCGATCCCCACGCCCACCGAGCAGGTCGAGACCCTGCCGCCGGTCACCGACGAGACGTCGCTGCCGCAGCTGATGCGCGAGGAGTTCCGCGGCAGCCGGATCCGGTTCACGGCCCTCGAAGGCGAGACGGCGTCGTACACCCGGCACCGGGTGCTCTACCGCAGCGGCGACGTCCGGGTCTCGGGGGTGCTGCTGCGGCCGAAGGGGAGGGGGCCGTTCCCGGGGATCGTGCTCAACCACGGCTACATCGACCCGGCGATCTACGCACCGGGCCAGGGCCTGGCGCGTGAGCAGACTGGCTGGCGAACGCCGGCTTCGTCGTCCTGCACACCGACTACCGCGGCCACGCCGACTCCGACCCGGCCACGCCGCTGCAGCGCGAGAGCCGGCTCGGCTACGCCCGCGACGCGCTCAACGCCGTCGCGTCGCTGAAGCGGGAGCCGTACGTCGATCCCGACAAGCTGGCCATGCTCGGCCGCTCGATGGGCGGCGGGATCACCCTCAACGCCCTGGTCGCGCAGCCCGGGATCGTCGACGCCGCGGTCGTGTACGCCGGCGTGAGCTCGCGCTACCTCGACAACCTGCGGCACTTCACGGCGCGCAGCCGGCCGGAGGCGGTCGACGCGCTCTTCGACCGGTTCGGCACCCCGCAGGAGCGGCCGGACTTCTACCGGGGTCTGTCCTCGCGGACCTACTTCGACCGGATCACCGAGCCGGTGCTGATGCACCACGGCACCGACGACGAGCAGTGCCCGTTCCCGTGGGCGCAGACCACCCACCGGCTGCTCACCGAGGCCGGGGTCGCGAGCCGGCTGGAGGTCTACCCGGGGGAGCGCCACTCGTTCACCCCGCAGTGGCATACCTCCATCGAGGAGACGGTGCGGTTCCTGCGCCGCCGTCTCGGCGTCTGAGGGTCGGCGTTTGCCCGGCGCCGTCCCGGGCAGGTTCCAGACGTTCGCAAACAGCAGGACGGGCCCGCGGGGAGCCCGATCACGGAGAGCAGGCGATGACCGACATCCAGATGTCCGACGAGGTCGCGGCGCAGATCAAGGACCGGTTCAACAATCTGAGCAACGAGTTCGCCAACGGGAAGGTGTCGATCTCCTCCGAGGCCGGGCGGATCAGCTCCGGGTGCGGAGAGTTCTCCGGCACCGTGGACGGCGGGGTCGCGATCTTCGAGCTCGGCTGGCGGGACGTGATGGACGCCGGCACCACCGCGGCGGGCCTGATCGCGGGCAACACCAACGCACTGCACGTCGACCTGACCGCCATGGACCAGGACCTCTCCTGGTCGATCTCGCTCTGAGGACCCCGATGGCCGACGACCACTTCACCCTCGACATCCAGCCCGCCGTTCTCCGCGGCGTCCAGAACCGACTCGGCACCCTGGCCGACCACCTCCAGACCAAGGGGGCGACGGTCGAGGGCACTCCCGGTGACATCGGCAGCCAGTGGACCGGCACCGCCGCCGACACGATCAAGACCGAGATGTCGGGCCTCGGCGGGCTGATGAAGGGGTTCTCGACCAAGGTCGAGGCCATCTCCGCCGCCGTCGGCAGCCTGGCGAAGGACTACGAGGACGCGCTCGAGCAGCTCCCCAGCCTCAACCAGCGCTACCTGCAGGCCCAGACCGACTACGACACGGCGATGGCTCAGGCCGACAACGCCCACGCGACCCGCCGCAGTGACGCGACCGAGGGTGACGAGCCGCTCACCGACGACCAGAGCGAGCAGCTCGCGAACCAGCGGCAGGGTGACTACGACGCGGCCTTCGAGGCCCGCCGTCAGACCTGGCACGAGCTGGAGACGAGCTTCGGCTACCTCAAGCAGTGGCTGGGCTACCAGACCCGAGCCCTCGCCACGACCCTGGAGGAGCAGAGCCCGGTCGAGGTCCCGCCGAGCGCGCTCGAGGACCTGGAGAAGGGCAAGCTCCCGGTCCACCCCTTCGACCACTCCGAGCTGCTCGCCGGCATGACCCTGGTGCGTCAGTACGAGAACGCCGACATCGCGGCGACCGAGGAGGAGGCCCAGGACGACGTCGAGGAGCTCCAGGAGCTGCTGGAGGACGTCGACCTCTCCGACAGCGACGCCGTGCGCGACGCCCTCGCCGCGCTGGAGGGCAAGGCCGACGACCCCGTCTACGCGGCGGCCTTCGCGAAGGCGGGCGGCCCCGAGCTGGTCAACCGCGTCTACGACGTCGCCCAGTACTACATCACCACCGGGGAGAGTGAGGAGGACGACTGGACCGACGCGCTCCAGAGCTTCAACGACGTCATCGCCTCGGGCCTCGGCGAGTACTCCGACGTCGACCTGGTCGAGTTCACCCGCCGGTTCAGCAACCCCGAGACCGCGTCCCGGCTGGCCGCGATCACCGGCTCCGAGTACGCCGACGACCGCCTTCCGGGGATCGCCCTCGCGCTCAGCTGGTACATGCGCTACGACGTCCCGATCGACAACGACGGCGCCATCGACATCGGCCGTCACATGCAGGAGCAGGCCTACCCCGACGGCTACGAGGCGATGCTGCAGTCGTTCACCGACAGCACCGACCCGGAGACCCTCGCCCGGGTGCTCAACAACGCCAGCGAGGACGACCGCGAGGCGCTGCTCGCCGAGCTGGCCGACCTGCATGCCAACGACCACCGCGCGATCCTCGACCCCGACGGCTACCAGGTCCGCATGGACATGCTGAAGAACCTGCTGGAGAGCTCGCGCGACCAGAACTTCCCGGGGACGTTCGAGGACGTGCTGCAGACCATCCAGGACCACCAGGACGACATCGACCTGAGCCAGTACGACCTGGACCTGCAGGAGTTCTTCACCGACCCCGACACCATCGACTACCTCGCCCAGTCCAGCAGCGAGGTCGACCAGGAGCTCATCGCCGAGATGTTCAAGGACCATCTCGGCGACGAGGACGTGCAGAAGATGCTGGAGGAGCTCATCGCCCGCAACGGCGACGCCGGCGTGCTCGACGAGGCCACCGCCCGCAACGTCGGCTACCTGCTCGGCCTGGCCGAGTCCGCCGAGATGGACCTCAACGTCGGCGAGGCCATGCAGCCGATGATCGACAAGGCGGTCGAGTCCCTGCTGGCGGTGACGGGCAAGGCCGCCGGTCCGGCCGGGGTCGCCATCGACATCCTGAAGGCGTTCAACGAGCAGTACGCCGACGCCGCCGAGAACCGCGCCAACTTCGGCGAGGACTGGGGCGAGAACCAGGTGCACGAGAACCTCGCCTGGATCATCTACCTCCAGAACCACGGCGCCCCCGACTCCTACCAGGAGTGGCTGGCCGACGCCGACGCCCAGCAGTCGGTCTCCGACAGCGACCCGCTCAGCGCCGCCAGCCAGTACCTCAACTGGCTGGAGGACCCCGCGAACAACGACCAGGCGACGGCGGAGGAGATCCGGCGGATCCAGGAGATCATCAACCAGACCCGCGACATCGCATGAGGTCGATCCGCCTCGTCCCCGTCGCGCTGCTGCTCGTCCTCGCCACCGCGTGCTCCGGTCTCGAGGACCTGCCCGAGGACGAGACGTTCACCGCCTGCCTGGAGGCGGCCGGGGTCGACGCGGGGTCGGCGGACGACGAGGAGGGTCGACGCGAGGCGTTCGCCGACCCGGCGGCCCTGGACTGCGTGGCCGCCCTCGACGATCCCGAGGACCGCCGGGCGGTGCTGGGCGGGGTGTTCACCGACGAGCAGCTGTGGCCGGTCCTGCAGGACTGGGTCGCCACCCGCACCGAGGCCGCCGACGCGATCGCCCGCGAGAGCGGCGAGCTGCTCGATGCGGTCGACGGCACCGACCACGACGACGAGACAGGTGCGGGCTGGGCCAAGGAGCAGGTGCACGAGAACCTGGCCCTCGTCGTCTACGAGCAGGCCAACGGCGTGCCGGCGTCGTACCAGACCTGGCTCGACGACCCCGACGCGCAGCAGTCGGTCTCCCAGAGCGACCCGTTGAGCGCTGGCAGCCAGTACCTCAACTGGCTGGAGGACCCGGCCAACGGCGATCAGCAGACCGCTCAGGACATCCGGCGCCTCCAGGACACGATCCGCGAGACCCGGGAGGGCTGAGTCGCCGGGCCGCTCCGGTGACGCCCGTCACACCCCCGGCTACAGTGCCGGTAGACCGGACCCGGGGGAGACGCGATGGCCGCCAGCGAGCTACGCAGCAGGCGGTACGACGCCGTCCGGGCCTGGAGCGCGTTCGTCGAGCACGGCGATGACGCCGAGCCGCTCGTGCGGCCCGAGATCCTGAGCAGCTGGACCCGCTCGGAGGCCACCGTCTCGCCCGACGTCACGGAGGCGCCGCTCGCCGACGAGTCCGAGACGGAGTCGATCTGGCGCGGCTCGCCCCTGCAGGTCGCGGTGGAGAGCGTCGAGGCGGAGCTGCGGCGTACCGCCGAGGACGGCGACCTCGTCGTCGCCGTCACCGACCCGCAGACCCGGATCCTGTGGACGTACGGCGGCCGCGTCATGCGGCGCAAGGCCGAGACGGTCAACTTCGTGCCCGGCGGGCGCTGGGACGACCAGTCGGTCGGCACCAACGCGCTCGACCTCGCGACCCGGCTCGACGCGCCGTCGATGGTCTTCAGCGCCGAGCACTACGCCTCGATCGTGCACAACTGGGTCTGCTGGGCCGCGCCCGTGCACGATCCGGTGACCGGCGTCGAGCTCGGCGTCCTCGACCTGTCGACCACCTGGGACCGCACCCACCCGATCGGGCTCGCGACGGCTCGGGTGATGGCGCGGCTGATCGAGTCGGCGCTGCCGCCCTCCGCGAGCGGCGGCGGCCCCGACGAGACCCACGACCCCGGCCTGGTGATGACCCTGCTCGGCACCGCCGAGACCCGACTCGACGGTCTCCGGCTACTGCTCAACCGGCGCCAGACCGAGATCCTCGCCCTGCTCGCGATGCACCCCGAGGGGCTCTCGCTGGAGCAGCTGCACGCGTCCGTGTACGGTGACCAGCAGGTCACCTTCTCCACGCTCAAGGCCGAAGTCTCCCACCTGCGCTCGGCGCTGGGCGGCCAGCTCTCCTCGCGCCCCTACCGGCTGCTGATGCCGGTCGCGACCGACGTCGACCACGTGCTCGGGCTGCTGCGGCGGGGGCACGTCGCGGCCGCCGTCGAGGCGTACGGCGGCGACCTGCTGCCCGGCACCAACAGTCCGGCGCTCGGCGAGCTCGCCGAGTACGTCGCGGTCGCGGTCCGCGAGGCGCTGCTCGCCGACCCGCAGCCCGACGCGGTGGTCCGCTACAGCGAGCTCGCGCCGTACGACGCCGAGGTGCTGGAGGTCTGCCTGGCCCGGCTGACCGGGGGCTCGGGGGGCCGCGCGCACCCCGCCGTACCTCTGTTGAAGGGGCGGCTGGCCGTCGCGCGGCGCTGACCAACGGGCTGCCAACCATCGCTCCCTAGCGTGACCCGCATCACAGGTCCCGCACCGACAAGGGAGAGTCCATGACCCGGATCAACCTCACCGTCGACGGCGAGCAGGTCGCCGACGACGTCGAACCGCGGATGCTGCTGGTGCAGTACCTCCGCGAGCGACTCGGCAAGACCGGCACGGTGATCGGCTGCGACACCAGCAACTGCGGCGCGTGCACGGTGCATCTCGACGGCACCAGCGTGAAGTCGTGCAACGTGCTCGCGGTCCAGGTCGACGGGGCCGAGGTGACCACCGTCGAGGGGCTCGCCAAGGACGGCGAGCTGCACCCGGTGCAGGAGGCGTTCCGCGAGTGCCACGGGCTGCAGTGCGGCTTCTGCACCCCGGGGATGATCATGCAGAGCATCGACCTGCTGAAGGAGAACCCGCAGCCCTCCGAGGAGGAGATCCGGCTCGGGCTCGAGGGCAACCTGTGTCGCTGCACCGGCTACCACAACATCGTGAGGGCGGTCCAGCACGCGGCGGGGACGGTGCCGGCATGACCGCGGTCCAGGACGCGCCGGCCGCCGAGACCCGCAAGGAGATCGGCCGCGACCGGCGGCGCAAGGAGGACCAGCGGCTGATCACCGGCCGGACCCGCTGGACCGACAACATCGTGCTGCCCGGGATGCTGCACCTGGCGATGGTCCGCAGCCCGTTCGCGCACGCGACCATCACCAGCATCGACACGAACGCCGCGAAGGCGGCCACCAACGTCGTCGACGTGGTCACCGGCGAGGAGCTCGGCGACTTCCAGGGCGTGCTGATCAACGCCTGGCCGATCACGCCCGAGCAGAAGGCACCGACCCACCTCCCGGTCGCGACCGGCCGGGTGGCGTTCGCCGGCGAGATCGTGGCGGTGGTGGCCGCCCGCACGGCGGCCGAGGCGCGCGACGCCGCCGAGCTCGTCGACGTCGAGTACGACGTACTGCCGCCCGCGCTCGACCTGAGGGAGTCCGCGGCGGACACCGTGCTGGCCCATCCCGACCTCGGCACCAACAAGTCGGCACTGTGGATCTTCGACTCGAACGAGGCGGGCACCGGCGGCGACGTCGAGGCCGCGATCGCCGAGGCCCGGTCCGACGGGATCGTGATCGAGCGGGAGTACCGCCAGCAGCGGCTGATCCCCGCCTTCATGGAGCCCCGCTCGACCGTGGTCGACCCGACCGGCGAGCAGCTCACGGTCTGGTCGGCGACCCAGATCCCGCACATCCTGCGCTTCGCGCTGGCCGCCACGACCGGCATCCCGGAGTCCAAGCTGCGGGTGATCGCGCCCGACGTCGGCGGTGGCTTCGGCGGCAAGCTGCAGACCACCCCGGAGGAGTGGATCACCGTGGCGCTGGCCCGCCGGACGGGCCGGCCGGTGAAGTACACCGAGACCCGCAGCGAGTCGCTGATGAGCGCCCACCACGGCCGCGACCAGTGGCAGCGGCTCACCCTGGCCGCCGACCGGCAGGGCAACGTCAAGGCGCTCAAGGTCGACCTGCTGGCCGATCTCGGCGCGTACGTCTCGCTCGTCGGCGGCGGCGTACCGGTCCTCGGGGCGTTCATGTACAACGCGATCTACAAGTTCCCGGCGTACCGGTTCGCCGTCCAGACCGTGCTCACCAACAAGACCTGGACCGACGCCTACCGTGGCGCGGGACGCCCCGAGGCGACGTTCGCGATCGAGCGGCTGATGGACGAGCTGGCCGCCGAGGTCGGGGTGGACCCCCTGGCGATCCGCGAGCAGAACTGGATCAAGCACGAGGAGTTCCCGTTCACGACGGTCGCCGGGCTGGAGTACGACTCCGGCAACTACGAGGCGGCGACCGCGCGGGCCAAGGAGATGTTCGGGTACGACGAGCTGCGCGCGGAGCAGCGCCGCCGGCGCGAGTCCGGCGACCCGGTCCAGCTCGGCATCGGCGTCTCGACGTTCACCGAGATGTGCGGCCTGGCGCCCTCGCGGGTCCTCGGCTCCCTGGACTACGGCGCGGGCGGCTGGGAGCACGCGAGCGTGCGGATGCTGGCCACCGGCAAGGTCGAGGTCGTCACCGGCACCAGCGCCCACGGTCAGGGCCACGAGACGGCGTTCAGCCAGATCGTCGCCGACCGGCTCGGCGTGCCCTTCGAGGACGTCGAGGTGCTGCACGGCGACACCCAGGTGGCGCACAAGGGCCTGGACACCTACGGCTCCCGGTCGCTGGTCGTCGGCGGCGAGGCGCTGGTCAAGGCGACAGACAAGGTGGTCGAGAAGGCCAAGGTCGTCGCCGCGCACATGCTCGAGGCGTCGGCCGACGACCTGGAGTTCGGGGACGGCCGGTTCTCGGTACGCGGCACCGACCAGGGGGTGGCGATCCAGGAGATCGCCTCCGCGGTCTTCGCCGCGCACGACCTGCCGGACGGGATGGAGCCGTCGCTCGACAGCGACGCGACCTTCGACCCGGTGAACTTCAACTACCCGCACGGCACCCACCTGTGCGCGATGGAGGTCGACACCGAGACGGGTGCGCTGAAGATGCGCAAGTACGTCTGCTGCGACGACATCGGCAACGTCATCAACCCGCTCATCGTCGCCGGCCAGGTGCACGGCGGACTGGTGCAGGGCATCGCCCAGGCGCTGTGGGAGGAGGCGGTGTACGACGACTCCGGCACCCTGGTCAGCGGGTCGTTCGTGGACTACCTGCTGCCCACCGCCGCCGACACGATCAGCTTCGACGTCGACCACACGACCACCCCGTCGCTGACCAACACCCTCGGCACCAAGGGCGTCGGCGAGGCCGGGACCATCGCGTCCACGCCGGCCGTCGTCAACGCGGTCGTCGACGCGGTGCGTCACCTCGGGGTCAGCGACATCCAGATGCCCTGCACGCCCGAGCGGGTGTGGAAGGCGATCAACGGCGACGGTGCCTCGGGTGGTCCTGCGACGGAGGAAGCGGCGATGCCGCACTTCGAAGCCGGTGGTGCCGCCGGCAACCAGGAGCAACCCGGTCGGTCCTCTACGGAAGGAGCGGGCCAGTGATCTTCACCCCATCCGAATCCTCACTTCGTTCCGGTTCGAACGGGGGCCCCGAATGATCCCCGCACCGTTCGACTACCTCGCGCCCACCTCGGTCGAGGAGGCCCTGGCCGCGCTGTCCCAGCACGGCGACGACGCCAAGATCATCGCCGGTGGGCAGAGCCTGCTGCCGGTGCTGCGGATGCGCCTCAACGCGCCGGAGCTGGTCATCGACCTGGGCCGGATCCCGTCGCTGCGCGGCGTACGCGACGACGGCGACGCGATCGTGATCGGGGCGATGACCCCGCACTCCGTCGTCGGCTCCGACCCGCTCGTGGCCCAGCACGCGGGCCTGATCGCGGCGGCGGTGGAGCATCTCGCTGACGCGCAGGTCCGGCACCGGGGGACCTTCGGCGGGGCGCTCGCGCACGCCGACCCCGCCGGTGACCTCGGCGCCCCCGCGCTCGCGCTCGGGGCCGAGTTCGTGGTCGCCGGACCCGGTGGCACCCGGACCGTGGCCGCGGACGACTTCTTCGTCGGCCTCTTCGAGACCGCGATCGGCGACGACGAGATCCTCACCGAGGTGCGGCTGCCCAAGCGGACCGGCTGGGGGGCGCACTACGAGAAGTTCGTGCGGGTCGCCCACCAGTGGCCGATCGTGGCGGTCGCCGCGACGGTCCGGGTCGAGGACGGCCTGATCCTCGAGGCCCGGGTCGGGCTGACCAACATGGGCTCGACGCCGCTGCGCGCCCGGGCGGTCGAGGAGGCGCTGGCGGGCCAGTCGCTGTCCGAGGACGTCGTACGCGCCGCCGCGGAGCGGGCGACCGAGGGCACCGACCCGCCCTCCGACCTCAACGGCGCCGCGGACTACCGGCGGCACCTGGCCCGGGTGCTGACCCGGCGTGCGGTCCTCGCCGCGGCGGGCGCGTAGTGGACCTCCAGCACCGCTTCACCGTCCCCACCTCGGTAGAGGAGACCTGGGCGCACTTCAACGACATCGCGTCGGTGGCGGAGTGCTTCCCGGGCGCGACGGTCTCCTCGGTCGATGCCGACACCTTCGCCGGGTCGGTGAAGGTCAAGCTCGGCCCGATCGCGCTGGTCTACAACGGCTCGGGCCGCTTCGTCGAGAAGGACGAGGCGGCGCACCGGTTCGTGGTCGAGGCCAACGGCAAGGACAAGCGCGGCAACGGCACGGCCGGCGCCACGGTCACCCTCTCGATGGCGGTCGGCGCCGACGGCACCGAGGTGGAGGTGCTCACCGACCTGGCGATCACCGGCAAGCCGGCCCAGTTCGGGCGCGGGGTGATGCAGGACGTCTCCGACAAGCTGCTGGGGCAGTTCGTCGCCTGCCTCGAGCAGCGGCTCTCGGGTCCGCCGGCCGGTGCGGGCGGCGAGGCGGGCGGTGAGCAGGACACCGAATCCGCTTCGCCGACGGTGGACGGCTCACCGCCGGGCCGGCACGCCGGTGAGCAGTCCACCGAACCGGCTCCGGCGACGGTGGACGGCTCACCGCCGCCCGCTGCCGCCCCGCCGCCGCGACCGGCCCCGTCCCGGCCCCCGCCGGCGCGCGCGCAGGCCCCGGACTCGGTCGACCTGGGCGCGGCCGTCGTACCCGTGCTGGTGAAGGCGTACGGCAACGTCGTCGCCGCGGCGGTCGTCGGGCTGCTGCTGGGCTGGCTTATCGGGCGGCGCCGGGGATAGTCCGTCACACCAGAGGGGCGGATCGCCCCCGGGACCCCGCTCGTGTGACGGAGTACCCCGCCGCGCGCGTCAGTCGGTCAGCGTCGGTCGCGCTTGACCCGGCGGCGCACCTGGAGCAGCCGCAGCGAGGCGGCGAGGATGGCGATGAGCATCCCGGCGGCGGCAGCGATGAGCAGGGTCGCGGCGAGCGGCGCCGTACCCTCCCAGCCGAGGTAGGAGACCTCCACCGACTGGGTGTTCTGGACGATGAAGACGACGAGCAGGACCAGGACGACCGAGGCCACCACGACCGCGACCCAGGCGCCGCTGGTGCGGGACCCGCGCAGGGGATCCTTCGCGGGCGGCTCGTCATGGCGGGTCTCTGAGGCCGGTGCCTGCGGCTCGGGGGGTGCGGGATCGGTCGACTCGCTCATGCTCCCCGGTGCCCGCCGGCACCGGGGAGCACACGCTCAGCCGACGGCGGCGGAGAGACGCTCGAACTCCGCGTCGCTCAGCTCGAGGCCGGCGGCGGCGGTGTTGGACTCCAGGTGGGCGACCTTGGAGGTGCCGGGGATCGGCAGCATCACCGGAGAGCGCCGCAGCAGCCAGGCCAGGGCCAGCTGGGACGGCGTCGCGCCATGCTCGCGGGCGGCATCGGCGAGCGGTCCGTCGTCCTTCGACAGAGCCCCCGTCGCGAGCGGGAACCACGGGATGAACGCGATGCCCTCGGCCTCGCAGTGGTCGAGCAGTGCCTCGGCGGACCGGTTCGCGAGGTTGTAGAGGTTCTGCACCGACACGATCGGCGCGACCTCCTGGGCCGCCTGCAGCTGCGCCACGTCGACCTCGGAGAGGCCGAGGTGGCGGAGCTTGCCCTCCTCGCGCAGTGTCGCGAGCTCGCCGACCTGGTCGGCCAGCGGGACGGTCGGGTCGATCCGGTGCAGCTGGAACAGGTCGATCCGCTCCAGGCCGAGGCGGCGCAGGCTGGTCTCCACCTGCTGGCGCAGGTACTCCGGGCGGCCACAGGGGACCCAGACGTCCGGTCCGGTGCGCAGCAGCCCGGCCTTGGTGGCGACCACGACGTCGTCGGCGTACGGGTGCAGCGCCTCGCGGATCACCTCCTCGGAGTAGAACGGGCCGTAGGAGTCGGCGGTGTCGATGAAGGTGATGCCGAGCTCGACGGCCCGGCGTACGACGGCGACGGCCTCGGCGTGGTCGCGGGGCGGGCCCCAGACGCCGGGCCCGGTCAGCTGCATCGCGCCGTACCCGAGGCGTACGACGGGCAGGTCGCCGCCCAGGGTGAAGGTGCCGCTGGCGGCCGCGAGGTTGTCGGTGGGGGTGGTGGTCACCTGCCCAGCCAACTACGGCGGGCCAAACTCGCCGCCGCCCTCGCTGGTCGAGTAGCGAGCGCCAGGCCTCGTTGGTCGAATTGCGAGCCCAGGCTTCGTTGGTCGAGTAGCGAGCGCCAGCGAGCGTATCGAGACCCCGGTGCTCGGTCTCGATACACCGGTCGCGACCTCGATACGTCGGTCGCGCGGCTACTCGACCTGGCCGCTTCCTCGTCGCCCGAGCGAGCTCGGGCGACGGGGCGGCTCAGAACACGTTGAGCGGCCGGAACTGCACCGAGACCCGCGGACCGGCATGGGCGACCTTGGGTACGGCGTGCTCCCAGGTGCGCTGGCAGGACCCGCCCATCACGACCAGGTCGCCGTGGGCCATCTCGACCACGACCGCGTCGCCGCCGTTGCGGGGCCGAAGGTGCAGCTTGCGGGGGTCGCCGAGGGAGACGATCGCGACCATCGTGTCGTGGGTCTTGCCGCGGCCGATGGTGTCGCCGTGCCAGGCGACGCTGTCGCGGCCGTCGCGGTAGTAGCAGCATCCCGCTGTCCGGAACGGCTCGCCCAGCTCGGACAGGTAGTGCTCGCTGAGCGCGTCGCGCGCCTCGTCCAGCCCGGGGTGGGGGAGCGGGTCGCCGATCAGGTAGGTGTGCACGAGCCGGGGTACGTCGACGACGCGGTCGTACATCTGGCGGCGCTCGGCGCGCCACGGTACGTCGGCGACCAGCCGCGCGAACACGTCGTCGGCGTCCGGGACCCAGGCGGGCAGGACGTCGACCCACGCGCCGCGGGACAGCTCGCGGCGCTCCAGGCGGGAGAAGTCGGTGACCCCGGCGGGGGCCGCCTGGAACAGCGAGCTCTGGAAGTCCATGATCCGATCGTATCGAACAGACTTTCGATACGCGAGGGGTGAGCTCAGGGACCGCTCGGGGTCAACCCGGTGGCGCACTGTCGGTGGGACACGCGAGCATCTGGTCATGACCGCCGCCCCCGAGACTCCGACGATCGCCTGCCGGGTCCGCAACCTCACCAAGACCTACGGCACCGGGCAGGCGCAGGTGCGGGCCCTCGACGACGTCACGGTCGACATCCACGCGGGCGAGTTCACCGCGGTGATGGGGCCGAGCGGCTCCGGCAAGTCCACCCTGATGCACTGCCTGGCGGCTCTCGACACCGCCGACAGCGGTCAGGTCTTCGTCGGCGACCAGGAGCTCAGCAGCCTCGACGACAAGGCGCTGACCCGGCTGCGCCGCGACGAGATCGGCTTCGTCTTCCAGTCCTTCAACCTGGTGCCGACGCTCAGCGCCGAGGAGAACCTCCTGCTCCCGCTGGCCATCGCGGGCCGCAAGCCCGATCCGGAGTGGTACGCCGCGGTCGTGGACACCGTCGGCATCCGCGACCGGCTGCGCCACAAGCCCAACGAGCTCTCGGGCGGCCAGCAGCAGCGGGTCGCGGTCGCGCGGGCCCTGGTCAGCCGGCCGCAGATCGTCTTCGCCGACGAGCCGACCGGCAACCTCGACTCGCGCTCGGGTGCCGAGGTGCTGGAGCTGCTGCGCCGCAGCGCCGAGCTGGGCCAGACGATCGTGATGGTGACCCACGACCCGGTGGCGGCGTCGTACACCGACCGGGTCGTCTTCCTCGCCGACGGCCGGGTCGTCGACGAGCTGCGCTCGCCGACTCGCGAGCAGGTCCTCGACGTCATGACCCGGATGACGGCGTAGGGGACCGGGCCGATGCTCCGCGCCGCCCTCAAGAGCCTCCTCGGGCGCAAGGTGCGCCTGCTGATGAGCACGTTCGCCATCGTGCTCGGAGTCGCGTTCGTCGCGGGGACGCTGGTCTTCTCCGACACCCTGAACCGCAGCTTCACGGCGCTGTTCGCCTCGACGGTCGGCGACGTCGTCGTCCGACCCGAGGGCGCGATGACGGCGATGGGCGACCTGTCCACGCAGACGGTCCCGGCGGACCTCGTCGACCGGCTGGCACAGGTCGAGGGCGCCGAGCGCGTCGACGGCAACGTCTCGGCGATGAACGTCGTCGTGCTCGACACCGACGACAAGGTCGTCGGCGGCTTCGGTCCGCCGTCACTGGGGTCGAACTGGACCGGCGCCCCGGCCGGACACGGTCTCGAGGGCCTCGTCATCACCGAGGGCCGCGAGCCCGCCGGCGGCGGGGAGGTCGTGCTCGACGAGAGCACGGCCGAGAAGGCCGGCTACGGGCTGGGCGACGCCGTCTCGCTCAACACCGCGGGCGCCACCGCGACCCTGGCGCCCACCCTGGTCGGGATCGCCGGCTTCCCGGAGGGCGGCTCTCTCAACGGGGCGACGCTGGCCGTCTTCGACACCGTGACCGCCCAGGACCTCTTCCTGGCCGGCGCGGACGCCTACTCCGACCTCTGGGTCACCGCCGGGGACGGGGTCTCCCAGGAGGACCTGCGCGAGCGGGTCGAGGCCGAGCTGCCCGACGGGCTGGAGGCGGTCACCGGCGACGACGCCGCCGACGAGGCGGCCTCCGACCTGCTCGAGGCGATCTCGTTCCTCACCACCTTCCTGCTGGTCTTCGCCGGCATCGCCCTGGTCGTCGGCGCCTTCCTGATCGTCAACACGTTCTCGATCCTGGTCGCCCAGCGCAGCCGCGAGCTCGCGCTGCTGCGCGCCCTGGGCGCCTCCAAACGGCAGGTGCTCGGCTCGGTCCAGCTCGAGGCGCTGGTGCTCGGCCTGCTCGGGGCGACCCTGGGGCTGGGGCTCGGGGTGCTGCTCGCGATCGGGCTGCGCGCCGTCTTCGCCCAGGTCGGGCTCGACCTGTCCGGTCAGCCGCTGATCTTCGCGCCGCGGACCGTCGTGGCGGCGTACGCCATCGGGGTGGTGGTCACCATGGCCGCCGCACTGCTCCCGGCGCTGCGCACCACCCGGATCGCGCCGGTGCAGGCGCTGCGCGACGACATCGTGCTGCCGGAGTCGACCATCCAGCGCCGCCTCCAGGTGGGGGTGGTGCTCGTCGCCGCCGGCCTGGCCTCGCTCTTCGCCGGCCTCGGCGACATCGTCGAGGTGCCGCACGGCGGCTGGTTCGTCGGCGCCGGCGTACTCGCGATCCTGCTCGGCGTCGCGGCCGCGAGCCCGGTCATCAGCCGACCGTTCCTCGCGCTGGCCCGCACGGTCTTCGCCCGGCTGTTCGGGACCGTCGGCAACCTCGCCGGCCAGAACTCCCTGCGCAACCCCCGTCGTACGACCGCGACGGCCTCCGCGCTGATGATCGGCCTCGCCCTGGCCTGCACGATGGCGATCGTCGGCGACTCCGCCAAGGCCTCGGTCGACAAGTCCATCGAGGAGAACTTCGTCGGCGACTTCGTCGTGAGCAACGTGGTCGCCGGGTCGTTCTCGCCCGAGGTCGCCGAACGGCTCTCGGCGGTCGAGGGCGTCGTCCGGGTGGTCCGCCAGCGCTACACCGGCGGCACGATCGACGGCTCGCCGCAGGGTCTGGTCGGCATCGACGCCGACGGCGCCGAGTTCCTCGAGCTCCGGGCCGCCGCCGGTGACGTCACCGCGTTGCGCGACGACACCGTGCTGCTGCAGGAGACCTTCGCCGACGACGAGGGACTCGAGGTCGGTGACGACCTGGAGATCGAGATGCCCACCGGTGAGCAGCGCTGGGAGGTCGTCGGCATCTACGAGGACAACCCGGTGCTGTTCTTCCCGGTCGTCACCACGGTCGAGACGCTCCTGGCGACGGGCGCGCAGGACAAGGACAACGCGCTGATCATCGATGTCGACGAGTCCGCGACCGGGGTCGGGCAGCGGCTGGAGGAGGCGATCGCCGACCTGCCGATCGTCACGGTCAAGAACCAGGTCGAGTTCGCCGAGGAGCAGCGCGAGCCGATCGACCAGTTCGTGCTGCTGATCTTCGCACTGCTCGCCCTGGCCCTGGTGATCGCCGTGCTCGGCATCGTCAACACCCTCGCCCTCTCCGTCATCGAGCGCACCCGCGAGGTCGGGCTGCTGCGCGCGATCGGGCTCTCGCGCCGCCAGCTGCGCTGGATGATCACCCTCGAGTCGGTGGTCATCTCCGTGCTCGGTGCCGTGCTGGGCGTGCTGCTGGGGGTGTTCTTCGGCATCGTGCTGATGTACGCGCTGCGCGACGAGGGCCTGGAGGTGATCAGCGTCCCGGCGGGCCAGCTCGCGGTCTTCCTGGGCCTCTCGGTGGCGATCGGCGTGCTCGCCGCGGTGCTCCCCGCCCGGCGGGCCGCCCGGCTCGACGTACTGCGGGCGATCGCGACCGAATAGCTGCCGGCTCGCTTCGCTCGCCGGGCTGTTGGTTCGGCCGATCAGGCTCGCTTCGCTCGCGATCGGCCGGGCAGATCCGGGATTTGGCTGACGGAGGGTGTCTAGTCCATCTACCCTCGCGCTTGTGGAGGAAGTACTGGTTCCGGACGGGCGCTCGCTCAAGCACGTACAGGTGCGTGAGTACGTCCGATCCCTGGTGACCGGTAGCGCCCCTGGATCGCCCGCTCCGTCCGAGCGTGAGCTGGTGCACCGCTTCGGCGTCGCCCGGATGACGGTGCGCCAAGCGATGGACGCCCTGGTCGTCGAGGGCCTGCTGGAGCGGATCCCCGGTCGCGGCACCTTCGTCGCGCGGCCGCGTCGTACCGCCAGCCGGATCACCAGCTACACCGAGGAGATGGCGCGCCGCGGCATGCTCGCCGAGTCGCAGACCCTCCTCGCCCGGCGCGAGCAGGCCGGCCCCGGCGTCGCCCGGGCGCTCAGCCTCACCGAGGGCGACGCGGTCATCCACTGGCGCCGGCTGCGCCGCGCCGACGGCGTCCCGATGTGCCTGGAGGACGCCTACCTCAACGAGGTGCTGCTGCCCGGCTTCCTGCAGGGCGGCATGCCCACCAGCCTGTACGACGCCCTCGAGTCGCGCGGCCTGCGTCCGTCGTGGGCCGAGGACTCCATCAACGCCGACGCGGGCAACCCCGAGGAGTGCGCCCTCCTCGAGATCGAGCCCGGGACCGCGGTCCTGCGGCACTCGCGCCGGGCGATCGCCGGCGACAAGATCGTCGAGGTCTCCCGCACGGTCTACCGCTCGGACCGGTTCACCCTGTGGGTGCAGCTCGGCCAGGACGGCTGAGCGCCCTACAGCTTCCCGAGAGCCGCGACCGGCTCGCCGGTCTCCTCGCACACCCAGACCGGGTCCGGTCCGCCGAGGTCGGGCTGGATGTAGAGGGTGTGCACCGGTCCGTCCTCACAGATCGAGCACACGGGCCACCGGCCGGCCGACTCGAACAGGGCGTCCTGGACGTCCTGGGCGACCAGCCCGGCGACGTACACCTCGCCCTCGGGCCACTGCTCGGCCCACCACTTCCGGGCGGAGACGGCGTCCTCGAGGGCACTGACCGCCGCCGCCGTCGCCTGACCCCGGGCTGACAGGTCCGCGAGCACCCGAGCCCGCGCATCGAACAGCAACGCGTTGTCCACAGCCCCATTGTGCTCGGGTTTCAAAGAGCGACCCGGCCGGGCACGCATCGGGCACCGGCCGCGTCGGGTGGCCGCGGGGCTCGGAGGCCGAGGATGGGTGGGAACGACGCAGGTGCAGAGGTGTTCGTGGAGCGGTGGGCCGACCTGCAGCGGCTGCCGCTGGTGATGGACGAGGTGGCCGAGCAGGCCGACCGGATCGTGGCGCACGCGACGACCTGGGTGGCCAACCGGGCCGGCTTCGAGCCGAGTCCCGTGTGCCTGCTCCGGCCGCTGGCCGAGGCCATGGAGGTGATCGGGACGGCCTTCGGCCGGATGGGGGACGAGTTCGCCGAGTCCTGGGCCGACGTCCGGACCGGGGTCGTGATCGCCGAGCGCGAGCTGGCTGGCTCCGACGCGCGCGCCGTCGAGGCCAGCGCCGCGATCTCCCGGGCCCTGGGCGGGGTGGCCTGAGATGCCGCTGCCGACCCTGGACCGGATCCCGCTGGAGGCGCCCGACAAGGGCCAGGCCCAGCTCACCCACGACGCCACCTTCACCGCCTGGGACGACGCGTTCACGACCATGCGCGACGTGGTCAACCACGGCATCGACGCCCTCAACCACGTCGGCGCCGGGCTGCCGCGACTGCCCGAGGAGAGCCTGGAGTCGCTGCTGATCCTGCCGCTCACCGGCGACTACGCGACCATCCAGCGCAATGCCGCAGCCTGCGTCGACGTCCGCGACGCCCTGCACGCCTGGGGCGACAACATCCTGCGGATCTCGCTCGCCGTCGACCCGGCCTGGCACGGCCAGGCGGCCGCGGCGTACCTCCTCCGCGTCAACGCCTTCGGCCTCGCCGCCCGGGGCATCGGCGAGACGGTGCGGCTCGGTGCGATCGTGTTCGAGGAGATCGCGAAGGTCTCCGAGCGGATCGGCATCGAGGTCGAGCGGCTGGTCGTCGAGCTCGGCAAGACCCTGGTCCGTCTCGGGCGGCGGCTCCTGTCGAAGATCGCCGGCCCCGGCGGCTGGGCGGCGTTCGCGGGGGAACTGCTGCTGAAGGGGCTGGACGCCGTCACCGACATCATCGACGACGTACGACGGGTCCTGGAGCTGATCGACCACCTGCGCGAGCTCCGCGACGTGGTCGTCGACTGGGTCGAGGAGCAGCGGCACCGCCTGGGGCTCTTCCGCGACCTCCCGTCGCTGGTGCGCTCGTGAGCGCGTCTCGCACGGCGGTCGAGACGGCCCTGACCCATGCCGCCGCGGCCACCGAGCGGGCCGCGGTCGTCTCGCGCGAGGCGCCCGTCGACCTGGCGGTGCAGGTCGCCCTCGCGGAGGCGGGCGCGGCGTCGGTCGACGTGGGGGAGCGCGCGATCGCCGACCGGGTCGGCCGTGGCCTGCTCGGTTGGGACGACGTGTGGCGCGACCCACAGGCGCTGGGCCCGGAGGGCGTCCGCCTGGTCCAGCGGGCGCTGGTCCTGGCTGCCCGCGAGATCGGCCGGGAGGCGCCCTGAGCGGGTGCCATGCTCAGGCGGGCCGACCCGTCACATTCTCGGCGTTTTCTGCGGTGTGCCGTCGCAACAGTGACGGATCGGTGGGGCGTCGTACGGCGTCCGCTCAGCGACCCGTCGATCCCGCCGCGACACGCCGCGAAAGGTGCCGAGAAAGTGACGGGTCGCCGGCCGGCGGGCCCTAGCATCGGGTCATGGGCGAGGTGCTCCTCGAGGTGACGGTGCTGCATCAGCGCGACGTCCCGGGCGCCTGCGAGGGCGGGGCCGACCGGCTGCACCTCGTCGCCGGGAGCCCGGACGACCCGACTTCCCCGGAGCCGGCCCTCGTGTCGGCGGTGGCCCGGGCCAGCGACGTACCCGTCTTCGTGCTGCTGCGGCTCAACGACTCCTGGACCACGACCGGGGGTGAGCTCGCCCGGCTGCTCGGCCTCGCCCACGACTACCTCGGCGCGGGTGCGGCGGGACTGTCGTGGGGGTTCCTGGACAGCCGGCTCGAGGTCGACACGGAGGTCTGCGCGCACCTCGCGGAGCGACTGCCCGGGGTGCCCTGGACCTTCCACGAGGCCTTCGACCACGTCCTGGAGCCGGGCCGCTCCTGGCAGCAGGTGCTGGACCTGCCCGGCCTGGTGGGAGTCCGGTCCGCGGGCTCGCCCCGCGGCATGGGCGTGGGCGGCGAGGACCTGCTCGCCACCGCGCAGTCCGACCCGGACGTCGCGCGGCTGCTGATGGCGGGCGGCGGGCTGCTCGCCGAGGACGTGCCGTGGCTGCTGCGGGCCGGGGTGCGGCAGTTCCACCTGGACCTGCAGGCACGTCCCGGGGCGACGTACAAGTCGTACGTCGACGCGGGCCACGTCCGCTCCTGGCGCCGGCTGCTGGACGACTCGCTGCAGCGCATCTGAGACCCTGTCGGGGAGATGACGATCCTCATCGACCCGCCGAACGTCCCCGCCCACGGCCGCTTCTGGTCCCACCTCGCCAGCGACGAGTCGTACGACGAGCTGCACGCCTTCGCGCGCACCCTCGGCATCCCCGAGCGCGGCTTCGATCGCGACCACTACGACGTCCCCGCCGAGTGGTACGACGACGTGCTGGCCGCCGGCGCGCTCGCGGTCAGCTCCCGCGTGCTCGTGGCCCGGTTGATCGCCGCCGGCCTGCGCCGCCGCAAGCCCCAGCGCCCCCGCTGACCCGCGATAGGGGAGCGGGGAGGTCAGTCGGGCCAGAGGCGGCGGGCCCGGCGGGTCAGGTCGGCGCGGAGGGTGGGCAGGTCGGCGCCGGTGAGGTGGCCGTCGCGGACGACGTACTCACCACCGACCAGGACGTGGCGGGCCGAGCGCTCGGGTCCGAGGACCAGGGCCGCGAGCGGGTCGAGTACGTCGGCGACGTCGTCGCCGGGCCACACCACCAGATCGGCGCGCAGGCCGGGCTCCAGCAGCCCGATGTCGGATCGGCCCAGGCAGGCGGCGCCGCCGACGGTGCCGAGCGCGAGCGCGTCGACGGGCAGGAACGCGGTCGGGTCGAGGTCGCGCTGACGGGCCAGGAAGAGCGCCATTCGCAGCTCCGGCATCAGGGTGCCGATCTCGTTGGAGGCGACTCCGTCCACGCCCAGCCCGACCGGCACCCCGGCGGCGACCAGGTCGCGGACCCGGGCGATGCCGGCGCCGAGCCGGCTGTTGCTGGACGGGCAGTGGGCGACCCCGGTGCGGGCCTCGCCCAGGCGGACCACCTCGCGGTCGGAGAAGTGGATGCCGTGGGCGACCCAGACGTCGGAGTCGATCCAGCCCAGGTCGTCGAGGAGCTCCAGCGGCCGCTTCCCGAAGCGGGCGAGGGAGTCGCGCTCCTCGTCCAGGGTCTCGGCGAGGTGGGTGTGCAGCCGGATGCCGAGCCGGCGGCCCAGCGCGGCCGTCTCGCGCATCAGCTCGGGGGTGACGCTGAACGGGCTGCACGGGGCGGCGGTCACGAACAGCATCTCCCCGTCGTGCAGGCGGGCGTGCACGGCCTCGGTGGAGGCCAGGATCGCGTCCAGGTCCTCGACGACGGAGTCGGGCGGCAGTCCGCCGCGGCTCTCGCCGAGGTCCATCGAGCCGCGGGCGATGTGCGTGCGGATGCCGATCGAGCGGGCCGCCGCCGCGATCGCGTCGAAGACCGAGTCGTCGCCGCCCGGCACGAGGTAGTGGTGGTCCGCGGCCGTCGTACACCCCGAGAGCGCGAGCTCGGCCAGCGCGACCCGGGCAGCGGCCTCGACGTCCTCGGGGCTCAGCCGTGCCCACACCGGGTAGAGCGTCTGCAGCCAGCCGAACAGCGTGCTGTCGACGGCCCAGCCGCGGGTCAGCCACTGGTAGAAGTGGTGGTGGGTGTTGACCAGGCCCGGCGTGAGGAGGTCGCCGTCGCAGGCGATCACCACGTCACCGTCCAGCGCCGGCACCACGCCGACGGCGGTGATCAGCCCGTCCTCGAAGGCCACGTCGCCCGGCCAGCGAGCGCCGCGCAGCACGGTGCGGGTCATGGGGCGAGCCCGTCGAGCTCCGCCAGCTCGCGCTCCAGGTTGGCGCGAGCCGCCGCCTCCCAGCGCTCGCGGGCGTAGGCGGTGTGGAACAGGTGCTCCTTGTCGGCGAGGCTCGCGAGCACCTGCGTGCGCCCGTCGCGGAACACGTCGTCGTCGAGGTGGGCGTACTCCCGCCGCACCGCCGAGGTGTACGACGCGTACCGGTCGGCCGGCGCGGCCAGGATCGCCAGGTCGGCGTCGGAGAGCGCGCAGCCGTTCGGGTCGTCGTCGGCCGGCCGGTGGGTCTCGGTCAGCCGCACGAGCCGGGCGACCTCCTCGACCACCCCGGCCTCGACCAGGCCCGGGAGGGCGTCCTCGGCCCAGGTCGCGGAGCGCTCCTCGGCGTCGCGCTCCCCGTCGTACACCGCGTCGTGGAACCACGCGGCGAGCACCACGGGGCCCACGTCGTACGGCGTCCCCGCCGCGGCGAGCTCGTCGAGGCGGTCCAGCACCTCGGCGAGGTGTCGCGTGTCGTGGTAGCCGCGCGTCTCCTCGGCGTACGCCGCGAGCAGCTGGTCACGCAGGTCGGTCGAACCGGAAAGGGGCCATCTGTCACCGAGGTCCACGCACCCATCTAAGCAAGAGAGCGCTACGGTGACGCAAAACCAGAACTTGTTACAGAAATGGGATGGACATGGCAGCGAGCAACGAACGCATCCGCGAGGTCGTCGAGCAGTACGTCGCGCTGGTCGCGAGCGGTACGTCGGCCCAGATCGTGGACCTGTACGCCGAGGGTGCCACCGTCGAGGACCCGGTCGGCACCGACGTGCTGACGACCCGGGAGCAGATCGCGGCGTTCTACGCGACCCTGGACGGCCTCGAGCAGGAGACCCGGCTGGTCGAGCTGCGGATCGCGGGCGGCGAGGCGGTCTTCCACTTCGAGATCACCACCAAGGTCGGCGACGCCCGCTACGTGCTGGCGCCCTTCGACGCGATGACCTTCGACGACGACGGGCTGATCACGTCGATGCGGGCGTTCTGGAGCGACACCGACATGGTGGTGAGCTAGCTCAGACCCGCATGGCCGGCAGGCTCAGCGCCGCGGAGGAACCGAAGTCGGCCGCGGCCGAGTGGAGCCGGGGCGCGCGGCGCGGCCGGTCGTCGACCGGGAGGGCCAGGTCGCCGAGGTCGTGCCACGCGTCGTCGCGGACGCTCAGCCCGCCCAGGTGCGGCCGCAGGTGGTCGTTGCTCGCGGGTGCGGGCCGGACCACCAGCTGCAGGCCGGGCATGGTCGCGAGCGCCTCGAAGGCGAAGTGGCCGCTGGTCTCGGTGCGGGTCCGGCCGACCAGGTGACCGTCTGCGTCGAGCAGCCGGACGCGGGCGCCGGAGAGCGGCACCGTCGGGTCGGCGCCGTCGACGACACGACCCTGGAGCACGCCGGTCGGGGTCTCGCCGACCCGGTCGGCGGCGGGCCGACGGGTCGCGCGGGTGTCGCGTGACTCGCGGGTCAGTCGCTGGTCGACCTCGGAGACGTAGCCGGACCTGACCACGACGGCGGCGGTGCTGGAGGTGAGCCGCCTCGGGTCGGACTCCGAGCGCTCGTCGGTGACCTGGACGAAGTAGCGACCGGCCGGCACCCGCAGGGACCAGGCGCCGGCGTACGACCGCTTGCGGCCCAGGCAGCGGCCGTCGACGTCGTACCACCGGATCTGGACGACGCACGGCCCCGGGGCCTGGATCCTGCCGCGGATGCATCCCCGCTGCTCCGTGCTCCTGACCTGCTCCGCCCTCATGGCCCTCTCCCGCGAACTGGTGCCGAGGCGCCGATCGCCCCGATGGGACGAACCTAGGAAGCGGGGATCAAGACGGCGGCGGGAATTCGTCAGGTCTCGCGCAAGAAAGCCGCAAGGAGCGGTCGAGGCTAGGCGCAGGCCGGGTCGGTCTCGCCCGCGGCCCAGGGGAGTACGACGTCGCCGACCGCCGTCGCCCGGCCGGTCGTCACCGCGATCGCCGAGACCTGAGCACGCTCGAACTTGCAGTACGGCGCCGTCTTCCGGGCTCCCGGAGTCACCACGACCGACAGGCCGCCCTGGGTCGCCAACCGGCCGCCGAAGCGGAACGCCCCGCTGCTGGTGCTCGTCGTCTCGCCCACGGGCACGCCGGCCCCGTTGAAGAGCTGGACCCGGGCATCGCCGACGGGCATGGTCGTGGTGCTGGAGCGGAAGACCAGCCGGCCGGTCACCGAGGCGCCGCGCCTGGTCAGCCGGAAGCTGCCGAAGGCGGCCCGGTTCGAGCGGACCTTGCCGTTCGTCACGTTGCCGGTGCGGCCGAAGTAGTCGCCGACGTCCGGGACGATGAGCTTGTACCGGCCCGGGTAGAGCCCGGTGAACGTGACGCTGCCGCGGCGCGAGGTGGCGGTCCACCACTGTCCCGTCTTCTTGCTCACCGCGGTCACGGCGATCCGGCCCTTGATCGGCTGGCCGCCGGCGTACAGGTCGACCAGCAGGCTCCCGGCGCGCTTCTTCAGACTGATCCGGGTGTTGCGGACGGTGCCTGCCTTGATCCGGCCGACGAACACGCTCTTGTCGACCCAGTCGCCCTTCCGGTCGAAGGTGAAGACGGAGTACTTGCCGGGCGCCAGGCCGCCGATGGCGAACTGGCCCGCGCTATTTGCCCGGGTCTCGAACGACTGCTCGTCCCGGTTGGCCGCGACGACGCGGGCGCCCTTGGCCACCCGGCCGCCGGCAAAGGCGGTGCCGGTCACGGCGCCGCCGCGCTTCATCCGCACGTTCTTGACCGTCGTCGACCCGGCGCGGACCCGGACCTTCACGTTGGTCGGCGCGAACTTGCGCACGTCGTACGACGGAGCCCCGTCGACGAACTGCAGCCAGTAGGTCCCGGGACCGAGGTTGAGCTGGTAGGCGCCGCCGCGCACCTTGCGGGCGCCGAGGTAGGACCAGTCCCGCGTGAACCACCGCACGGTCCCCTTCGGGAGCTGCTTGCTGCCCGTCACGATGTTGCCCCGGACCTTGCCGGTGGTGGCCGCCTCGGCCGGAGCCGCGGCGCCGACCGCGAGCAGCAGCGAGGCGAGCAGCCCGACGAGGGCGACCAGGACGAGGCCGGTACGGCGGGCGGTGACGGTGGTCCCCATGTTCATGAGCTCCGAGCAGGCAGGCGGCAGGGTCGTGGTCATCGTAGGTCGGGGTGCCGACACGTCTCCTGAAGGCCGGCGCAGGGTTCGCTCAAGATCCGGGCGGTCGCATCGCCCACCGGATCGTGCCGGTGGCCGCAGCGCCGAGGCCGCGGACGACGGTGCGCTCGGAGACCGGCAGCCACGGCAGTCGCAGCGGCAGCCGGGTCCAAGCCGGCATCAGGGCGACGGCGGCGGCGACCAGGACGGCGTACGGCGCCCGCGCGGCGAGCGGCAGCGGCGGGTGCACCAGCACGTAGCGGACCGCCTCGCGGGCCTCGGCGGTGCCGCGCAGCTCGGGACGGTACGACGCGAGCACCTCCCGCAGCCCGGCCTCGGTGGTCGGCGGGTCGAGGACCCCGAGCCGGCGCGCCACGACGGCGGTCTGCGCGACGTACTCGTCACGCTCGGCGCCCCGCAACGGCTCCGCGCCGTACACGGTGTGCGCCCGCAGGAAGCTGTCGATCTCGGCGACGTGCACCCACAGGAGCAGATGCGGGTCGGAGGCGGCGTACGGCGTGCCGTCGGGCATCGTGCCGGTGACCCGCTCGTGGATGCGGCGTACGACGCCGATGGTCCGGTCGACGTCCTCGACGTGGCCGAAGGTCGTGGTGGCGATGAAGGTGCTGGTGCGGGCCAGCCGCCCCCACATGTCGCCGCGGTAGCCCGAGTGCTCGGCGACGCCGCGCATCGCGGCGGGATGCAGGGTCTGCAGGAGCAGCGCGCGGAGGCCGCCGACGAACATCGACGCGTCGCCGTGCACCCGGGTGACCGGACTGCCCGGCTCGTAGAGCCGCGGCCCGGGCCGGCCGTGGATGCGATCGCGCTCGCGGGGGCCGTCCGGTCCGGCGACCCGCTCGAAGAGGGCCGCGCCGAGCTTCGTGCGCAGGTCGATCACGCTGCCGACGATAGTTCGGCCGCCCAGCCCGGAGGGCGGACGACGAGGGGCCGGCTCGGGCTACCCGGCCCGGACCTTCTTCCCGACCTTCAGCGGGGCGTCGCTGTTGAAGGCCTTCACGCTGCCCCGGCGCAGGGCCTCGTCCATCGTGACGGTGTCGGCGTCCGCCATGGACATCAGGTCGCCCCTGACCAGGCCGGCGCCGACCCGGACCCACTTCGGCGAGCCGAGGCAGGTGCGCGGGACCGTGATCCGGATCCGGTCTCCGGAGGCGTCGAAGGAGATCCTCTTGCCTCGGCACGGCACGTCGGGGGTATCCGCGCCCGCGGCGTCGTCGGTGAGGGTGAACATCTTCAGGTCGGCGCTCCGCAGGTACGTGACCGAGTAGTCGCCCTCGGGCGTCACGAGCCGGCCCACCACCGCGTGGTCGCCGCCCTTGAGGTCCCGGACGACCAGCGTCACGGTCACCTTCCCGGGGCCGTGGTTCACCTTGAGCCGGGTGATGTCGGTGGCCTGGTCGGATGGGTCCTCGACCGCCCCGTCACCGGCCGCCGAGCCGCGCACGACGTCGCCCTTGGCGTCCCGGTGGGACCAGGAGCCGGCCTGGGCCGATCCGGCGGCGACGACGGGCGTCGCGAGCAGGGTCAGGGCGGTGAGGAGGGTGGCGACGCGTACGCGCCGACGGGAGCTGCGGATCACGGGGGTCCTTAACCTTCGAGGTCTGGTCGAACTCGAAGGTTAGGGACCTGTGCTTGCGCCCGCCGGGATTCCCCGAACCTTCACGGACCGGTACAGACGTCCGGCAGCTCAGCCCAGCCCGGCCGCGGCGACGACCAGGGCGACGATGACGGCGACCACCACGCTCAGGGTCACGACCAGTGCGAGGACGCCGGGCCGCTTCTGGCGCTCGGGCCCGATCCGGCCGCGACTGAACTGGTGCAGAGGTGCCGCGTAGAACACCGGCACCGTCTGCCCCGGCGCGACGTCGATGTCGATGGTGGCCTGGCCGTACTCCCGCAGCCAGGTGCAGCGGACGTCGATCCGGAGCCGGCCGGGGTGGACCGGCACGGGGTTGTCGCCGTACCGCACCGGCACCGGGTGGCCGTTCATCCAGACCTTCGGCGGGATCAGGCTGTTCGTCATCCAGCTGCCCTGGACGGTCAGCGCGACCCATCCGGTCGGCGGGGGCGGCGGTTGCTGGGGCGAGTACGGCGGCTGGGCGGGGATCGTCACGCGTCCAGCCTGCCCAGCGGGGTGGCCGTCATGCGTCGTGGTCGCCAGGTCGTACGACGTCCCGCCGCTTGGTCCATCGCGTCGATCAGCGAGTCTCCGACCGCGGCCGCTAGATGCGCCGCTGGGCCGCCGACACGAGCTCCGTCGCAGCGCGTTCGGCCGACACCACTGCGGCCACGTGACCGGTCGCGCCTCGTACCTGTTCCGGTTCCGGTCGCGGCGCATCTGCTCGTAGTGCTGCGCCGCACCGCTCGCGGGCGGCTTGTCGAACACCACCGCCAGGAAACGTCCCAGTGCTTCGTGCTGCCCTGGGCCCGACCTGGTCCGATAGCCATAGGCGGCGAGCATCGCCTCGCCGGCGTCGTGAGCGGCGTCGTAGGCGAGGTTGTACTTGTTGTGGGTCTTGGTCAGGTTCGGCACGTCGAGCAACGCGTCATCCGCCTGCCTGAGGAAGTCGCTCGCCCGGCTCAGGTCCGACGGCACCTTCTGGATCCGGCCGGACGTCTCCAGCACATCGAGTGCGTCCTGCTGAGCGGTGGTCAGTGGCGTGAGGGCCATTCGCCGGCTCCGATGAGGGGGATGGTCGGACTGCTTCTCAGGTTCGTGAGGAAGCCGGAGTCAGCCTGCCACTCGTCGGGGGTCATGATGACCGGATTCACAGGCCTGCCCACGGCTTCGCCGACGCTGCGGCACGCGGCGTACACGGCCTCCGCATCGGGCTGGCCGACGACCATCACGTCGATGTCTTCCGGCGGAGGTCCATCGATGCCGCGGCTTCGCGCCGCGTAGGACCCGAACACGAGCGCGATGTCGATGCCGCTGAGGGACCCGAGCTCTCTCGTGAGAAGCGGAACCGGTCCAGCGGCGACCATGACCAGGCTGCGGACCGGCGAGGTCAGCGGGCTGGCGGGGTTGGGGCGGACCAACCGCGCCCGGCCCACACGTCGTTCTTGCAGCAGCCCGACCTGCAGCAGCCGTTCGATCTCCCGGTGAGTCGACCCGTACGCCGTACCGGTGCGTTCGCTGAGCTCGCTGAGGCTGAGCTCGCCATCGGAAGCCAGGAAGAGCTCCGCGAGGAGGCGGGCCTGCGCCTCCGACCTGAACAGGGGCGCGATGGGGTCAGCCGAAGTTCTCACAATAATGGATAATATCATCCATTATTGCGATGGCTCGGGAGGTCGTACGACCTGGCCGCCTCGGCAACGAGCTCGGATGACGTCCCGACGCCCGGCGACGCCTCAGGCAGGTAGGTCCTCCGCGTCCAAGATCCGGTAGGCGTACCCCTGCTCGGCGAGGAAGCGCTGCCGGTTCTGGGCGAACTCGGCGTCGACGGTGTCGCGCGAGACGACGGTGTAGAAGCGGGCGACCTTGCCATCGTGGCCGGGCCGCAGCAGCCGACCGAGTCGCTGCGCCTCCTCCTGGCGCGAGCCGAAGGAGCCCGAGACCTGGATGGCGACCTCGGCGTCGGGCAGGTCGATGGAGAAGTTCGCGACCTTGGAGACGACCAGCAGCTTGACCTCGCCGCTGCGGAAGGCGTCGTAGAGCCGCTGGCGCTCCTTGACGCTGGTGTCGCCCTTGATGACGGGCGCGTCGAGGGTGGCGGCGAGCTCGTCGAGCTGATCGAGGTACTGCCCGATGACCAGCGTCGGTTGGCCGGCGTGCTGGGCGACCAGGTCGCGCACGACGCGGGTCTTCTCGGCGGTGCAGGAGGCGAGCCGGTAGCGCTCCTCCGGCTCGGAGGTCGCGTAGACGATCCGCTCGTCGGTCGGCAGCGTCACCCGCACCTCGACGCAGTCGGCCGGCGCGATCCAGCCCTGCGACTCGATGTCCTTCCAGGGGGCGTCGTACCGCTTGGGGCCGATCAGCGAGAACACGTCGCCCTCGCGGCCGTCCTCGCGCACCAGGGTCGCGGTCAGCCCGATCCGGCGGCGCGCCTGCAGGTCGGCGGTCATCCGGAAGATCGGCGCGGGCAGCAGGTGCACCTCGTCGTACACGATCAGGCCCCAGTCGCGGGCGTCGAGCAGCTCCAGGTGCGGGTAGGTGCCCTTCCGGCGCAGCGTGAGGACCTGGTACGTCGCGATCGTGACCGGCCGGATCTCCTTGACGGCGCCGGAGTACTCGCCGATCTCGTCCTCGGTCAGCGACGTGCGCTTGATCAGCTCGTCCTTCCACTGGCGCGCGGAGACCGTGTTGGTGACCAGGATCAGGGTGGTGGCCTGCGCGTGCGCCATCGCGGCCGCGCCCACGATCGTCTTGCCGGCACCGCAGGGGAGTACGACGACGCCCGAGCCGCCGTGCCAGAACGAGTCGGCCGCGTCGCGCTGGTAGTCGCGCAGCGACCAGCCCTCCTCGAACAGCGAGATCGGGTGCGCCTCGCCGTCGACGTACCCGGCGAAGTCCTCGGCCGGCCAGCCCAGCTTCAGCAGCGCCTGCTTGAGGTTGCCGCGCTCGGAGCCGTGCACGACCACGGTGTCGTCGTCGATCCTCGTCCCGAGCATCCCGGCGACCTTCTTGGCCCGCAGCACCTCCTCCAGGACCGGCCGGTCGGTGCTGGCCAGGGTCAGCCCGTGCACCGGGTGCTTCTCCAGCCGCAGCCGGCCGTAGCGGGCCATCGTCTCGGCGACGTCGACGAGCAGGGCGTGCGGGACGGCGTACCGGCTGTACTCCAGCAGCGTGTCGACCACCTGCTCGGCGTCGTGCCCGGCGGCCCGGGCGTTCCACAGCCCCAGCGGGGTCAGCCGGTAGGTGTGGATGTGCTCGGGGGAGCGCTCCAGCTCCGCGAACGGCGCGATCGCCTTGCGGCAGTCCTGCGCGCGCTCGTGGTCGATCTCGAGGAGGAGGGTCTTGTCGGACTGGACGATCAGGGGTCCGTCGTTCACCTGGCGAGTCTACGGACGGGGTCCGACAGCGGGTGGGCGCCGCGGCTTCATCACGGTATGCAGACGAGCCGGCACCTCCCATGGTGGGTACGCCGTGGCAGGTGCGAACTGGTCTGCATACCGTGATGAAGCTGCGGCTGGAGTGACACCCGAACGCCGCCCAGCCAGCGCGTCAGCCCAGCGCGTCAGCCCGACGCGTCCGCGCGCAACCGAGCGCGGTACGCCGCGACGCTCGCGCGTGAGGAGCAGCGCTCGGAGCAGTAGCGGCGGGAGGCGTTGGGGGAGGCATCGACGAAGACGTCCGTGCAGGGGGTGGCCGCGCAGGTGCCGAGCCGGGACGGGCCCAGGTCGCAGACCAGGGCGGCCAGCCCGAGCAGGGCCTCGCCGGCGAGCAGCTCGGCGAGCGAGGCGGTGCGGGCGGCGACGTGCAGGTGGAGCACGCCCGAGTGGTCGGAGATCCGGGGCGTGACCGGGTAGCGGACCATCAGCTCGTTGAGGATGGCCACCACGGCCTGCGGGTCGTCGTGGGCAGCGGCTTCGAAGACCGGGCGGAGCTCGCGCTGGAGCTTCCGCAGCAGCATGCAGTCGCGGTCGGTGACCTGGTCGTGCAGCGACTCCCGGTCGGCGAGGTGGGCCACCAGTGCGGCGACGCCGTCGAGGTCCACGTTCAGCAGCGCGGCCGACCGCTCGGTGTACCGGAGGAAGTCCACGGCGGGAGTCTAGGAAGAACTGACCGGTCTCACGGCGGAGATCCGGTGTACGGCGAAGGTGCGGACGTCGTCGGAGCGATGGTCGTGGGCGGTCAGCTGCCCACCCTCGACGGCCAGCGGGTCGACGGTCCGCTCGGTGGCGGTGCCGTGGTTGTCGACGTAGCCGATCAGCACCGTCGACCGGTTCTCGACCGCCTCCCGGAGCGCGGCGAGCGACCCGCTGGGGGACAGCGAGCCCGCGGAGGCGGGTCGGGCGGCCGCGGCCCGGTCGCCCGATCGGATCGCGGACACCACCGACGTCACGACCGCCGTCGCGCGCGCTGCCGTCGCCCCCGCGCCGCGGCGGTGCTCGCGCGGGGTGCGGGCGCGCAGCAGGTCGGGCCGGGTGACCCGCACCGTCCCGTCGGGCGCCTCGACGACCGGTGCCGCACCCAGCTCGCGCAGCCGGGGCAGCAGCACGTCGATGGGGGTGCTGCTGATCAGCACCGTCGGCGCCAGGCGGCGCAGCCCCAGCGACTCGGCCCTGGGGTGGTGCAGCAGCTCGGTCAGCGCGGTCTCGTCGTCGGCCCGCAGGAACGCCTCGGCGTGCCCGACCCGGATGGTGCCGTAGGTCCGCGCGGTGTCGTCGACCAGGTAGCCCAGCGGCTGCGGCACCGGCGTCCGCGACACCGCGGTGAGGAACTCGTGCAGCTCGGCCGCCGTCCAGCCGGTGTCGAGGGCGCGGCGTACCGACGCGGGCGTGAAGCGGTACGTCGTCGCGCCGCCGCGGGACTCGACGTCGGCGACCAGCGCCAGCGTGCGGGCCAGCCCCGACTCCAGCGGCCCGGGCGCGACCGCGGTCAGGTCGGCCTGGAGCAGCACGTGGTCGACCGGGTCCGGCAGCAGTGCCGCCAGGCCGGGGACGGGGTCCTGGCCCGCGACGAGCGCCCGGGCGTACGACGCCAGTCCGCCCATCCCCACCAGGCCCAGGACCGAGGCCTCGGTCAGCGCCCAGACGACCTGGTCGGCGCGGTTGCGCGGCCGGCGCGGACGCAGCCACGAGACGAGAGCGACGAGCGAGGGGGTGCCGGTGCCGGTCGCGAGCACCTCGCCCTCCGGCAGCGTGGCCAGCGCCTCGAGCGCCATCCGCCGGCTCTCGACCTGGTGCACGCCGGTCAGCTCGGGCGCGAGCGCGTTCCACGGCTTGTCGGCCGTGTCGCGCTGCCCGACCAGACCCGGCATCCGCGGCGAGGTCAGCCAGGCCCGGGCCAGCGCGGCCCACCGGTCGGCGGCGGGCAGCGCCGACCAGGTGTCGTAGGCGTCGGTCGGGATCCAGGCCGGGTTGCCGTCGGGGTCGGCGGCGGTGGCGAGCAGCCCGGCGGCGTGCGCGGTCTCGACGATCAGGGCGGCGCTCGGCTCGTCGACGTGGAGGTGGACGGCGGTCGCCTTCAGGTCACGGACGCCGAGGCCGCCGCTGCGCAGCGCGCTCGGCGGGTGCATGCCCCAGTGGTCGAGGAGCAGCTCGACGCGTCGTACGGCGTCGAAGGCGGCGCCCGCCGCGGCCCGGTCGACGACCCGTGCCGAGCGCTCGGAGGTGACCAGGGCGGGGACCGCGTCGACCGGCTCGGTGGTGGTCCGAGCGCCCCGCAGCACCAGCCCGACCTCGCCGGGTAGCACCACGACGCCGCCGGACCGGGGGACCAGCAGCCCGCGGGCGAGCAGCTCCTCGGCGGGGGTCTCGGCGTCCTCGGGGGTCACGTGGTGCCGGGAGGTGCCGGTGGTCGCCTCGCCGCCGTGGGCCGCCACGTGCTCGAGAAGGGCGCGGGCGGCGGCGGAGAGCTGGCCGATCCGCTCCTCGAGGTCGGCTGGGTCGGCCGGGTCGGAGGAGACCTGCTGCAGCCCGCTCGACCCCGGCCCGCCGGCCAGGCTCTCCGCGACCCCGGACAGCGGGCGCAGCCCGGAGGTGCTGTGCCAGACCAGGGCCAGGTCCTCCAGTCGGGCCAGCGCGGTCGCGACGGTGGCCGGCTCGGCCCGGACCACCGTCGCGAGCTCCGCAGCGGTAGTTTGGCGCAGGACCACGAGGGCATCCAGTACGCAGAGCTCGGCCCGAGTCAGCTGGTCGAGCGCACGGAGCAACGAGGACCGGACGGCAGATCGGGACGCCAGCTGGCCGGAGTCGTGAGGGGCAGGGGTGGCGAGATCCGGGCGGTTGGACAGCAGCCGGGCGAGGCGCTCGTCGGGCCACGCGCGCAGCTGGTCGGCGAGCGAGCGGAAGCCCGCGGCGGGGGTCTCGTCTGGCGCACTGTGTCCGGACATCATTCCTACGCTACCGACATCTCGGGTGCGCCGATGAGGAGCGTCGAGCTGCGGTACGGCGGCGCGACCGACGTCGGGCTGGTCCGCGCGGTCAACGAGGACGCCTTCCTGGCCCGGCCGCCGGTCTTCGTCGTCGCCGACGGGATGGGCGGCCACGACGGAGGTGACATCGCCAGCGCGATCGTGGTCGAGGAGTTCGGCCGGCTCGCGGAGTCCGGCTACGACCCGACCCTCGGTCCCGAGACCGTCGCGGCCACCCTGCGCGCCTGCCACGCCCGGATCCAGGAGCACGCGGCCCGGCAGCGGGCGGGCGGCCACCCGTCGTACCAGTCCGGCACCACGGCGGTGGCCGCCCTGCTCGTCGAGGTCGAGGGCGAGCCGCGCTGGCTGGTCGCCAACGTCGGCGACTCGCGGGCCTACCGCGTCGTCACGGGTCGGCTCGAGCAGGTCAGCGTCGACCACAGCCTCGTCCAGGAGCTCGTCGACGCCGGGACGATCACCGCGGCCGAGGCCGCCCACCACCCCGAGCGGAACGTCGTGACCCGGGCGCTGGGCGGGCCCGACCGGCCCGACGCCGACTACTTCCTGCTCCCGCTCGACGACCTCCCGCGCCTGGTGCTCTGCTCCGACGGCGTCAACGGGATGCTCGACGACCCGGAGATCGAGCAGGTCCTCGCCCGCGCGTCCGACCCCGCCCAGGCCGCCCTCGACCTGGTCGCCGCCGCGGTCGCGGCGGGGGGTGAGGACAACGCCACGGCGGTCGTCGTCGATGTGGTGGGATGGGCGCTCGACGAGACGCCCGATGAGACCGAAGAGACGAGATGACGACCGACGCCACCACCGCTCTCCGCTCGTACCGACCCGGCGACTGGTACGCCGTGCTCGGCGACGAGGTCGCCGTCCTGGTCCCGCCCTCGGAGCGGGACCGCGTGGCCGCGCTCTGGGAGCTCGTCGACGGGGGCGCCGACGCCGACGAGGTGCTCGATGCGCTGATCGCCGGCGGGCTCCGCTCGCTGCCCGGCTTCGTGCTCCTCGCCCACACCGGCGACCGGCTGCGCGTGGTGCTGCGCGGTTCCGCCCGCGCCGGCATCGACACCTTCGACGGCCCGGTGGCGCTCGACGGCTCGGACGCCACCACCTGGGTGGAGCGGGTGCTCCCGGGGGTCCGGGCGGTCCGGGTCGACGTCGCCGACTACGCCGAGGGGCCGGACCGACCGATCGACGCGGGGCTGGTGCGGGTCGGCCGGCTCGACCGCCCGCCATACGCCGAGCCGCCGCCGTACGCCGAGCCGCCCTCGGACCCCGCACCCGTGCCCACCCCCGAGCGGGTCCCGGACCTCCCGCCCGACCCGGCCGACGAGCCCACCGAGGCGATCTTCCTCAGCGAGCTCCCCGACCTGCCGCCGCCCCCGCCCTACCCGCCGACCCCGCCGCCGACCCCGCCGCCGACTCTCCCGCCCGGCCCGCCGCCGGTCTCCCCGCCGGACGGCTGGGACCCCACCGGCCACGACGGCACGACCCGGACCCCGGGTGCCCGAGACGTCGCCCTCCCGCAGCCCGGCATCCCCGGCCAGCCGCCGGCCCCGTCGGTCACCGCGCACCCGGTCGCGCAGCTGACCTTCTCCGCGGGCGACGTCGTGGAGGTCGACCGGGTGGTGCTCGTCGGCCGCGCGCCCGAGGCCGGCCGGTTCACCCCGACCGACGACGTCCGGCTGGTGACGGTGCCGAGCCCGCACCAGGAGATCTCCTCGACCCACGTCGAGATCCGGCCCGGCTCCGGTGCCGACCACGGCAGCGCGGTCGTGACCGACCTGGGCTCGACCAACGGCACCGTGCTGGTGCAGCCGGGACTGCCGCCGGAGGTGCTGCAGCCGGGCGTCGCCGTCCAGCTGCTGCCGGGCGCCGTGGTCGATCTCGGCGACGGCGTCACCATCCAGGTCTCCCAACCCTGACCCGCACCGACCGTCGACGATGGACCGCCACTCGAGCCCGGGGGTGGTCCTCCCTGTCGCCGGGCTGGAGCGACGGTGCTACGCGTTCGCCCTCGACCGGCTGCTGAGCTGGACGGTGCTCGCGGGCGGGGTCGCCTGCTCGGCGGTGACGCTGCTCCGGCCCGGGCACACCGGCGCCGGGATCGCGCTGATCGTCGGCGTGGCGCTGCTGGTCGGCGTGGGCCAGGTCGTCCTGCTCGGGCGGCTCGGTACGACGCCGGGCCGGGCGGCGGTCGGGCTGCGGGTGCTCGACGCCGAGACCGGCAGCCCGATCGGGGTCGGCCGCGGGCTGGTGCGGACCCTGCTGCTCGCGCTCGCGACCCTGCCGACCTTCGGGCTCGGGGTGGCGATGCTGGCCTGGACCGCGCTCACCGACCCGGGCGGTCGACGTCGGGGCTGGCACGACCGACGGGTGCGGTCCGTCGTCGTCGACGCCCGCCCGCTCCCCGTGGCCGAGGTCGAAGACGAGCCCGTCCCGGTCGGGGTCGTCAACCTCACCGCTCTGCGGCTGGGTCCGCCGGCGTCCAGGTCCTCCGGGCCACCGGCCCCTTCGCGGGGCCCGGTCTCGAGTGCCGCATCGTCCGCTCCCTGGCGGGTCGACTTCGACACCGGCGAGTCGTTCGTCGTCACCGGGCTGACCCTGGTGGGTCGCGACCCGGAGGCCCGGCCGGGCGAGCAGGCCCGGCTGGTCCCCCTGCCCTCCGAGGACCAGTCGCTCTCCAAGACCCACGCCCAGTTCCAGGTGGCCCCCGACGGCGCACTGGTGGTGCTGGACCGCGGGTCGACCAACGGCTCGGTGCTGGCCCGCGGCGGCGTGCCACGTCAGCTGTCCGAGCACCGGCCGGCGACGCTGCTGCCCGGCGACCTGGTCCGGTTCGGCGACCGCACGATGGCCGTCGCCCGCGAGGAGTGAGCACGGTGAGGTCCATGGCACCTGAGACCGGGCCCCCTCGTCGCGCGCAATCTGGATCCCGACGTGGAACCTGTTCTAGATTGCCGACATGACCTTCGCCTTGGAGCGCACCGTCGCCACCTCCGCCACCCCCGCCGACGTGTGGGCGCTGTGGAGCGACCCCGGCTCCTGGTCCGCGTGGGACCCGGCCGTGCAGAGCGTCGCGCTCGAGGGCCACTTCGCGGAGGGCGCCGCGGGCACCATGGTGCTGGCCGGGCCGATCGAGGCGCCGTTCGTGCTCGAGATCGTCGAGCCGGGTGCGCGCTACCTGGACCGGCTCACCATCGGCGACCTGGTCATCCGCATCGACCACCTGGTCGTCGCGGTCCACGGGGGCGCGGAGATCACCGTGCGGACCACCGTCGAGGGGCCCGGCGCCGACGACATCGGCCCGATCGTCACCCAGGACACGCCGGTCGCGATGGCCCGGCTGGTGGAGCTCGCCGAGGCCCGCTGAGCAGCCCGACCGCTCAGGGCGTGGGTACGGCGACGGTCGTCGCCCAGGCGCGGCGCCCGGACGCCAGCTCGACCTCGACCAGGTGATGGTCGCGGCTCTCGTGCGCGAGGGCGAGCGCGAGCTCGTCGTCGCTGATCTGCAGCGCGACGCCGCGCACGAGCCCGCCGGCAGCGCTCGGGACCAGCGCGGGGTGGACGTCGGAGCCGGCCAGGTCGGCGGCGCTCCCGTCGGCGACGCGGACCTGCACGAGCCGGTGACTGGTGATCGCGTCCGGCTCGCCGCGGACCGTGCGACCGAAGATGCGCAGCTGCACCTCGGCGAGCCGGAACGTGCCGTAGGTGAACAGCAGCACCTCCCGCGCCTCCGGCTGGGGTGCGTGCGCCGCCGGTCCTCCGGCCGGCAGCACCAGCCGGAAGGTGCTGCCCGCGCCCACGACGGACTCGACCTCGACCCGGCCCCCGTGCCGCTGCACGATCCGGGACACGATCGCCAGGCCGAGCCCGGTGCCGGGCTGGTCCAGGGCGAGGGGGTTGGCGGTCCGGTAGAACTCCTCGAAGATCCGGTCCCGGTCCTCCTCGGCGATCCCGATCCCGGTGTCGCGGCACGCGACCTCGACCCCGTCCCGGTGGCGGGCCACCCGCAGGGTCACGGAGCCGCCGGCCGGCGTGTACTTGATCGCGTTGCTGAGCAGGTTGGCGACCGCCCGCTCGATCGCCACGGCGTCGCCCAGGCAGACGAGGAGCTCGTCGGACTCCTCGATCCGGAGGACGACCTGCGCGCGGCGGGCGTTGGCGTCGTACAGCTCGACCGCCTCACCGACGAGCGCCACCAGGTCGACCGGTCGCGGGTCGGCGGGCTCGGGGGAGTCGGTGCTGTAGAGCAGCTGCAGGTCGTTGACGGCCCGCTGGAGCCGTTGGCCACCCCGCTGCATGGCACCGACGGACAGGTGGGCGTCCTCGGACAGCTCAGGGTCGGAGGCCAGGATCTCGAGGTGGCCGAGGATGGCGGTGAGCGGGTTCTTCAGCTCGTGCGAGACCATCGCCATCAGCCGGCCCTTGTAGGCCGCGACCGTGCGCAGCTCGTCGAGGAGCGCCTGCTCCCGCGTGGCCAGTCCGGCGTTGTGGATCAACAGGCCGAGGTCGCGGCCGATGTCGAACGCCGCCCCCACCTCGGCGGGACTCCACTCGGCTCCGGTCGGGAGCCGGGAGAGCACCATCGCCCCGGCGCAGCCGTCGCCGAGCACGCCGAGGGGAGCGACGAGCAGCGAGCCGACGTCCGGCCCCGACTCGAGGGCGGCGGCGACCACGTCCGGGTCCAGGGCCAGGTCGCGGGGGGCCGGGCGCCGGGGGGCGACGACGAACGCCTGCCGGGCGGCCCAGGCCCGGTCGGCGGCGTGCGTGGTCAGCGCCGCGATCGGCGGGGGCGGCTCATCGGGACCGTCCGGGCCGAGGACCGCAGCCTCGGGCTGCAGCGCAAACCAGAGCCGATCGGCCCGCAGCGCGCGGCGGATCCGGTCGCGACCGGTGTCGATCACGTGCTGGGGGGTGCGGGTGTCGGCGCCGTTGCGGAGGACGTCGGCGGCGGCGTCGGTCAGCCGCACCAGCTCGGCGAGCCGCTCGCGGGCGAGCACGTTGAGCACGCTCGCGCGGGCGTGTCGGGCATGGATCTGCAGGACCTGGCGCTCGGCGGCGTCCGGCCGGCTGCCCGACCGGGGCAGGTCGAGCCCGAGGAAGCCGACCAACCGGCCGTCCTCGTCGTCGTGGAACGGCGCGAGCAGGAGGTCGTCGGGCTGCCAGGCGTCCGGCGCCGGGCCCCCGGCCTCCGCGGACCGCCAGCCCCACCTGTCCAGGTCCAGGGCGTGGGTCCGCGCGGGCAGGAAGCGGAAGAGCCCCCAGTCCTCCGCGGTCTCCAGCGCCTCGAGCAGGGGCCCCACGGGAGCGATCGCCCCGATCTCGGATGCCACCGCCTCCTCCGGACCGACCATCGCCAGGCCCTGGACGTAGCCGTCCTCGCGGACCACGCTGACACCGACCAGGTCGAAGCCGGTGAGCTCGGAGACGGTCTCGACGATCAGCTGGAGCGCGTCGCGCGACTGGGCATCGGCCCAGCTCACCGCGGGGCCGTGTCGCTGGACGGGCGGATCCGATGGGGGCACGCCGGGAGTCTCCTGGGTGGTCGGTGCGCCCAGCGTAGGACGCAGCACCCCCAGGGTGTCGTACGGCGGCGGGGCCGTTCGTTGTCAGAGTGAGCATCGCCCACCAGGACCGAGAGGAACCGATCATGCGCAGCATCGTCACCACCCACTTCATCTCCCTCGACGGGGTCGCCGAGGCGCCCGGCGGCGAGCCGGGCTACCGCCACAGCGGCTGGACCTCCGACATCGAGTCGGACCCGGCCGTCTACGAGGCCAAGGGCCGCGAGCAGGAGGAGGCCGGCGCCATGCTGATGGGCGGGCGGACCTACGAGGCGTTCGCGCCGATCTGGCCGGAGATGGACTACTTCGCCCGCTGGAACTCGCTGCCCAAGTACGTCGTCTCCTCGACCGTCACGGACCCGCAGTGGCACGACACGACCGTGATCTCCTTCGCCGACGTGGCCGGTCTCAAGGAGGGTGACGGAGGCCCGATCTACGTCCAGGGCAGCATGGCGCTGACCCAGTCGCTGCTGAAGGCCGGGCTGGTCGACGAGGTCCGGCTGACGGTGTTCCCGGTGATCCTCGGGAGCGGTCGCGGCCCGTTCCCGACCGACGCGCTCGACCAGGTCCGGCTCACCCTCGCCGACAGCACGACGTACTCGAACGGGGTGCAGTACCAGGTCTACCGTCCTCGGCGCTGAGGATCTACCGTCCCCGGATGGAGTCCTACGCGAAGGGCGAGACCACCTCCGATCTGCTGGACGAGACCATCGGGGCCAACCTGGCCCGCACGGTCGCCCGCCATCCGGACCGGGAGGCGCTGGTCGAGGTCGCGACCGGCCGGCGCTGGACCTGGGCCGAGCTGGACCGCGACGTCGACGCCCTGGCCCGGGGCCTGGTGGCGGCCGGGCTCGCCGCCGGGGACCGGCTCGGGATGTGGGCGCCGAACTGCGCCGAGTGGACGCTCGTGCAGTACGCCGCCGCCCGCGCCGGGATCGTGCTGGTCAACCTCAACCCGGCGTACCGCACCCATGAGCTGGCCTATGCGGTGAACCAGTCCGGGCTGCGGCTGCTGGTCGCGGCCGAGCGGTTCAAGACCTCCGACTACCGCCGGATGGTCGAGGAGGTGTGCGAGGACTGCCCCGGCCTGGAGCGCACGGTCTTCCTCGGCACGCCGCACTGGGACGAGCTGCTGGCCGGCGGTGTCGACCTGCCCGCGGACGCGCTGGCCGAGCGCGCGGCGGGCCTGAGCCCGGACGACCCGATCAACATCCAGTACACCTCCGGCACCACGGGCTACCCCAAGGGCGCCACGCTGAGCCACCGCAACATCCTCAACAACGGCTACTTCACCACCGAGCTGATCGGACTGGGCCCCGAGGACCGGCTCTGCATCCCGGTGCCCTTCTACCACTGCTTCGGCATGGTGATGGGCAACCTGGGCTGCACCTCCCACGGCACCACGATGGTGATCCCGGCCCCCGGCTTCGACCCGACGGCGACGCTCCGGGCCGTCCAGGACGAGCGCTGCACCGGTCTGTACGGCGTGCCGACGATGTTCATCGCGATGCAGAACGCGCCGGACTTCGCCGACTACGACCTCTCGTCGCTGCGCACCGGGATCATGGCCGGCTCGATCTGCCCGGTCGAGGTGATGAAGCGCTGCATCGAGGAGATGCACCTGAGCGAGGTGTCGATCGCCTACGGCATGACCGAGACCTCCCCGGTCAGCTGCCAGACCCGGTCCGACGACGACCTGGACCGGCGTACCGCCACCATCGGGCGGGTGCATCCGCACGTCGAGGTCAAGGTGGTCGACCCGGTGTCCGGCGAGACGGTGCCGCGGGGGACTCCGGGTGAGCTGTGCACGCGCGGCTACAGCGTGATGCTCGGCTACTGGGAGGAACCGGAGAAGACCCGGGCGGCCATCGACGAGGACGGCTGGATGCACACCGGCGACCTCGCGCAGATGCGGGAGGACGGCTACTGCCTGATCGTCGGCCGGATCAAGGACATGGTCATCCGCGGCGGGGAGAACATCTACCCCCGCGAGGTCGAGGAGTTCCTGTACGGCCACCCCGACGTCGAGGACGTGCAGGTGGTGGGCGTGCCCGACGAGCGGTACGGCGAGGAGCTGTGCGCCTGGGTGCGGATGCGAGCGGGTGCGGCCCCGCTCGACGCCACCGCGGTGCGGGCCTTCTGCGCGGGCCGGCTCGCCCACTACAAGGTCCCGCGCTACGTCCTGGTCGTCGACCACTTCCCGATGACCGTCACCGGCAAGGTGCGCAAGGTGCAGATGCGGGCGGAGTCCCCGGAGCTGCTGGGGCTGTGAACCGGGCTGCGGGTGAGGGTGGGGCTGGGACTGGGCGCCGCGGGTTCATCACGGTATGCAGGCCAGTTGTCACCTGCCACGGTGGGCCCGCCGTGGCAGGTGCGAGTTCGCCTGCATACCGTGATGAACCCGCACGCCGGCCGCCCGGCGCCCGGCGCCGCCCCACCCCCCTCAGCGGGTGAGCAGCACCGGGATCCGGCTGACGGTGCCGTCGCCGCTGGTCCAGGTGACCCAGCCGTCGTCGAACGGTCGGGGCTCGGGGCCGGTGATCCGCAGCGTCCAGGTCGCGGACTCGCCGGGCGCCAGCCGGACGGCGGCGGGCGTCAGGGTGACGCCGTGCCGGCGGAACCCCGAGGTCGACGAGGAGAAGTAGCGGGTCCGGCGGCCGACGTTGGTGATCGTGCGTCGGACGACGTCCTGGCCCTGGTGGAGCACGGCCGACGGCGTGTTCAGCCGGAGCTGCCGGCCGTTCAGCCAGCGCCGGTAGTCGGCGGGCTCGACCTGGTAGGCCAGCCCGGGCCGCAGCGCCACCTCGGGCCGGGCGCGCCCGGCACCTGAGCGCAGCACCGAGCCGCCGGCGGCCCGGCCAGCGGTCGTGACCAGCGCGGAGCGGACGGTCGAGGCGGACCAGTCGGGGTGGCGCGCGAGCAGCAGCGCGGCCGCCCCGGCGACCCGCGCGCTCGCGACCGACGTGCCGGAGGCGAGGTCCCAGCGTGACGAGCGGACCCGGTCCGGGACGGCGCCGAGCTGGCCGGTGGCGGGCGCGACGACGTCGGGCTTGACCAGTGACGCCGTCGGGTCGCCCGACCGGGACCAGCTCACGACCCGGCTCCGGCCGGAGCTCGCGCCGAGCGGCCGGAGGGTGACCGCGCCGGTGGGATGCCGCTCGACCCAGCGGCGTACGACGCGTCCGTCGCGGGCGTCGAGGTGCACCGTCGGGACGCTGTGCAGGTCGGCGTCGCGTGAGTCGCGTCCGGTGTTGACCAGCACCATCCCGATCCCGTCGGCGCGCAGGACGGCCGCGGACTTGTCGACCCGGCCGACCTGGCCGCGCTCGCAGAGCACGATCCGGCCGGCGACCCTCCCGGCGTCGAGGCTCCCGGGCACGCAGGCCCGAGCGGCGGTCCGCGAGGCGCCGCGCGCGGGAACGTCGGCGCCGAGGACCAGCCGGGCGGGTCCGGCCGAGCGGGTGGACAGCATCGCGCCGTCGAGTCGCGGGCCGTCGGCGAGCCGGACCGTGCCCCGGGGCGCGGTGCCCGTGCTGCCCCCGACGGTCGTCACCCACGGCGACGGGTGCGCGGCGTAGCGGCTCGCTCCCTGGTTGCCGGCAGCCGCCACGACGGCCACGCCGGCCTCGGCCGCGCCGAGCAGCGCCCGCTCGACGGTGTCGATGTCGGCCGGTCCGCCCACGGAGAGGTTGAGTACGTCGACGCCGTCGGCCGTGGCCCGGTCGATCGCGGTCACCAGGTCGGCGGCCGCACAGCCGTCCGCACGCGGGTCGGGCGCGGTCCAGCAGGCCTTGTAGACCGCGAGCCGGGCGTCCGGGGCCATCCCGGAGAACCGGCCGAGGGTCCCGGACTCGGTCCGCACCCGTACGCCGGCGTTGCCGGCGGCGATCGAGGCGAGCAGGGTCCCGTGGCCGTCGTCGTCGCGGGCCGACAGCTGTTCGGAGCTGCGGGTCCGGTCGACACCGAAGCCCTCCACGAACCAGCGCGCGCCCACCACCTTCTCCGTGCAGGCCGAGGCGGCCCAGCCCTCGCCGGTCTGGCAGGTGCCGGCGAAGCCCGTCGGTGCCCGGTCCAGGCGGGGCGTGCTCGCGAACAGCGGGTGGTCGGCGTCGAGGCCGGTGTCGACCATCCCGATCACCACGCCGGAGCCGCCGCGGCTGCGACCGGACCCGGCCAGGTCGGCGGCGAGCTCGGACGCGGCCGTGCCGGCCAGGGGCCGGATGTCGTTGCGCTCCACCGACACGACCCCCGGCTCGGCCTCGATCAGCCGGACCTGGTCGTCGGTGAGCTCCACGGCGAAGCCGTTCAGGGCGGTGGTCCACCGGTACACCGGCGAGCCCGCGCCCGCCACGCCCAGGAGGGTGTCCTGCTGGACCGTCAGCTGCAGGCGGTCGAGCGCGGCGGGGAGCCCTCGCGGCCGGCCGGCGACGCCGGGGGAGTCGAGCGTGACGAGATAGAGATCGTTCGCCGGCTCAGCGGCAGCCGCAGCGGTCGCGGGCGGTGCGGCGAGGGCGAGCGGGGCGGCGACCAGGGCGGCGGCGAGCGCGCCGAGCAGCGGCGTACGACGTACGCCGATCCTGCGTCCGTGCCTGCGTCCCACCACGCTCTCCCGTCCGTCTCATGAGTGAGCAACCGTCCCAGAAACGCCCAGCGTGACAGGGCGGGGGGCACGGTGCCAAACATGTCCCTGCCGGCGGATAGCCTGCGGGTATGTCCACCCCGGTCGCCGCAGCCTCCCTGGTGGTCGGATTCGACCTCGACATGACCCTCATCGACACGGTGCCCGGGTTCGGCTCGGTGCTCCGCGCCCTGGGCGGCGAGCTGGGCGTCGAGTTCCCGGTCGAGGAGATGACGGCCAAGCTCGGGCCGCCGCTCGACCTGCTACTGGCGCCGTACCTCCCGGCCGCCGCGATCGCCGCGGCCGGCGACCGGTTCCGGGTGCTCTACCCCGACCACGCCATCGTCTCGGTGCCGGCGCTCGCCGGTGCCCACGAGGCGATCGCGGCCGTGCGCCGTCATCGTGGGCGGGTCCTCGTGGTGACCGGCAAGTTCCCCGACAACGCCCGCCTGCACCTCGACCACGTCGGCTTCGACGTCGACCACCTGGAGGGCTGGGTCTGGGGCGTCGGCAAGGCCGACGTGCTGGTGCGCGAGGGGGCGTCGATCTACGTCGGCGACCACGTCCACGACGTCGAGGGGGCGCTCGCCGCCGGGGCGCTGAGCGTGTCGGTGCTGACCGGCGGCTGCACCCGCGAGGAGCTGCTCGAGGCCGGCACCCACGTCGTCCTCGACTCGCTGCTGGACTTCCCGGCCTGGCTCGACGAGCACCTGCTCACCGTCCGGCTCGCCGCCTTGGAGGCCGACCTGCGCGAGCGCGGCTCGGTGCTGGTCGCCTACAGCGGCGGCGCGGACAGCGCCCTGTTGCTCGCCGCGGCGGTCCGTGCGCTCGGTGCCGACCGGGTCGCCGCCGCGACCGGCTACTCCCACTCGCTTCCCCAGGCCGAGCGCGACCCGGCCCGGGCCTTCGCCGAGTCGCTCGGGGTCCGGGTGCTCACGCCCGAGACCCGGGAGCTGGAGCGGGAGGGCTACCGCGCCAACGGCGCCGACCGCTGCTTCTTCTGCAAGGCCGAGCTGCTCGACGTGCTGGTGCCGCTCGCGGGCGAGCTGGGCCTGGCGCACGTCGCCACCGGCACCAACGCCGACGACGCGGTGGCCGGCTTCCGCCCCGGCATCCGCGCGGCCGCCGAGCGCGGCGCGATCGCCCCGCTGCGCGACGCCGGGCTGACCAAGGCCCAGGTGCGCGCGGCCTCCCGCCGCTGGGGGCTCCCGACCTGGGACAAGCCCGCGGCGGCCTGCCTGTCGTCCCGGGTGGCCTACGGCATCGAGGTGACCCCCTTCCGACTCGGGCGGGTGGAGCGGGCCGAGAGCGGCGTGCGCGCCGCGCTGGCCGGCGTATCCCTGCAGAACCTGCGGGTCCGCGACCTCGGCGAGCGGGGCTCGGTCGAGGTCGACGCCGCGCTGCTGCCGCTGCCGGCCGGCCTCGAGGAGGCGGCCCTGGCTGCGGTCCGCGACGCCGGCTTCCCCGACGCCACGCTGGACGCACGTGGATTCCGGTCGGGATCGATGAACGAGTCGCTATAGGCTCTGCCGTCCGCAGCAGGCGATTCCGATCGGAAGAGGTCATACCCGTGCCCACTGGCAAGGTGAAGTGGTTCGACGCCGACAAGGGTTTCGGCTTCCTGTCGCAGGACGGCGGAGCAGACGTCTACGTCCGCAGCGAGGCCCTGCCCGAGGGCACCACGAACCTCAAGGCCGGCACCCGCGTCGAGTTCGGGATCGCCCAGGGCCGGCGCGGGGAGCAGGCGCTGCAGGTCCGGGTCCTCGACGCGCCTGCCTCGGTCTCGCGCGCGCAGTCGCAGGCGCGGCGCAAGAAGCCCGAGGACATGGCCACCATCGTCGAGGACCTGATCCGGCTGCTCGACAACGTCGGTGAGGCCTACCGCCACGGCCGGCACCCCGACGCCAAGGCGGCCGCGCCGACGGCCAAGCTGCTGCGCGCGCTCGCCGACGAGCTGGAGATCTAGCTCCCGGCTCACTCCCGCTGAGGGGTACGACCCGGCCGGTTCTGCGCCTGCTTGACCAGCACGAACGCCGCCCACGCCGCCAGGACCGAGAACGCGACGGCCATCCCGAGCCGGGCCGGGTCGAGCGGCATCACGATGCCGACGAACCCGCCCAGCACCCAGGCCAGCTGGAGGGTGGTGTCGCTGCGCGCGAACGCGCTGGCCTGCACCCGCTCGGGGATGTCGCGCTGGATGGTCGAGTCCAGGCAGAACTTCGCGAGCGTCTGGGCGGCACCCGCCGTGAGCCCGAGCAGGGCCAGGGTCAGCACGCCGTAGAACAGCGCGGCCAGCAGCGCGGCCGCCGCGTCGAGGAGCAGCACGAGCACCACCGTCACCGACGGGTTGATCTTCTTCAGCATGGCCGCGCACGCGACGCCGATCGCGTTGCCGGCGCCGGCGGCACCCACCACCACGCCGATCAGGAGCTCGGCGGAGAGGTCGCTGGGGGGTGGGTTCTCCCGCAGCAGGAACGCCATGAACATCAGCAGGAAGCCCGACAGGAACCGCGGTCCGCAGTTGGCCCGCAGCGCGAACGCCACCGCCGGGGGGATCCGGGTGCGCGGTCGGCGACCGGGCCGGCCGTCGTCGACGGCCTCGTCGCGGAACGCGAGCGTGCCCTCGCCGACCGAGGAGTCGATGGCCTGGGGCAGCCGGATCGCGCAGACCGTCGCGACGGCGAAGAGCAGGAAGGCGTAGCGCAGCGACCACTCCGGGCCGACCAGCGAGGCCAGCCCCGCGAACGGTGCCGAGACCGAGGCTCCGGCCAGTCCGGCGACCGACACCCGCCCGTTGGCCTTGACCAGGGTGAAGTCCTTCGGCAGGAGGCGGGGTACGGCGGCCGCACGGGTCACGCCGTACGCCTTCGAGGAGACCAGGACGCCGAGCGCCGCCGCGAACAGCCACGGCGAGGTGCCCCCGCTGATGCCGCCGGCCAGCGCCCAGCACAGGAACGCCCGGATCGCCTGGGTGGCGCCGATCGCCCAGCGCCGGCCGTGGCTGAACCGGTCGAGGAACGGCCCGATCAGCGGCGCCACGATCGCGAAGGGCAACATCGTCAGGCCGAGGAAGAGTGCGACCTGGCCGCGGGCCTCGCCCGACGGGACCTGGAAGAACAGGCTCCCGGCCAGCGAGATCGCGACCGCCGCGTCGCCGGCGGTGTTGAAGAAGTGCAGGTAGATCAGTCGGTTCAGGCCGGACTGCTCGGCGCCCTGGGCGCCGGCGGCGCGTCTGGCGTTGCGGCCGACCGCACGACCCATCCGCCCGGTCATCCGACCGGCACCGGCCATCCCGCGAGCCGTGGCGCGGGCACCGGTGCCGAGCCCGCGGCCGACGGCCCGGGCCTTCTGCGGCCGGCCGGCCGGGCCGCGGGCACCGGGGTGCGGGTCTCGCCAGCGCTGCTCGTCGGCATCGGGGCGCTGCGACGTCATGCGCCCATCCTGCCCTGATGGTCCCCCCGAACTGACAGCGCCGCGGCCGATGGGTCATGATGCCGCGGTGACCACGACGCTGCGCGCCAAGCCCGACTCCGCCGCCCTGGCGGCGGTCGACGAGGCCCGAGACGCCCTGCTGCTGGAGGCGGAGCCGACCGACGTCGGCGACCATCTCGGCCACGTCGTCGAGGGCGAGCGGGTCGTCACCCACCTGTTCGCCTGCACCCGCCCCGGCTACGTCGGGTGGCGCTGGTCGGTGACCGTCGCCCGTGCGTCACGGCAGAAGCAGGTCACCGTCGACGAGGTCGTGCTGATCCCGGGCGACGAGTCGATCGTCGCGCCCGAGTGGGTGCCCTACCGCGAGCGGATCCAGCCCGGCGACATGTCGGTCGGAGACCTGCTTCCGGTCGACGACGACGACCCGCGGCTGGTCCCGACGTACTCCTTCGGCGACGACCCGCTCGACACCGACGAGAAGGCGCAGATCCGCATGGTCGCCCAGGACCTCGGCCTCGGCCGGGTCCGCACGCTGTCCCCGACGGGCCGCGACCTCGCCGCCCAGCGGTGGTACGACGGCGACGCCGGACCGGCCGCACCGATCGCCCAGTCGGCCCCCGACCACTGCCACAGCTGCGGCTTCCTGGTCCGGATCGCCGGGCCGCTGGCCGAGTCCTTCGGCGTGTGCGCCAACGGCGACGCCAACGACGACGGCCGCGTGGTCGCCTTCGAGCACGGCTGCGGCGCCCACTCCGAGGTTCGGCTGGCCAAGAAGCACGAGCCCCAGCCGCTGCCCGACCACGTCATCGACACGGTCAGCCTCGACGAGCTCGAGCGCTTCTAGGGCTGCGCCGGCGGCGAGGTCTCCGCGGCCTCGGTCCGGGTACGCCGGCGCCGCCGGCAGTACTCGTAGCCGAAGAGACCCAGCCCGAAGCCCGCCAGGCAGGTCCACAGCCACCAGGTGCGGCCGGTCTCCTCCAGCTCGCCGTAGAACGGCAGCAGGGCCACGAACGCGACGGCCCACGCGATCGAGCCGACGAGCACGGTCCGGACGCCGTCGACGTCGAGCGGCTCGACGTCGGCCACCAGGTAGGTGCGGCTGCCGATCTCGTGCTGCATCGGCTGCTCGTCGCGGAACTCCACGGGGGCAGGTTAGCCGGGCAACGGGCGGCGCTGACATGCTGGTGCATCGTGACCCGGGTTCTCGACAGCTACTTCCAGATCGGCCAGCGTGGCTCCACCGTCGGGCAGGAGGTCCGCGGCGGCGTCGTCACCTTCCTGACGATGTCCTACATCATCGTGCTGAACCCGCTGATCCTCGGCTACGTCCCCGACTCGGAGGGCAACTTCCTCGCCGGCGGCACCGGCCAGGGCACCAACCTGCCGGCCATCGCGGCCGGCACCGCGCTGGTCGCGGGCCTCCTGACGATCCTGATGGGCGCGGTCGCGAACTTCCCGCTCGCCCTGGCGACCGGCCTCGGCCTGAACGCGTTCGTCGCCGTGGCCATCGCCTCGCAGTCCACCTGGGCGGACGCGATGGGCCTGGTGGTCCTGGAGGGCATCGCGATCCTGATCCTGGTGCTGACCGGCTTCCGTACGGCGGTCTTCCACGCCGTGCCCCGCCAGCTGAAGGTCGCGATCTCGGTCGGGATCGGTCTGTTCATCGCCTTGATCGGCTTCGTCGACGCCGGCTTCGTGAGCCGCATCCCCGACGCCGCCCAGACCACCGTGCCGGTCCAGCTCGGGCAGACCGGTCAGCTCTCCGGCTGGCCCGTGCTGGTCTTCGCGTTCGGCCTGGCCCTGCTCATCGCGCTGTGGGTACGCCGCGTCCGCGGCGCCATCCTGCTCGCGATCCTGGGCACCACCGTGGTCGCCGTGGTCGTCGACGCGATCCTCGACCTGGGCCGACGCAACGCCGACAACCCGGGCGGGTGGGCGCTGAGCGTCCCGCACCTCGACGGATTCGTCGACGTGCCCGACTTCGGCACCCTGGGCGAGTTCTCGCTGTTCGGCGCCTTCGAGTCGATCGGGGTCCTGGCCGCGCTGCTGCTGGTCTTCTCGCTGATGCTCGCGGACTTCTTCGACACCATGGGCACGATGACGGCCATCGGGGCCGAGGCGGGCCTCAACGACGAGGACGGCGTACCGCCTCACGCCGAGCGGATCCTCGTCGTCGACTCGGTCGCGGCGATCGCCGGTGGCCTCGCCGGCGTCTCCTCGAACACGTCGTACGTCGAGTCCGCCTCGGGCGTCGGGGAGGGGGCCCGCACCGGGCTCGCCTCGGTCGTGACCGGCCTGCTGTTCCTGCTCGCGACGTTCTTCACGCCGATCGTGCGGATGATCCCGTCGGAGGCGGCGGTGCCCGCCCTGGTGCTGGTCGGCTTCCTGATGATGCAGCAGGTCACCGAGATCAACTGGTCCGACGTCGAGATCGCGTTGCCGGCGTTCCTCACGATCGTGCTGATGCCGTTCACCTACTCCATCAGCGTCGGCATCGGCGCCGGCTTCCTGGCCTTCCTGCTCATCAAGGTCGTGGTGGGCAAGGCCCGCGAGATCCACCCGCTGATGGCCGTGGTCGGCCTGCTGTTCGTCATCTACTTCGCGATCGACCCGATCACCGACTGGCTCACCTGATCGGCTGACCCTGGTCTAGTCGTCACCCTCGCCCGCCGGGTCCGGTAGGCCGAAATTCCGAGTATCGCCATCGCCGGGCCCCCGGACTTCCTACGATTCGCGGAGTCTGGTCGGGGGGCCGGGCGGAACGAGGCGTGAGGAGCTCGGCGATGAGCGGGCCGAAGGGGTACTCGTACACCGTCGTGTCGCAGGCCGAACTCGACCGGCGCGAGCAGGCGGCGATCCGGGCTCGCTGTCGGCGACTCCAGGAGAGCATCGGGGAGCTGACTGCGCAGGTCGCGGCGTTGGCCCACACCCAGGCGGACGAGCAGCACCGGGTCGCGGCCGAGCCGGGCGCGGACCTGGCGGCCGACCGTGACCGCGAGCGGCTGCTCCTGGCCGAGCGGGATCGGATCGCGGACGTTCTCGGGCGGGCCCGCGAGGCCCGGGTGGCCGCCCACCTGCGCGATCAGCTGTCGCGTGTCGACGTCTCGATCGACCTGGATCTCTCCGGCCTCGGCCGGTCGGAGTCCGCGGAGAGCCCGGCGGAGCTGCGCCGGAGCAGCATCGACGCGGTGTCCGCACTCGTGGCCACGGTGATGGACGACGACGCCCGCGCCGGGTTCGCCCGGCGTGCGGCGGCGCTGCTCGGCGCATCCGGGCCGCGCGCCCGGGGGCTGCTCTCGGCCCTCCAGTCCGACGTACAGCGCCAGGCCAGGGAACAGGAGCGCGACCTCGAGCGCCGGCGGCGCCACGAGGCGGTGGTGCTCTCCTCCGCCGAGCTGCCCGACGACCTCGCGGCCCGGGTCGCCTCGGCCGCGGACCGGACGCCGGCCGCCGAGGTCGACGCCCTCGAGCAGGTGCTCGTCGTGGCGCGGGCCGAGCACGCCCGGCGCCTGGACCGGGACTTCGTCCACCAGCAGACCCGCGCCGCGCTCGAGTCCTTCGGCTACCAGGTGACGGCGAGCACCGCCGACGGCCCGGCGGGGTTGACGACGCTGCTGGCGACGACGGGCCGGATCGGCACCGACCACGCGCTGCAGGTCCGGCTGCTCCCCGGGGACGGACGGTTCGTCACGAACGTCGTGGCGCTCCGAGAGGCGTCTGCCGAGGCCGACCGGGCGGCGGAGGACGCCACCTGCCACGACGTCCGGCAGCTGGAGGAGGCGCTGAGCCGAGCCGGCGCGGCCACCCGTCGAGACCACGAGCGACAGCCCGGAGAGGTGCCCGTGGCACGCCTGGACGACGCCGCGGCCCAGCGCGCGCGCCGGCGTACCCGGGCGGCGGGCCGGGAGCGGTCGACGTGACGGGCGGTACGACGGCCGGCCGCGTGGCCGGCTACCCGCTGTGGCTGCGGGATCTCGACGCGACCCTGCCGGTCACCGCGCAGTACGTCCTGCACGGCAACATCCGCGACCGCCACCTGCTGCCGCCCCGGGCCGGGAGCGACGCCCCGCACCCGCGCCTGATGGACACCGTCGGCGCGATCTGGGCCTGTCTCGAGCAGAGCGACTTCGACCTGCTCCTGCACCACTCGCCGATGACGGGCCTGACGGCGCGTCCGGCGAGCCCCGAGAGCGACGCGGCAGCCCGGCGGCTGCTCGACGGAAGCGGGGTGTCGGCAGGCGGCCCCGCGTCGTACGCACAGCTCGCCGAGGTCGTGAGACGGGTCGCCGGCTCGCGTGACGTGCGCTGCGCCCTCGTCGTCGACTACGTCGCGCAGAACCGTCCGACCGGCGAGCCGCCGGAGGACGACCTCCACCAGCTCATGCTCATCTCGCTCGGCCAGGTCCACGGAGGTGTCGGCCACGTCCGGCCCGGGGCGCGACGCGGCGCGATCTACAACCCGGTCCTGTGGCTGGTCGACCTGCCGGGCGACCTCCCGTCCTGGATGGTGTCCGGCAGCGACGGCATCCGGCAGATCGCGCTCCCGCTGCCCGACCTCGACAGCCGGCTGGCCGCGGCCCGGGCACTGGCGCCCGCGATGCCTCAGTCCCGGGCCGCGGCGGGCGCGGAGCCGGGCGACCCGGTCGCGCAGGCGGCGCTCTCCCAGCGCTTCGCGGAGACGACCGAGGGCATGACGCTGCGCGGCATGATGGAGGTCGTCAGCCTGGCCACCGACGCCGCACCGGCCGTCGGCGGTGGGCAGCCGCCCCCCATCGAGGCCTCCGTGCAGGCCTATCGGCTCGGGCTTCTGGAGAACCCCTGGCAGCGACCCGAGCTGCGCCGCCGGATCGCCGAGGGCGAGGCCCGGCTCAACGGCCGGGTCAAGGGACAGCCGCAGGCGGTGCGGCACGCCGTGGACATCCTCGTCCGGTCGTCGATGGGCCTGACCGCCGCCCACCGCACCGGACCCGGCGGCGGTCCTCGCGGCGTCCTCTTCTTCGCCGGCCCGACGGGCGTCGGCAAGACCGAGCTCGCCAAGGCCATCACCACCCTCGTCTTCGGTGACGAGCGTGCCTACATCCGCTTCGACATGAGCGAGTTCTCCGCCGAGGGCTCCGACGCCCGGCTCATCGGGTCGCCGCCCGGGTACGTCGGCCACGGCTCGGGCGGCGAGTTGACCAACGGGGTGCGCAGCCGGCCGTTCTCCCTCGTGCTGTTCGACGAGATCGAGAAGGCCCACCCGCGGATCCTCGACAAGTTCCTCCAGATCCTCAGCGACGGCCGGCTGACCGACGGCAGCGGCGGCACGGTCCACTTCTCGGAGACGATCATCGTGTTCACGAGCAACCTGGGCGTGCGCGACGTCGACCCGGCGGCGACCGGCCCCGCCTTCGAGAGCGCGGTGAAGGAGAACGTCGAGCGCGAGTTCCGCGAGCGGCTCAACCGCCCCGAGCTGCTCGGCCGCATCGGCGACAACGTCGTCGTCTTCGACTACCTCACCCGGGAGGTGGCGCACGAGATCCTCGCCAGCGTGCTCCCGCGGGTCCAGGAGCGCGTGCTCGCGCAGCACGGCGTCGTCCTCGAGCTCGCGCCGGAGGTGCGCGGACGTCTCTTCGATGTCTGCACCGAGGACCTGAGCCTGGGCGGGCGCGGGGTGCTGGACGCCCTGGAGAAGGCTCTCGTCAACCCGCTCGCGCGGGCCCTCATCGGTCGCGATGCCGTCGCCGGCTCGACGGTCGTGGCCGTCGACGTGGACGAAGCCGGCGAGGTCAGGTTCTCGTGAGCGGGTCCGGGAGGAGCTGATGGCCTACCACCGCTGCGCCGGCGAGGTCACCGGCGCCGAGATCTTCTGCCCGCACTGCTCGACCCCGATCCTCGAGGGTGACCTGAGCGACCTCCCTCCGGGCAGCGAGCCGGACGAGGCGACGGAGCCGGTGCCGACCTCGGTCGTCGAGGCCGCCCCGGAGCCGGACCCGGACCGTGGGCCGGTCGGCGCCCACGTGCCGTGCCCGACGTGCGGCAGCGTCGAGGCGGCCGTTCCGCGAGCGTGCAGCTTCTGCGGCGCCGAGGTCGCCGCGGACGTCGACACGGAGGTCACCCGCCCTCCCGCCGCCGGTGCGGTCGTGGTCGAGCTCCCGGGCGGCGCCTCGGTGACCCTGACCGGCGAGTCGCTCGAGCTCGGCCGGGCCTCGCCGGACCCACGGGTGGCGGACGCGCTCGCGGCGTACGACAACGTGTCGCGGCGGCACGCCCACGTGCGGTCCGACGGGACCGGGGTCGAGATCGAGGACCTCGGGGCGAGCAACGGCACGTACGTCGACGGGGAGCGGCTCGCGCCGCACCAGCCCCGTCGTCTCACCGGGTCCTTCGTGGTCCGTCTCGGATCGAACGTCCACCTGACCGTCCGAGTCACCCCGTGACCCCCGGCGAGGAGAGCCCATGAGCGAGCCCCAGCCCACCCGACGCGAGGACGTCCCGCCGGGGCCCGGGCCCACCCGTCAGGAACGGGGCGTCCCGCCGACCCGGCACGAGGACGCGGCGCCACCGACCCGGCACGAGGGCGGCGCGACGGCGGTCCGGAGCCGCCGTCTGCGGCTGCCCGACGTCATCGCCGAGCAGTACGAGCACCAGTGGGACCTGCCGCCCACGGGCGCCCAGGCCGACGTCGCGGTGTGTCGCGACCGGGAGACCGGGGCCGTGGTCGCCGTCAAGCTCTACCGCATCGACGCGGACCGCCTCGACCAGCGGGCCATCCTCGCCCTCCGCGACCACCCCGTGCCGCACGTGATGCCGGTGCTGGCCTTCGAGAGCCGCGCCGGGGCGACCTGGGAGGTGCAGGAGTACCTCCCCGCCGGCAGCCTCGACAACCTCGTGCAAGCACACGGCGGTCGCCTGCCGACGGCCCACGTCCACACGGTGGTCCGCCAGCTGCACGCCGCCCTGACGGGCGTCCACGCGCTCGACGTCGTCCACCGGGACCTGAAGGCCCAGAACGTCCTGCTCCGCTCGGCCGACCCGATCGAGTGCGTCCTCGCCGACTTCGGCCTGGCCAGCGGCCTGGCGCTGTCGCAGGACATCCGGTCCGTCGCCGGGACCTGGGCCTACATGCCGCCGGAGGCGCACAACAACATCGTCACCAGAGCCGGCGACTGGTGGGCGCTGGGCGTCGTGGCACACGAGATCGCCACGGGTCGGAGCCCGTTCGCCGACGAGCAGGGTCAGTGGCTGCCCGAGCACCAGCTCAAGGCGGTCATCTACGACGGCAGCTACGAGCTGACCCCCACGGGCGACGGCCGCCTCGACCTGCTGATCACGGGGCTGATGACCCACGACCGCGAGCAGCGCTGGGGCTCCGACGAGGTCGCCGAGTGGCTCGGCGGGGGTACGCCGGCGGTGGCGACCAGGACCCGGCGTGCCGGCGGGGCGGCCCGGCGGCCGTTCCCGTTCGCCGGATCGATGTACGACGCGCCCGCCGCGCTCGCCGCCGCGATGCGCGAGCACTGGCGGGAGGCCGGCGACATGCTGGCCGGCGTCAAGGCCACCGAGCTGCGGACCTGGCTCGAGCGGGCCGGGCACGAACAGGTGGCCGAGACCTACCTGACCGCGCCGATCAACCCCGACCGGTCCTCCGTGGGCCTCCAGGCCGCGCTCGACCCGGCGCAGCCGCCGGTCTTCCAGGGCCGGGCCCTCGACGGTGACGCCCTCCGGCGGGCGATCCGGGACACCCTGGACGGCGACGCCGACGCCGCGACCTGGGTGAGCCGGCTGCGCCGGTCCCGGGTGCTGTCGGTGTGGGCGGCCGAGGTCGAGGTCCCGCCCGCGCTGGCGCTCGTGGACGACCTGCTCGGGACCTGGTGGGCGGAGGCGGACCGGGTCCTCGCGGGCCTGCCCGCCCAGGCGTCCGAGGACGTCGGGAGCGCCCGGCCGGCCACCGAGGCGCGGCTGCTCCTCGCGGCCGTCGACCCGGCGCGGCGCGACGCGCTCGCCACCGACGCCCGGGCCGCCGCCGCACTCGAACCGGTCCCGGGCTGGGTCGCCGGCGTCGCGGGAGCGGTCCCCGGCGCGGGCCCGGGGACGCAGGCGGTCGCCGCCACGCTGATCCCGGCGGCACACGCCCGCGAGGTGCTGCGCCTGGAGGAGGTGCGACGACGCGAGGCGGAGGCCGACCGGGCCCGGCGCGACGCCGAGCGGGCCGAGCAGCGGGCCACCCGGCGTCGCCGGATGCGGGCCGAGGCGCGTCGTACCGGCCCCTTCGCCGTCCTCGCGATGGCGGCGGCGGCCGGCACCACCGTCGGGGTCAGCCTGGCCGGCGTGCCGGATGCTCGCGTCGACCTCGCCCTGGACGTCGTCCTGGACGCGCTGCCGCGGATCGCCACGGTCGGCGTGCTCTCCGCCCTCGTCGCCACCGCGGTCAGCATCGGGTGGCACGCCCTCTTCCCGGAGCCCCGCTCGCGGCTGACCTATGCGATCGTGCCGCTGGCGATCGTCTGGGCCCTGGTCGACGTGGCGACCGGTACGGCGGCCTCGGAGCCGTGGACGGACGAGCTGGCGAAGGTCGCGATCACGGGAGCGATGGCCGGCTGGATCGGCCGCCTGCTCGACCTCGGAGTGGATCGGGTCGTCGCGGCGCGGGTGGGCCCGGAGACCTCGACCGGCGCGGCGACGATGCCGGCCGGCGTACGGCGGGGGATGGGCCGGCGCCTGGTGGGCGTGGAGCGCGCCGGCTGGCCGATGCGGATCGGGATCGGGGCCTGGCTGAGTGCCGTCGTGATCAAGGCGGCGTACTTCAACGACGAGATCGCCGCGGCCCACCCGGCCGTGGCGGACTGGCCGACGCTGACCTCGGCCTTCGCGGACCTGCCGCCGTGGTACCAGGACGGTGTCATCGCCTACCTGGACGCGATGGAGCCGGTGCACGCCTTCCTGCGCGACTCGGCTCCCATGTCGTCGGTCGCGACGCTGTGCGCCGTGCTGCCGGCGCTGCTGCTCGCGGGCGGCCCCCAGCTCCGCGAGCTCAGCCCCCGGGCGCTCCAGTGGGCGTGGGTCGTCCTCGCGCTCGCCGGGCTGCTGTCGGCGTCGTACCACCTGGTGGAGCTCTCCGCGGTCGTCTTCGGGGCCGGGATGGCGGTCGGCGCGGTGCTCCTCGCGATCCTGGCCGTCGTCGCCGGGTTCGCCCTCCTCGTCGGTCTGCTCAACGGATGAACCTCCGGGTCACGGCCGCGACCCACCGGGGCCTCGTCCGGAGCGAGAACCAGGACGCCGTCGTCGTCGACGGCTGGGTGGCGCAGGTGTCGGGCACCCTCGCCACGCGCGACCTCACGGTCGACGCGGGACCGGCGGTCGTCGCCGTCCTGGACGGGATGGGCGGGCACGCCGGTGGCGCGCTCGCCGCCGTGGTGGGGGCGCACGCCCTGGTCTCGGCGTGCTCGTCCCTGCCCGTCCCGCCCTCGGAGGCCGACGTCGCGGCGCTCCTGGGGCGCGCGAACGAGTCCGTCTGCGCGGCCGCGCAGGGCGAGCTGGCCGACCTGGGCGCGACGGTCGCCGCCGTCGTGCTGACGCCCGAGTCCATCGACGTCGTCAACGCCGGCGACTGCCGGGTCTACCGGCTCGACCCGCCGTACCTCGGCCAGCTGACCGTCGACGACCGGGTGCCCTCGCCGCAGGATCCGTCCCGGAGCCTCGTCTCGCAGTCCCTGGGGCGCCACGGCCGGGGGAGCGTGACTCCTCACGTCGTCCGGCTCGACCCCCGGGTCCCGCAGGTCCTGCTCCTGTGCAGCGACGGGCTCCACGACGTCGTGGACCACGCCGTGGTCGCCGACCAGTTCGCCGTCGACGGTGTCGACGCGCGCGCCGTGGTACAGGTGCTGCTCCGGGCGGCCCTCACCGCGGGCGCCCCCGACAACGTGTCCGTGGTGATCGTCGAGATCGGGCCGGACCCGCGATGAGCGAGATCCTGACGGCCGTGCTCGTGCTCGTGGCGCTCGCGGGCGTCTACGCGCTCCTGCTCGGCAGGATGCCGGGGCGGGTCGGCCGCCCGCCGCGGGGGTTTCTCACCCGGCAGGGCGACCCGAGCGGCACCCCGCTGGGTACGGCGGCGCTCGCCGGCCTGGCGATCGGGGGCGCCCTGGTCCTGCTCAACCCGGCGGCCGACACCGGGACCGGCGCCCTGGTGGGCCTCGTCGTGGGGCTGCTGGTCAGCAGACCGGCCTTCCTGCCGGTGGTCCTGCCGCTGTTCGGCTGGACCGGGGTGGTCCTGGCCCTGGTCGGGCTGGTCCGGTTCGTCGTTGGCACCGACCCGGCGGGCGACGACCTGCGGGTCACCTACCGGGCCGCGCTGGCCGGGCTGCTCCTGGCGGCGTTCGCGCTGGGCCTCCTGGTCCACGGGCTCCGCGCGGCGGTGGGCAGACGGGGCCTCGCGCTCCTCGCCGTCGTCGACCTGGTCACGATGCTCGCCCACCCCGGCAACCGGGACACGCTGGCCCTCGACCCCGTCGGGCACCTCACGTACCTGGCCGTCGCCGGCGGCTTCGCCTTCCTGGTCGGGCTGCTCGCCTCCGAGTTCGTCCTCGGCGCCCTCGCGCTCGCGCTCGCCACCGTGACCCTGGCGGCCGACGCCGTGGCCGGGGACGCGCGCTCGGCGTGGGTCGGCCTGGTCGCCGCAGGCGTCGCGGTCGCCGTACTGCTGACCGTGGGCCGCCTCCTCGGCGGCCGGTTGCTCCGGACCTGAGACCGGACGTCAGGCCCGGCGACGGGGGCGTACGGCGATCCCGCGCGCCGCCAGGTCCTCCTCCAGCCGCTCCAGCGCCCCGGGCTCGGGGATCCCGACGACACTCAGACCGGTGTCGTCGACGCGGATCTCGATCCGGCCGGGAGCGCCACCCTCCGCCTCGCGGGTGCCGACCGCCCCGCTCAGGTGCAGGAGGCGCTGGTTGCGCGAGCCGCGGTAGCCCACCCCGCCGGCCCGGTCTTGGTCGAACGGCCCGTCGACGAGGACGTCGACCAGCTCCAGCATGGCGAGCACGTCGGGGTCGGCCTCGGCGACGAGGTCCTCCAGGACGCGCCCGGTGTAGACCCAGGTGGTGCGGCCCCTGCGGCGGGCCTCACCCAGGAGTACGGCGACGGCCGCCGGCTGCTCGGTCGGCTCGCCGCCGCTGACCGTCAGGTCGGCCGTGTTGTCGTCCAGTAGCTCCGCGGCGAGCCGGCGCGGATCCACCTCCCGGCCGCCGTGGCGGCCCCAGGTCTCGGGGACCATGCAGCCCGCGCACCCGATCCGGCACCCCTGCACCCACACCACGCTCCGGTGTCCGGGGCCCAGGACGTCCACGATGTCGCGGGCGGTGTCGGAGACCATCAGCAGGCCCTCGGCCGCGGCTGCGTCCGGCGTGTCGGCCACCGCGTCCCCCATCCGTCCTGCCCGGCCCGGGGCCGCTCCCCGTGCGCGGGACCAGCATCGCGCCCGGATCGGGTGGCGTCCCGGTTTTCGATCGGGTCGCGGGACCACCGCCGGAATACTTAGCAAAGGTAATGACTTATGCTAACGATATGCCCACCGTCGAGAAGGTCGTTCGCACCGACGCCGGACTCGCCTCCGAGCTTCGGATGTCCGTCATGCGTCTGCGCCGCCGACTGTCCAGCGAGGTCGACCCCACCAACGAGCTGAGCATGACCGCGATGGCCGTCCTCGCGGCGCTCCACCGCTACGGCGAGCTGTCGGTCGGCGACCTCGCCGGTCGCGAGCGGGTCAAGGCGCCGAGCATGACCCGCACCGTGAAGTGCCTCGAGGAGGGCGGGCACGTCGCGCGCCGTCCGCACGAGACCGACGGCCGGCAGGTGCTGGTCGCCCTCTCCGACAAGGGCCGCGCCGTCCTGCTCGCCAACCGTCGTCGCCGCGACGAGTGGCTCGCCCGCCGGCTGCGCGACCTGACCCCTGACGAGCGCGACGTGCTGCGCCGCGCCGCCCCGATCCTCGAACGCCTCGCCCAGGAGGACTGACACCCGTTTTGAGCCCCACCTTCCGCTCGCTCCACAACGCCAACTACCGCCGCTACGCAGCCGGCGCCGTGGTGTCGAACACCGGCACCTGGATGCAGCGCGTCGCGCAGGACTGGCTGGTCCTCCAGCTCGCCGTCAACGGCGGCACCGCGGTCGGCATCACCACCGGCCTGCAGTTCCTGCCGGCCCTGCTCCTCTCTCCCCTCGCCGGCGTCGTCGCCGACCGGGTGTCCAAGCGCAAGCTGCTGCAGGTCACCCAGGTGATGATGGCCGTCCCGGCCTTCGTGCTCGGCGTGCTCGCCGTCACCGGGGTCGCCGAGGTCTGGCACGTCTACGTGCTCGCCTTCGTCTTCGGCGTCGGCACCGCTTTCGACGCCCCCGCGCGCCAGTCCTTCGTCAGCGAGATCGTCTCGCCCGAGGACCTCACCAACGCGGTGGGCCTCAACTCCGCGTCGTTCAACGCCGCCCGGATCGTCGGCCCGGCCATCGCGGGCGTGCTGATCGCCGCCCTGGGCGGCGGTGCCCAGGCCACCGGCTGGGTGATCGTCGTCAACGCGATCAGCTACCTCGCCCCGATTCTCGCCCTGCGGGGCATGGACGCCTCCCGGCTCGCGTCGGTCGAGCCGACCCGACCGGCCCGCGGCATGGTGCGCGAGGGGCTGCGCTACGTCCGCAGTCGCCGTGACCTGGTGCTCGTGCTGGTCATCGTGTTCATCGTCGGCACGTTCGGGCTGAACTTCCAGATGACCTCCGCGCTGATGGCGACCGAGGTCTTCGACAAGGGCGCGACCGAGTACGGCCTGCTCGGCACCTTCATGGCGGTCGGCTCGCTGACCGGCGCCCTGCTCGCCGCCCGGCGTCCCACGATCCGGCTCCGGCTGGTCGTCGCGGCGGCGCTCGCGTTCGGGGCCGCCGAGGTGGTCGCGGGCCTGCTGCCGACGTACGTCTCGTTCGCCCTCTGGATGCCCGTGCTCGGGCTCTCCGCGCTGACCATGATCACCGCGGCCAACACCTTGATGCAGGTCTCGACCGCACCCGCGCTGCGCGGTCGGGTGATGGCGCTCTACCTGATGATCTTCATGGGCGGCACGCCCGTGGGAGCGCCGGTCGTCGGCTGGGTGGGGGAGACGTTCGGGGCCCGCTGGACCCTGGTCGGCGGTGGCCTGATCACCCTGGTCGGCGTCGCCCTGGCGACGATCGTCTTCCTCGCCCGCGAACGGGGACGTCAGCGCGTTTTGACCCCTGTCGGGGCGGCCGGTAGCCTCTTTCCTCGTGTCTGGGACGACCAGGCTGTTGTGCGTGCTCGGAGGTAGTCGCGGGACCTGACCGCGACTTCGCAGCACGCGAAGCCGGTGCCACTGAACCATGGTGGCAGCCGAGCGCCGGGCGACACGCCCGACCTCGGGGGCGAGCACGGCCGGTTGGTTCGCACCACCCGGACACAGAGCAGTTCGATCGTGTGCGGCACCGTGCCGGGCACTGAGAGTCACAAAGAAGGGGAACCGCCAGGTGCCCACGATTAACCAGCTGGTCCGCAAGGGCCGCCAGGACAAGGTGTCCAAGAACAAGACGCCTGCCCTTAAGGGTTCGCCCCAGCGCCGCGGGGTCTGCACCCGCGTCTACACCACCACCCCGAAGAAGCCGAACTCCGCCCTCCGCAAGGTCGCCCGCGTGCGCCTGAGCAGCGGCGTCGAGGTCACGGCCTACATCCCGGGTGTCGGTCACAACCTTCAGGAGCACTCCATCGTGCTCGTTCGCGGCGGCCGGGTGAAGGACCTCCCCGGTGTCCGCTACAAGATCATCCGCGGCACGCTCGACACCCAGGGTGTCAAGAACCGCAAGCAGGCGCGCAGCCTGTACGGCGCCAAGAAGGAGAAGAGCTGATATGCCTCGCAAGGGCCCCGCTCCGAAGCGACCGATCGACATGGACCCCGTCTACGGGTCCCAGCTCGTCAGCCAGCTCGTCTCCAAGGTGCTGCAGGACGGCAAGAAGCAGGTTGCTCAGCGCATCGTCTACACCGCGCTCGAGGGCTGCCGCGAGAAGACCGGCACCGACCCGGTCGTCACGCTGAAGCGTGCGCTCGACAACGTGAAGCCGGCCATCGAGGTCAAGTCCCGCCGCGTCGGCGGTGCGACCTACCAGGTCCCGATCGAGGTCAAGGGCACGCGCGGCACCACGCTCGCGCTGCGCTGGCTCGTCGGCTACGCGGCCGACCGTCGTGAGAAGACCATGCACGAGCGCCTGATGAACGAGATCCTCGACGCCTCCAACGGCCTCGGTGCCGCTGTGAAGAAGCGCGAGGACACCCACAAGATGGCCGAGTCCAACAAGGCCTTCGCGCACTACCGCTGGTGACCCCGGTGGGAGCTGGTCACCAGCTCCCACCTGCACCGGACTTCCTACTTTCTAAGGAACCCACAGACAGTGGCTGTCGACATCACCACGGACCTCAACAAGGTCCGCAACATCGGCATCATGGCGCACATCGACGCCGGCAAGACCACCACCACCGAGCGCATCCTCTTCTACACCGGCATCACCTACAAGATCGGTGAGGTCCACGAGGGCGCGGCCACGATGGACTGGATGGAGCAGGAGCAGGAGCGCGGCATCACCATCACGTCCGCCGCGACGACCTGCTGGTGGAAGGACCACCAGATCAACATCATCGACACCCCGGGACACGTGGACTTCACGGCCGAGGTCGAGCGCTCGCTGCGCGTCCTCGACGGTGCCGTCGCGGTGTTCGACGGTGTCGCCGGCGTCGAGCCGCAGACGATGACGGTGTGGCGACAGGCCAACAAGTACTCCGTGCCCCGGATGTGCTTCGTCAACAAGCTCGACCGCACGGGTGCCGACTTCTTCCGTTGCGTCGACATGATGGTCGATCGCCTCAACAGCACCCCGCTGGTGCTGCAGCTCCCGATCGGTGCCGAGAGCGACTTCATCGGCGTCGTCGACCTGGTCGGCATGCGCGCGCTGGTCTGGCGCGGCGAGACCACCATCGGCGAGGACTACGTCGTCGAGGAGATCCCGGCCGAGCTGGCCGAGCAGGCCGCCGAGTACCGCGAGAAGCTGCTCGAGACGCTGTCGGACGCCGACGACGTCATCATGGAGAAGTTCCTCGACGAGGGCGAGTTCACCGTCGAGGAGCTGGAGGCCGCGATCCGTCGCGCCACCCTCGCCGACAAGCTCAACCCGGTCCTGTGCGGCACCGCGTTCAAGAACAAGGGCGTCCAGCCCCTGCTCGACGCGGTCGTCAAGTACCTGCCCTCGCCGCTCGACATCGACGCGATCATCGGTCACTCGGTCAAGGACGAGACGGTGGAGATCAAGCGCCTCCCGTCCGACGACGAGCCGTTCTCCGGTCTGGCCTACAAGATCGCCACGGACCCGCACCTCGGCAAGCTGATCTACGTCCGCGTCTACTCCGGCAAGCTGGAGGCCGGCTCGACCGTGGTCAACTCGGTCAACGGCCGCAAAGAGCGGATCGGCAAGGTCTACCAGATGCACGCGAACAAGCGTGAGGAGATCGCGTCGGTCGGCGCCGGCCAGATCGTGGCCGTCATGGGTCTGAAGGACACCAAGACGGGTCACACGCTGAGCGACCCGCAGAACCAGGTGATCCTGGAGTCGATGACGTTCCCGGCCCCGGTGATCGAGGTCGCGATCGAGCCCAAGACGAAGAGCGACCAGGAGAAGCTCGGCACCGCGATCCAGCGGCTCTCCGACGAGGACCCGACCTTCACGGTGAAGGCTGACGAGGAGACTGGTCAGACCATCATCGCGGGCATGGGCGAGCTCCACCTGGAGATCCTCGTGGACCGGATGAAGCGCGAGTTCCGGGTCGAGGCGACCGTCGGCAAGCCGCAGGTCGCCTACCGCGAGACCCTCCGCAAGGAGGTCACCAAGCACAGCTACACCCACAAGAAGCAGACCGGTGGGTCGGGCCAGTTCGCGAAGGTCGTCGTCTCGCTCGGCCCCAACATCGACCCGGAGACCGGCGTCGGTGCGGGCTACGAGTTCGTCAACGCCGTGTCCGGTGGTCGCGTGCCGAAGGAGTACATCCCCTCGGTCGACCAGGGTGGCCAGGACGCCATGGAGTTCGGCGTGCTCGCCGGCTACCCGATGGTCGACGTGAAGTTCACGCTCGAGGACGGCGCCTACCACGACGTCGACTCGTCCGAGCTCGCGTTCAAGATCGCCGGCAACCAGGCCTTCAAGGAGGCCGCACGCATGGCCAAGCCGGTGCTGCTGGAGCCGATGTTCGCCGTGGAGGTGACGACCCCCGAGTCGTTCCTCGGCACGGTCATCGGCGACATCAACAGCCGTCGCGGCCAGATCCGCGCGCAGGAGGAGCGGCACGGCGACATCGTCGTCAACGCCCTCGTGCCGCTGTCCGAGATGTTCGGGTACGTTGGCGACCTGAGGTCCAAGACCTCCGGTCAGGCGTCGTACTCGATGGAGTTCGACTCGTACGCCGAGGTTCCCACGAACATCGCCGACGAGATCATCAAGAAGGTTCGCGGCGAGTAGCCCACCCGGGCCTACCCAGCACGAACCCTCGGCACCACCCAGTCAGTACGAGTCAGCAACACACCAACCAGGAGGAGCCCCAGTGGCTAAGGCGAAGTTCGAGCGGACCAAGCCGCACGTCAACATCGGCACCATCGGTCACATCGACCACGGTAAGACGACGCTCACCGCGGCGATCACCAAGGTGCTGCACGACAAGTACCCGAATCTCAACGCCGCGTCGGCGTTCGATGAGATCGACAAGGCTCCCGAGGAGCGTCAGCGCGGCATCACGATCTCGATCGCGCACGTCGAGTACCAGACCGAGGCGCGCCACTACGCGCACGTCGACTGCCCGGGTCACGCCGACTACATCAAGAACATGATCACCGGTGCGGCGCAGATGGACGGCGCGATCCTGGTCGTGGCGGCCACCGACGGTCCGATGCCGCAGACGCGTGAGCACGTGCTGCTCGCCCGCCAGGTCGGCGTGCCCGCCCTGGTCGTGGCGCTCAACAAGTGCGACATGGTCGACGACGAGGAGCTCATCGAGCTCGTCGAGATGGAGGTGCGCGAGCTCCTCTCCGAGTACGAGTTCGATGGCGACGACATCCCGGTCGTGCGCGTTGCCGCCTTCCCGGCGCTGCAGGGCGACGCCAAGTGGGGCGAGTCGATCATCGAGCTGATGAACGCGGTCGACGAGTCGATCCCGACCCCCGAGCGTGAGACGGACAAGCCGTTCCTCATGCCCGTCGAGGACGTCTTCACGATCACCGGTCGTGGCACCGTCATCACCGGTCGCATCGAGCGCGGCATCGTCAAGGTGAACGAGGAGGTCGAGATCATCGGCATCCGCGAGAAGTCGCAGAAGTCGACGGTCACCGGCGTCGAGATGTTCCGCAAGCTCCTCGACGAGGGCCAGGCCGGCGAGAACGTCGGGCTGCTCCTGCGTGGCACCAAGCGCGAGGACATCGAGCGCGGCATGGTCGTCATCAAGCCGGGCACGTCCACCCCGCACACCAACTTCGAGGCCTCGGTCTACATCCTCTCGAAGGAGGAGGGCGGCCGCCACACGCCGTTCTTCAACAACTACCGCCCGCAGTTCTACTTCCGTACCACGGACGTGACGGGCGTCGTGACCCTTCCCGAGGGCACCGAGATGGTCATGCCCGGTGACAACACCGAGATGTCCGTCGAGCTGATCCAGCCCATCGCCATGGACGACGGCCTGCGGTTCGCGATCCGTGAAGGTGGCCGCACCGTCGGCGCCGGTCGGGTCACCAAGATCACCAAGTGATCTAGCAGCACTCAGCCGAGAGGCCCCGCTCCCGTTGGGAGCGGGGCCTCTTGCATTTCCTCCTCGGCGTGCAGACGGGCCGGGCGGTCGCGGTCGATCATGGTGGAAACGGAGCTGTGAGGAAGGATGGACGTCATGCACGAGCACGGCGTCCGTCCCGCCCGACCGCACCACCGCCTGACCGAGGACGGTCGTCGGGTACGAGAGGTGCTGAGCTACTCGCGGCGTGGTGCCCGGTTCACGCCCAACCAGGCGGAGTCGTGGGCTGCGCACCAGGAGAAGTGGGTCATCCCCGACGCGGCCGTCGATGCGTCCGACTTCGCGTGGGCCGACTGGTTCGGCCGCGAGGCGCCGCTGATCGTCGAGATCGGCTCCGGGATCGGCGAGGCCACGGCGGCGCTGGCGGCCACCCGGCCGTCGTACGACGTGCTCGCCTTCGAGGTGTGGCTGCCCGGCGTCGCCGACACCCTGTGGCGGCTCGACGAGACCGGGGCCGGCAACGTGCGGCTCTGTGGCGTGGACGCCGTCTGGTCGCTGGAGCACCTGATGGGGGAGCGGAGCGTCAGCGAGCTGTGGACGTTCTTCCCCGACCCCTGGCACAAGAAGAAGCACCGCAAGCGACGCCTCGTCGACGCCGACTTCGCCCGGCTGGTCGCGAGCCGGCTGGTGCCCGGCGGAGCCTGGCGGCTCGCGACGGACTGGGCCGACTACGCCGAGCAGATGCGCGAGGTCCTCGACGCCGAGCCCGGTCTCGAGGGCGGCGTGGTCGAGCGCTGGGCCGAGCGGCCGGTCACGAGGTTCGAGCGCAAGGGCGTCGACGCCGGCCGCGCGATCACCGACCTGGTCTACCGGGCCGTCGAGGGCTGATCCCCGGCGTACCGCGTCGGGAGCCTCTCAACCATTCGGCCGGCAGAGGTGTCTTCTCCTCTCGTGAGCACCAGGGAGGTCCGATGAGCGAGCTCGGGTTCGACGAGTTCATGGCGGCGCGCTGGGCGCCGCTCTACCGCACGGCGTACCTGCTGACCGGCGATCGTCACCAGGCGGAGGATCTGCTCCAGGACGTGCTCGCACGCACCTGCGTGCGCTGGTCCTCGATCCGTGACAAGGCCGCGGCCGACGCCTACGTCCGCCAGGGGATGGTCCGGCAGATGACGCGGCAGTGGCCGAAGCGTCGCCGGGAGGTGCCGACCGAGGAGCTGCCCGAGGTCCCGTACGCCGGCGGGCTCGATGTCCGCGCCGAGCACCTGGACCTGTGGGCCGAGGTACGTCGGCTGCCGCCGCGGATGCGGGCCACGCTCGTGCTCCGCTACGTCGAGGACCTGACCGCCGAGGCCACCGCCCGCGAGCTCGGCTGCTCCGTCGGGTCGGTGAAGAGCCAGACCCACCACGCACTCAAGCGGCTGCGCGCCGCGCTGCCCGACCACCAGCCCGTCTTCCTGTCCACCGAGGAGTTGTCATGAGCGAGATCGACACCGAGATCCGGACCGCCCTGACCGAGGTCCGCGACGCCGTCGAGGCGCCGCCCGTCGACCGGGTCGCACTCCAGGTCCGGGTGCGCGCCGAGCGTCGCCGTCGTACGACGGGCCGCGCCGCGGCCGGTCTGCTCGGCGTCGCGGCGGCGAGCGTCGCGGTCGTCGGCCTGGCCGCCGTGCTCCGGGACACGTCCCCGCCGACCACCGACGTCGCCGCCCGGCCGCTCGCGAACCCCCAGCACCTGGTCGGAATGGTCGTCGAGGGCAAGCTCGTGGTGGGCGGACCCGACGGCTTCGACGCGACGGAGGTGCCGGCGCGCAACGTGCTCGGCGACCTCACTGATCTCATCGTGCTCACCGACCCGACCGGCGCCCTGGTCGGCGTCCCCGTCGACGGCGGGCGGGCCGGTGAGCCCGAGCGACTCATCCCCGGGGTGGTCGACTACGCATGGCTCGACTCCTCGGGCGTGCTGCGCGCGCAGCGCGCCGACGGTGCGGTGGTCCGCGGCACGCTGCGGGACGGCTGGGAGACCGACCTCGCGCCGACCGGCAACCTCTACCTGGTCGACGGGCGCACCCGCGTCGAGTCGGACGAGGACGGCCTGTCGCTGCGGCGCGAGCAGGAGGTGCTGCGCCGGATCCCCGGCGGGGGTGGCGTGACGGACGGGTCCCTGGCCCCGGGAACGCTGGCGGTGGAGACGGTCCGCGGAGTCCGCTTCTACGACGCCACCACCGGTCGTCGAACGGCCGCCGTCGCGAGCTCGGACGGTGGCAGCGGACGGCTGTCGCCGGACGGCAGTCGCTACGCGCGGGTGGCCGACGGCGTCCTCACGCTCGTCGACCCCCGCACCGGGGAGGTCGAGAGCGTCGAGGGGCCGTCGTCGTACAACGGCAACGTGGCCTGGACCTCGGCGGACACGTTCGTGGTGGTCTCCCGCGGACAGGGAGGCAACAGCCTGTGGGAGTGCGGGACGGGGAGCCGCGCCTGCCGTGAGCTGTACCGCGATCCGAGCGGCACCCTGAAGCTGCACTCCTGAGACATCCTGCCGGCCGTCGTCGCCCCACGGCCGAGCCCGGGCGCCCCGCCCTCGGACCGCGCCCGGTGCCTGGCCGCGATCGGGCGGACGGCGGTCGCGCGGAGCCACACGAGGCCCTCTGGTCCCACCGATGGTGCGGAACTCGCGCTGGTGTCGCGAAGCTTCATGACAGAGGAACGAGATTCTCCGCCTGGGCGGAGAATCTGTCGCCGCGCCACATCACCGACCCGCAGCCCTCACCGACGCCGCGTGAGCCGGCGGCGCAGCTCGGCCTCGCGCGCCAGCCGGGCGCTGTCGCGCTCGCGACGGGCCGCGACGACCGCGGCGAGGAAGGCCTCCGGCGGGGTGCCCGGGGGCGGGGCCGGGGCGACGTACGCCGCGACCCGGCCGGCCAGGTCGAGGCCGATCCGCTGGCGCGAGGCGGGGTCGAGCTGGGGGAGCCGGGAGAGGTACTGCCGCACCGCCAGCGCGAGCCCGGTCGGCAGCGACGCCAGGTCCGCCGTCCGGGCCCAGCCGGCCAGCGGCGGCGGCATCATCGGGGGCGCGGCGAGCTGCAGCCGGACCCGCTCGCGCACGACGTACGTGCCCGCGGCGTAGTCGCCGAGCCGCTTGCCGCGCGAGCTGACGAGGGCGGAGATGAACGCCGGGGCGCCGGTGAAGGCCCAGATCTCGACGATCCCGATCAGCGCCCGCACGAACGCGTGCTGGGCGGAGATCGGCCCGGCGTCGTCGCGGACCGTGCGCAGCCCGAGTGCGAGCTTGCCGACCGAGCGGCCGCGGGTGAGGGTCTCGATCGCCGTCGGCCAGACCAGGAAGGTCACCACCAGGGTGCCGATCACGGCGATGTGGAAGATCGCGCCGTCCGTCTGCAGGGCGGCCACCAGGAACAGCAGCAGGACCACGACCAGCAGCACCAGCGTGAGGCAGACGTCGATGAAACCCGACAGCATCCGCACCCCGAGACCGGCCGGTGGCAGGTCGAGCGCGACGGCCTCGCCGGTGACGAGGTCGTCGGTGGTGAGGGTCGCGAACTCCGGGGCGGACATCGCGGTCAGTCTAGGGTTCAGGCGTGGACCTCGACGCGTACGTGCTCGCGCACTCCGCGGACTGGCTGCGCCTGGAGGCCCTCGTTCGTCGGGGCCGGCTGTCGGGGGCCGAGAGTGACGAGCTGGTCGAGCTCTACCAGCGGGTCGCGACCCACCTGTCCGTGGTGCGTACCTCGGCGCCGGACGGCGCGCTGATCGCCTACCTCTCCTCGATCCTCGCGAAGGCCCGGTACCGCACGGTCGGCACCCGGGTGGGGTCCTGGCGCGGGGTCGCGCGGTTCTTCACCGACCGCTTCCCGGCCGCGCTGTACCGGTTGCGGTGGTGGTGGCTGGGCTGCCTGGCCGCCAACGTCGTGGTCATCGCGGTGATGATGCTGTGGCTGCTCGAGCACCCCGCCGTCGAGCAGAGCCTGCTGTCGCCGAGCGAGGTCGACCAGCTCGTCAACGAGGACTTCGAGGGCTACTACAGCGAGTACGCCGCCAGCCACTTCGCCGCCCAGGTGTGGATCAACAACGCCTGGGTGACCGCTCTGTGCCTGGCCCTGGGGATCCTCGGGCTCCCGGTCGTCTACCTGCTGTTCAACAACATCGCCAACCTCGCCATCATCGGCTCGGTCATGCACCGCCACGACCACGGCCAGCATTTCTGGGGTCTGCTGCTGCCGCACGGGCTGCTGGAGCTGACGGCCGTGTTCGTGGCCGGCGGAGTGGGCCTGAGGTTGTTCTGGTCCTGGGTCGAGCCCGGCGGGCTCACCCGCGCCCAGTCGATCGCCCGCGAGGGGCGGACGGCCGGCACGGTGGCCCTCGGCCTGGTGGCGGTGCTGTTCGTGAGCGGGCTGATCGAGGGCTTCGTGACGCCGTCCGGGCTGCCCACCTGGGGCCGGCTGGCCATCGGCGTGCTCGCCGAGCTGCTGTTCCTCGCCTACGTCTTCGTCCTCGGCCGCCGCGCGGTCCTGCGCGGCAGCACCGGTGACGTCGACGCCGCTCTGCTCGAGGACCGGGTCGCGATGCAGAGCTGAGACGGACTTCTCGGCCCACACGTCGGACAGCAACCCCTACAACAGCCCTCGCGCCTTCAGCGACAGGTAGTGATCGGCCAGCGCGGGCGGCAGCTTGTCGGCGTCGGCGTCGACCACCTCGACGCCCAGGGTGCGGAGCAGGTCGGCGGTGGCGCGCCGGCGGCGCAGGGCCTGCTCGGCCGCGGCGGCGCCGTACACCTCGTCGAGAGAGGTATGACGACCCGCGAGCTCCTCCAGCTCGGGGTCGCGCACCGAGGCGACCACCACCCGGTGGTGGCGGGTCAGGGTGGGCAGCACGGGCAGCAGCCCCTCCTCGACGGCGGCGGGCTCGAGCGGGGTGAGCAGCACGACCAGGGCGCGCTGGCGTCCGAGGGCGGTCACGGCGCCCGCGAGCGAGGCCCAGTCCGCCTCGGCGATCACCGGGTCGAGGTCGGCCATCACGTCCTGGAGGCGGGCGGCGACGTCGCGGGAGCCGGTCGAGCGGAGCCGCGCGCGCACCCGCCGGTCCCCGGCGACGAAGTCGACCCGGTCGCCCGCGCGGGCCGCGAGCGCGGCGAGCAGCAGGGTGGCGTCCATGGCGGAGTCGAGACGGGGCACGTCGGCGACCCGGCCGGCCGAGGTCCGCGAGGTGTCGAGGACCAGCACGACCCGGCGGTCCCGCTCGGGCTGCCAGGTGCGGACGACGACGTTGCGGTTGCGGGCCGAGGCGCGCCAGTCGATGGAGCGGACGTCGTCGCCGCGGACGTACTCGCGCAGCGAGTCGAACTCGGTGCCCTGCCCGCGCACCCGGACCGAGGCGCGACCGTCCAGCTCGCGCAGCCGGGCCAGCCGCGAGGGCAGGTGTCGCCGGGAGGGGAAGGCGGGCAGGGCCCGCACGTGGCCGGGCACCTCGACGGTCGCCTGCCGCGAGGCCAGCCCGAGCGGGCCGCGGGTGCGGACGGTCACCCCGAGAGCGCGCAGGTCGCCGCGCCGGCGGGGGAGCAGCGGGGTGCGCAGCACGGTGCTCTCGCCCGGGCCGAGCGTGACCCGGTGCCGGTTGCCGCTCGCCCCGGCCGTCGGCTGCCAGGCGTCGCGGACCAGGGCCCGGACCCGGCGGGTTGCCGCCGAGGTGACCCGCAGCTGTGACTCCGCGGGCTCGCCCGTGCGTACGGCGCCCGTGGGACGGCGCTCGAACCGCAGCCGAGCCGGTGACGGGGCGAGCAGCACGTCGAGGGCGGCGACCAGGGCGACCGCGGCGAACCAGAGCCACACCGTGCTGGTGGCGGGTCGCAGCACCACCGGGACCAGGCCCAGCAGCAGGAGCAGCGGCACGCGGCCGGAGATGGCCACGCGCTAGCGGGGGACCGGGACGGAGCCGAGCGCGGAGGCCAGGACCTGGGCGACGTCGACCCCTTCGAGCTCCGCCTCGGGGCGCAGCGCGAGCCGGTGCACGAGGGTGGCGTGCGCGAGCGCCTTGACGTCGTCGGGGGTCACGAAGTCGCGGCCGGTCAGCCAGGCCCAGGCCCGGGCGGCGCGCAGTAGCGCCGTCGCACCGCGCGGGCTCACGCCGAGGCTGAGCGACGGCGACGCGCGGGTCGCGCGGGCGATGTCGACGATGTAGCCGGCGACCTCCGGCGAGACCTGCACGCGGCGTACGGCGGCTTGGCCCGCGGCGATGTCGTCCGGGCCCGCGACGGCCGTGACCCCGGCCGCCGCGACGTCGCGCGGATCGAAGCCCTCCGCGTGCCGGCGCAGGATCTCCAGCTCCTCGGACCGCTGCGGGATCGGCAGCACGACCTTCAGCAGGAACCGGTCCAGCTGCGCCTCGGGCAGCGGGTAGGTGCCTTCGTACTCGACCGGGTTCTGGGTGGCCGCGACCAGGAACGGGCGCGGGAGCCGGTGGGAGACGCCGTCGACGGAGACCTGGCCCTCCTCCATCGCCTCCAGCAGCGCCGACTGGGTCTTCGGCGGGGTCCGGTTGATCTCGTCGGCGATCAGCAGGTTGGTGAAGACCGGGCCGCCCCGGAAGCTGAGCTCGCCGGCGTGGGAGTCGATGACCATCGACCCGGTGATGTCGCCGGGCATCAGGTCGGGGGTGAACTGCACCCGCCGGGTGTCGACGTCGAGCGAGCTCGCCAGGCTGCGCACCAGCAGCGTCTTGGCGGTGCCCGGGACGCCCTCCATCAGCACGTGGCCACCGCACAGCAGCGCGACGAGCAGCCCCGACACCGCCGCGTCCTGGCCCACGACGGCCTTCGCGACCTCGGTCCGGACGGCGACGAGCCGCTCGCGGACCCGGGCGTCGTCGATCGGACCGGCGGGGGTCTCGGTCATGTGCTCGGTCATTGCAGAGGCACCTCTTCTTCGAGTGCGGCCAGCGTCGTGGCCAGGGTGATCAGGTCCTTGTCGTGCGCCGGCGCCGCGGCGGCGGGGGAGAGCAGGGCGTGCACCTCGTGCTCGGGTCTGCCGGTGCGGGCCGAGACGGCGCGCACCAGCTCCTCGAGAGGTACGCCGGCCCCGAGGGCCAGCCGCTCGGCCAGCCGGTCCTGCGACGCGGCCCGCAGCGCTGCCGCGGCGTGCCCCCGGTCGCCGCTGCGGCGGTAGAGGCGGCCCTGGCTGCGGGTGGTCTCGGCCGCGGTGACGACGACCGGCAGCGGTTCGACGGAGAGCGGGCCGAGCCGACGGCCGCGCCACAGCATCATGGCCCCGAGGACGAGGACCAGCAGCACCAGCCCGGGCCGGATCCAGCGGGGGACCAGCGTCGCGGCGCTGACGCCGTCGTCGCCGGTCAGGTCGGTGAGGTCGGGGACGTACCAGACCAGCCGCTCGTCCTGCCCGAGCAGCCGCAGCGCGAGCGCGGCGTTGTCGCCCCGGAGCACCTGGTCGTTGGTCAGCGCCTCGTCGGCGCCCAGCAGCACCAGGTTGCGCGGGCCGTCGACCAGCAGCGCACCGCCCGGTCCGGCGAAGCAACCCTTGCCGGGGTACTCCAGCGCGCGGTCGACGACGATCCTCAGGTCCTGCACCAGCGGATCGGAGCAGCCTGCGTCCCGGCCGTCCCCGAGGTCCACCGACGAAGGCGGCGCGGTGATCCCGAACGCCTCGGCCGTGCCCGGCGACCCGCCGGCGACGACGATCCGGGTCGCGGCCGAGCCGTGGTCGAGGAGTCGGGCGACGGTCGAGGTGCCGAGCAGTTCGGGCCGGGCGACGAGCACCGTGGCCCCGGCGACCACCACGTCCTCCAGGGCGTCGGCCCCACGCGCGACGCTGAGCTCGACCCCCTCGTCGGCCAGCACCCGCGCCACGGCCCGGGCGCCCTCCGGCCCGGGGTTGTCGGGGTCCAGCGGCTCGACCGTCCGGGCCCGCCCCTGGAGCAGGACCACGAGGGCGACGGCGATCAGCAGGCCGACGGCGATCACCAGGGTCGACCGGTGTCGTCGACCGGCCGCGAGGAGGGTGCTCACCGGACGCCCACCAGCTCGTCGTCGAGGGCGAGTACGCCGGCCGCCTGCTCGCGGGTGGCCGCTCGCTCGCCGTACCGGACGAGATCGAAGAGGAGCGCGCACGCAGCGACCCGGTCGCGCAGCCCGGGGTGGTCGGCCGCCAGCGCGGCGGCGACCTCGTGCGCGGTCGCGCCGGGCCGGTCCTCGAGGCGGCCACGCTCGACCTGCGCGACGGTGAGGGCCCGGAAGCCCTCGACGACAGCGTCCTCGTAGCGCTCCTCGGCCAGGGCGGCCCGGGCCCGCTGCCGGAGCTCGGCCGCGGTGACGACCTCCTCGGTGAGGACGCCGCCCGCCTCCGGAGCCCGCGGCACGGACCGGAACCGCGAGAGCAGCATCCCGATGCCGACCACGAGTACCACCGCGACGAGGATCGCGGCGGCGGCGCTGAGCGGCGCGATGCCCTCGGCGGCGCCGAGGGTGCGGTCCAGCCACCGCCCGACCCAGGTGGCGAAGCGCCCGAGCACGTCCTGGTCGTGGTACTCCGGTTTCAGCAGCTCCCGGCGCACCCGGGAGCGGGCGTCGTCGGGGGAGGGGACCAGGGGCGGGTCCGCGAGCCATGCCGGGAGCAGCGGGCTCACGACTCGATGATCCCTGCCCTCGTCAGCAGCTCGACGTCGAAGGCCTCCTTGCGCATCCGCAGGTCGATGTACTGCAGGGCCGTGACCGCGGCCACGAACGGGGTGACGAAGGCCGACGCGACGATGGTGCCGAGACCGGTCATGGCCTCCAGCCCCAGCACCCCGGCCGACCCGTCCACGAAGGACACGAGAACCTCGCCGGCGATGGCGAAGGGCACGCTCAACAGCGACGCCGCCACCAACTGCAGCAGCAGGGTGAGCAGCGCGATCCCGAAGGTGCGCCAGAAGGCCCGGCGGGTCAGCCCGTAGCCGCGACGGATCGCGCCGAGGACGCCGACGTCCTCCAGCATCAGGACGGGCACCGGCAGGTAGTACACCCGCACCCAGAACCAGCACAGTCCGGCCACGAACAGCGGCACCGTCACCAGGCCGAAGACGACGCCGACGAGCAGGTCGTCGATCACCACGATGACGACCGCGAACAGGACGACGTACGCCGCGACCAGCAGCATGGTGAGCAGCCCGAGCAGCAGGGTGAGGCCGATCAGCCGCCAGCGCTTCCCGTGCGTGGCCCGCCACGCCTCCCCGATCGCGAGCCGCCGTCCGACCGCCGCGGCCATCACGACGTGGACGACCATCCCGGAGACCAGCAGGGTGCCGAGGAACTGCAGCAGCGTGGGCAGGACGAGGGTGGAGAACAGCGCGGCCCCGCCGCCGAAGACGTCGCTCACCGAGAGGCTGTCGCTCTCGGAGAAGTCGGCGGTCTGGGTGAACTCCGCGCCGAGCGCCAGCAGCCCGGCGACCGTCAGCAGGGTCAGCACCGTGCTGGCCGCCGTGACCAGCACGGCCACGCCCGCGGTGGCCTTCGGGTTGTAGCGGATGATCCGGAACGCGCCGTCGTACAGGTCGCCGAGGCCGAGCGGGCGCAGCGGGATCGCGCCCGGTTTGTGCGCCGCGCCGAGCATGCCGGGCGCCGGCCCGGGGAAGGGCTGGTACGCCGGCGGCTGCTGCCACCCGGGCGGCGGCTGCTGCCACCCCGGTGGCGGCGGTGACGGCGACGGCGGCGGAGACCCCGGCGGGGGATAGCCCTCGTAGCCCGACATCTGCTCTCCCGTCCCGCTCAGATCCCGCCCCGGCGCGCCCATCCTGTCAGGCGGGCCCGATCCCGGGGTCAGCGCCGCGACAGGTGGTCGGGCAGCACGCAGGCCTCATCGAGACCGAGCACCCGGTTGAGCCGGCCGAAGGCGATCCACGACCCGAGGCACATCGACAGCTCGACGATCTCGGGGTCGGTGTAGGCGGCCTTCATCCGGGTCCAGAAGTCGTCATCGAGTCCGTGGTGGTCGAGCGCGTACCGCTCGGCGTACTCGGCGGCGAGCCGGGCCCGTTCGTCGAGGGCGGGGCTGGTGCGCCAGGCGCTGACCGCGTCGGCGAAGCCGTCCTCGACCTTGACGCCGTCGCGCTCGGTGCGCCAGTCCTGGCAGAACAGGCAGCCGTTGATCTGGGCGATGCGGAGCCGGGCGGCCTCGAAGGCCGTCAGCTCGAGGGTGCCGTGCTCGTAGACGCTCTGCGAGAACGCCGCCGCGGCCGGTCCGATGCCGGGGACCATCCGGCCCCACACGTGCATGATCGGGTCCGCGCCCTCGGGAATGTCGATGATCATCGGGTCACTTTCGTCGTCGTGTGGGCCGTGGTCAGCGACGTGCGCCGCTGGATTTGGCGCTGCCTGCGATGTCTGCCAAGATAGTCCGGTTGCTCCGGTGGGTCACCGGGGTGCGGCACATCTTGACTCCTGAATCGCGTCTCCCTCTCCATTTTGGAGATCTTCGGTGGTCAGGTGTGCGTCCGCACCGGCTCTGCAGTGATGCAGAGGGGAGACCCGATATCTCGACGAACCGTCGGGAGCCACACGAACCAAGCTCAGGATCCTGGTCCTGTGTTGCGCCTCCGGGCCGCGACACGCCCGACCGCGGGGGTCGGAGTGAGGGTGGTGAGCAACAGGGCGGGACCTACTCAGCCGGAGGACGTCCTGGACACGCACGCGGCAGCTGAGAAGTAAGGACGAGAGAGACCTATGGCGGGACAGAAGATCCGCATCAGGCTCAAGGCCTATGACCACGAGGTGATCGACACCTCGGCGCGCAAGATCGTGGACACGGTCACCCGCACGGGTGCCAAGGTCGCCGGCCCGGTGCCGCTGCCGACCGAGAAGAACGTGTACTGCGTCATCCGCTCGCCCCACAAGTACAAGGACTCCCGCGAGCACTTCGAGATGCGCACCCACAAGCGCCTCATCGACATCATCGACCCCACGCCGAAGACCGTCGACTCGCTCATGCGGCTCGACCTGCCTGCCGGCGTCGACATCGAGATCAAGCTCTGAGGTCTGAGGACATGACTTTCGAACGCAACGTGAAGGGGCTGCTGGGCACCAAGCTCGGCATGACCCAACTGTGGGACGAGAACAACCGCATCGTCCCGGTGACCGTGATCGCCGCCGCCACCAATGTCGTGACCCAGGTCCGCACCCCCGAGGTGGACGGCTACAACGCCATCCAGGTCGGCTTCGGTGAGATCGAGGGCCGCAAGGTGAACAAGCCGCGGGCCGGTCACTTCGAGAAGGCCGGCACCACTCCGCGCCGCCACGTCGTCGAGATCCGCACGACGTCGGCGACCGAGTTCACCGTGGGCCAGGAGCTGCCCGTCGACACCTTCGCCGCTGGCGAGGAGATCGACGTGACCGGCACCAGCAAGGGCAAGGGCTTCGCCGGCGTCATGAAGCTGCACGGCTTCCATGGCGTCTCCGCCTCCCACGGCGCCCACCGCAACCACCGCAAGCCCGGGTCGATCGGCGCCTGCGCCACGCCGGGCCGTGTTTTCAAGGGCACTCGCATGGCCGGTCGGATGGGTAGCGACACCGTCACCACCCAGAACATCACCGTGCACGCCGTCGACGTCGAGAAGGGCCTGATCCTCCTCAAGGGTGCCGTTCCCGGCCCTAAGGGTGGTCTCGTGGTCCTGCGCTCGGCCGCCAAGAAGACTCAGGAGGCCTGAGCATGGCTACCAAGAGCACCGCGAAGACCGTCAAGGTCGAACTGCCCGCCGAGATCTTCGACGTGGCCGTCAACGTGCCGCTGATCCACCAGGTCGTCGTGGCCCAGCAGGCCGCTGCTCGTCAGGGCACGCACTCCACCAAGACGCGCGCCGAGGTGCGCGGTGGTGGACGCAAGCCTTACAAGCAGAAGGGCACCGGCCGCGCCCGTCAGGGCTCGACCCGCGCGCCGCAGTTCGCCGGCGGTGGCGTCGTCCACGGCCCGCAGCCGCGCAACTACGACCAGCGCACCCCCAAGAAGATGAAGGCCGCCGCCCTGCGCGGTGCCCTCTCCGACCGGGCCCGCAACGAGCGCATCCACGTCGTGGACGGCCTCGTCGCAGGTGAGTCGCCGTCGACGAAGGCCGCCCTGGCCTCGCTGGCCGCTCTCGCCGACCGGACGAACTTCCTGATCGTTCTGGAGCGCGCCGACACCGTCGCCTGGCTCTCGCTGCGCAACGCGCAGGAGGTTCACCTGGTGGCTGTCGACCAGCTGAACACGTACGACGTGCTCGCGGCTGACGACATCGTCTTCAGCAAGGGCGCGTACGACGCGTTCGTGAGCGGCACCGCCAAGGAGGCCTCCAAGTGAGCACCCTGCACAAGGACCACCGCGACATCCTGATCGCGCCGGTCGTGTCCGAGAAGAGCTACAGCCTCCTCGACGCCAACAAGTACACGTTCATCGTGCGTCCGGACGCCAACAAGACCGAGATCAAGATCGCGGTCGAGAAGGTCTTCGGGGTCAAGGTCACCTCGGTCAACACGATCAACCGCAAGGGCAAGACGCGGCGGACCAAGAACGGCCTGGGCAAGCGCAAGGACACCAAGCGCGCGATCGTCTCTCTCTCCGAGGGCCACCGCATCGACATCTTCGGAGGTCCGGTCTCCTGACCGGGCCTGGATAACGAGGAAATACAGATATGGCTATCCGCAAGTACAAGCCGACCACCCCGGGCCGTCGTGGCTCCTCGGTGGCCGACTTCGTCGAGATCACCCGGACCACGCCGGAGAAGTCGCTGACGCGTCCGCTGCCCAAGAAGGGCGGCCGCAACAACCAGGGCCGGATCACCACCCGGCACCAGGGCGGCGGTCACAAGCGTGCCTACCGCATCATCGACTTCCGTCGCTACGACAAGGACGGCGTTCCGGCCAAGGTCGCTCACATCGAGTACGACCCCAACCGCACTGCGCGCATCGCGCTCCTGCACTACGCCGACGGCGAGAAGCGCTACATCGTCGCGCCGAAGGGCCTGGAGCAGGGCACGCCGGTCGAGTCGGGCCCCAACGCCGACATCAAGCCGGGCAACAACCTGCCGCTGCGCAACATCCCCGTCGGTTCGACGATCCACTGCGTGGAGCTGCGTCCGGGCGGCGGGGCCAAGATGGCCCGCTCGGCCGGCAACAGCGCCCAGCTGGTCGCCCGTGAGGGCAGCCGCGCGACGCTGCGTCTGCCCTCGGGCGAGATGCGCTTCGTCGACGTGCGCTGCCGCGCCACGATCGGCGAGGTCGGCAACGCCGAGCAGTCGAACATCAACTGGGGCAAGGCCGGCCGGATGCGCTGGAAGGGCAAGCGCCCGACCGTCCGCGGTGTCGTCATGAACCCGGTCGACCACCCGCACGGTGGTGGCGAGGGCAAGACCTCGGGTGGTCGTCACCCGGTGTCCCCCTGGGGCAAGCCCGAGGGCCGTACGCGCAAGCGCAAGGCCAGCGACTCCCAGATCATTCGCCGTCGCAAGTCCGGCAAGAACAAGCGCTGATAGGGAAGACAGACAGATGCCTCGCAGCCTGAAGAAGGGCCCGTTCGTCGACGACCACCTCCAGAAGAAGGTGGACGCGGAGAACGCCAAGGGCTCCCACAACGTCATCAAGACCTGGTCGCGCCGTTCGATGATCGTGCCGGACATGATCGGTCACACCATCGCCGTGCACGACGGCCGCAAGCACGTCCCGGTCTTCGTGAGCGACTCGATGGTCGGCCACAAGCTGGGCGAGTTCGCCCCCACCCGCACGTACCGCGGGCACGTGAAGGAAGACCGGAAGGGACGTCGCCGATGAGCACCACTGAGCGCCAGCGCACCAGCGCCCGCCGCGAGTCGCTGCTCGGTGACGAGCCGGGTTCCTTCGCGACCGCCCGCTTCGTGCGGATCACCCCCATGAAGGCCCGTCGCGTCGTCGACATGGTCCGCGGCATGCCCGTGGACCAGGCCCTCTCGCTCCTGCAGTTCGCGCCGCAGGCGGCCTCCGAGACCGTCTACAAGGTCCTGGAGAGCGCCGTCGCCAACGCGACGACGACCGAGGGCCTCGACGGCGGCGACCTGGTCGTCTCCGTCGCCCGGGTCGACGAGGGTCCGACGATGAAGCGCTGGCGCCCCCGGGCCCAGGGCCGCGCGACCCGCATCAACAAGCGCACCAGCCACATCACGCTGGTGGTGCAGCCGGCGACCGTGGTCGCTGAGAAGAAGGGACGGAAGGCCTGATGGGCCAGAAGATCAACCCGAACGGGTTCCGCCTCGGCATCTCCACCGATCACAAGTCGCGGTGGTACGCCGACAAGCTCTACAAGGCCTACGTCGGCGAGGACGTCGCGATCCGCAAGCTTCTCGGCAAGGGCATGGAGCGGGCCGGCATCTCGAAGGTGGAGATCGAGCGCACCCGCGAGCGGGTCCGCGTCGACATCCACACCGCGCGTCCCGGCATCGTCATCGGTCGCCGCGGCGCCGAGGCCGACCGGATCCGCACCGAGCTGGAGAAGCTCACCGGCAAGCAGGTGCAGCTGAACATCCTCGAGGTCAAGAACCCCGAGATCGACGCGCAGCTGGTCGCCCAGGGTGTCGCCGAGCAGCTCGCCGGCCGGGTTCAGTTCCGCCGCGCGATGCGCAAGGCCATGCAGACCTCGATGCGCTCCGGTGCCAAGGGCATCCGGATCCAGTGCTCCGGCCGCCTCAACGGCGCCGAGATGTCGCGTACCGAGTTCTACCGCGAGGGTCGCGTGCCGCTGCACACCCTGCGTGCGGACATCGACTACGGCTTCTACGAGGCCAAGACGACCTTCGGCCGCATCGGCGTGAAGGTCTGGATCTACAAGGGCGAGGTCGCCGGCACCCGTGCCGAGCGTCAGGCCCAGGCCGCTGCGCGCGCCGGTGTCCCCGGTCGCGGCGGCAGCCGCCCGCAGCGCGGGAGCGACCGACCGACCCGCGGGACCCGCGGCGACCGGCCGACGCGCTCGGACCGCGACGGCGCCCCCGCCGCCGACGCACCGGCCGAAGCCGCTGCTGCTCCGGCCGAGACCCCCCAGGAGGGCTGACCCATGCTGATGCCCCGTCGTGTCAAGCACCGCAAGCAGCACCACCCCAAGCGGACCGGTGCTGCCAAGGGTGGCACGAAGCTCGCCTTCGGCGACTTCGGCATCCAGGCGCTCGAGGGTCACTACGTGACCAACCGCCAGATCGAGTCGGCGCGTATCGCGATGACCCGCCACATCAAGCGTGGCGGCAAGGTGTGGATCAACATCTACCCCGACCGCCCGCTGACCAAGAAGCCCGCCGAGACCCGGATGGGTTCCGGTAAGGGCTCGCCCGAGTGGTGGGTCGCGAACGTCAAGCCCGGCCGTGTCATGTTCGAACTTTCCGGCGTGGACGAGGTCACTGCCCGCGAGGCCATGCGCCGCGCGATGCACAAGCTCCCCATGAAGTGCCGGTTCATCACCCGTGAGGCAGGTGAATTCTGATGGCTACCACCGCTCACGAGCTCGATGAGATGAACGACATCGACCTCGAGTCCAAGCTGCGCGAGGCCAAGGAGGAGCTCTTCAACCTCCGCTTCCAGGCGGCCACCGGCCAGCTGGAGAGCCACGGCCGGCTCCGCACGGTCAAGAAGGACATCGCCCGGATCTACACCGTGGTGCGTGAGCGCGAGCTCGGCATCCGGACCGCGCCGGGCTCGAACGACGAGGATGGTGCCGCATGAGCGAGCAGACCCCGACCACCGAGCGCAACGCGCGGAAGGTCCGTGAGGGCCTGGTCGTCAGCGACAAGATGGACAAGACCGTCGTCGTGTCCGTCGAGGACCGTGTGAAGCACGCGCTGTACGGCAAGGTCCTGCGCCGCACGAGCAAGCTCAAGGCGCACGACGAGGCCAACGAGTGCGGCATCGGCGACCGGGTCCTCCTGATGGAGACCCGCCCGCTGTCGGCCACCAAGCGCTGGCGCGTCGTCCAGGTCATCGAGAAGGCCAAGTAACAACCCCACCCGTTCGGCCAGGCTCCGCGTCCACGAGTCGCTGAGAACCGGCACGACAACCAGGAGAGAAACTCATGATCCAGCAGGAGTCGCGACTCAAGGTCGCCGACAACACCGGTGCGAAGGAGATCCTTTGCATCCGTGTTCTCGGAGGCTCGGGTCGTCGCTACGCCGGTATCGGCGACGTCATCGTCGCCACCGTGAAGGACGCGATCCCCGGTGGCAACGTCAAGAAGGGTGACGTCGTCAAGGCCGTCATCGTGCGCACCGTCAAGGAGCGCCGCCGCGCCGACGGTTCGTACATCCGTTTCGACGAGAACGCCGCCGTCATCCTCAAGAACGACGGCGAGCCGCGAGGCACCCGCATCTTCGGCCCGGTGGGCCGCGAGCTGCGCGAGAAGAAGTTCATGAAGATCATCTCGCTCGCCCCGGAGGTGCTGTGATGACCAAGTCGCTGAACATCAAGAAGGGCGACACCGTCAAGGTGATCGCGGGCAAGGACAAGGGCGCCGAGGGCAAGGTCATCCAGGTGCTCCGCGAGGACAACCGGGTGATCGTCGAGGGTGTCAACCGCGTCAAGCGGCACACCAAGGTCGTCAACCAGGGCGGTCGCGCCGGCACCACCGGTGGCATCATCACCGCCGAGGCGCCGATCCACGTGTCCAACGTGATGCTCGTCGAGGGCGACGGCGTGACCCGGATCGGCTTCCGCCGTGACGAGGTCACCAAGCGGCGCCCCGACGGCTCGACGTACTCCGCGACGCGCAGCGTCCGCATCTCGCGCAAGACCGGCAAGGAAATCTGATGACCGAGACCCAGACCACCGCCTCCGCGGCCGTCACCCCGCGTCTGAAGACCCGCTACCGCGAGGAGATCCTCCCCGCGCTGAAGTCCGAGTTCGACATCCCCAACGTCATGCAGGTCCCCGGTCTGGTGAAGATCGTGGTCAACATGGGCGTCGGCGAGGCGGCTCGCGACTCGAAGCTGATCGACGGTGCGGTCAAGGACCTCACCGCGATCACCGGCCAGAAGCCGCTGGTGACCAAGGCCCGCAAGTCCATCGCGCAGTTCAAGCTCCGCGAGGGCATGCCGATCGGTGCGCACACCACGCTGCGCGGCGACCGGATGTGGGAGTTCCTGGACCGCCTGCTGTCCCTGGCCCTGCCCCGGATCCGTGACTTCCGCGGTCTGAACCCGGGTCAGTTCGACGGCCGTGGCAACTACACCTTCGGTCTGACCGAGCAGGTGATGTTCCACGAGATCGACCAGGACAAGATCGACCGGTCGCGCGGCATGGACATCACCATCGTGACCACGGCCACCAACGACGACCAGGGCCGCGCGCTGCTCAAGCAGCTCGGCTTCCCGTTCAAGGAGAACTGACATGGCGAAGACCGCTCTGAGGGTCAAGGCCGCGAAGAAGCCGAAGTTCGCGGTGCGTGGTTACACCCGCTGCCAGCGCTGCGGCCGGCCCAAGGCCGTTTACCGCAAGTTCGGCCTGTGCCGCATCTGCCTGCGCGAGATGGCGCACCGCGGCGAGCTGCCCGGCGTCACCAAGTCCTCCTGGTGAGTTCCAGGACCCACGACCGCTGAAGGTCGCACGTCCAGCGAGACGCGCGAAACCACAGAAGAGAGAGAACGACCTTCCATGACGATGACTGACCCGATCGCAGACATGCTCACTCGTCTGCGCAACGCCAACCAGGCGTACCACGACGCGGTTTCCATGCCGTACAGCAAGCTCAAGCAGGGTGTCGCCGACATCCTGAAGCAGGAGGGCTACATCACGTCGTACGACGTGGCGGAGCCTTCCGAGGGCGAGGTCGGCAAGACGCTGACCATCACCTTGAAGTACGGCCGCAACCGCGAGCGTTCCATCGCCGGTGTGCGCCGCATCAGCAAGCCGGGCCTGCGGGTCTACGCCAAGCACACGGGTCTCCCGAAGGTGCTCGGCGGGCTGGGGGTCGCGATCATCTCGACCAGCCAGGGCCTGCTGACCGACCGACAGGCCAACCAGAAGGGCGTGGGTGGGGAAGTCCTCGCCTACGTCTGGTGACGACGAGAACTGCGAAGGAGTAACAACAGCATGTCGCGTATTGGCAAGCTCCCCGTCGCGGTGCCCTCGGGCGTCGACGTGGCGATCGACGGCCAGCTGGTGACGGTCAAGGGCCCGAAGGGCACCCTGTCCCACACCGTGGCCTCCCCGATCACCGTCGAGAAGTCCGATGGCGTCCTCGACGTCAAGCGTCCCGACGAAGAGCGCATCAGCAAGTCGCTTCACGGCCTGACCCGCACGCTGGTCAACAACATGGTCGTGGGCGTGACCGACGGTTACGAGAAGAAGCTCGAGATCGTCGGCGTCGGCTACCGCGTCCTGTCCAAGGGTCCCACCCAGCTGGAGTTCCAGCTCGGCTACTCCCACTCGATCATCTTCGACGCGCCCGAGGGCATCACCTTCGCCGTCGAGAGCCCCACGAAGCTCGGTGTCATCGGCATCGACAAGCAGCTGGTCGGCGAGGTTGCCGCCAAGATCCGCAAGCTGCGCAAGCCGGAGCCCTACAAGGGCAAGGGCGTGCGTTACTCCGGCGAGCACATCCGCCGCAAGGTCGGAAAGGCCGGTAAGTAACATGGCGATCTCGCTGAAGAACAACAAGCACACCGCGTCCCGCGTCCGTGCGCGCCTGCGCCGTCAGGTGCGGGGCCGCAAGAAGGTCAACGGCACCGCCGAGCGTCCGCGTCTCGTCGTGACCCGGAGCTCGAAGCACATCACCGTCCAGGTCGTTGACGACCTGGTCGGGAAGACGCTGGCCTACGCCTCCACCATGGAGGCCGACCTGCGCTCCACCGATGGCGACAAGACCGCCAAGGCGAAGCGCGTCGGCGAGCTCGTGGCCGAGCGCGCCAAGGCTGCCGGGATCGACGGCGTGGTCTTCGACCGTGCCGGGAACAAGTACCACGGTCGCGTCGCGGCCCTGGCGGACGGCGCCCGCTCGGGCGGCCTGACCTTCTGATCGCAAGAGCCAGAAAGAGAAGAGGAACAGTCTCATGAGCGGAGCCCAGCGCGGACAGCGCGGCGGCGGGCGCCAGGGGGGTCGCGATGACCGTCGCGGCGGCCAGGGTGCTGACAAGACCGCCTACATCGAGCGCGTCGTTGCGATCAACCGTGTCGCCAAGGTCGTGAAGGGTGGTCGACGCTTCAGCTTCACCGCCCTCGTCGTCGTCGGTGACGGTGACGGCATGGTCGGTGTCGGCTACGGCAAGGCCAAGGAAGTCCCGGCGGCGATCGCCAAGGGCGTCGAGGAGGCGAAGAAGAGCTTCTTCCGCGTTCCCCGCGTCCAGGGCACGATCCCGCACCCGGTCCAGGGTGAGAAGGCCGCCGGCGTGGTCATGCTGCGCCCGGCCGCTCCTGGTACCGGTGTGATCGCCGGTGGTCCGGTGCGCGCGGTTCTCGAGTGCGCCGGCATCCACGACATCCTGAGCAAGTCCCTCGGGTCGTCGAACCAGATCAACATCGTGCACGCGACCGTCGAGGCGCTGCGCATGCTGGAGGAGCCCGAGGCCGTTGCGGCCCGTCGCGGCCTGCCCGTCGAGGACGTCGCCCCGGCCGCCCTGCTCAGGGCGCGCGCCGAGGTCGTCGCCCCTGCGGGGGGTGCCTCCTGATGGCCCAGCTGAAGGTGCGTCAGGACCGCGGTCTCGTCGGCCTGAAGAAGAACCAGCGCGAGACCCTGCGCACGCTCGGTCTCAAGCGCATCGGCGACGTCGTCGTCAAGGAGGACCGGCCGGAGATCCGCGGCATGGTCAACACCGTCCGTCACCTGGTGACGGTCGAGGAGGTGGAGTGACATGACGCTCAAGCTGCACCACCTGCGCCCGGCGCCCGGAGCCAAGACCGCGAAGACCCGTGTGGGTCGCGGTGAGGGCTCGAAGGGCAAGACGTCCGGTCGCGGTACCAAGGGAACCAAGGCCCGTTACCAGGTTCCGGTCGCCTTCGAGGGTGGCCAGATGCCGATTCACATGCGGCTCCCCAAGCTGAAGGGGTTCAAGAACCCCTTCAAGGTGGAGTTCCAGGTCGTCAACCTCGACAAGATCAGCGCACTGTTCCCCGAGGGTGGCAACGTCACCGTCGAGGAGCTCGTGGCGCGTGGCGCGGTCCGCAAGGGCCAGCCGGTCAAGATCCTCGGCCAGGGCGACCTGTCCGTGAAGGTCGACGTCAGCGTCCAGGCGGTCTCGGGCTCCGCCAAGGAGAAGATCGAGGCCGCGGGTGGAACCACCACCCTCGTCTGAGTCGTTGTCATGAAGGGCGCGGCACGGCTGCACTGCGCAGCCGGGCCGCGCCTTTTGCCGTCATCCGGTGCCTCTTTGGTACCAAATCCGTGACGGTGCCCGTGCCCTGTTAGGCTCTCCGGGGTTTCTGGACGCCGTCTGCGGAGACCCCTGATTTTCTGCTGGGAGAAAGAGGATCGTCTCGTGCTAGGCGCGTTCGCCAACGCTTTCCGGACCCCGGACCTGCGGCGCAAGCTGCTGTTCGTCCTGCTGATCATTGTGATCTTCCGTGCCGGTTCCCAGATCCCCGCTCCTGGAGTGCACGTCGCCAATGTCGACACGTGCCTCAATCAGCTGGAGGACTCGAGCCTCTACAGCCTGATCAATCTCTTCTCGGGTGGAGCACTGCTCCAGCTGACGATCTTCGCGCTCGGCATCATGCCGTACATCACCGCCAGCATCATTCTGCAGCTGCTCGTCGTGGTCATCCCACGGCTCGAAGCGCTGAAGAAGGAGGGCCAGGCGGGCCAGACGAAGATCACCCAGTACACCCGCTACCTCACGCTCGGCCTCGCGCTGCTGCAGGCGACGGGCATCGTGGCGCTGGCCCGCTCGGGCAACCTGCTCCAGAACTGCAACCAGCCACTGCTGCACGACGACGGCACGGCGACCTTCCTGGTCCTGGTGATCACCATGACCGCCGGCACCGCCGTGATCATGTGGCTCGGTGAGCTGATCACGGACCGCGGCGTCGGCAACGGGATGTCGATCCTGATCTTCACCCAGGTCGTCGCGACCTTCCCGACGGCGCTCTGGGCCGTGCAGAAGTCGCAGGGCTGGTGGACCTTCGGCGTCGTGATGGCCATCGGTCTGGTCATCGTCGCCGCGGTCATCTTCATCGAGCAGGCGCAGCGCCGGATCCCGGTCCAGTACGCCCGCCGGATGGTCGGCCGCAAGATGTTCGGCGGCAGCTCGACCTACATCCCGCTGAAGGTGAACCAGGCCGGCATCATCCCGGTCATCTTCGCCTCGTCGCTGCTCTACCTGCCGGCCATGGCCGTGCAGTTCAACAACACGAGCAGCTCGGGCTGGGTCGGCTTCCTCAACGACTACTTCGTCGACGGATCGCACCCGCTGTACATGGCGGTGTTCTTCCTGATGATCATCTTCTTCACCTACTTCTACGTGTCGATCACCTTCAACCCGCAAGAGGTGGCCGACAACATGAAGAAGTACGGCGGCTTCATCCCCGGAATCCGGGCGGGCAAGCCGACCGAGGACTACCTGTCCTACGTCCTGTCCCGCATTACTCTGCCGGGCGCGCTCTATCTCGGGCTCATCTCGCTGATCCCGTTGATCGCCCTGGTTCTCATCGACGCGAACCAGAACTTCCCCTTCGGCGGCACGTCCATCCTGATCATGGTGGGCGTCGCGCTCGACACGGTGAAGCAGATCGAGAGCCAACTCCAGCAGCGCAACTACGAAGGATTCCTCGGCTAAATGCGACTGATCATCATGGGCCCCCCGGGAGCGGGTAAGGGCACCCAGGCCAAGTTCATTGCGGACCACTTCGGGATCCCCGCGGTCTCGACCGGCGACATCTTCCGTTCCAACGTGTCCGAGGGCACCCCGCTGGGCCTGGAGGCCAAGCGGTTCATGGACGCCGGTGAGTACGTCCCCGACGAGGTCACCAACCACATGGTCCGTAACCGGATCGACGAGAAGGACGCCGAGCCCGGCTTCCTGCTGGACGGCTACCCCCGCACCCTCGCGCAGGTCGAGGAGCTGGACGGGATGATCAAGTTCACCGGCCACGCCCTCGACGCCGTCGTGGTGCTGACCGTGGACCAGGACGAGATCGTCAGCCGGCTGCTGCAGCGGGCCCAGGTCGAGGGCCGCACCGATGACACCGAGGACGTCATCCGGCGCCGTCAGGAGCTCTACGTCGAGCAGACGGAGCCGCTGATCGAGGTCTACCGGGAGCGTGGGCTGCTCGTCGAGATCGACGGGATGGGCGAGGTCGACGACGTCACCAAGCGCATCTTCGACGCTCTCGACGTACTCCCTGAGAGCTGATGGGTTTTCTGGACCGCGGCCTGGAGATCAAGACCCCGGCCCAGGTCGACGACATGCGCCGAGCCGGCCTGGTCGTCGGTCGCACCCTGGAGCTGTTGCGCGGCGCCGTACGCCCCGGGATCAGCACCGGCGAGCTCGACGCGATCGCCGAGGAGAGCATCCGCTCCTCGGGTGCCACCCCGTCGTTCCTCGGCTACCACGGCTTCCCCGCGTCGATCTGCGCCTCGGTCAACGACGAGGTCGTGCACGGCATCCCCGGCGACCGGGTCCTGCAGCCCGGCGACGTGATCTCGATCGACTGCGGCGCGATCGTCGCGGACGATGCTGGGCAGGGTTGGCACGGCGACGCCGCGATCACGGTCGCGGTCGGTGAGGTGCCGGCCGAGGTCAGCGACCTGATGCGGGCCACCGAGGCGGCGATGTGGCGCGGTATCGGCGCCGCCCGGGTGGGTGGCCGGGTCACCGACATCTCCCACGCGGTCGAGACTCAGGTCCGCGGAGCCGGCTCCTACGGCATCCTCGAGGACTACGTCGGGCACGGCATCGGCACCCAGATGCACCTGCCGCCGAACGTCCCGAACTTCGGCAAGGCCGGACGTGGCCCCCGACTGGTGCAGGGTCTGGCCCTCGCCGTCGAGCCGATGATCACCCTCGGCGGGAAGCAGACCGACGTCCTCGACGACGACTGGACCGTCGTGACCACCGACGGCAGCTGGGCCGCGCACTTCGAGCACACCTTCGTGCTGACCGACACCGGCACCTGGGTGCTCACCGCCCTCGACGGTGGCGAGGAGATGCTGACCTCGCTGGGCGTTCCCTTCGGGGGCCGGACGGGTACCAAGGACTGACCGCTTCGTCGGGACGGTGGTCGGCGTGCAAGGATGTGCGCCGCAGGAGGGGAGTATTCCTTCGCCGCGGCCTCGTCAGCACGTCCGGCTCAGCAGCCGGTCCGGGGTCGTGGGCCGCATCGGCGGTGGAAGAGACCTCAGGCGCATCGCCGTTTCCTGACCCAGGAGGAACCCTGTGGACGTATCCGCCCTCGAATGGGGCATCACGATCGCCGTCACCGTGGCCGTGCTGCTGTTCGACGTCGTCATGATCGCTCGCGACCCGCACGAGCCCTCGCTGCGCGAGTGCGCGACCGCGCTGAGCGTGTACGTCGGTGCCGCGGTCGCGTTCGGCGTCTGGGTGCTGCTGTTCCACGGCCATGACTACGGCATCGAGTTCTATGCCGGCTGGCTGACCGAGTACAGCCTCTCGATCGACAACCTGTTCGTGTTCATCATCTTGATGGCCGCGCTGAAGGTGCCCCGCGAGTACCAGCAGGAGGCCCTGATGGTGGGCATCATCCTGGCCCTGGTCTTCCGCGGGATCTTCATCGCCCTCGGCTACCAGTTGATCAACAACTTCAGCTGGGTCTTCTACATCTTCGGCGCGTTCCTGGTCTACACCGCGGCCACCCTCGTGAAGTCCTACCGCAGCCACGAGGAGGAGCACCCCGAGGACAACAAGATCGTGCAGTTCGCCCAGCGGCACCTCAACGTGGGGGAGCGGTTCGACGGCCTGAAGCTCTGGTACACGGAGAACGGATCGCGGGTCGTCTCGCCGATGCTGATCGTGATCATCGCGCTCGGCACCACGGACCTGCTGTTCGCGCTGGACTCGATCCCGGCCATCTTCGGCATCACCCAGGAGCCGTACCTCGTCTTCACGGCCAACGTCTTCGCGCTGATGGGGCTGCGGCAGCTCTACTTCCTGCTCGGTGGGCTGCTGGAGCGCCTGGTCTACCTGTCGCTGGGTCTGGCCTTCATCCTGGCGTTCATCGGCGTGAAGCTGGTCCTGCACGCGATGCACCTGAACGAGCTGGAGTTCCTCAACGGCGGCGAGCACTTCGACGTACCGGACATCACCTCGCTGTTCAGTCTCGGCGTCATCATCGTGACCCTGGTCATCACCACGGTGGCGAGCCTGGCCAAGGACAAGAAGGACCGCGAGAACGACCCGGCCTCGGCCTGAGCGCCCCGGAATAGCCCTGGACCGGAGGGGGTTGGGGGAGTCGATGAGTGACTTCCCGACCCTCTCCGTCCTGGACCTCGTGCCGGTCCGTCACGACCAGAGCACCGGCGACGCGCTCGCGGCGACGCTGGCGCTCGCGCGGGTCGCCGACGAGCAGGGCTACCGCAGGTACTGGGTGGCCGAGCACCACAACATGCCGGCTGTCGCGGCCACCAACCCGCCCGTGCTGATCGCGATGATCGCCGGCGCGACCCGTCACGTGAGGGTCGGCTCCGGCGGGGTGATGCTGCCCAACCACGCGCCGCTGGTGGTGGCCGAGCAGTTCGCGCTGCTGGAGGCGGCCTTCCCCGGGCGCATCGACCTCGGGATCGGTCGGGCACCCGGCACCGACCCGGTGACGGGCTGGGCGCTGCGGCACGGCGCCGGCGGGGTCACCGACGAGGCGGTCAGTCGCTTCCCGGAGTACGTCGAGAACGTGCTGGCGATGATGGACGCCGACGGTGTCGGGCTGGCCGTGCAGGGCCGGACCCACGTGCTGCGGGCGACGCCGGTCGCTACCTCGGTGCCCCAGATCTGGCTGCTCGGCTCCTCGGACTACTCCGCGCGGCTGGCGGCCGAGAAGGGGATGCCGTACGTCTTCGCGCACCACTTCTCCGGCAGCGGCACCGCCGAGGCGCTCGAGCTCTACCGCGCGACCTTCCGGCCCTCGCCCGAGCTGGCGGAGCCGCGGACCTTCCTGACGGTCAACGCCTCGGTCGCCGCGGACGCCGACGAGGCGCGGCGCCGATCGCTGCCCCAGCTGCTGATGATGCTGGCGCTGCGCACCGGCCAGCCGCTCGGGCCGCAGCTGTCGGTCGAGGAGGCCGAGAAGGTCGAGCTCGCCGAACCCCAGCGCGACCTGGTCGAGAAGATGGCGGGCCGCTGGGTGGTCGGCGGGGCCGAGGAGGCTCGCGCGCAGGTGGCCGTGCTCGCGGCGACGTACGGCGTCGACGAGGTGATGGTCAACCCGGTCGCCGGTGCGTCGGTCGGGACGGAGCCCGCCAACAGCCCGGCGCGCGAGGAGACCCTGCGCCTGCTGGCCGGGTAGGCTCGGTCAATTCGTGTTTCTCGTCAGGGTTTGACTAAACTGGCGTGTCGGCCCAACGTGGGTCTGCCCTGTGGTGCCTCGCGGCTGCCCGGAACACCAGCGATCGGCTCGGAAGAGCGGCTCGCTGCGTGCCTGGGAAGAGGCTCAGGGGGTGGCTGCACGAGGTCCACCGTCCGCTTGCGGACGGAGGTTCCCGGGCCAGCCGAGACCGGTCCGTGCCGGTTCCGGTGCAGCAAACGGTAGACATCGATGCGACAGATTGTGGAGGACATGCCGAAGAAAGAAGGCGTGATCGAGCTCGAGGGCACCATTACGGAAGCCCTTCCGAATGCCATGTTCCGCGTCGAGCTGAGCAATGGCCACAAGGTGCTCGCCCACATCAGCGGCAAGATGCGCCAGCACTACATCCGGATCCTCCCCGAGGACCGCGTGGTGGTGGAGCTTTCGCCGTACGACCTCACACGAGGTCGGATCGTCTACCGCTACAAGTAGCCAGCCGAGCATCTGAAAGGACCTCCTCGTGAAGGTCAAGCCCAGCGTCAAGGCCATCTGTGACAAGTGCAAGGTGATCCGTCGCCACGGCCGCGTCATGGTGATCTGCGAGAACCCGCGCCACAAGCAGCGCCAGGGCTGAGCAGAGTGCAGCACCCGCTCCACCACAACTGAACACACCTCAACGTGATCGCTTAGCCGGGCCCTGGAGACAGGACCGGCGAATCACCTCCGGAGCAGCGGCCGGAGCCTGCACCCCAGGACGCGACACGAACGAAACCGTTGTGAACATCAGAAGGCTGAAGCCTTCGCGAAAGGGCCAACATGGCACGCCTCGTTGGTGTGGACCTCCCGCGCGACAAGCGCATCGAGATTGCACTTACTTACATCTACGGCATCGGCCGTACCCGCGCCCAGCAGCTGCTGGAGGCCACCGGGGTCAGCCCCGACCTCCGCGTCCACCAGCTGGGCGACGAGGAGCTGGTCAAGCTCCGTGACGAGATCGAAGCCAACTTCAAGATCGAGGGTGACCTCCGTCGCGAGGTTCAGGCTGACATCCGCCGCAAGATCGAGATCGGCAGCTACCAGGGTCGCCGCCACCGCATGGGCCTCCCGGTCCGCGGTCAGCGCACCAAGACCAACGCGCGCACCCGCAAGGGTCCCAAGCGCACGGTTGCCGGCAAGAAGAAGGCGAAGTGATCCTGCGCTGATGCGCGGATCCTCGTCCACCGAGCTTTCAGACCAGAACCTCAGGAGATAACTGCATGCCTCCCAAGAGCCGCACTGCGGCCGGCGCCAAGAAGGTGCGTCGCAAGGAGAAGAAGAACGTCGCTCAGGGCGAAGCCCACATCAAGAGCACGTTCAACAACACGATCGTCACGATCACCGACCCCACCGGGGCGGTCATCTCGTGGGCCTCGGCCGGCACCGTCGGTTTCAAGGGCTCGCGCAAGTCCACCCCGTTCGCCGCGCAGATGGCCGCCGAGGCCGCCGGACGCCGGGCGATGGAGCACGGCATGAAGAAGATCGACGTCTTCGTCAAGGGCCCGGGTTCGGGTCGCGAGACGGCGATCCGGTCCCTGGGTGCGATCGGCCTCGAGGTCGGCACCATCCAGGACGTCACGCCCACGCCCCACAACGGCTGCCGCCCGCCCAAGCGCCGCCGCGTCTGATCGCCCGAACGGAATAGGAGACTTACGTAATGGCCCGTTACACCGGCCCCATGACCCGCAAGTCGCGCCGCCTGGGCGTCGACCTCGTCGGTGGTGACGCCGCGTTCGAGCGTCGTCCCTACGCCCCCGGCCAGCACGGCCGCGCGCGCATCAAGGAGAGCGAGTACCGCTCGCAGCTGCAGGAGAAGCAGAAGGCTCGCTTCACCTACGGCATCCTCGAGAAGCAGTTCCACAACTACTACGTCGAGGCATCGCGTCGTACCGGCAAGACCGGTGACAACCTGCTGCAGCTCCTCGAGTGCCGTCTCGACAACGTGGTGTACCGCGCCGGCTTCGCCCGGACTCGGCGCCACGCCCGCCAGCTCGTGTCCCACGGACACTTCCTGGTCAACGGCAAGAAGGTCGACATCCCGTCGTTCCAGGTCACCGCGCACGACATCATCGACGTGCGCGAGAAGTCCCTGGAGATGACCCCGTTCATCGTGGCTCGCGAGACCCACGGCGAGCGGATCGTCCCGGCTTGGCTGGAGTCGCTCCCGAACCGGATGCGCGTGCTCGTGCACCAGGTCCCGACCCGGGCGCAGATCGACCTCCCGGTCCAGGAGCAGCTCATCGTCGAGTTCTACTCGAAGAAGTAACCGCACGGGGGCTCCGCCCCCGTGTACCCCCGCTGGGGGCTCCGCCCCCAGACCCCCAGTCCTCGGTGGAGCCACCAGCGAGGACCCCCACTGGGGGCTCCGCCCCCAGACCTCCGGGTCCGTGGGTGGGCCCGCAGGCGGGGCCGGTTGGCACAGCAGCACCGTCCCTCGTCAACCCGAGGACCACGTCCTCGTATGTTCGGGCCCGTCAAATAGCGGGTGGGCCCGGAAAGGAAAGAATCAGTGCTCATCGCACAGCGCCCCACCCTGTCGGAAGAGTCCGTCGACGAGTTCCGCTCGCGGTTCGTCATCGAGCCGCTGGAGCCCGGTTTCGGCTACACGCTCGGCAACTCGCTGCGTCGTACCCTCCTGTCGTCGATCCCCGGTGCCTCGGTCACGAGCATCAAGGTCGACGGTGTCCTCCACGAGTTCTCGACGATCGAGGGGGTCAAGGAGGACATCACCGAGGTCATCCTCAACCTGAAGGGCCTCGTCGTCTCCTCCGAGCACGACGAGCCCGTGACGATGTACCTGCGCAAGTCGGGTGCCGGTGACGTCACCGGCGCCGACATCACGCCGCCTGCCGGCGTGGAGGTGCACAACCCCGAGCTGAAGCTCGCCACCCTGTCCGACAAGGGCAAGCTGGAGATGGAGCTCGTCGTCGAGCGCGGCCGCGGCTACGTCTCGGCCGTGCAGAACAAGGGCGCGGACAACGAGATCGGCCGGATGCCGGTCGACTCGATCTACAGCCCGGTCCTCAAGGTCACCTACAAGGTCGAGGCCACCCGTGTCGAGCAGCGCACGGACTTCGACAAGCTGGTCATCGACGTCGAGACCAAGCCGTCGATCCGTCCCCGCGACGCGATCGCCTCGGCCGGCAAGACCCTGGTCGAGCTGTTCGGTCTCGCACGCGAGCTGAACGTCGAGGCCGAGGGCATCGACATCGGCCCGTCGCCCGTCGACGAGCAGCTGGCTGCCGACCTCGCCCTCCCGGTCGAGGACCTGCAGCTGACCGTCCGCTCCTACAACTGCCTCAAGCGCGAGGGCATCCACACCGTGGGTGAGCTCATCAGCCGCTCGGAGCAGGACCTGCTCGACATCCGCAACTTCGGTGCGAAGTCGATCGACGAGGTCAAGGCCAAGCTGGTCGAGATGGGTCTGTCCCTCAAGGACAGCGCGCCCGGCTTCGACCCGCACGCGGCCCTGGCGGCGTACGGCGACGACGACGACGACGCGTTCGTCGAGGACGAGCAGTACTGAGTTGAATGGCGCGAGCGCGTCGCTCCTTCGTCGCGCCCGCGCTGCCGCGCTCGCGGTTGACGTCCGCTCGGGCTGAGGTTCGCTGGCGGCCTTCGGGCCGTACCTCGTGGATCCGGCCCGGGCGGGCGTGTATCACCTGAAGCATCATCATCATTGACCGGCGGGATCGCCCGCCGGCCTACTACCTCGGTACCTGACACGGCCGGGGAGGAACGAGAGAGACATGCCTAAGCCCACCAAGGGTCCCCGCCTCGGCGGCAGCCCGGCGCACCAGCGCCTCATCCTGGCGAACCTGGCCACCCAGCTCTTCGAGCACGGCCGGATCACCACGACCGAGGCGAAGGCGCGCGCGCTGCGTCCGCACGCGGAGAAGCTGATCACCAAGGCCAAGAAGGGCGACCTGCACAACCGTCGCGAGGTCCTCAAGACCATCCGCGACAAGGGCGTCGTGCACGTGCTCTTCACCGAGATCGCACCGACCTTCTCGGAGCGTCCGGGCGGCTACACCCGGATCACCAAGATCGGCCCCCGCAAGGGCGACAACGCCCCCATGGCGGTCATCGAGCTGGTGACCGAGGCGTACAGCCCGAAGGCCCCCCAGACGAAGACGGCCGCCCCGGCGCCCGCCGCCGTCGAGGAGGCTCCGGCCGAGGAGACCGTGGCCGAGGACGCCCCCACCGCGTTGACCGAGGAGGCGTCGCCCGAGGAGAGCGTCATCGCCGAGGAGACTCCGGTCGAGGGCACCGAGGTCGAGGCCCCCGAGGCCGAGGACGACCCTAAGGCCTGATCCGCCCGCACTGCCGCACACCGGCCCGCCACCCGTCAGGGTGGCGGGCCGGTGTCGTCTCCGGACCGCGCCGGCATCACGCCGGCGCGGTCACCACGCCTCGTCGAGCAGCCGGCCCGCCTCGGCCCGGGTGAGGCCGAGCCGGCGGGCGACGGCGGCGTACTCCCGTGCGGCCGCGTGCGCGTCGGCCGAGGCGGCCGCCCGGGTCGCGGCCACGAACGTCCCGCGGCGCCCCTCCGTCACCACGACTCCGTCGGCCTCGAGCTCGCGGTAGGCGCGCGCCACGGTGCCGGCGGCGACCCCGAGCTCGGCGGCGAGGCCCCGCACCGTGGGCAGCCGGGTGCCGGCCGGCAGGTCACCGGACGCGGCCCGGGTGGCGAGCTGGCTGCGCAGCTGCTCGTACGGCGGGGTCGCGTCGTCGGCGTCGAGCGGGTGCACCTGCATGGGCCTAGTGTGCAGGGGTGGCGGAGCGTGACGTGCTGGTGGTGGGGGAGTCCCTGGTCGACGTCGTCCGACGGGCCGACGGCTCGGTCGCCGAGCACGCGGGCGGGAGCGCGGCCAACGTGGCCGTCGCGCTGGCCCGCCTCGGGCGGCCGGTGCGGTTCGCGACGGCGCTGGCCGACGACAGGTACGGCGGGCTGGTGGCGGCCCACATCGGGCGGGACGGCGTGCGGCTGGCCTCCGAGCCGGAGGTGATCGCGCGGACCGCGACGGCGCTGGCGACGCTGGCCGACGACGGGTCGGCGAGCTACGAGTTCGACCTGGAGTGGCGGATCGGTGAGGTGCCCGACGAGCCGCGACCGCTGGTGGTGCACGCCTGCTCGATCGGTGCCGTGCTGCAGCCGGGAGCCGCGCAGGTGGTCGAGCTGCTGGCGCGGATGCGCCCGCACGCGACGGTGACGTACGACGTCAACGCCCGCCCGGCGATCACCGGCACCGGCCCGGACCTGCTGGCCGCGGTCGAGGCGGTCGCCGCGCACGCCGACCTGGTCAAGGCCAGCGACGAGGACCTGGCGGCGCTGCACCCGGACGCCGACCCGGTGACCGCCGCCCGGCGCCTCCTCGCCCTCGGCCCGAGCGCCGTGGTGATCACCCGCGGGGCCGACGGGGCGACCTGGGTGGCCGCCGATGGAACCATCGACGTGCCGGCCCAGGTCAGTGTCGTGGTCGACACGATCGGTGCCGGAGACACCTTCGGGGCGGCGCTCGTCGACGGACTGTGGACCCGCGGGCTGCTGGGCGCGGAGGCCCGCCCCGCGCTCGCCCAGCTGCGCGACGTGGACCGGGCGGCCCTGCTCCGGCACGCGGTCCAGGCCGCTGCGCTGGTCGTCGCCCGGCCCGGGGCGGACCCGCCGTACCGCCACGAGCTGGGCTGACGGCGGCGGGGTACTCCGTCACACCAGCGGGGTGTTTCGGGCCGTCGACCCCCCTGGTGTGACGGACTACCCCGGCTCTCGGCCCCTCAGGCCTCCGCGGGGGCGAGCCAGCGGTGCACGAGCGGGACGACGCTGGCGCCCTCGCCGCTGGCGGCGGCGACCCGCTTCATCGACCCCGAGCGGACGTCGCCGGCGGCGAAGACGCCGGGGACGGTGGTCGCCAGGCTCGCCGGGGGTACGCCGTCGACCCAATGCTCGCGGGGGATGTCGCGGCCGGTGAGCACGAAGCCGTTCTCGTCGAGGGCGACCTCGTCGGGCACCCAGTCGCAGTGCGGCTCCGCGCCCAGCAGCAGGAACAGGCCGCCGGCGTCGCGCTTGGTGCGCTCGCCGGTGCGGGTGTCCTCCAGGCAGAGCCACTCGAGCCGGCCGTCACCGCCGCCGTCGACGACCTGGGTGCAGGTCTGGACGGCGATGCGGGGGTTGTAGTCGATCTCGCCGATGAGGTACTGCGACATGGTCTCGGCCAAGTCGGGGCGCCGGATGAGGATGGTGACCGAGCGGGCGAAGCGGGAGAGGTGGACGGCCGCCTGGCCGGCCGAGTTGCCGCCGCCGACGACGAAGACGTCCTGGTCCTCCATCTCGCGGGCCGCCGTCATCGCGGCGCCGTAGAAGACGCCGCTCCCGACCAGCTGCTCCAGCGGCTCGACGCGCAGCTTGCGGTAGGCGACGCCGCTGGCGATCACCACCGAGCGGGCACTGACGTCGCCGCCCTCGGTGCGGACCAGGTGCGGAGCGCCCTCGGCACCGGGCCGGAGACCCTGGACCGTCCAGCCGGTGACGAACTGGGTGCCGAACCGGATCGCCTGGTTGCGCGCCCGCATGGCCAGCCGCATCCCCGAGATGCCACGGGGGAAGCCCAGGTAGTTGCGGATCATCGAGCTGGTGCCGGCCTGCCCGCCGATCGCCTCGGCCTCCAGCACCACGCAGGACAGCCCCTCGGAGGCGGCGTACACGGCGGCCGCCAGCCCGGCGGGTCCGCCACCGACGACGCAGACGTCGACGGTGCCGTCGAGCACCCCGTCGACCTGGAGGTCGCTGGGGGCGCCGTACATGCTCATCGCGACCTTGCGGACCGTCGCGGACTCGACGGGCGTCCGGTTCGCCGTCCAGACCAGGGGGTACGCCGCATCCGGCGGGAAGTCGGCCCGCACGTGCCGGGCCACCTCGTGGTCGGGGGAGTAGACCCGGCTGGCCATGCCCATCCGGTCGAGGAAGTCGCGGATCGCCAGCACCTCCCCGTCCTGGACCGGACTGATGATCTTGACCGAGACGACCTCCGGGTCGGCGACGGTGGAGCCCCAGTCGCTGAGCAGGTCGGTGACGGCGTTGTGGAACTCCTCGTCGCGGATGCCGCGCGGCATCAGCAGGTAGGCGTCGTACTTGCCCTTGGCCATGCCCGCGCGCAGCGCCGGTCCGTCGACGAGGAACCGGTCCCAGTGCGCGGCGATCATCCGCCGGGCGTTCGGGACGACGGAGCGCCAGCGGTGGAAGCCCTCGAGGACGTGGCAGTCCGGGAGCACCGAGTCGGAGACGAACAGGGCGACCGTGCTCCCACCCGTGACCACGTCGCGGGCGGCGTCCTCGGCCTCGGTGCAGCTGCCGACGCAGCGGACGTCGTACTCGCGCTCGTAGCGGGTGAACGCGTCGCGCAGGTCGTCGGCGTGGTGCTCGGAGACCAGGATGATCGCGGGGCCTGAGGTCACGGGTCCAGCGTACGGAAGGATGGGGGTGTGCGGCTCCGGATCGATCTCGCCTACGACGGCTCCGACTTCCACGGCTGGGCGGTGCAGCCCGGGCTGCGGACCGTCCAGGAGACCCTGGGGTCGGCGCTCGCGACCTCGCTGAGAGTCCCCTCGGCCGCGCTGGTCTGCGCCGGCCGCACCGACACGGGGGTGCACGCCCGCGGTCAGGTCGTGCACGTCGACGTGTCCCGGGACGCGCTGGCGGCGTCTGCCGGCCGGTCGCCCGACGGCCCCCTCGTCGCGCTGGTACGACGGCTCAACGGGATCCTCCCGCCCGACGTGCGGGTACGCCGGGTCGCCGAGGCCGCGGACGGGTTCGACGCCCGGTTCTCCGCGCTGTGGCGCCGATACGCCTACCGGATCGCGGACCGACCGGACCTGCTCGACCCGCTGGCGCGCTCGCACGTGCTGGCCTGGTCGCGACCGCTCGACGAGGAGCTGATGAACCAGGCCGCGACCACGCTGGTCGGGCTGCAGGACTTCGCGTCGTTCTGCCGGCAGCGTGAGGGGGCTACCACGATCCGCACCCTGCTCGACCTGAGCTGGTCGCGCACCCCCGACGGGCTGCTGGTCGGCACCGTCCGCGCGGACGCGTTCTGCCACAGCATGGTGCGGGCGCTGGTCGGCTGCCTGCTCCCGATCGGGGAGGGCCGCCGGCCGCTGGAGTGGGCGGCTGAGGTGATGCACGCGAGACGACGCCACCCGGCGGTCACCGTCGCGCACGCGCACGGCCTGACCCTGGAGGAGGTGGCCTACCCCGTCGACGACGAGCTGGCCGCGCGGGACCAGCTGACCAGGGCGCGGAGGATGCAGCCATGAACGACGAGCACTACTTCACCGCCGACCCCACGGTCGCTTTCAAGCGGGCGCCGGTGACGGCGCAGGTGTGGGGACACTCGGTGGAGCTGGTCAGCGGATCCGGGGTCTTCGCCCAGGGCCGGGTCGACATCGGCACCGCCGTACTGTTCCGCGAGACGCAGCCGCCCGCGCCCGGCCGGATCCTCGACCTCGGCTGCGGGTACGGCGTGATCGGCCTCGCCGTCGCCGTCGCCGTCCCGGGGGCCGTGGTCACCGCGGTCGACGTGAACGAGCGGGCGGTGCTGCTCGCGAACGAGAACGCGCTCTCCCTCGGGGTGGCCGACCGCTACACCGCTGCGGTCCCGGCCGCGGTCGACCCCGCGGCGGAGTACGACGAGATCTGGTCGAACCCGCCCATCCGGATCGGCAAGGAGGCACTCCACGAGCTGCTGCTGACCTGGCTGCCGCGGCTCGCGCCCGGCGGCCGGGCCGTCATGGTCGTCGGCAAGAACCTCGGCGCCGACTCGCTGCAGCGCTGGCTCGGTGAGCGGGGCTTCCCCACCACGCGGCTGGCGAGCGCCAAGGGGTTCCGGGTGCTGGAGACCCGGCGCGGGTAGGCGGCTCGCGCTCGCTCAGCGTCCCCGGGGACGAGTGGCGGTCAGCCCGAGCAGGTTGCCCTGGAGCAGGGTGCGGTCGGGCAGCGTCGTACCGACCATCTGCAGCGTGTCGGCGAGCGGTCCGACGCCGATGGTCGAGCGGCTGAGCACCCGGCCGGTGCACGGCGCGATCCGGGTGAGCTCGTAGACCAGCGCGCGGCTGCGCGACACCGTGTAGATCACGCCCTCCGCGGTCGACAGTTTGGGTACGGCGGCGGAGCGGACGGTGTTCGTCCAGCGCGACCGGCAGCCCTTCCGGGTCACGTCGAAGCGCTGCATCCCGCCCACGAAGTCGGCGGTCGCGGGGTCGGCCTCGCCCGCGCCGTCGGGGGTCGTGGGGTAGGGGTAGCCGTAGGTGCTGGCGACGTACACCGAGCGGCGCCAGCCGATCGGCGAGTTCTCGGTGCCCGAGCCGGCCGCGTCCAGGAAGGGGACGCGGCAGAGGAGCCGACCGGTGCCGGCGCGGTAGACGAGCAGGTGCGCGCGCGGCCGGGCGTTGTCGGTGATCGCGACGAGCTCGTGCCCGGTGCGGGGGCCGAAGAACGTCGGGGTGGCGCCGCTGCCGTGGCTGAGCTGGCCGGGCTTGCGCGCGGGGCCCCGGTCGTAGCCGCGCCGCCAGACGGTGCGGACCCGTCCGGTCCGGCCGGCACGCAGGAGGTACGTCGCCCGGTCGCTCGTCACCGCCACGCCGTCCGGCGAGGTGGACATGCTGTTGGCGACGATCTCGGTCCGGTCCGAGAGCCGACGCAGCCGCACCTGCTTCGTCCGACGATCGACGTACCCCGCCCGTCCGTGGGCGGTGGCGAACCAGATCCGGCCGTCGTACCCCGGCGCGAGCGTGGTGACCGCGTCGCAGTCCTCGGCGCCACAGACCCGCGCGAACGCCGGCACCACGGGCAGTCGCTGCTGCACGTGGACCCGCCAGCTGTGCCGGCGGGGAGCGGCTTGTGTCCGGGCTCACGCCGCGCGACTCAGGGCGTGAGGGCCAACCCCAGCAGGCCGACCGCCTCAGGCGCCAGGTCGTACGACGCCGGGTCGGCGCGGTGCCACAGCAGGAGCAGCAGGGTCTCGGCGGTCGCGGAGACCTCGACCGGGTCGCCGCCGCCGAGGACCACCGAGTCGAGCCGGTCGGTGGCGACCAGCCGCAGCGCGCGGGGCAACGGCGCGGTCCGAGCGAGGCGGACCTGGCGCGGGTAGAAGACGGTCGCGACCTCGGCGACGCCGTCCCAGGCCAGCTCGGACTCGAGCTCGTGCCGCCGGCCCTGCGAGGCCAGCGCGTCCCAGGTGTGCACCTCGACCTCGTGCACCTGCCGGCGCCGCCAGAAGAGGGCCGTGTGCGGCTCCGGCCCGAACGTCCAGGCCGGGGTGTCGGGGGAGCGCTCGGCCAGGACGTCGACGAGGTGGGCGGCGTGGCGGCGGTACCACTCCGCGACCCCGGTCGCCGGCTCGAAGGTGCCGTCGAAAGGGCCGTCCGGGGTGCCGTGCACGACCGCGTGCGCCGCCCACTGGTGCACGCCACCGACGTGCTCGGCGAGGTCGGCGAGCGTCCAGCCCGGGCAGGACGGCACCGGGGCGGCGAGCTCGGCGTCGTCGAGCACGGTGGCGAACCGGTCGGTCGCGGTCCGCAGCAGCGACAGCCAGTCGTGCTCCATGCTCATGCCCGGCCGTCGAGGAACATCCGCAGTCGGGTGACCGTCTGGTCCACGTCCCCGGGGAGGTGCCCGTTGACCGCGCGGATCGCCCAGCCCAGGCGCACGGCCGGCATCACCGCCGCGGCCAGGTCGACGCCGGGCAGGCGCGCCGCCCACGGGGCCAGGTAGGCGTCGCGGAACGGCGCGGTGTCGACCGAGTCCTCGACGTCGTCGAGGCCCCACGCGATCACGCCCTCGAGCGCCACCGACAGCACGCAGAACGGCTGCGAGACACAGGCGTCGCCCCAGTCCATCACCAGCTGTCTCCCGCCGTCGGCACCGTCCTGCACGAACACCTGCGCGTCGTGCAGGTCGTCGTGCTGGATCGAGTCGGGGATGCCGTACGACGCCAGCTCGGCGCACAGCTCCTCGACGTACCCCTGGGCGGTGCGGAAGCGTGGCTCGGCGTCGATCTCGTCCATCAGCCGGGCGTAGCCCGCGGGCACGCCGGCCAGCCGGTGGTCGGGCACGCCCATCGCCAGCAGCGCGTCGACGTCGTCCTCGACGGCGAGCTGGATCCGGGCGACGGCGCCGAGCGCGTCGTACCAGCGCTCGAGGCTCTCCTCACGGGCCGACACGACCCGCAGCGTCTCGCCGGCGTCGGCCATCAGCATCCAGCCACGCTCGGCGTCGACGGCCAGCAGCGGCGGGACCCGGTCGGGCACCCGCGCCGCCAGCAGGCCGACCACCGCCGCCTCGTGTCGCAGCAGCTCCTGGTTGGCCTTGAAGAAGACCGCTCCGGCGTCGGTCGGCACCCGCAGCACCGTCGACCACCGGGCGACGTGGGGCTGCTCGACCGCGCCGGTGCGGGTCAGCCCCAGGTCGCCGAGCTGCTCGTCGACCCAGTCGTACGCCGTCGCCAGCCAGGCCGGGTCGGTCCACCGCTGCTCGTCCATGGTGGGAAGTCTGGCCGCCGGCGGACCGGCGCGCGCGCGAGTTTCCGCGCCGATCCGCCGTCACCCGACGTCTGGGCTCACTCCGGCACGCCGCTCTCGGGCGGGGCGTCCTCGGCCTGCCCGGAGGCGTCCTCGGTGATCTCGGCGTCGCCGAGGTCGGAGGTGAGCACCGGCGTGCGCGGGTCACCGACGCCGCCCTGGAGCTCCACGACACGCAGACCCGAGATGCCGAGGTGGCTCTCGGGGCTGTAGCGGAACGGCGCGAGCTGGGGCCCGGGCTGGTCGCCGAGCTCCTCGAGGGCCTCGACCAGCCCGTCGCGGGTGAGGTCCTCGCCGGCGGCCTGCAGCGCCTGCACGAAGGCGTAGGCGTGGGACATCCCGTAGATCCGGTAGTTGGTCAGCTCGCCCTCGCCGCCGTGCTCGTCCCAGACCCGCTGCCACAGCTGTACCCAGGGGTCGTCGGGGGCGTCGACCCCGGGAATGTACTCGGTCGTGAGCACCCCGTCGAGTGCGTTCGCGCCGGCCTTGACCGCACCCTCGGAGAACTCCGAGAGCAGCCCGCCCACCAGTCGCGGGTCGGCGCCGACGTTGCTGTAGAACCACTGCGGCTTGAACCCCAGCTTCAGGGCCACCAGCTGGCTCAGCGCCGTGTACGACGGGGTGTCGAACGCCAGGACCAGGTCGGCCCCGGCCGCCTGCAGCCCGGCGATCTGCGGACCGACGTCGGTGTTGCCGGAGGTGTAGCGCTCGACGCCGACGATCTGCTCGTCGACGAACTGCCGCACGCCCTTCTCGGCGTCCTCGCCGAAGTCGTCATCCTGCAGGAACAGCCCGATCTTGGCGTCGGGCAGGTTCTCGGCGACGTACTGCCCGATGATCTTGCCCTCGACCTCGTAGTCGGTCTGCCACCCGAAGGTGTACGGCGACCTCTCGACGTCGTCGCCCCACTGCAGGGAGCCGGAGGAGACGAACAGGTCCGGGACGCCCTCGTCGTTGAGGAAGTCGACCACCGCGCTGTGCGTGGGGGTGCCGAGGCCTCCGACCATCGCGAAGATCTCGTCGGAGAGGACCAGCTCATTGGTGACCTTGCTGGTGTTGGTGGGGTTGTAGGCGTCGTCCTTGACGACGTACTCGATCTGCCGGCCGTGCACGCCGCCGGCGGCGTTGACGAAGTCGAAGTACGCCTGGGCTCCGGTCGGGATCTCGTTGTAGCCGGGCGCCGCGACCCCGGTCAGGGGGAAGTGGGCGCCGACCTTGACGCTGTCGTCGGTGACGCCGGGCTGGGCCGCGGCCGGGCCGTCGCCGTCGTCCTCGTCCCGCCCGTCGGCGCCGCACGCAGCAAGGACGACCGACGCCGCGAGCAGCGGCACCGCCGTCCGGATCAGGTGTCTCATGGTGTTGTTCCCTTCGAGGTGGTGAGGAGCGCGCGCCGGGGCCGGCGACGCGCGACGAACGAGCGGACGGTGCCGGCGAGGCCGGTCGGCGCGACCAGCACCACCGCGACCATCACCAGGCCGTAGACCAGCGGCGTGAGCTCGGCGGCCTGGATGTCGGAGAGGCCGAGGTCGGTGCCGAGGTCCGTGACGACCTGGGGGAGGAAGGTGAGCAGCGCGGCGCCGGCGAGCGCGCCCGCGAGGCTGCCGAGTCCGCCGAGGACGACGGCGGCGAGGAGTGTGAGGCTGAGGGTCAACGAGAAGCTGCTGGGCGCGGCGAGCCGCACGGTGAGCGCCAGCATGGCACCGGCGGCGCCCGCGGCGGCGGCGCTGACCACGAACGCCGAGACCCGGGCCCGGCCCAGGTCGATGCCGGCCAGCTCGGCGGCGACCTCGTGGTCGCGCACGGCCCGCCAGCGCCGTCCGACCCGGCCGCGGGCGAGGTTGGCCAGCAGCACGTAGGTCACCAGCAGGGTGACCCAGGCGAGCAGCGCGACGTACCCGCTGGTGGTGAGGTCCTGGCCGGTGACGAAGTACGCCGCGTCCAGCAACCAGCCGGGCGGGTCGGGCAGCGAGACCCGCAGCCCCTGCTCGCCGCCGAGGGTCTCCTTGAAGTAGAGCGCGATCCCGGGGACCGCCACCGCCAGTGCGAGGGTGGCACCCGCGAGGTACGGGCCGTGCAGCCGTGCGGCAGCGGCGCCGACCAGGGCGCCCACGACGAGTGTCGCCGCGACCGCGGCCAGCACCACCAGGGGGAGCGGCGTGCTGGCGTCGCGGTCGGGCAGCAGCAGCGCCGTCACGTAGGCGCCGACGGCCATCAGCGCGCCGTGGCCCAGGGAGATCTGCCCGTTGAGCCCGGTCAGCACGCTCAGCCCGCCGGCGGCGGTGCCGAGGTAGGCCAGCTCGGCGAGCTGGAAGCGGCGGAAGTCGCTGACGCCCTGCAGCACGAGGACGACGACCACGAACCCGATCGCCGCGAGGAACAGGTGGCGGGCGAGGGCGGACTCCGGCAGGGAGCGAGGCAGTCGGGCGCGCATCAGACCCGCCTCGCCGGGGTGTGGGCGAACAGGCCGCCGGGCCGCAGGGTCAGGACCAGCATCAGGATCCCGAGAGCCGCGAGCGCGACCAGCTGCGACCCGACGTACCCGCTGACGAAGCTGAGGGAGAGACCGAGCAGCACCCCGCCGACCACCGCCCCGACCGGGCTGTCGAGACCACCGAGCACCGCGGCGACGAAGCCGTAGACGACGACGGAGTCCATGTAGCCGGGGTGGACCAGGCTGCCGCCGGCGATCAGCAGCCCCGCGAGCGAGCCGACCACCGAGGCCAGCGCCCAGCCGAGGGTGAGCATCCGGCCCACCCGGACGCCGAGCATCCGGGCGACCTCCGGGCTGTGCGCGGCCGCCCGCATCCGCAGCCCCACGTCGGTGAACCGGAAGAGCGCGACCAGCAGCGCCATCACCACGACGACCGCGAGGACCGTGAAGATCCCGAAGCCGGTCAGGGCGATGGTGTGATCGCCGACCTCCAGCCCGCGGATCCCGAACGGCGCCGGGAAGGACCGGAAGCGGTTGCCGAAGACGACCGCGGCGAGCGCGTGCAGCACGATGAAGAGGCCGAGGGTGAGGATCACGGCGTTGATCTCGGCCTTGCCCTCCACCGGCCGGACGACGACCCGCTCCAGGAACGCCCCGAGGAGCAGTCCGCTGAACAGCGCGGCGGCGAAGCCCAGCCAGTAGGAGTGGCCCGCCTCGATCACCGCCAGCGCCACGAAGGTGGTCACCATCGCCATCGGCGCCTGGGCGAAGTTCACAACCCGGGTCGAGCGCCAGATGAGCACCAGCGCGAGCGCGAACGCGGCGTACACCATGCCGAGGGTGAGGCCGCCGAGGGCGGTGTTGAGGAACTGCTGCACGTGCTCTCCGAGGGTCGGGGGTCAGAAGCCGAGGTAGGCATGGCGGAGCTGGTCGTCGGCGGCGAGCACGGCGGCGTCCTCGTCGGCGACCACCTCGCCGAGGTTGAGGACAACGCCCCGGTCGGCGACCGAGAGGGCGCTGCGGGCGTTCTGCTCGACGAGCAGCACGGTGAGTCCCTGGTCGCGGACCAGGTCGCGCAGCAGCTCGAAGATCTGTACGACGACGCGCGGGGCCAGTCCGAGCGACGGCTCGTCGAGGAGGAGCAGGGTCGGCTCGGCCATCAGGGCGCGGCCGATGACGAGCATCTGCCGCTCGCCGCCGGAGAGCGACCCGGCAGGGGCGGCTCGTCGATCGGCCAGCGGCGGGAAGAGCGTGTAGGTGCGCTCGAGGGCCGCCGCGTCGACCCGGCCGCCGCGGCCGAGCCCCCCGAGTCGGAGGTTCTCCTCGACGGTGAGCTCGGTGATGACGCCGCGACCCTCGGGCACGTGGGCCAGGCCGAGGCCGGGCATCCGCTCCGCGGGGACCCGGTCGAGGGGCCGACCGTCCAGCTCGACGGTGCCGGAGCGGGCGCGGTGCAGACCCGAGACGGTCCGGAGCAGGGTCGTCTTCCCGGCGCCGTTGGCGCCGAGCACGGCGGTGATCCGGCCTCGGGCTGCCGTGAAGCCGACGCCGCGCAGCGCCGTGACCGGGCCGTAGCCCGCGCACAGGTCACGGACGGTGAGCATCCGCGATCTCTCCGCCGAGGTAGGCGGCCAGCACCGCCGGGTCGTCGCGGACCTCCGCGGGTCGCCCGTGGGCGATCACCCGACCGAAGTCGAGCACGGTGATCTCGTCGCAGACCCGCATCACCAGGTCCATGTGGTGCTCGACCAGGAGCACCGCGCACTGCCGGCCGAGCTCGACCAGCAGGTCGCCCAGCTCGGACATCTCGTCGGCGCCCAGCCCGCTCGCCGGCTCGTCGAGGAGCAGCACGTCGGGCTCGGCGACCAGGGCCCGGGCGAGCGCGACCCGCTTGCGCAGCGGGTAGGGCAGGCCGGGTGGGTAGCGGTGCGCGGTGTCGGCGACCCCGAGCCGCGCGAGGGCGTCGTACGCCCGTGCGCGCAGCCGGCGCTCGTCGCCGGTCGACCGGCCGAGCAGGCTGCCGAGGAACCCGGACCGGGCGTGCCGGTCGGCACCGATGAGGACGTTGTCGAGCACGGTCATCCGGTCGAAGAGGCCGAGGCTCTGCAGGGTGCGGGCGACCCCGAGCCCGGCCAGCCGGTGGGGGTGCAGCCGGTCCAGGCGGGCGCCGCCGCGCTCGACCCAGCCGTGGTCGGGTCGCACGAAGCCGCAGGCGACGTTGAAGAGCGTGGTCTTGCCGGCGCCGTTCGGGCCGATCACCCCGTGCACCTGCCGCGGCCGGAGCGCGAGGCCCACGCCGTCGAGGGCGGTCAACCCGCCGAAGGTGACGGTGACGTCGCGGAGCGCGAGCTCGGCAGGCACCTCCGGCATCGGTCCTCCTCGTCGAGCGGCGGGCCCTTTTGGGCGCTGTGACCTGCACCACTTTGGTGGCGGTGCACAGGATGGTCATTGGGCACAGCGCCCAGAGATCCTTGGTCCGGGCGTCCCAGATCCCCGCCGGGGCTGGTCAGCGTTGTGCGCAGAGTGCGAACGTGCAGCCATGCACCGAGCGGCACCCCTGGCCGACGCCGACCTCCGGCACGCCTGGGCGCTGCTCCTCGACCAGGCCGATGCGATCGCCGACAGCATCACCTTGACCCTCTTCGAGCGGGACCTGGACCTGTGGGAGCGGATCGGCCCGGGGTTCCGCGCCGAGGTCCGCTCCTCCACCCGGCAGCACATCGGCCGCGGCCTGCGGATCCTCGCCGGCGAGAGCACCGCCGACAGCGACAGCGCGGTCGACCTGTGGCGGGAGACCGGCCGACGCCGCGCCCGCCAGGGGGTGCCGCTGGAGCTGGTCCTCAACGCCTACACGCTCGGTGCCCGGATCCTGTGGGAGGCGCTGGTCACGCGGGCCGGCACCGACACCGCCGCGGGCATCGACGACCGGGTGCTGCTGGCGGCGGCGAAGACCGTCTGGACCAACCTCGACGTCCAGAACACCATCCTCATCGACGCCTATCGCCGTGAGAGCGCCCGGCTGCAGCGCCAGGACCTGCAGCGCCAGCAGAGCGTCCTGGACGCGCTGCTGGAGGGTCGCGGCGCGGATCCGGAGTACGCCGAGGAGGCGCGCGCCGCTCTCGACATCGGCCCCGACGACGCGGTCGCCTGCGTCGTGGTGCTGTACGACGGCTCGGTGCCCGGTGACGCGCTCGCGCCCGCCGAGGACCGGCTCGACCGGCTCGGCATCCCGGCACGCTGGCACGTGCGCTCGGGGGTCTACTACGGGCTGCTCTCCGGGGAGCTGCCCGACGAGCGCGGCCTGGTCGAGCTGTTCGCCCCGCACGCGGCCGGCCGGATGGGGGTGGCCTCGAGTGCGGACGGCCTCGCCGGCTTCCCGACCGCGTTCCAGCTCGCCACCCGGGCCGCCGAGACCCTCGCCCGGGGTGAGCGGCGGGTGGTGTCGGTGGCCGAGCGGCTTCCGGAGGTGCTGGTCGCCGGGAGCCCTCAGGTCGCCCCGCTGCTGCTCGCGGAGACGCTGGGCCCGCTGCTCACGCTGCCCGAGGCGCAGGCGACGGTGCTGCTCGACACACTGGCGGCGCTGCTGCGCCACGACGGCTCACCCACGCACGCCGCGTCGGAACTGTTCTGCCACCGCAACACGGTGATCTACCGGATGCGCCAGATCGAGCAGCTCACCGGCCGCACCCTGGCCGACCCGCGGGACAAGATGCTGCTGGGCCTCGCGCTGGTGGCGAAGGGACGTGGCTGAGCGCGGGTCAGCGCCGGCGCAGCGCGGGCCCGTCGTCGGCGGACCCGGCGTCCCTGCGCTTCCTGCGGCCGACGACGAGCAGGACGGGCAGCAGGAGCGTGGCCAGGGCGGTGGCCAGCCAGACGATGACCGTCGCGGCGATCCAGGTGGCGACCCCGCCCTCGATCGTGACGGCGTCTCCCCACACCGTGACGACGAGGAGCGCGACGAAGGTGGCCAGCAGCCCCACCCCGCCGAGCAGGGCGGTGGCGTTCTTGGCCGCGACCCGGGCCAGGAACGGCGATATCACGGTCTGGATGACGGCGAAGATGACCACGACCAGCAAGAAGCCCTCGGTCGTGACGGTCACCTCGTCCAGGACCAGGGAGGCGACCACCAGGCCGATGGCGGCCGAGGCGAGGAAGACGATCGTCCGCAGGAGGAGACGGATCATCGCGGACTCCGCGAGGACCGGACCGGACAGGCTCTGGGCATGCCCTCGACGGTAGTGGCCCAGCGACCGAACCGGAGCCCCTCGGGACGGAATTTCACTGGGGGACCTCGGCCGGGGGACCGGCTCGGGCGAGCACCTCGACGAGGAGCAGCACCGACGCCGTCGCCGCGACCACGGTGATCGTCCAGGCCCGGGACGGGTGCTCGGACATCGCGACGAGGACGACGGCCGGGACGAGGACCGCGGCCCGGACGGGTCCGCGGTAGCGGCCCAGGAGCCCGCCGACCGGGCTGCCGACGAGCCAGGCGACGGCCGCGACGACCAGTGCGACGAGCAGCACGCTACGCAGGGTGTACCGCATGAACCGGACGAGGACGTCGTACACCGCTCCGGCCGCGTCCGCGGGCAGCCGGGCGGCGGGGACCGAGTCGAGGTAGACGACGCGGAACGCGTCGAGGGCCATGCCCAGGGCGAGCATCGAGCCGGCCACCACCAGGCAGCCCGCGACCAGGACCCGGCGCCGGCGCCGGGCGATGAGTACGGCGGCCGCGAGCAGCAGGACCGACGCGACCGGCAGCACCCGGGCGAGGGTGGACAGCAGGTCGAAGCCGCGCTGGGCCCGGGCCACGTCGGGGGACTGGACGAGGACCATGGTCGCCCGCACCGACGGCAGCCGGTCGGCGAGCGTGAAGCCAGACGCGACGAGGCGGTCCTGGACGGCCCTGACGAGCACGGCCAGGTCGAGGTGGACGGCGTCGTCCTCCAGCTGCAGGGCCGAGTCGGGATCGCCGGTGAGCAGCGCGACCAGCTGAGCGTGTGCCTCGCGGTTGGCCCGCACCCAGCCGGTGGCGAACTCGTCGGAGCGGACGAAGGCGTCCACGTGCCGGGCCACGAAGCCCTCGATCCCGGTGGCGAGCGGCAGCCCGAGGGCCTCGATCGCCGCGGGCACCTCGAGGCGGCCGACGATCTCCGCGGTCAGCCGGTCGGCGACCGCCGCCTGCACGGTCGGATCGTCGGCGAGCGGTGCGATGGTCTCGACGTACCGGTCGGTGTCGCCGACCTGGTCGCGGGCCCAGGTCGCGACGACCGCGAGCGGTGCCGTGACCGCCAGGAGCACCAGGCACAGGACGACCGCGACGCTCCGCCACCAGCCGCCGATCGAGGGTGCGGTCACGCGCTGACCTCCGGGGCCGGGGAGCGGGGGACGCCGACATGCTGGTCGGGCGCCGCGGTGCCGGGCCTCGCCCGAATCGGGTGGCCTTTTCTCAGAGCAGGTGCAGGGACCGGGCGACGGCCAGCGCCTCGCTGCGACGCGAGACGGCGAGCTTGCCGTACAGGCTCGACACGTGGGTCTTCACGGTGTTCTCCGAGACGACCAGGTTCGCGGCGATGTCGGCGTACGTCGAGCCGCGGGCCAGCTCGCCGAGCACCTCGCGCTCGCGGGGGCTGAGGGCCTGGTGCACCTGGGTCGACGGCGTCGCGGACCGCTCCCGGGCGGTGGCTGTCGTCGGCGCGAAGAGCGACATGATGTCGGGACGTCCGGCGCCGTCGGCCGCCACCTGGCGGGCCCACGAGCCGTCGGTCCGGTCGACCCGGTGCAGCAGGGTCGCGACCGGAGTCCCCTGTCGCGACCAGCCGAGGAACGGGACCGCGTTGCGGCGTACCTCCGTCGCGGTGACGGCTTCGCGCAGTCGATCCATCGCGGCGTCCGGGTCGCCGAGGGCGTCGAGCAGCTGCGCCTCGCACATCAGCGCGAGCGCCCTCGTGGGCGGCTGCGACAGGGAGACGGTGTCCGCGGCTGCGCGGAACAGCTCCGCCGCGGCCCGGCGCTCACCGGCGAGGTCGGCTCGCAGCCCGGCGACCAGGGCGGCCTCGCCGGCCCCGGGCCGCCCCAGGAGCTCGTACTCGAGGTCCCGCAGGGTCGCCTGGTCGGCGGCGAGCGAGGCCAGGAACGCGCGCTCGATCAGCAGGGCGGAACGCAGGTGCGCGGGGAGCCGGCCCACCGAGACCGGCAGGTCCAGCGGGGCGATCAGGATCCGTTCCGCATCGGGGACCGACCCGGAGAGCAGGGCGAGCCGGGAGTCGCGCATCGAGAGCCAGAACCTCGTGCACAGGTCGGCGGCATGCACGGGGGTCGGCTCGGGGACCGGGAGGATCGGTGCGCTGGGCCACGGGAGGTCGACGAGTCCGGCGAGGAGGAGGGCCAGCGAGGAGCGGGCCGCGGCGAACCGGGGCCGCCAGGGCAGTGGCTCCCCGAGCAGGCCCAGGGCCTCGGTGGCGACCTGGGCGCACGCGCGCTCGCGTCCGGCGAGGTACTCGGTCATGGCGAGGTGGCTGGTGGCCTCCGCCGCCAGCGCCGGCAGGTCGCGGGACCGACACAGGTCGATGGCGGCGGCGAGACTGGACTCCGCCCCGGCCAGGTCGCCCGTCCAGTTCCTGGTGATGCCGAGCTCGGTCAGCAGCTGGGGGAGCACCCTGCGGTTGGCGGCGCCGACGGCGCTGTCCTGGTACGACGCCTGCACGACCCGCTCCGCGTGCACGACGGCGTCGTCGACCGGTTCCAGGCCCAGCCGGGCGCGCATCAGCCGCGCGCAGGCCAGCCGGGCGCACGATGAGCCGCCGGCGCCGCCGGTCGACCCGACCTCGTGCTGCGTGACCCGGTCCAGCCAGTGCCGGGCGGCCTCCACGTCGTTGACGACCCACCGCTCGAGGGCGACGGCGAACCACGAGTCCGGATGGGCGCCGATCACCTCCGGGTGCTGCCGGACGAACGCCGCGATGGCCGGGCCGTGCCCGCCCATCACGAGGACCGCGCCGTCGCTCCCCAGGACCTCGGCGGCGGCGTCCAGCTGGCCGACGGCGACCAGGCGGTCGAAGGCGCGGTGCCGCTCCCCCCGCTCGAGGTCGAGCGCGACCGCCTGGCCGACGGTGGCACGAGCGCGCTCGACGTCGACCCCGCCCGCGGCGAGGCGGCGACGGATGACCTCCGCGAGCAGCGGGTGGATCCGGTACTGCACCGCCCCGTCCGGGGACCGGCCGTCCAGGCGGGTGACCAGCAGTCCGGTGGTGGCCAGTCCCGCGAGCGCCTCGGCGGCGGCGGGGTCACGGGAGAGGTGGGCCGCGGTCGCTGCGGACACGGCCTCCTCTCGGGCCACGCAGAGCAGGGTGTGGCGCTCCCGGGGGGTCAGGGAGGCGAACACCTCGCTGACCACCCGGTCGGCGACCTGTCCCTCACCCTCGGCGTAGCGCCGGGCGGCCGCTGCGGGGTCGGGGTCGGCGGCGACCGCACGGGCGGTCAGGACCAGCGCCGCACACCAGCCCGCAGCGTGCGCGGTGATGGTCCGCACGACCTCCGGGTCGGTGGTGCGCGTGTGCTCGTGGATCAGGGCCGCCGCCTCGGCGTCGTCCATCCGGAGGGTGCCCCCGCGCAGCATCGTGAAGTGGCCGAGCAGCTCGGGCACGAGTCGGGTGAGCGGGAGGTCCCAGCGGCTCAGCAGCAGCACCCGCATCGAGTCGGGGGCCGCGCTCAGCCGCTCGTCGACCAGCCGCACCGCTGCCGCGGGCAGGACGTGGGCGTCGTCCACGACCACCAGGCGCGGGACGTCGCGGCCCCGTCCGGCGGCCCCGGCACTGTGGTCGAGGAGCGCGGAGAGTCGCTCGGCGTCCCAGGTCGCGTCGGCGTGCGCCCACAGTGCGTCCGGGCCCAGGTCGGGTCGGGCGACCTGCAGCCAGCCGCCCACCCCGAGCGTCTTGCCCGCTCCCACCGGCGCCACCAGGAGCGTCACCGCGCTCGCGACGGCCCGGTCCAGTCGCTCCCAGAGCACCTGTCGAGGCACGTAGGTCTGCGGCAGGCGGGGCGCCTGGGACCACTGCTCGTGCGACGTCGCTGGGGGCATGGGGGGTCTCCGTCGATCGAGAGCGATCTGAGGGCCGAGGAGGCGATGGTACGACGGATTCGGCTCGTTGGGCCGGGGCGATTCAGCCGCGAGGGACGAGCTCGTCGACCACCCGCTGCAGGACCTCGACGGCGCCCTCGCTCAGCACGACCCGCAGCAGGGCGACGTCGCCACGGGCGAGACCGCGCTGGATGAGAGGTCGTACGACGTCCAGGTCGGTCTCCGCGGTCAGCACCAGGAGGGCGGAGGTGCTGGGGACGATCCGGCACCGGACGTCCTCCAGGAAGGCCTCGTCGATCCCGGTCCCGTCGAGCCGCTCGGCCCAGGCGCCGATGCCGGCGGTGGTCGCGTCGGTGGTCGGGACGGCGGGCGGCAGCACGACGGCGCCGACCAGCGCCCCGAGCACCGACCTCTTCGCGGCCACCTGCGAGGTCCGGTAGCGCAGGTGGCCGATGCGGGGCTGGTGCGCCCCGGGGATCCAGATCACCGTGACCGCGTCCAGCACGGTCAGCGCTCCCCGCTGCTGCAGGGCCCGCAACCGCAGCTCGCCCGCCACGGCCCCCATCGGGGTGTCGTAGAGCCAGACGGTGAGCGTCGTGGGCGACATAGGTGCTCGCGGAGCGGTCAGTCCTCGTCGAAGACGGTGTGCAGCGCGGCCTCCTGCTCGCTGGACAGGTTGGTGAAGATCAGGTCCGAGGGCGGGTTGTCGGCGAACGCGTCGCGGACCTTGTCCATGACCGCGTCCGAGGACATCACGAACAGTGCCGAGGTCCCGGGGGTGATCTGGTCGCGCACCTTGTTGATGAAGCGGTCGTCGATCCCGACGTCGGTGAGCGAGCCGGCGAGGGCGCCGGTGGCGGCACCGATCGCGGCGCCGAGCAGCGGCACGAAGAAGATCAGGCCGAAGAGCATCCCCCAGAAGGCGCCGCCGAGGGCGCCGGCGCTGGTGGTCGGGGTGAGCTGCTGGGTCTTGGGCTTCTTCTTGCCCTGCTCCCAGGAGACCGTGGCTGCGTCGTGCAGCACGATCGACTGCTCGGTGGCCAGTCGGTTCAGCGTCGCGGCGGCGTCGCGGGCGCCGTCGGGGGTGTCGAACTTCCAGACCGTGAGGGTGGCTTTCGGCATCGGGATGCTCCTGCGTGTTCGTCGGGTGGGGACGGCGTGGTGCCTGGTCGGCACTCTTCCCCGGCTCCGCCGGTGCCTGCCTCGCCCGATTCCGGTGAGGCACGGGCGCGGTGCGGGACCTAGCGTCGGCCCAGACAGCACGGACCCGGGGGAGGGCACTGGTGACGAGGACGATGATCCGGGTCGACGCGAAGCTCTCCGACGAGCTCAGCTCGGCCTTTCCGCAGCTGGCCGCCCGGCACCACCGGCCCCAGACGACGCTGGTCGGCGACCTGACCGACCAGGAGGAGCTGCACGGCGTGCTGAACCTGCTCAGCTCCCTGGGCATCACCGTCCTCGAGGTCCTCACCATCCCCGACGACTGAGCCCCGACGACTGACCCTCGCCGACCTCAGGTGAAGGCGCTGATGCCGGTCTCGGCACGCCCGATGAGCAGCTTCTGGATCTGGCTGGTGCCCTCGTAGAGGGTCATCACCCGGGCGTCGCGCAGGTACTTCTCGGCCGGGTACTCGTCGACGTACCCGGAGCCGCCGTGGACCTGGATCGCGTTGTTGGCGGCGCGGACGGCGGCCTCGGAGGCGAACAGCTTGGCCTTGGACGCCGCGACGCCGAACGGCAGGCCGCGGTCGATCAGGTCGGCGCACCGCCACACCAGCAGCCGGGCCGCGTCGGCGTCGAGCGAGATGTCGGCGATCAGGTCCTGCACCAGCTGGAAGCCCGCCAGCGGCCGGCCGAACTGGGTGCGGGTGGTGGCGTACGCGACCGAGGTCTCCAGGCAGCCCTGGACGATGCCGACACAGCCGGCGGCCACCGAGACCCGGCCCTTGTCGAGCGTGGTCATCGCGATCCGGAAGCCCTGCCCCTCCTCGCCGAGCAGCGCGTCGGCGGGGACCCGGACCTCGGAGAGGAACAGCTCGGCCGTGGCCTGGCCGCGCAGCCCGAGCTTGCCGGTGATCGCGCGCGCCTCGAAGCCGGGGGAGTCGGTCGGGACCAGGAACGCGCTGATGCCCTTCGGGCCCGGCCCGCCGGTGCGCGCGAAGATCAGCGCCACGTCGGCCCAGGTGCCGTTGGTGATGAACAGCTTCTGGCCGCTGAGCACCCAGTCGTCGCCGTCGCGCCGGGCCCGGGAGGTCAGGTTGCCGGCGTCGGACCCGGTGTCGGGCTCGGTGAGCCCGAAGCAGCCGAGCAGGGTGCCGGTCGCGATGCCGGGCAGCCAGCGCTGCTTCTGCTCCTCGGAGCCGTTGCCGAGGACCGACTTGCCGACCAGTCCGTTGGAGACCGACACGATGCCGCGCAGCGCCGAGTCGGCGCGACCCAGCTCCTCCATGGCGAGCACGTAGGTCAGGTAGTCGCCCCCGAGCCCGCCGTACTCCTCGGGGATGGTGAGGCCGAAGAACCCGATCTCCGCCAGCTTCGGGACGATGGCGAGGTCGACCTGCTCGTCGCGGTCCCACTGCGTGCGGTGCGGCACCGCCTCCCGGTCGAGGAACTCGCGGGCCAGGGTCCGGAACGCCTCCTGCTCGTCGCTGAGGGCCAGGTCCATACCCGCCATCCTGCACCCTCGCGGGCGGCCTGCCTGTCGGCCCTTCGGCCGGCCTGCCGGTGGCCCCGCCGACTCGCCCCGCCGGAGCCCCACGTCGTGGGAGGATCTCGCGCATGACGAGCGTCGACCACGAGCACGGAGCACTGCGCGAGAACCTCGTCGCGGCTCTGCGGGCCGACATCATCAGCGGCCGGCTCGGCCCCGGTGCGCCGCTGCGGACCGAGGCGATCATGCAGCGCTTCGGCGTCTCCAACTCCCCGCTGCGCGAGGCCTTCGCCCAGCTGGCGTCCGAGGGGCTCGTCGTCGTCCAGCGCAATCGGGGCGCGTCGGTCGCGCCCCTGAGCCGGGGCGCCGCCGACGACGTGCTGCGGGTGGGCGGGCTGTTCCTCGAGCACGTGCTGCGCTGGGGTCTGCCGCGGTACGTGCCGGGCGACGCGGCGGCGCTGCGTCGTACCTCTCTCGACTTCGACCTCGCCTTCCGCAGCGGCGACCTGGTGACGGCGTTCGCGCAGGCTGACCGGTTCGGCGAGCAGCTGTTGGAGCGCTGCGGCAGCCGCGAGCTCGCGGCCGCCTTCCGCGGCCTGCTCCCGCAGCTGCAGCGGCTGGTCCGGCTGCTCGATCCGCTGGCCTTCCTGCCGCTCCAGGCTTCGCTGCAGGCCGCCGTGCTCGCCTCGGCCGAGGACCGCGACGTCGACAGCGCGGTCGCGGCCGTCGGCTCGGTGTGGCGCCAGGTCGCGCGGGCCGTCGAGGACCTCGGCGACGAGCACTTCGGGGCCTGAGGCCCACGATGACCGCCCTCGCCGAGCACCCCGACGCCCTGGCCCTGCGCCGGCGCCAGCGTGCGGGCGTGCTCGGCCGGCGACTCGGTTGGGTGCTGCTGCCGGCCGTCGTCGCCTCGACGACCCTCCACTACGTGGGGGAGTACGACGCGCTCACCGCGGTGCTGGTCAGTTTCGTCGTGCTGCTCAACACGGTGCACGTCGGCCTGTCGGTCTACGTCTTCGGCCTGGTGCGGCCCCGCCGGACCTGGCGGGTCTTCCACATCTACTTCGGCTACGCGCTCGGCGTGCTGATCTGGGCGTCGCAGACCAACCTCGACCGCGAACCCCTGCACACCTGGCTGACGGTGCTGATGGCGCTCGGCATCGCCGCGCACCTGCTGCTCGCGGCGCGCTGCGCGGCCCAGCGCCGGGCCGCGCAGCACGCCTGGGGTCGAGCGGTCAGCGACTGACCTTCAGCACCACCCGGGCGCCGGTGTCGCGCAGGGCCGGGCTCAGCGTCGTCCCGGCGTAGCTGAACCGGAGCTTGCCCCTGCCGGTCGGACGCCACGAGAACGAGCCGGTGAAGTCGCTGTCGCCGCCGCGCAGGGTGAGCCTCCGCAGCACCTTCGTCCGCCCCTTGGCGGGATCGAAGACGACTGTCACCCGGCGCCCCGGGCCGCCGGTGGCGGCGGCCAGCCGGACGGCGTACGTCGTCTTCCTGCCCTGGGGCCTGGGCGAGACGGCGAGCGCGCTGCGGACGGTCTCGACCGTGGTCGTGATCGGGACCTCGACCTTGACGACGGGGGTACGCCGCCAGATCGCGAGCGTGTTGCGGTCGAAGGAGCTGAAGACGAGCTCGGGGACCTGGTCGCCGTCGAGGTCGGAGACGACAGCGCCGCCGGCCTGCCCGAACTCCTCGCCCGGGTCGGTCAGGGTGTGCATCCGGGTCGCGCCGCCCGGCAGCTGCTCGATCCAGAACAGCCGCCGGTCGCCGTCGCCGGAGACCGCGAGGTCGACGTCGCCGTCGCCGTCGATGTCGCCGTACCCGAAGACGCCGGGTGCGCCCTGGCCGTAGCCGGGCCGCGAGGTGATGTCCTCGCCCGGGAAGAGCGGGAGGGTGCCGTTCTTGTACGCCTCGGGGCAGCCCGGCGTGCTGGTGGTCGGGTTGGACAGGGTGGTGAGGGCCCACTGCTCCGTCGGGTCGGCGGGCGGCACGAACTCCAGCACCTGCTCGCTCGGCAGGTAGGCCTGGGTGCAGCGGTTGGTGTGGTTGGTGCCGATCCACGACAACGTGCCGGGTCCGCGGAAGCCGGGCACGGGACGGATCTGGAAGCCCATGCCGGCGCCGCGACCGGCTGCGGTCGGGCCCAGGGTCGCGATCGTGTGCGCGGTGAAGTCACCGGCGCTGAGGCCGGCCTCGCCGTCGTCGCCCCGCTCGAGCCAGAGGAACGTCGCCCGGCCGACGTCCTCGGCGGTGGAGCCCGTGTCGAAGTACTGCGAGGAGACGATGTCGAGGTTGCCGTCCGCGTCGACGTCGTACACGACCGGGAGGCTGCCGCCGACGTCGCCGAGGGCGACCGGCTCGGCGAAGGTGTGGTCGGCCCGGCCCTTGAGGAACTGGGTCTGCACGTCGTCGTCCGTCTGGACGCCGGGGTTGCGGCCCTGCTCGCCGACGGTGAGCAGGTCGCGGATGCCGTCGCCGTCGAGGTCGACGTGCTGGACCCCGTGGAACGACCAGGACTGCGAGACCAGGATGTTGTGCCGCACGAAGGGGGTGGTGGCGCCGGTGTTCTCCCACCAGGTGAGGCTGCCGCGGCTGTTGCCGGCGAACGAGTCGAAGAAGTTGCCCGCCGGCACGATCAGGTCGGCGTCGCCGTCCCCGTCGACGTCGGAGACGGTCGGCTGGTTCGGGAAGATGATGTCGGCGCTCGCGTCGAACACGCTCACCTTGCGCCAGTCGGCCGGGTTGGCGCGCGGGCGGTAGACCTGCAGGGAGCCGCCCCCGACCGGCAGGCCCTGCTGCCCCAGGGCGCCGAAGCCGGAGGTGACCAGGTTCCTCTCGCCGGCGAAGACCTCACCGACGACGGTGAAGCTGGCGCCCTGGATCGCGGTGTCGACGTTGGTCCGGGTGAAGCCGGTCGTCGGTGCCGGGTCCGCCGCACCCGAGGAGGTCGTGGCCGCGGCGACCAGGGAGGCGGGGATCAGGGTGAGAGCGAGGAGCGTCGTACGTCGACGCCGTGATGGGTTGCGCACGGGGCGGTCCGTCCTTCGGTCGTGGGATCGAAGGACAACCGTCGCAGTGATTTCGCACAATCGGTAGAAGTTTCGCGAAATTTACCGACGGGGGGTGTCTGGGTCCCGTCGGCGCTCCCAGGCGGAGGCCGCGGCGAGCACCAGGAAGGCGAGCAGCGCACCGGCCAGGACGTCGATGACGTAGTGCTCGGCGAAGTAGACCAGCGCCGTCGACATGGCCAGCGGGTAGAGCAGCAGCACGAAGCGCCACGGGGTGCGCAGCCGCTGGACGGCGTACATCGCGATCAGGAAGGAGATGCCCGCGTGCAGCGACGGCATCGCCGCGACCGGGTTGCCGACGCCCTGCAGGATCAGGTCGACCCGGTCCAGCCCGATGTCGGACCAGCCGCGGCTGGTGATCCGGGTGACCTCGCCCATGTAGCCCTGCTCGGAGGCCATCCACGGCGGAGCCATCGGGTAGAGGATGTAGACGACCAGGGCCCCGAAGCTGATGCCGAGGTAGCGCCGCATCCACTTCATCCACTCGTGCCGGCTGCGCACCCACAGCACAGCCGCGATGGTCAGGCCGGCGAGGAAGTGCGTGGCGTAGACGGTGGTGAAGAACAGGTCGTACCACCGCGGCTCGCTGTCCTTCGTGCACGGGTCGCCGCACCAGGCGTCCTGCAGCCGCTCGGTCGGGGTGACGCCGCCGCCCAGCCACTCGTCGACGCGGATCGGCATCGTGATGTGCACCGGCAGCCCGAGCTCGTCGGTGAGGCCACGGCTGTAGAAGTAGATGACCAGCCCGACGACCGGCAGCCACCAGTCGCGCAGGAAGCTCAGGTGGTAGCGCGGCTCGGCCTCGACGTTCCAGGCGATGGTGCCGACCCACAGCCACAGGAACACCTGCAGGGTGTCGTTGGGGATGCCGAGTAGGTCGATCCACACCGCGAGCAGCGCCGCGTAGACCAGCATCGCGGCGAGCCGGGCCTTGCGGCGGGTACGGCGGGCCGGGACCGCGCGGGTGGGCTCGTCGAGGACGTCGTTCGGCTCCTCGGCCTGCTGCACCATGCGGAGGAGTCTAAGAGTTGGCTTTGCGCTCAGCCCACCGACGTCTCCAGCGGGTCCAGCGCACGGTGGTCAGCGACACGTGCCGCCAGCGTGCTCAGCTGGAACTGGCCGTCCCCGAGCAGGTGGTCGAGCGCGGAGAGATGGGCGGCGAAGCTGCCGACGGAGTACTCCGCGGTCATCGCGATCCCGCCGTGCAGCTGGATCGCCTCCTGACCGACGTGCCGGCTCGCCCGGCTCACCTGGAGCGCGGCCCGCGCGGCGGCGTCTGCGGTGCGGGCCGCGTCCCCGGTCGCGAGCACCATGGTCGCCCACTGCACGAGGCTGGCGGCCAGCTCCAGGGACACGTACATGTCCGCCGCGCGGAACGTCAGCGCCTGGAAGGTGTTGAGCGTGACGCCGAACTGCTTCCTGCTGGTGAGGTACGACGTGGTGGCGGCCAGGGCGACCTCCATCGCGCCGAGCGCCTCATGGCCGGCCATGATCCGGCCGATGTCCTGCACGGTGGCGATCGTCGACTCCAGGTCCTGCCCGGGCGCGCCGAGCGGGGTGGCCGGGGTGCTCTCCAGCACGACGCGCGCCGCGCGGCCACCGTCGTACGTCCGATAGCCGGTGCGCTCGGCCCCCGCGGGGTCGACCAGGAACAGCCCGGTGCCGCCGTCGGGGAGTGCGGCGCTGACCACCAGCAGGTCGGCGCGGGCGCCGTGCGGGACCGGCTCCTTGACGCCGCTCAGCGTCCAGGTGTCGCCGTCCCGGGTGGCCGTGACGGCGGTCGCGGCGGACGACCAGCGGCTGCCCTCCTCGTCGTGGGCGAAGGCCAGCACGCGCTCACCGGCCGACAGGGCGCCCAGCACCTCGGCCCGCTGCTCCGGGGTGCCGGCGGCGGAGACGAGGCCGCCGGCGAGCACCACGCTGGTGAGGTACGGCTCCGGTGCGAGCACCCGGCCCAGCTCCTGGGCCACGATGCCGATCTCGACCGGGCCGGCGCCGACGCCGCCGTCCTCCTCGGCGAAGGGCAGCCCGAGCAGCCCCATCTCGGCCAGCTGGGCCCAGACCTTCTCGCTGAAGCCCGGGTCGTCGGCCACGGTGCGGCGGCGCTGCTCGAAGTCGGCGTACGCCTTGCCGACCAGGCCGCGCACGGCGTCGCGGAGGGCGACCTGCTCGTCGTCGTAGGTGAAGTCCATCGTCGCTCCCTTACAGGCCGAGGATCGTGCGGGCGATGATCTGGCGCTGGATCTCGTTGGACCCGCCGTAGATCGACGCCTTGCGGAGGTTGAGGTACGTCGGCGCGGCATGCCGGGCCCACTCGGGGACCCCCGACCCGTCGCCGCTGGCCAGCCCCGCGGGGCCGGCGAGGTCGAGGACCAGCTCGGAGACCGCCTGCTGGATCTCGGTGCCCTTCAGCTTCAGCACCGAGCTGGCCGGGTGCGGCTCCGCGCCCTCGGAGTGGGCGACCACGCGGAGCGCGGTGAGCTCGAGCGCGAGCAGCTCGTTCTCGAGCTCGACGAAGCGGGCCCGGGTGAACGGGTCGTCCAGCTGCGCGCCGGCGTACTCCTTGGCCTGGGCCAGCACCCGCTTGGTGGTGCCCACCGGGGCGACGCCCACGCGCTCGTTGCCGAGCAGGAACTTGGCGATCGTCCAGCCGCTGTTGAGCTCCCCGACCAACAGGTCCGCGGGCACCCGGACGTCGGTGAACCACACCTCGTTGACCTCGTGGCCGCCGTCGATCAGCTCGATCGGGCGGACCTCGACGCCGGGGGTGGTCATGTCGATGAGCAGCATCGAGATGCCGGCCTGCTTCTTCACGTCCGGGTCGGTGCGGACCAGGGTGAAGATCCAGTCGCCGTACTGACCCAGCGTGGTCCAGGTCTTCTGCCCGTTGACCACGAAGTCGTCGCCGTCGCGGACCGCCGTGGTGCGCAGGCTCGCCAGGTCGGAGCCGGCATCGGGCTCGGAGAAGCCCTGGCTCCACCAGATGTCGAGGTTGGCCGTCGGCGGGAGGAAGCGCTCCTTGAGCTCCTGGGAGCCGAACTGCGCGAGCACCGGGCCGATCATGTTGGCGTTGAACGCCAGCGGCACCGGCACGGCCGCGGCCTGCATCTCCTCGGTCCACAGATGCCGCTGGAGGTCGCTCCACCCGCGCCCGCCCCACTCCTCGGGCCAGTGCGGTACGGCGAGCCCGGCCGCGTTGAGCGTCTGCTGGCTCTCGACGTGCTGCTCCTTGGTGAGCTCGCGACCGGCGATGACCGCGTCGCGGATCTCCTGGGGAAACTTCGTCGTGAAGAACTCGCGCATCTCCTCGCGGAATGCCTGGTCCTCCGGTGACAGCTCCAGCTGCACGTGCTTCCTCCCTCGTCCGGGCGACCCGTCGGTCGCGCGCCCACCTCATCATGGCTCGGCGTGCCGCAACAGGTTTCGCGTGCACAGCGTTGAAGGTGCATGGAGGCAGTCGTCGTCGGGTCGGAGGTGGGGGTGGCGCTCCCGTCCTTCGACGAATGGGTCGCCGCGCGCGGTCCCGCGCTGCTCCGGCTCGCCTACACGCTGACCGGCGACGCCGCCGACGCCGAGGACGTCGTCCAGGAGGCGCTCTCGCGGGCGCTGCCGCGCTGGTCGCGGATCTCCTCGGTCGAGGACCCCGACGCCTACGTGCGCCGGATGGTCGTCAACGCGCACGTCTCCTGGTGGCGGCGTTTCCGGCGCCGTGAGTCCCCGGCACCGTCCGTCACGCCCGCCGGGGTCGTCGAGGCGCCCGGGGTGCTCTTCGACGAGTCACGCCGGCTCTGGATGGCCTGCCAGGCGCTGCCCGAGGTGCAGCGCACCGCCGTGGTGCTGCGCTACTACGAGCAGCTCGAGTACGCCGAGATCGCCGCCCTCACCGGGGTGCGCGAGGGCTCGGTCCGCTCGCGGGTCTCGCGCGGGCTGGCCACGCTGCGGGCGTCGTACCCCCGGGAGGAGACCGATGACTGATCTCGAGGGGCGGCTGGCCGCTGCCCTGGACACCGGCGCAGCCGAGGCCCCCTCCGCCGCCGGCCTGGCCGAGGGGGCGCGACGGCGGCTGCGCGCGCGGCGCCGTACCCGAGCGGTGGTCGGCGGCGTCCTCGCCGTGCTGCTCGTCGCGGTGCCCGGCGGGGTGCTGCTGGCCCGCGACGACGGTTCGGCGTCACCGGTCGACGGCATCGCCGCCGACGGCTGGCGCACGGTGACGCACGACGGGATCGAGGTCGAGGCCCCCGCCGACTGGGAGTGGCTGGACACGTCGGGCTGCCAGGACGACCGCGACCGGATGGGGGCACCCGACACGAACCGATGCCGGCCCGACCGAGCCCTCTCGTTCTACCGCTCGGCGACGTTCGACCCGTTGTTGATGCCCGGGTTGCATGCTCCCACTGCTGAGCGGCCCGGACCCTGGACCGGCTACGTGTACGCCGGAGACTGGGTGATCCACGTGTCCGCCCCCGACCAGGACGTCGCCTGGCGGGTGCTCGCCTCGGCCCGGGTCGCCGGCGAGGGGGTACCGGACCTGGCGCGCGGCTCGGTCGAGCTGGTCGAGCACGGCCTGCGGGCGACCGTTCCGGTCGACGGGTCGAACTGGTCCCTGCGTTCTACGCCGCGACCGGGGCCGCGCTACCCGACGGTGCGTTCGCAAGACGGTCGGTGGAACGGCCGCGCGGGCCTCCCGGGCGGGGCGATGGTCGTCGAGACGGGCACCCAGGCGCTCGCCCAGCTGGTCGCGGGCTCGGTCGGACCTGCGGGCGTGCGCACCGAGACCTGGCGGGACCTGACCCTGGAGGTGCCGGACGAGTGGGGCGTGGGTGACACGTGCGGCAACACCGGCCCGCCGGTGGTCACCCGAGCGGACAACGTCTCGTGTCCGGGGCTGACCGGGTACGGCGTCCGCCTCGCGCCGTACCCGCGAGCGGCCACGCTGGCCGTCACGGACCGGATGCAGCGGGCCGAGGGTCCGAACTGGCCGGAGGGGTCCTGGAAGGCGATCGTCCAGGCCCCGGGATCGTCGACCGTCGCGATCGTGGTCATCGAGGACCGTGTGATGGGGCAGCGGATCATCGACTCGGTCAGGCGAGCGGGACGTTCGGACAGGCAGTAGTCCCCGGCCGCGGGCCGGCCGAGCGTGGCCGGTGGCTCCCCAGAGGACTATTGCCTGTCTGACGGTCCCCTGTGGATGACGCCGAGCGGGCCGTGGTGCGGCTGGGTCGGGGCGGTTCGCGCTCGCCACCGCCCAGCGCGACCGGCGCCGGGCGGTCGAGCTCGCGGGGGTGACCTCCCACCTCAGCGCCGCCCAGCACCACGGCTGGGCGGTCAAGACGGTGCCCGACCGCCCGTGGGTGACGGTCCGGCGCAAGCGCCGCCTCGACGCCGACACCCGGGCCACCGTCCATGTCGCGTACGCCGACCTCACGAAGAGCGAGGTCCGCGACGGCGTGACGACCCCGCTGCGGACGGTGCTCGACTGCGCGCGCCGGCTGCCGTTCGACGAGGCCCTCGCCGTTGCCGAATCGGCGCTACGGGGCGGCGACGTGACGAAGGACGAGCTGAGAACCGCGGCCGCCCAGGTGCGCGGCCCAGGTGCGACTGCCTGCCGCAGGATCGCCGCCGGGGCAGACGCGAGGTCCGCCAACCCGTTCGAATCCGTGCTGCGCGCGCTCGTCGTCGAGGTCGGCGGACTGGAGGTCGAGCCCCAGCACCCGGTCGTCGCGCGCGGGCGCACCTGGCACCCCGACCTCGTCGACGTACGACGGCGCCTCGTGATCGAGGCCGACTCCTGGGAGTTCCACACCGGGCGCGACGAGCACAGCCGCGACTGCGTCCGCTACACGGCACTGAGCGTCGAAGGCTGGACGGTCCTGCGGTTCACCTGGGAGCAGGTGATGCTCTCCCCGTCGTACGTCCGCGACGTGCTGCGCGAGGTGTCCGAGCTCCCGGCAGTCGCCTAAAGAAGATGCTCGGCGCGACCCGATGGCGGAGAATCCTCCGACGTGGGTCACGTGGATGTCGCAGGGGTGCGTTACGAGCTGCCGGACGGGCGGGCGCTGCTCGACGAGGTCTCCTTCCGGGTCGGCGAGGGCGCCAAGGTCGCGCTGGTGGGGGCCAACGGCGCGGGCAAGACGACGCTGCTGAGGATCATCACCGGAGACCTGCAGCCGCACGCGGGCGCCGTGACCCGCAGCGGCGGGCTGGGCGTGATGCGCCAGCACGTCGGGGTCTCGACAAGCTCGACCACCGACGAGCCCACCGTCGCCGACCTGCTGCTGAGCATCTCGCCGCCGCGGGTCCGCGCGGCCGCCGCCGAGGTCGACCGCCTCGAGCTGGCCTTGATGGACAGCGACGACGAGAAGACCCAGATGGCCTACGCCACCGCCCTGGGGGAGTACGCCGATGCCGGCGGGTACGACGTCGAGGTGACCTGGGACGTCTGCACCGTCGCGGCGCTGGAGCTGCCCTACGACCGGGCGAAGTACCGCGAGCTGACCACCCTGTCCGGCGGCGAGCAGAAGCGGCTGGTGCTGGAGTTCCTGCTCCGTGGTCCCGACCAGGTGCTGCTCCTCGACGAGCCCGACAACTACCTGGACGTCCCCGGCAAGATCTGGCTGGAGCAGCGGGTCCGCGAGTCCGACAAGACGATCCTGATGATCAGCCACGACCGCGAGCTGCTGAACAACACCGCCACCCGGGTCGTCACCGTCGAGCTCGGCGCCGCAGGGAACACGGTGTGGACCCACCCGGGCGGCTTCGCGTCGTACCACGAGGCCCGCAAGGACCGGTTCGCCCGTCTGGAGGAGCTGCGCCGCCGCTGGGACGAGGAGCAGGCCAAGCTCAAGGCGCTGGTGCTCCGGCTGAAGATCAAGTCCGAGTACAACGACGGCATGTCCAGCCAGTACCGCGCCGCGCAGACCCGGCTCCGCAAGTTCGAGGAGGCCGGCCCGCCGATGGAGCAGCCGCGCGAGCAGCAGGTCTCCATGCGCCTCAAGGGCGGGCGCACGGGCAAGCGCGCCGTGGTCTGCGAGGGCCTGGAGCTGCTCGTATCGAGTAGCGAGCGCAGCGAGGGTACCGAGATGACCGGGCTGATGAAGCCCTTCGACCTCGAGGTCTGGTACGGCGAGCGGGTGGCCGTGCTCGGTTCCAACGGCTCCGGCAAGTCGCACTTCCTGCGGCTGCTGGCCGTCGGCGGCAGCGACCCCGACGTCGAGCACCGCCCGGTGGGGGAGGTCGAGATCCGCCCGGTCCCGCACGCCGGCAAGGCCAAGCTCGGAGCGCGGGTGCGGCCCGGGTGGTTCGTGCAGACCCACGACCACCCCGAGCTGATCGGTCGCACCCTGCTGGAGGTGCTGCACCGCGGAGACGGCCACCCGGGCGGTCGTCAGGGCATGGGTCGCGAGCAGGCCGCGCGGGTCCTGGACCGCTACGAGCTGGCCCACGCCGGGGAGCAGCCGTTCGAGTCGCTGAGCGGCGGCCAGCAGGCACGGTTCCAGATCCTGCTGCTGGAGCTCTCCGGCGCGACCCTGCTCCTGCTCGACGAGCCCACCGACAACCTCGACGTGCAGTCCGCCGAGGCGCTGGAGGAGGGGCTCGCGGCGTTCGAGGGCACCGTGCTGGCGGTCACCCACGACCGCTGGTTCGCCCGCGGCTTCGACCGATTCCTGGTCTACGGCGCCGACGGCGAGGTCTACGAGTCCGACGGGCCGGTCTGGGACGAGGGCCGGGTGCAGCGCGCGCGATGAGCGAGCTGCGGATCGTCGACCTCGACGTCTACGACCGCGCCGCCTTCGACGCCTGGCACCGGGCCTACGCCCTCGCCGAGCGGCACGGCCGGGAGGATGTCGCCACCGTCTGGCAGGTCGAGGAGCTGCGGGCGATGATGCAGGACTCCGGCACCCGGCACCGGAACGCCGGCTGGAGCGGTGTCGTCGGCGACGAGGTCGTCGCGGCCGGCTGGCTGCGCACCCCGCTGCTGGACAACCTCGACCGCGCCGAGCTCTCGGTCCACGTGCTCCCCGAGCACCGGCGCCGTGGCCACGCCAGCGCCCTGCTCGCCCACCTGGAGCGGGTCGCGCGCGAGCGCGGCCGGCGCATCCTGGGAGGCGAGGCCCGCTATGCGTACGACGCCGGCCCCGACGGCACCGGCGAGAGCGGGCCGGAGTTCGCCCGGGCCCGGGGCTACGCGCTCGCCCTCGGCGACGTCCAGCGGGAGGTCCCGTTGCCGGTCGCCGGCGGGCTGCTCGACCGGCTCGCGGCCGAGGCGGCGCCGCGTCACGCGTCGTACACGCTGCGCTCGTGGGTGGGACCGGTGCCCGAGGAGCTGCTGGCGGGCTGGTCAGCCCTCACCGCGAGCCTGCTGACCGAGGCGCCGACCGGCGAGCTCGACGTCGAGCCCGAGGCCGCCAGCCCCGAGGCGGTCCGCGAGCAGGAGGCCGTGCTCGCCCGGCAGGGCCGCACCAAGTTCAACACCGTGGCGCTGACCGCGGCCGGCGAGCTGGTCGCCTACTCCGACCTGGCGCTCACCGAGCACGAGTCGGACCGCGCCTACCAGTGGGGCACCCTGGCCCGCCGCGACCACCGGGGCCACCGACTCGGGATCGCCGTCAAGGTCGCCAACCTGCGGCTGCTGCAGGCCGAGCGCCCCGGCCTCGCGAAGCTGATCACCTACAACGCCGAGGTCAACGAGCACATGGTCCGCGTCAACGACCTGCTGGGTTTCGTGCCGGTGGCCCGGCTGGGCGAGTTCCAGAAGCACCTCTGAATCCTCGGCCCAGCCGGGCCACCCTGGCCGGCTCACCCCCAAGCCGGCCCACCCCCGGTCCCCCCGGTCAGGTCAGGACTTGGACGACGAGGCGTCCGAGTCCAGCTTCAGCTCGGCGGTCTTCTCCGCACCGTCGCGCTGGTAGGTGACGGTGACGGTGTCGCCGGGCCGGTAGGAGCGGATGGTGGCGATCAGGTCGTCGGAGCTGGAGATCAGCTGGTCGTCCACCTTGGTGATGACGTCGCTGGCCTTCAGGCCCGCCTTGCCGGCCGCCGAGCCGTCGCCGATCTCCTGGATCTGCGCACCCTCGGTGCTCTGCTCCTGCTCCTGCGGCGCGGTGCCGTTGCCACCGCCGTTGCCACCGCCGTTGCCACCCTGGGTGGCGCCGACGTCGGAGACGGTGATGCCGAGGCGGGCGTGGGTCGGGGTCTCGCCGGCCACGATCTGCTCGACGATCGGCATCGCATCCGAGATCGGGATCGCGAAGCCGAGGCCGATCGAGCCGCCCTCCTGGCCCTGCCCGAACTGCGAGGAGGAGCTCGTGGTCTGAATCGAGGAGTTGATGCCGACGACGTGGCCGGCCATGTCGACCAGCGCGCCGCCGCTGTTGCCGGGGTTGATCGCCGCGTCGGTCTGGATGGCGGGGTACGCCGTGGTGTTGCCGTTGCCGTCGCTGCCGACGTCGACCGGGCGGTTGAGCGCGCTGACGATGCCGCTGGTGACGGTGGCGTCGAGGCCGAACGGCGAGCCGATCGCCACCACGCCCTCGCCGACCGCCAGGTCGTCGGAGGAGCCGAGGGTGGCGGGCGTGAGACCGGAGACGTCCTGGGCCTGGATCACCGCGACGTCGGTCAGCGGGTCGGTGCCGACCACCTCGGCGGGAGCCTTGGTGCCGTCGTTGAACGACACCGAGATCCGGCCGCCCTCGCCGGCGAGGGCGGCGACGTGGTCGTTGGTGAGGATCTGGCCGTCGGAGCTGAGGATGATGCCCGAGCCCGACCCGGACCCACCCGAGCCGGTCACATCGATCTTCACCACCGAAGGCAGCACGGAGGACGCGACGGACTCGACGCTGCCGTCCGCGGCGGGGGAGTCGGGGGTGTCGGCCACCTGGGAGGTGGTCCGCCCCGGAGACGCGGTCCCGCCGGCCGGCTCGTCGTCGAAGGCCGACCAGGCCGCCGCGCCGCCGACACCGGCGGCGCCGCCCACCAGGAGCGAGGCCGCGACGACGGCCGCGGCGAAGCCCTTCCGGCCACGACGTGGCGGCTGGGCCGCGAGCGGCTGGGTCGCGGGGGCCGGCTGGACCGGCGGCGCGAAGGACGGCGGCGGCGGCGGGGGACCCTGGAAGATCGGACGGGTGTCGTCGGTTGCCCGGCCGGCCGGGTCGAAGGGGGGCTGGTCGCCGGGGTGGTTCCCGGAAGGAGAGGTGCTGGGCTGGTCGTTCATGGTCTCCACGATGGGGGCCCAATCTGTGACGACGCTGAGATCCGCCTTCACGTCCTCGAAGAAGCCGGCGTCCCCGCGCCCGGTTGTCGGGTCGTGTGACCCGCGACACAATCACCGGCATGACAGCTCCGGAGCCGCGCTTCGTCGACGACCGGGTCTCCCACTGGGCGGCCACCACCCCCGATGCCGAGTGCATGACCTACCTCGGCCGCACCTGGACCTGGCGCGAGTGGGACGACCGGGTACGCCGGGCCGCGGGCGGCCTGCAGGCGCTCGGCATCGGTCGCGGCGACGTGGTCGCCTTCCTCGACAAGAACCACCCGGCGTGCGTCGAGATCAGCCTCGGGGCCGGGTCGCTGGGTGCGGCCAACGCCATCGTCAACTGGCGGCTCGCGGAAGACGAGATCGACTACGCCGTCAACGACAGCGGCGCCCGGATCCTGGTGGTCGGGACGGAGCTGATGCCCGCGATCGAGAAGATCCGCGACCGGCTCCCGCAGGTCGAGAGGATCATCGAGGTGACCCCGGACGGGGCCGAGGGTGACGAGTACGAGGCGTTCCTGGCCGCGGCGACGCCGGTGGCGCGACCGGCCGACGTCTCGCCCGACGACGTGTGCCTGGTGATGTACTCCTCCGGCACCACCGGCCGGCCCAAGGGCGTGATGCTCACCCACACCAACATGGTCGAGCACACCGTGAACTCCCACGACGGGCTGGTGCTCGACCCCGGCGACAAGATCATGGTCGCGATGCCGCTGTTCCACGTCGGCGGCTCGTCGTACGTCCTGCTCGGCCTGCACGACGGCCTGCCGAGCGTGATGACCCGCGACCCCGACGGTGCCTCGCTGGCCGGCGCGATCCTCAGCGGCGCGAACCGCACCTTCCTGGTGCCGGCCGTCCTCGCGCAGGTGCTGCAGGCCGGGCCCGACGCGGTCAAGCTGTTCGGCGCGCTGAAGACCTACACGTACGGCGCCTCGCCGATGCCGCTCCCGCTGCTCCGCTCGGCGATGGAGGCCTGGCCCGACACCGACTTCGTGCAGGTCTACGGCCTCACCGAGGTCGCCGGTGTGGCCACCCATCTGATGCCCGAGGACCACCGCGACCCCGAGCACCCCGAGCGACTGGTCTCCGCGGGACGGCCGATCCCCGGCATGGAGGTGCGGATCGTCGACCCGGGCACCCTGACGGACCTGCCGGTCGGCGAGCACGGTGAGATCTGGCTGCGCTCGAAGCAGGTGATGAAGGGCTTCCTCGGCAAGCCGGAGGAGACCGCGAAGGTGCTGGTCGAGGACGGCTGGTTCCGCACCGGCGACCTGGGCAAGGTCGACGACGGCGGCTACGTCTTCGTCCAGGACCGGCTCAAGGACATGATCATCAGCGGCGGCGAGAACATCTACAGCCCGGAGATCGAGCGGGTGCTCGCCGAGCACCCCGCCGTCATGGAGGTCGCCGTCATCGGCATCCCGGACGACCAGTGGGGCGAGGCGGTCAAGGCGGTGGTGTCGCTGAAGCCGGACACCTCGGCGACCGAGGCCGAGCTGATCGACTGGTGTCGCGAGCACCTGGCGCACTACAAGTGCCCCAGGTCCGTGGACGTGCTCGAGCTGCTGCCCCGCAACCCCACCGGCAAGATCCTCAAGCGCGACCTGCGCGCGCCGTACTGGCAGGGTCGCGACCGCGCGGTCTGAGCGGGTGCGGGGATCGCAACGCCCGAGAACGTCAGGGGATGGCGGAGAACCCCGGCGTCATACGGGCAGGCCGCGCGCGAGCAGCTCCGCCCGCAGCGAGCCGGCGTCGGTGAAGACGATGCCGTCCATCCCGAGCGAGACGGCGGCGGCGACGTTGTCGGCGCGGTCGTCGACGAAGACCAGCTCGTCCAGCGGCAGGCCGGCGCGCTCGCCCACGATCGCGAAGACCCGCGGCTCGGGCTTCGCGACGCCCTCGGTGCCGGAGACGACGACGCCGTCGAGCAGGGCGAGGAAGTCGAACATCGCCGGGGCGTGCGGCCACAGCTCGTCGGACCAGTTGGTCAGCCCCCACTGGGGTACGCCGGCCGCGTGCAGCGCGCGTACCAGGTCGACGCTGCCGGGCACCTCGCCGACCAGCGACCGCGGGAAGTGGGCGCGATAGGCCCGCGCGTGCGCGGCCCAGTGCGGGTGCGTGCGTGCCACCTCGGCCTCGGCGGGCTCCCACCGGCCGCCCGAGTCCTGGAGGTGGTTCCAGGCCAGGAAGTCGAAGTCGTCGGCCGCCAGGAAGCGGGCCGCCTCGGCCTCGCCCACGGCGGCCGCGACGGCGTACGACGGCTGCCAGTCGATGAGGACGTTGCCGAGATCCCAGACGACCCCCGACGGCGTGCCGTCGGGGGTCGTCTCGGTGGTGCTGTGCTTGGTCACGTCAGGGGGTCTCGATACGCGGGTCGCTCGACACCATCATCCGACCTGCCGTCGCAAGCTCCGGCAGCTCAGATCACGCCCAGCGCTCGGAAGCGGGGACGAACTCCAGGGTGCGGTCGCCGGTGTAGATCTGCTTCGGACGAGCGATCTTCTGCTCCTTGTCCTGCACCAGCTCGTTCCACTGGGCCAGCCAGCCCGGGGCGCGGCCGATGGCGAACAGGACGGTGAACATCTCCGGCGGGAACTGCAGCGCCTCGTAGATGAGGCCGGAGTAGAAGTCCACGTTGGGGTAGAGCTTCCGCTTGACGAAGTACTCGTCCTCGAGCGCGATCTTCTCGAGCTCCTGGGCGATCTCGAGCAGCGGGCTGACCCCGGTGACCTCGAAGACGTCGTCGCAGGCCTTCTTGATGATCTTGGCGCGCGGGTCGTAGTTCTTGTAGACGCGGTGACCGAAGCCCATCAGCTTCTCGTCGCCGTTCTTCACGCCCTCGATGAAGGCGGGGATGTTCTCCTTGCTGCCGATGCGCTTGAGCATCCGCAGCACCGCCTCGTTGGCGACACCGTGCAGCGGGCCGAAGAGCGCGCCGACGCCGGCCGCGACCGCGGAGTACGGGTCGACCTGCGAGGAGCCGACCGAGCGGACCGCGTTGGTGGAGCAGTTCTGCTCGTGGTCGGCGTGCAGGATCAGGAGCACGTCGAGGGCCTTGACCAGGCGCTCGTCGGCCTCGTACTTCTGCTCGCTCATCTTGAACAGCATGGAGAGGAAGTTGGCGGTGTAGCCGAGGTCGTTGTCGGGGTAGACGAACGGCTTGCCCTGCGCGTGGCGGAACGACCAGGCGCCCAGCGTCGGCATCTTGGCGATCATCCGGACGATCTGCATGTGCCGGTTGTCGCCGTCGGAGATGTTGCGCGCGTCGGGGTAGAACGTCGAGAGGGCCCCGACCGACGCCATCAGCATCCCCATCGGGTGCGCGTCGTAGCGGAAGCCCTCCATGAACGACTTGACGTTCTCGTGCACGAACGTGTGGTAGGTGATCTCGTGCACCCACGCGTCGTACTCGGCCTTCGTCGGGAGGGCGCCGTGGATGAGCAGGTAGGCGACCTCGAGGAAGTTCGACTTCTCGGCCAGCTGCTCGATCGGGTAGCCGCGGTACTCCAGGATGCCCTTCTCGCCATCGATGAAGGTCACGGAGGACCGACAGGACGCGGTGTTGACGAAGCCCGGGTCGTAGACGGCGAGGCCGGGAGTCTCGTCCGACTCCTTGATCTTGCCAAGGTCGGCGGCGCGAACCGTGCCGTCGACGATCGGTACGTCGTACTCCTGTCCGGTGCGGTTGTCACGGACGGTGAGGGAATCAGTCACCCCGGCAACTTATCCGTTGCTGATGAACGGTCGACACCCGGTGTCCGCACCGCGGTCTCCGTGCGGTTTTGACCGCCGTGCTGGCAGGCCCGTATCTTGGGTGGTCGCGCCCCTGCCGCCCTGGTGCGTCAAGCACGTGGAGGGCAGTCCCGGACGAGTCTGAGCCGGGCAGTTGTTCGTCAGAAGGCGCGGCATCACCACCTGGTCGGCACACCGACCGGGGTCCAACGAACGAGAAGGCTAGAACTGTGCCCACGTACAGCCCGAAGCCCGGAGACATCACGCGCGAGTGGCACGTCATCGACGCCACCGACATCGTCCTCGGCAAGCTCGCCGTCACCTCGGCGAACCTCCTGCGCGGCAAGCACAAGGCGATCTTCGCCCCGCACGTCGACACCGGTGACTTCGTCATCGTCATCAACGCGGAGAAGGTCGCCCTGTCCGGCACCAAGAAGACGACGAAGATGGCCTACCGCCACTCCGGCTACCCGGGCGGCCTCTCGGCCACCCCGATCGGTGAGCTGCTGGAGAAGGATGCCCGCAAGGCCATCGAGAAGGCCGTCTGGGGCATGCTGCCGAAGAACAAGCTCGGTCGGCAGATCTTGAAGAAGCTGAAGGTCTACTCCGGCCCGACGCACCCGCACGCGGCCCAGCAGGCCGTTCCCTTCGAGATCATCCAGATCTCCCAGTAATCGCATCCGCCGAACCGAGATCTGAAGAGGATTTGACAGTGGCTGACACTGAGACCACCGAGGTCGAGGAGACCTTCGAGACCAACGAGCAGGGCGTTGCCTACAGCTCCGAGAGCGCCCCGTCCGCCGACGCCCCGCTGCGTCCGGCGACGATCGCCCCCGCCGGCGCCACCGGCCGCCGCAAGGAGGCCGTCGCCCGCGTGCGCATCGTCCCCGGCACCGGCCAGTGGCGCGTCAACGGGCGGACGCTCGAGTCGTACTTCCCCAACAAGCTGCACCAGCAGGTCGTCAACGAGCCCTTCGCCGAGCTTCAGCTCGACGGCCGGTTCGACGTGATCGCCCGCATCCACGGTGGCGGCATCACCGGTCAGGCCGGCGCGCTGCGTCTCGGCGTGGCCCGGTGCCTGAACTTCATCGACGAAGAGGCCAACCGGCCGGCGCTCAAGAAGGCCGGGCTGCTCACGCGTGACGCCCGCGTCATCGAGCGCAAGAAGGCCGGTCTGAAGAAGGCTCGTAAGGCTCCGCAGTTCAGCAAGCGCTGATTCTGGAACGCGTGCCGGGCACCTCGCGGCGTTGTCACCGCTCGACGACCCGCTCCGCTCGAAGGTCGCCTTCGCGGCTCCGCCTTGCGAGACACTCCGGCACGCGTCCCAGAAAGTTGTCGTGATGACGAGACTTTTCGGCACCGACGGGGTCCGGGGTCTGGCGAACGGTCCATTGACCGCTTCGCTGGCCCTGGACCTCTCCGTCGCCGCAGCCCGGGTCCTCGTCGACCGCGGTGAGTACGCCGGGCACCGGCCGCTCGCCGTCGTCGGCCGGGACACCCGGATCTCGGGTCAGTTCCTGGAGCACGCGGTCGTGGCCGGTCTGGCCTCCGCGGGCGTCGACGTCGTGCGCGTCCGGGTCGTCCCGACGCCGGGCGTCGCCTACCTCACCGACGCCCTCGGGGCGGACGTGGGCGTCGTCATCAGCGCCTCGCACAACCCGATGCCCGACAACGGCATCAAGTTCCTCGCCCGCGGCGGGGTCAAGCTCGACGACGCGATCGAGCAGGCCATCGAGGAGCTGATGGGCCAGCCCTGGCAGCCGCCCACCGGCGCCGACGTCGGGCGGGTCACGCCGTACTCCACCCCGATCCAGGAGTACGTCGGCCACCTGGTCGCCACGACCAAGCCGCTCAGCGGCCTGAAGGTCGTCCTCGACTGCGCCCACGGTGCCGCGTCGGAGGCCGGACCGCTCGCGCTGGCCGAGGCCGGCGCGACCGTGATCGCCATCAACGCCGAGCCCGACGGGCTCAACATCAACGACGGCTGCGGCTCCACCCATCTGGGGCCGCTGCGCGCGGCCGTGCTCGAGCACGGGGCCGACGCCGGCTTCGCCCTCGACGGCGACGCCGACCGCTGCCTCGCGGTCGACCACCGCGGCGAGGTCGTCGATGGCGACCAGATCCTGGCCATCCTCGCGCTGGGCCTGCGCGACGCGGGCCGACTCGTCGACGACACCGTCGTCGTGACGGTGATGAGCAACCTCGGCTTCGTCCGGGCGATGGCGCAGCACGGCGTCCACGTCCGGCAGACCGCCGTCGGCGACCGCTACGTCCTGGAGGCCATGAACGCCGGGGGCTACTCCCTCGGCGGTGAGCAGTCCGGGCACGTCATCCAGCGCGACTACGCCACCACCGGCGACGGCATCCTCACCGCGCTGCACGTGCTGGAGCGGATGGTCGTGACGGGGGAGTCGCTGGCCTCGCTGGCCGCGGTGATGACACGCTTCCCGCAGGTCCTGCTCAACGTCCCCGGGGTCGACCGGACCCGCACCGACGACCCGGCGCTGGTCGCCGCGGTCGCCGCCGAGGAGGCGGCACTGGGTGACGGCGGCCGGGTGCTGCTGCGGGCCTCCGGCACCGAGCCGCTGGTCCGGGTGATGGTCGAGGCCGAGACCCAGGACCGCGCCCACGGGGTGGCCGAGCGCCTCGCCGAAGTCGTCCGGGACCGCCTCACCCTGACCTGAGCGCCCTCTCCTAGGGTGGACCCATGCCCGACGGCCCCACCCTGAGCATCGAGAGTGTGACCAAGCATTTCGGATCGGTGCGGGCGGTCGACGACCTCTCGTTCACGGTGCGACCCGGGGTGGTGACCGGTTTCCTGGGCCCCAACGGGTCCGGCAAGACGACCACCCTGCGGGTGCTGCTCGGCCTGGCGCAGCCCACCGCCGGGCGCACGCTCGTCGGGGACCGGCCGTACGTCGAGCACCCGCAGCCCGCCCGTCTGGTCGGCTCCTCGCTCGAGCCCGGCTTCCACCCCGGACGCACCGGCCTGGCGCACCTGGAGACGTACGCACCGCAGGTCGGCGTGAGTCGGGCCCGCTGCCGCGAGGTGCTCGAGCTGGTCGGCATGGGCGCGTTCGCCGGACGTCGGGTCGGCGCCTACTCCATGGGCATGAAGCAGCGGCTCGGCCTGGCCACGGCGCTGCTCGCCGACCCGCCGGCCGTCGTGCTCGACGAGCCCGCGAACGGGCTCGACCCCGAGGGCATCGTCTGGATGCGCGGGCTGCTGCGTCGTTTCGCCGCGGAGGGGCGCACCGTGCTGGTGTCCAGCCACCTCCTCAGCGAGGTGCAGCACACCGTGGACGAGGTCGTCGTCATCGCGCGCGGCCGGCTGGTGCACGCCTCCTCGCTGGCCGAGCTCGCCGCCACCGCCGAGGCCGGGACGCTGGTGGTGGCCGCCGACCGGGAGCGGCTGTCCCGGCTCGCGGCCGAGCGCGGCTGGCTCGCGGAGCCGGAGGGGGACGGACTGCTGCTGCACGGGGTCTCGGCGGCCGAGGCGGGCGCCGCCTGCTTCGCGGCCGGCCTGGAGCTGCGTCAGCTCGCCACCCGGGGTGAGGACCTCGAGGCGGCCTTCCTCCGACTGACCGCGGTCCAGCCCGAGGCGGTGCCGGCATGAGGGCCGCGCTGCTCGCCGAGCACCGCAAGCTGGTCTCGACCCGGCTCTGGTGGATCCTGCTGCTCGGCATGGGCGGCTACCTCGCGTTCATCGGTGCCGTGATGGCGCTCAGCTTCACGGTCACGACCGAGGGAGCCGGGGCGCCGCCGCTCGCTGGCCGCGACGCCGCGACCGCGACGTACTCCCTCGTGAACGCGATCGGCTACGTCTTCCCGCTCGTGGTCGGGAGCCTCTCGGTCACCACCGAGTTCCGGCACCGCACGATCACCCAGACCCTGCTGGTCGAGCCGCGGCGGAGCGTGGTGGTGGCCGCGAAGCTGCTCGCGACGGTGCCGGTCGGCTTGGCGCTCGGGCTGGTCGGGGTGCTCGCTCTGGTGGCGGCCAGCGCGCCGGTCCTGGCCTGGCAGGGCGACGGCGCCTTCCTCACCGACCCCGAGGTCGTCGCGGTGCTGGTCCTCGGCGTGCTCACGACGGCGCTCTGGGCGGTGGTCGGCGCGGCGTTCGGCTGTCTGCTCACCAACCAGGTGGCAGCGGTCGTCGTGATCCTCGCCTTCACCCAGCTGGTCGAGCCGATCGCCCGGCTGGCGCTCGGCGCGGTCGACGCGCTGGCCGGGGTCTCGGCGTACCTGCCCGGCGCGGCTGCCGACGCGCTGATCGGCGCGAGCTTCTTCGGCGAGCTCGGTGGGGGCGACCTGCTGCCGCGCTGGGGTGGGGCACTGGTGCTGCTGGGGTACGCCGCCCTCTTCGCGCTGGCCGGACGGCTGACCACCTTCCGCCGGGACATCGGGTGAGCGACGTGGAGCTCCGGGTCGTCGATGTCTCCGACGACGCCGCCCTGCGGGCCTGGTGGGAGGTCGGCGCGGCCGTCACCGCCCATGACCGGCCGTACGACGCCTGGCCGGCCTGGGAGGTCGGCCGGGCGTCGATGCGGGCGGCCCGCTCCGACCTGGACCGCACCCGGCTGCTGGCCGTGCAGGACGGCGAGGTCGTCGGCCACGGGCTGGTGGTGTGGTGGCTGCTGGACAACCCCCGGTTGGCCGAGCTCGAGGTGCGGGTGCTGCCCGGGCACCGCCGTCGGGGCGTCGGACGGACCCTGCTCGCCGAGCTCGAGCGACGCGCGGCGGCCGAGGGCCGGACGACGTACGTCGCCACGACCCACGCCCCCGTCGAGGCCGAGAGTCCGGGCTCGCTGTTCGCCGCGGCGCACGGCTACCCGGTCGCGAGCGCCGAGGCGTCCAAGCTGCTCGACCTGGCCACCGCGGCGGAGCGCTGGCCGGCGCTCGAGGACGACGTCGCCGCCCACCTGGGCGGCTACCGGGTCGCCGCCATCGAGGACCACGTCCCCACCGAGTGGGCCGCGGACTTCTGCGGCCTGCTCTCGTCCTTCATGACGATGGTCCCCAGCGGCGACCTCGACCTGGAGGCGGCCGCGTGGACCCCCGCCCGCCTGGCGGAGCACGAGGAGCGCACGGCCGCCGCGGGCCGGGCCTGGCTGGTCGCGGTCGGCGTGGCGCCGGACGGGCGGCTCGCGGGTTTCACCGAGCTGGGGGTCACCCGCGCTGACCCGCGGCTCGCCATCGTCGGCGGCACGCTCGTGCTGCCCGAGCACCGTGGCCACCGGCTCGGGCTCGGGCTGAAGCTCGCGACGCACCGCCGGCTGCTCGAGCTGTTCCCGGCGTGCCCGGTGGTGGTCACCACGAACGCCGGCGTGAACGCCCCCATGAACGCCGTGAACGAGGCGCTCGGCTACCGCGTCGTCGAGCGCTGCCTGGACGTGCAGAAGCGGACCTGACGGTCAGCTCAGAGCTTCCTGAGCCGCACGTAGCGCACCGAGTGGTCGCGGTCCTTGCGCATCACCAGCGTCGCGCGGGCGCGGGTCGGGAGGATGTTCTCGACGAGGTTCGGGCCGTTGATCGTGTCCCAGATCCGCTCCGCCTCCGCGACCGCCTCCTCGGGGCTGAGGGCGGCGTACTTGGCGAAGTACGAGTGCGGGTCGCGGAAGGCGGTCTCGCGCAGCCGCAGGAAGCGCGAGACGTACCACTCCCGGATCTTGTCGCGCCCGGCGTCGACGTACACGCTGAAGTCGAAGAAGTCGCTGACCGCGAGGCCCGTGCGGCCGTCGTCGCGGGCCCGGGCGGGCTGCAGCACGTTGAGGCCCTCGACGATCACGATGTCGGGCTTGCGGATCGCCACCTTCTCGCCGGGCACCACGTCGTAGACCAGGTGGGAGTAGATGGGCGCCAGCACCTCGTCCTTGCCGGACTTGATGTCGACGACGAAGCGCAGCAGCGCCCGCCGGTCGTAGGACTCCGGGAAGCCCTTGCGGTGCATCAGCCCGCGGCGCTCCAGCTCGGCGTTGGGGTAGAGGAAGCCGTCGGTGGTCACCAGCGCGACGTTGGGGTGCTCGGGCCAGTGCGCGAGCATCTGCTGCAGCACCCGGGCGGTGGTCGACTTGCCGACCGCCACCGAGCCCGCGAGCCCGATCACGAACGGCGTGCGCGGCGGGGTGCGCTGGTGCAGGAACGACTCCTGGGCGCGGTGCAGCTGGCCGGCGGCGCTGACGTACAGGCTGAGCAGCCGACTCAGGGGGAGGTAGACCTCCTGGACCTCGTCGAGGTCGAGGGATTCGCCGAGACCCCGGAGGCTGCGGATCTCCTCGGCGCTGAGCGGGTTCTCCGTCTCCGCCGCGAGCGCGGCCCAGGCCGAGCGGTCGAGGTTGGCGTAGGGGGAGGACTCGTGGGCACCGTCGTGGTGACCGCCGGAAGACATGGGCGCGATTGTTGCAGCATGCTCCCCGGCCGCGGGTGTGGCGTCCGACTCATCGACGGACAGGCGCTCCCCGGCGGCGGCCGGCCGCCGTCCTAGAGTGGGGTCCATGTGCGGAATCGTGGGCTACGTCGGGGAACAGCAGGCCCAGGACGTGGTCATCGAGGGGCTCCGGCGACTCGAGTACCGCGGCTACGACTCCGCCGGCATCGCGCTCGTCGACGGCGGCACGCTGGCCATGGAGAAGCGGGCCGGCAAGCTCGCCAACCTGGAGAAGGCGATCCTCGACGCGCCGCTGCCGGCCTCGACCACCGGCATCGGCCACACCCGCTGGGCGACCCACGGCGCCCCCAACGACGCCAACGCGCACCCGCACCTCGGCCACGCCGGCCGGATCGGGCTCGTGCACAACGGGATCATCGAGAACTTCGCCGACCTGCGGGCCCGGCTGGAGCTTGACGGGCACGACCTGGTCTCCGAGACCGACACCGAGGTCGCCGCGCACCTGCTGGAGCTGCAGGTCGCCTCCGGCGTCGACCTGACGACCGCCATGCAGCGGGTCTGCCAGCAGCTGCAGGGCGCCTTCACGCTGGTCGCCGTCGACGCGCTCGACCCGGACCGGGTCGTCGCCGCCCGGCGCAACAGCCCGCTGGTCGTCGGTCTCGGCGACGGCGAGAACTTCCTCGGCTCCGACGTCGCCGCCTTCATCGAGCACACCCGCGACGCCCTCGAGCTCGGTCAGGACCAGGTCGTCACCATCACCCGCTCCGGGGTCACGGTCACGGGCTTCGACGGCTCACCGGCCACCGGGACGCCGTACCACGTCGACTGGGACCTGTCGGCCGCCGAGAAGGACGGCCACGACTGGTTCATGCGCAAGGAGATCTTCGAGCAGCCGCGCGCGGTGGCCGACTCGCTGCTCGGCCGGCACTCCCGCGGCGGCCTGCTCCAGCTCGACGAGATGCGCCTCTCCGACCAGGAGCTGCGCGACATCGACAAGATCATCATCATCGCGGCCGGCACGTCGTTCTACGCCGGCATGGTCGCCAAGTACGCCATCGAGCACTGGTGCCGGATCCCCGTCGAGGTCGAGCTGTCCTCGGAGTTCCGCTACCGAGACCCGATCCTCGACTACTCCACGCTCGTGGTCGCGATCAGCCAGTCCGGCGAGACCGCCGACACGCTGCAGGCGATCCGGCACGCGCGGCTGCAGCGCTCCAAGGTCCTCGCCATCTGCAACACCAACGGCTCGACGATCCCGCGCGAGTCCGACGCCGTCATCTACACCCACGCCGGTCCCGAGATCGGCGTCGCCTCCACCAAGGGCTTCCTGACCCAGCTGGTCGCCTGCTACCTGCTCGCGCTCTACCTCGCCCAGGTCAAGGGCACCCGGTACGGCGACGAGATCGACCAGGTGATGCACCAGCTCGAGGCCATCCCCGACCAGATCGAGTCGGTCCTCGCGGGGGCACCGGAGATCTACGAGCTCGCCCGGTCGCTCCTCGGCACCCGGTCGGTGCTCTACCTCGGCCGGCACGCGGGCTATCCGGTCGCGCTCGAGGGAGCGCTGAAGCTCAAGGAACTGGCCTACCTGCACGCCGAGGGTTTCGCCGCGGGCGAGCTCAAGCACGGCCCGATCGCGCTCGTCGAGGAGGGGCTGCCGGTGCTGTGCGTCGTACCTCCCCGCGGTCGCGATCAGCTGCACGACAAGATGATCAGCAGCATCCAGGAGGTGCGGGCCCGCGGGGCGCGCACCATCTGCCTGGCCGAGGAGGGCGACGAGGCGATCACGCCGTACGCCGACCACGTGATCTGGCTGCCGAAGGTGCCGGTCCTGCTCCAGCCGCTGGTCGCCGTCGTACCCCTGCAGCTGTTCGCGTGCGAGCTGGCCACCGCGATGGGCCACGACGTCGACCAGCCGCGCAACCTGGCCAAGTCGGTCACGGTCGAATGATCGTCGGGGTCGGCATCGACGTCTGCGACATCGAACGTTTCGGCATCTCGCTGGAGCGCACTCCGGGCCTGCGCAGCCGGCTGTTCACGCCGGCCGAGGCGACCCGTCCGCTGGCCTCCCTGGCCGCCCGCTTCGCCGCCAAGGAGGCGCTCGCCAAGGCCCTCGGCGCGCCGGTCGGCATGTCCTGGCACGACGCCGAGGTGCTGAACGAGTCCTCAGGCCGCCCGTTGCTGGAGATGCGCGGCTCGGTCCTGGCCCGCGCTGAGGCGCTCGGCGTCGGCTCCGTGCACGTCTCGCTCTCGCACGATGCCGGCATCGCCTCGGCCGTGGTGGTGCTGGAGGGCTGAGCGCGGGTCGTGGCTGCGGCCCGCCGTCGGTGAGTTGTCCACCGAAACGGTCGCCGGAACGGTGGGTGGCTCACCGCCCCCGCGGCGGGTCGCCGCGGCCCGCCGGACGAGCGGTGCCTCAACCACCGAACGGGACCGCGTAACGGTGGATGGCTCACCGCCCCCCGCCCCTCCCCGCACTGGCTAGGGTCGGAGCGTGAGGCACGCACACACGGTCGCGCAGGTCCGCGAAGCCGAGGCGGTGCTGCTGGCGCGGCTCCCGGAGGGGGCGCTGATGCAGCGGGCGGCGCACGGGCTGGCGCACGCGATCCTCGACCTGCTCGGGTCGGCGTACGGCCGGCGGGTGCTGCTGCTCGTCGGGTCGGGCGACAACGGCGGCGATGCGCTGTACGCCGGCGCGGTGCTCGCGCGCCGCGGCTGCGCTGTCGACGCCCGGCTGCTCTCCGAGCGGGTCCACGAGGGCGGGTTGGCCGCGCTGCGGGCCGCCGGTGGCCGGGTCGTCGGCGATATCGCCACACGACCCGACGTCGTCGTCGACGGCATCGTCGGCATCGGCGGCCGGCCCGGGCTGCGACCCGACGCGGCGGCCGCGTTGGCGCAGGTGCGGGGGGTCCCACTGGTCGCCGTCGACACCCCCAGCGGCGTGGACGTCGACACCGGCGAGCTCCCCGATGACCATGTCGTCGCCGACCTGACCGTCACGTTCGGGACCCACAAGGTCGCCCACCTGGTCGACCCGGCGGCGCACGCCTGCGGCGCGGTTCACCTCGTCGACCTCGGGCTCGGGCCGGTGCTCCCGACAGCGGACGTCGAGGCGCTGCAGCCCGCCGACGTCGCCCGGCTGCTGCCCCGGCCGGCGAGCGACGCGCAGAAGTACGCCCGCGGGGTGGTCGGCGTGCGGGCCGGGTCGGCGGAGTACCCCGGCGCCGCCCTGCTCAGCGTCGCCGGTGCGGCGAGCGGCCTCGCCGGCATGGTCCGGTACGTCGGCGAGCCCGCCGTCGCCGACCGGGTGCGGGCTGCGCATCCCGAGGTCGTGGGCGCGGGCCGGGTGCAGGCCTGGGTGGTCGGCTCCGGCGGGGGCGAGCACGCCGGCACCGAGCTCACCGCTGCACTGGCCGATGGCGTCCCCACGGTCGTGGACGCCGACGCGCTGGCCCACGTGACCGGCCCGTTGCCCGAGACCACCGTGCTCACCCCGCACGCCGGCGAGCTCGCCCGGATGCTCGGCGTGGAGCGGACCGAGGTCGAGGCGACCCCGTTGGCGCACGCACGGCGCGCGGCCACGACGTACGGCTGCGTCGTGCTGCTGAAGGGTCGCCGCACCCTGGTCGCCGCGCCCGACGGCCGGGTCCGGGTCACCGAGACCGGGACCCCGTGGCTGGCGACGGCCGGCGCCGGCGACGTGCTCGGCGGACTGGTCGGTGCGCTGCTCGCGGCCGGGCTCTCGTCGTACGACGCCGCCTCGGTCGGCTCGTGGCTGCACGGGGCGGCCGCGTCCCTCGCCTCCGACGGCGGCCCGCTCGTCGCGGGAGACGTGGCGCACGCGATCGCCGAGGGGGTCCGCGGCCTGCCGAGGCCCTGATGGGAGAATCGGTGACATGAAGTCCGCCGCACGTGCCGAGATCGTCGTCGATCTCGCGGCAGTCCGGCACAACGTGCACACCCTGCGCGAGCTGACCGGCGTCGCGATGATGACGGTCGTGAAGGCCGACGGCTACGGCCACGGCATGGTCCCGACCGCGCGTGCCGCCCGGGAGGCCGGCGCCGAGTGGCTCGGGGTCGCCACCCTCGACGAGGCGCTCGAGCTGCGAGCGGCGGGCGACACCGGGCGGATCCTCTGCTGGCTCTACGTCCCCGGCGAGGAGTACGACGCGGGCGTCGCCGCCGACCTCGACCTGACCGCCTACACGCCGGCCGAGCTCGACGAGATCGAGGAGGCGGTCGGCGACACCGGGCGGACGGCCCGGGTGCAGCTGAAGATCGACACCGGACTCTCGCGCGGCGGCTCGTCGCCGGCCGCCTGGCCGGCCCTGGTGGAGCGAGCCCGCGCGGGCGAGCTGGCCGGGCACTGGAAGGTCACCGGAATCTGGTCCCACCTCTCCTCCAGCGACGAGCCGGACGACCCGGCCAACGACGCGCAGGAGACCGCCTTCCGAGCGGCGCTGGCGGTCGCGGAGGCGGCCGGCCTGGAGCCCGAGGTGCGCCACCTGGCCAACTCCGCGGCCGCGATCCTGCGCCCGAGCAGCCGCTTCGACCTGGTCCGCTGCGGCATCGCGTCGTACGGCCTGGACCCGGCGCCGGGGGAGACCCCCGACCTGGGTCTGGTGCCGGCGATGACCGCGCGGGCCACCCTGGCGCTCGTCAAGGACGTCGCGGCGGGCGACGCGGTGTCGTACGGCCGCACCTGGATCGCGGACGCGCCGACGACCCTCGGCCTGGTCCCGGTCGGGTACGGCGACGGCGTGCCGCGCCGGGCCGGCAACTCCGCCGAGGCGCTGGTCGCCGGCCGGCGTCGGCCCACCCGCGGCCGGATCTGCATGGACCAGCTCCTCGTCGACCTCGGCGGCGAGCACCCCGCGCCCGGCGACGACGTCGAGCTGTTCGGCTCGGGTCGCGACGGCGGCCCGACCGCCCAGGACTGGGCCGAGGCGGCCGACACGATCAGCTACGAGATCGTCACCCGGATCGGCAGCGGCCGGATGCCGCGCCGCTACGTCGACAGCGATCGTCCCGACCTCAGCGAGGTGGCCCCCGCGTGAGCCTCGCCCACCGGGTCCTCGGCGCCGCCGCCGGGGCCGCCGGTCTCGCCGCGGCCGGAACCGCGGTCGGCGTCGCCCGCCGCCGGCGCTCGATCGCCCGCCGCGACTCCGACGGCACCGAGTTCGGCAGCCTGCGATCCCCGCCCACGACGGTCGTCGCGGCGGACGGCGTACCCCTGCACGTGGAGGTGGACCAGGCCGACTCGGAGCTGACCGTGGTCTTCTGCCACGGCTACGCGCTCAACCTCGACTGCTGGCACTTCCAGCGCCAGGCCTGCCGCCGGGCCGGTCTCCGTGCGGTCTTCTACGACCAGCGCTCGCACGGCCGGTCGGGCCGTTCGTCGCTCGACCACGCCACCATCGACCAGCTCGGCGTCGACCTGGCGCAGCTCCTCGAGGAGGTGGTCCCCGACGGGCCGGTCGTGCTCGTCGGCCACTCGATGGGCGGGATGACCATCGTCGCGCTCGCCGAGGAGCACCCGGAGCTGTTCGGCGACCGGGTGGTGGGCGTCGGGCTGATCGGGACCACCGCCGGCGGGCTCGACCCGAGCCGGCTGCTGCTCCCCGTGCTGCCCGCGAAGCTCGGTGGCGGGATCGCCCACGGGGCGGTCCGCACGCTCGCCCGCGGGCACCGCACGATCGACGGCCTGCGCCGGCTGGGGCGCACGGTCGCCACGGTGGCGACCGACGTGTTCGCCTTCGGCGGTCCGGTGCCGCCGGCGTACGTCGACTTCGTCGACGACATGCTCTCGGCGACGCCGTTCGAGGTGGTGGCGGAGTTCTTCCCGAGCTTCCGCGGGCTCGACAAGTTCGACGCCGTCGAGGTGCTGGGCAAAGTGCCGACCACCATCATCTGCGGCACCGCCGACCGGCTGACCTCGATCGGCCACAGCCGCAAGCTGCGCTCCCGGATCTCCGGCTCGGAGCTGCTGGAGGTCGAGGGATCCGGCCACATGGTGATGATCGAGTCCCACGACGAGGTCGACGCCGCCCTCGCCGAGCTGTACGACGCGGCGGCGGCCCGATGACCACGAACCGGGTGGTGGCCCCGACCGTGCACCGCGTCGGCCCGGAGGCGGCGGCCGAGGTGCTCGCCGTCGTCCGCGAGGCGTTCGCGGCCCGGCCGCCGCTCGACCCGCCCGCCGACGCGCTGTCGGAGACCGAGGAGAGCATCGCGGCGATGCTCGGCCGGCACGGCGGGCTGGTCGCCCGGCTGGGTGCGGAGACCGTCGGTGCGCTGGTCCTCGACCCGATCGGCGGCACGATGTACCTGCGCCGCTTCGGGGTCGTCCCCGGCGCCCAGGGGCACGGCGTGGCCGGCCGGCTGATCGACGCGGCCGTCTACGCCTCCGCGGGCTTCGACGACCTGACCGTGGTCGCGCGCGAGGAGCTACCGCGCACGGTGCGGTTCTGGCAGCGCCAGGGCTTCCGCGAGGTACGGCGCCACTCCCCGAACGTCGAGCTTCGCCGCCCGCTGCGCACCTTCGTCTTCGACGCCCCGGACGCCGAGGCCATGCGCGAGATCGGGCAGCTGCTCGCCGGGCAGCTGGCCGCCGGGGATCTCCTGGTCCTCAGCGGCGAGCTCGGTGCCGGCAAGACCACCTTCACCCAGGGCATCGGGGCCGGGCTGCAGGTGCGCGGCGACGTCACCTCGCCGACGTTCGTGATCGCCCGCGTGCATCCCTCGCTCGTCGACGGTCCGGCGCTGGTGCACGTCGACGCCTACCGCCTCGGCGGCATCGACGAGCTCGACGACCTCGACCTCGACACCTCCTTGGAGGACGCCGTCACCGTCGTCGAGTGGGGCGAGGGGGTGGCCGAGGGGCTCTCCGAGTCGCGGCTGGAGATCCGGATCATCCGGGCCCTCGCCGACGACGACCCCGACGCCGAGCCCGACTCGGAGCTGGACCCGCGCCGGGTGCTGATGACGCCGGTCGGCCCGCGCTGGTACGAGCTCGACGTACCCTCCAGCCACCGCCCGCCGCTCGCCGAGAAGCTCAACGAGAACCTGCTGCTCGACTTCCGCCGCTGCCCCGAGGGCGAGCTGGAGCACCTCGATCCCGAGATCCCGCTGGTGCTCTCGCTGACCGTCGCCGAGCACGACGGACGGACCCTGCTGGTGCGCAACCACTGGAGTCGCGAGTGGGAGCTGTCGGGCAAGGACGTCGACCACGAGCTCGGCGAGACCCCGCGAGAGGCGGCCGGCCGCGCTTTCCGCGCCGAGACCGGCGCGGAGCCGCCGGAGCTGGAGTTCGTCGGGGTGGCGACGGTCCAGCTCGGGCACGAGCGCCGCATCGAGTACGCCGCCATCTTCCACGGCACCGTCGAGCACCCGCCTTCCTCGCCACCCGGCTCGCCGCCGGACTCGGGGCCCGGCGAGGACGTCAAGCAGCTGGTCTGGTGGGACCTGGAGTCCGATCTCGCCGGGCTCTCGCCCATCGACGCCCACCTGGCCCGGCTCGCCCACGGGCTTTCGTAGGCTCGACCCGTGCTCCTCGCCTTCGACACCGCCACGCCGCTCGTGACCGTCGCCCTCCACGACGGGTCCGACGTGCTCGTCGAGCTGTCCTCGGAGCGGCCGATGAAGCACGGCGAGCAGCTGGCGCCCCTCATCTCGGACGCCTTGGAGCGGGCCGGGATCGTCCGCCAGGACCTGACCGCCGTCGCCGTCGGCATCGGGCCGGGGCCCTTCACCGGCCTGCGGGTCGGGCTGGTCACGGCACGCACGCTGGCCTTCGTCCTGGAGATCCCGGTGTACGGCGTCTGCTCGCTCGACGTCCTCGCGGTCGAGGCGGCCTCGGCGCTGGACACCGCGTTCGTGGTCGCCACCGATGCGCGTCGCAAGGAGGTCTACCTGGCGTCGTACGACGCTTCGGGGGCCCGCCTGGACGGCCCGGTCGTCGAGAAGCCGGCCGCGGTCGCCACCGACCTGCCGGTCGTGGGGGAGGGCGGGACGCTCTACCCCGACGCGTTCCCGCACGCCACCGGACCGACCCGGCCGAGTGCCGGCTGGCTGGCCCGGGCCGTCGCCGAGGAGCTGGCCGAGATCGTCGACCCCGACCCGCTCTACCTGCGCCGGCCGGACGCCGAGCTGCCGAAGCCGCCGAAGAAGGTGTCGTGATCCGTCCGGCGACGCTCGACGACGTCGAGGACGTCGCCGCGCTGGAGCAGGAGAACCTCGGCGCCGACGCCTGGTCGCCCCACCTCGTCGGCGAGGGCATCGCGGGCAACCTGCCCACCGTGTTCTACCTGGTCGCCGAGGTCGACGGCACGGTCGTCGGGCATACGGTCGTCAGTGCCGTCGCCGACATCGCCGAGCTGCAGCGGATCGCCGTCACCCCGGCGCACCGTCGCAGCGGGCTCGCGTCCCAGCTGCTCGACGAGGGCTGCCGACTGGCCCGGGAGAGCGGTGCCGACCGGCTGCTGCTGGAGGTCCGCGAGGACAACCCGGGTGCGCTGCGGTTCTACGCCGCCCGCGACTTCGTCGAGGTCGACCGGCGCCCGCGCTACTACCGGGACGGCACCACCGCGATCGTGCTGCGCCGCGCGCTGGTCAGCGGCTGCGGTTGAGTCGGGGTTCCCGGCCGTTGAGTCGGGGTTCCTGACGGTTGAGTCGGGACTCGTGGCGGTTGAGTCAGGGGTGCCGGTGGTTCGAATTCCCGAATCAACGGTCACGAGTCCGGACTCAACCGTCACGAGTCCCGATTCAACCGTCACGGGTGCATCCGGGCGCCCTTCAGGACCTTGTCGACGGCGTTCTTCGGCCCGTGCACGGCCAGGCCGACCAGGTCCAGCTGATCGCGGGCGACCGCCGCGACCGCAGCCCGGTTGTCGTCGTCGTTGCCGGTGCGGAACAGGTCGGCGGTGAAGACGCCGACGGTCAGCTCGCGGCGCAGCGCCCGCTCGTGGGCCGCCCGCAGCAGCTCCGCGTCGCCCTCGAGGATCAGCACCGGCTGCCCCAGCATCCCGAGGTACGACGTCCCGTCGGCGTCGGCGTACGGCTCGCCGACCAGCTGGGGCCACTGTGCCGCCACCCCGCTGGCGAGGAAGGCGGTCGCGTTGAGCCGCTGCCAGCCGGCCAGGTCGTCGCGGAGCAGGACGGCGATCTTGGTCTCGAACCTCATGGGTCAACGATGAGGCGACGGGCTGTTGTCGTCTTGTACGTTCCTGACATGTCGCCGACGCCGACCGTGAAGGCCTGGCGGCCGCCGGTCGCGGGGGTCGTCGAGGTGCTGCACGCGCACTTCCCCGACCACGCCTACCCGCGCCACACCCACGACACCTGGACCCTGCTCGTGGTCGATGACGGCACCGTCGCCTTCGACCTGGACCGGCAGCACCTCGCCACGGTCCGCAGGCAGGTGACCCTGCTCCCGCCGCACGTCGCGCACGACGGCCGGGCGGCCACCACGCAGGGCTTCCGCAAGCGGGTGATCTACCTGGAGGAGCACGTCCTCGGCGCCGACCGGATCGGTGCCGCGGTCGACCACCCGGGCTGGGCCGACCCGGGTCTCGCGGGGGACGTCGACAGGCTGCACGCCGCCCTGGTGCACCGGGGTGACGCGTTCGAGGCCGAGTCGCGGCTCGCGCTGGTCGCCGAGCGGCTCCGCGGGAACCTCTCCGGCGCGCCGGTCGAGGACGTCCGCCGGGACCGGCCGCTCGCGCGCACGGTCCGTGACCTGCTCGACGCCCGGGTGGTGGAGGGCCTGACGCTCGCCGACGCCGCGGCGGCGTCGTACGCCTCCCCGACGCACGTGGTGCGCGCGTTCACCCGGGAGTTCGGGCTGCCGCCGCACCGCTACCTGACCGGCCGCCGCCTGGACCTCGCGCGGCGGCTGCTGCTGGCGGGGGAGCGGCCGGCGGACGTCGCGGCCGTCGTCGGGTTCCACGACCAGGCGCACCTGAACCGGCACTTCCGGCGGCTGCTGGGGGTCACGCCCGGTGCGTTCGCGCGGTCGGGCACGATGGCGGGGTGAGAGACGAGCCCCTGGTCCTCGGCATCGAGACCTCCTGTGACGAGACGGGCGTCGGCATCGTCCGCGGCCACACCCTGCTGGCCGACGCGGTCGCGAGCAGCGTCGAGGAGCACGCCCGCTTCGGCGGCGTCGTACCCGAGGTCGCCAGCCGGGCCCACCTGGAGGCGATGGTCCCCACCATCGAGCGGGCCTGCGAGACGGCCGGGATCCAGCTCCGCGACGTCGACGCGATCGCCGTGACCAGTGGTCCCGGGCTGGCCGGCGCACTGCTGGTCGGTGTTGCGGCGGCCAAGGCGCTGGCGCTGGGGCTAGGCAAGCCGATCTACGGCGTCAACCACCTGGCCTCCCACGTCGCGGTCGACCAGCTCGAGCACGGCCCGCTGCCCGAGCCGTGCCTGGCGATGCTGGTCAGCGGCGGCCACTCCAGCCTGCTGCGCGTCGAGGACGTCACCAGTGGCGTACAGCCCCTCGGCGCCACCATCGACGACGCCGCCGGGGAGGCCTTCGACAAGGTCGCCCGGCTGCTCGGGCTGCCGTTCCCCGGCGGCCCGCACATCGACCGGGTCGCCCGCGAGGGCAGCAGCGTGTACGTCGACTTCCCGCGCGGGCTCTCGTCGCGCCGGGACCTGGAGCGGCACCGGTTCGACTTCTCGTTCTCCGGGCTGAAGACGGCCGTCGCGCGCTGGGTCGAGGCGCGCGAGCGGTCCGGCGAGCCGGTGCCGGTCGCCGACGTCGCCGCGTCCTTCCAGGAGGCGGTCTGCGACGTACTGGTCCGCAAGGCGCTCGACGCCGCGACGTCGGAGGGCATCGAGGACCTGCTCATCGGCGGCGGGGTCGCCGCCAACTCCCGGCTCCGCGCGCTCGCCGAGGAGCGGGCCTCGAAGCTGGGCATCCGGGTGCGGGTGCCCCGGCCGGGGCTGTGCACCGACAACGGGGCCATGGTGGCCGCGCTCGGGTCGGAGATGGTCGCGCGCGGTCATACGCCGTCCGCCCTCGACCTGCCCGCCGACTCCAGCCTGCCGGTCACCGACGTCCTGGTCTAGGCAGCGGACGTCATACGATCCGGGCGCCTGGGAGCCCGGATCGTATGACGTTGCGCGCGCTGGTCCGCGTCGCGCTCAGACCTTGACGGCCTCGCGCTCGGGCTGGTCGTCGGCGTCGGGCGCCTTCTCGTCCCCGTGGCCCGGCCACCAGGCGGCGTGCCCGATCAGCGCGGTGAGCGCGGGGGTGAAGAACATCGACATCACGAACGCGGCGATCAGGATGCCGAAGGAGAGCGCGAAGCCCATCGACATCATCAGGCTGTTGCCGCTCAGCATCAGCGAGGCGAACGTGCCGGCGAGGATCACGCCGGCGGCGGCGATCGTCGGGCCCGCGTGCTTGAGCGCCTCCGCGGCCGCCTCCCGTGGCTCCCGGCCCTCGCGGGCCTCCTCGCGCAGCCGCGCGATCATCAGGATGTTGTAGTCGGTGCCGAGCGCCGTCACGAACAGGTAGATGTAGATCGGCAGCATGAAGATCAGCCCGCTCTCGCCCCCGAGGTGCTGGAAGACGATCACCGTCGCCCCGAGGGTCGCGGCGAAGCCGAGGCCGACCGCGGCCATGAGGTACCACGGCGCGACGAGGCTGCGCAGCAGCAGCATCAGGATCAGCAGGATCAGGCCGCCGGCGACGGGGAAGACGACCTTGTAGTCGCGGATCATCGCTGCCTGGAGGTCGGCGAAGATCCCCGGTGTCCCGCTGACGAAGGCCTGGGCGCCGTCCGGCGCGGCAGCGTGGGCGGCATCGCGGATCGGGCCTTTGACGTCCTCGAGCGCCTGGTCGGAGGTGGGGCTGCTGCTGAGCTCCATCATGAAGAGCGCGGTCGAGCCGTCCCCGGAGGGCTGAGGCGGGTAGACCTGGCTCACGCCCGTGGCCTCGGCCAGGGCACCGCCGAAGGACTCCAGGTCACCCTGCTCGAGAGTGCCGTTCTCGGACGAGAGGACCACGGGGACGAGCTCGCTCGCCCCGGCCGAGAAGTGGGCGTTCGAGATCTCCGTGGCCTTCGTCGACTCGACGTCGTCGGGCAGGCTGGAGTTGAAGTCGAACGACGGGCTGAAGCCGATCGCGAACACGGCCAGGCCGGCCATCAGCAGACCCGAGGCGGCGGCGAAGGCACCGGGCCGGCGGCCCATCGAGTTGCCGACCTTCGCGAACCGGGCGCCCGTGGGCTCCTCGCGCCACTTCTTCGACGGCCAGAACAGTGCCCGGCCGAGCACGGTCACGATGGCGGGCACCAGGGTCAGCGCCGCGAGCAGAGTGACGGCCACGGCGATCGCGAGGGCCGGGCCGATGGCCTGGAAGATGCCGAGCGAACTGAGCAGCAGCGCGAGGAAGGCCACGATCACGGCGCCGCCCGCGGAGGCGATCGCCTCGCCGGCGCGCTCCAGGGCGTGTACGACGGCCGCCTTGGTGTCGGCGCCGTGGCGCATCCGCTCGCGGTAGCGGAACAGGAAGAACAGGATGTAGTCGGTGCCGATGCCGTAGAGGACGACGACCAGGATCGTCTCGATCGAGGAGTCCGCCTTCAGATCGAAGATCTCGTTGGCCCAGCCGATCAGCCCGTTGGCGACCACCGACACGATGCCGACCACCACGATCGGCAGCAGGCAGATGATCACGCTGCGGAAGATGATGGCGAGCAGGCCGACGATCAGCACGATGGTCGCGATGCCGACGATGGCGAGCGCCTGTTCACCGGACTCCTGGGAGTCGAGTCCCTGCGGGACCGAACCGGTGGTCAGCGCCTCCAGGTCCGTGCCCTCGGTGAGGTCGGCGAGGTCGTCGCGCATCGCCTTGGCGTCGTCCATCGCCGCGGTGTCGAAGCCCGTGGACCCGTCGGCCAGCGCCACGAAGGCGTTCTGGACGAGGCCGTCCTCGGAGATGCTGGGCTGACCGTCCGGTCCCACCGTGACGACCTCCTGGACGAAGGTCTTCTTGCCGAGCTTCGGTCCGAGCTCCTCGGCGATCCGGATGATCTCCGCCTGGTCGTCCTCGGTGAGCGCGGCACCGTCCGCGCGCTGGAAGACGAGCTGCGCCGCGGAGGTCGTGTTGATCTCCGGGAACTTCTCCTCCAGGAGCTTGACGGCCTGCACCGACTCGTAGTGATCCGGCAGGAACTCCGACTCCTCCTGGGTGGTCTCCAGGGAGGGGGCCAGGACGAAGACCCCGACGGCGATGACCAGCCAGGCGGCGATGACGAACCAGGGACGACGCGAGGTGAAGCGACCGAGGGCAGCAAACATGAGGGGCACGCTATCCATTCGCAACGGTGCCCCGCACCTGACTTAGGTAGGAGTGTTGGACAAAACCTGGGGATCACTCGGCGAACAGGTGCTCGGTCTC